>SVTJ01000017.1 GCA_015063845.1 Oscillospiraceae bacterium
ATAATCATATTCCTTTCGTGTTACAAAATTCCTTGTAAACACAAGCATTTTCGGTACCTTGGGAATATGTTTCGACCGCCTCGGCACTATGCCGTAATATTAGGTCTGTTATGAACACTCGTACCAACCAAAAGGCGGTATGCATTAGCATACCGCCTTTTGGTTGGTCTGTGTGATTTGCTCGTAGAACCTGCAAGGCGACGTTAGTCGCCGGGCGGCAACGTTTGGCGGTTTGCGAAAACAAATGACGAACCTTGTTCGTCAAGACAAACTTGCGGTTTCGCCTTGCGAAACCTGTTCAACCTTGTCCTGTCACCCGCACCAAAAAAGCCGAAGATACAATATCTTCGGCTTTTGTTTTTCGGTAAATTATTTATTGTCCAGCATACGGTGGGCGACGGGCCATGCGTCGTCCGCATAGAAGCGGTGTCCGCCTTCACCCGTTACCAGAGCACACTTATCGGGTACACCCGCGACGGAGTAGAGTCGCTTTATCTCCTCATACGCTTCGCGAACGCCCGCGTCGGGGAATATCTTGTCCTCTTTGCCATTAACGACAACAAGGCTACGCGGAGCAATAAGGCCGCCGATATCACCCATATCAAAATATTTTGCAATGTTGGGAACGAAGTTACATACGCAGTGTCTTATTGCCGCGATAGAATGCTTATAGGTACAAACAGCGCTTGAAGGCATGGCAAGACAAATACGCTCGTCGAGAGCCGCTGTATAAAACGTCGCCGTTCCGCCACCTGAATTACCCATAAGTATGATATGCTCAGTATCGACAAAATCAAAGTGCTTGATGAGGGCATCAATAACGCACATAGTATCGAGCGCGCGCTCACCGATGGTAGTTCTTCCGTTAAGTATTGCGCTCATTGTGGAAATGTGGCAATCGGTCGTACCCTTTATAGGCTCACCGCCGCACTCGCCAAAGTTTCTCTGCTCGATAGCCACGCCGATATAGCCTTCCTTCAGCGTTCTGACCACAAAGTCTCGGTCGCCGCCCGCTATAAGATTTTCATCCTGAGGGAAAATGGGCGTGCCTAAGGAGATGTGCATACCCGAGGAGTGTCCCTGAAGAGTGAGCACAACGGGCAAACGTCCCGTAGTACCGAGAGGAACACGCATAACGGCAGGGAAGATATAGCCTTCCTCGCTTTGCAGAGTAAAGCGGTACTCGGTGTACTCGTCGGTTTCCTTTTTATACTCGATCGTGAACTTATCGTCCTCGGCTTTTTTCATATTATTAAGACCAAGCAGCTCCGTAAGCTTTGCGCGAGCATCCTTTTGCCACGCGGCAAAATCCTCGCCGTCACGGTAGCGCATCGCGGGAGTGATCGCTTTGATAAGCTCCAGATTATACATACGGGGTAATACGTCCATCATAATAGAAAATCTCCTGAATATTTTTTATCATTATACCTATACCGCTTTTTATTTCTTATGTCAACGGCAATGGCTCATTTGGGAAAGTTTATTATAAACACCACGCCAAATGACCTATATTTTTTTGCAGATACCTTTTTTCGTATATCGTATATAGACGACCGTAAAAAATATTGCGTAAAACAGCATATTAAGCAGCCACGAGACGGGGAAGCAGAGCATTATAGTGGCAAAATCCGCTCTCTGCGGATAAATAAATTGCATCCACATAACTCTGAAGCCGAGATTGAAGAAAATATTTGTAACGCTTATCAGTAGTGGGTAACCAAAAGCCTGCAAAGCACTTGTCAAAATACTGTTTGCTGCGCTTATGAAGATAAGCAGCGTAACGTAAAACATTCGCTGCATTCCAAAGTCAATAGCGTTCTTTGACGAAGATCCGACTATAAGTCCTATCCAGAATCTACCGCTGAGGAACGCAAGCGCGCCAAGCGTTCCCGTGATGAGTACGTTTATGCAAAGCAGATACCAAAAGCTCTTTTTCACACGCTCAACCTTTCCCGCTCCGATATTTTGCCCCATAAAAGTTGTTGCTGCGGAAGAAAAACCGGAATCCACAGCCAAAACCATACTATTTACGGATGAGGCGGCAGCCGTTCCCGCGACCGCATCAACACCGAAGGTGTTTATTGCGGTCACTATTTGCAGATTTCCAAGCGGAAGAACGAGCTTTGAGATCGACGATGGAATGCCAAAACGAAGTATTTTCGTAAAGATATCACACTTAAATCGCATAGAACGCAGACGCAAGCTATAACCTCCGTCAAAGTGGCAAAGTCGCCACAGCAGCATAGCAACACTCAGCAGGTGCGAAACGAGCGTCGCAATAGCCACCGCAAGGACCTTTTGGGAAAGTATGAGGCAAAGCACGATGTTTAATACCACATTGACGACACCCGCCGTTAGAATATATATAAGCGGTCTTTTAGTGTCACCAAGCACTCGCAGTATAGCTGAACCATAGTTGTAAACCAAGATGGCGGGGGTAGAGAAAAGATATATCCTCATATACATCATTGCGTCGTTGTAACATTCCGACGGACATTTTGTGAGCGTAAGAATTACGGGTGTGAAAAAGTATCCGAATATCGCGATCACAGCGCCGAGTCCTACGGCTGTAAGCAACGAGGTATCTATCGTTTGACGTATTTTTTCTTGATTTTTCTGACCGGCGAAACGGGCAAGTATTATCGTAGTACCCGTCGCGAGTCCCATCGCTCCGTTTGTTATAAGTGAAGTAACAGCTCCCGACGTAGCGCCTATTGCCGCAACCGCAGCGCTTCCCGCCATATTTCCAAGCACCGCCCTATCGGCGATAACAAAAAGAGTTTGAACTACTATACTGATGATCAAGGGAATAGTATATACAAATATGTGCTTAATAAGATTTCCTTGTGTCGCATCAACGTTTTTAGCCATATTCTTCACCCCTTTCGGGATAATTATAGCATTTTATATTGACAAACTCCATACTCTGATTTATAATAAACCTATAAAATTTTACAGTAATTTAGGTGGAATATGCAAATAGAGCTTTTAACACAGACACATCGAGAGTGTTTTGACGAATTCAGGCTAACGTCAGCTAAGAACAACTGGGATATGCTGATAATGGTCCTTGACGGGGAATGCGCAATAACCTTTAAGGACACGCAAAAAACGGTGACCGTAGGCAAAAACGAAATCGCGCTGATGCCCGCGGGAATCGAATTTGAGAGAACGGTCACAAGAACACTTACGTGTTATAATATGGAATTTTTATCAGAGCCCGAGCATCCGTTTTATCTTGCCACGAGCCCAGGAAAGCTCAGCCTGCCCGCAGAGCAGAACGCGGCAATATTTGAAAGCATGAAGCGCGCGTTTATACTTGCCGATAACCGCGAGCTGATAACACACATATTGACGCATATTTTGGCGGAAAACTATCTTTTTGGAATTAAAAACAAAAACAAGGCTAAGCCGCTCAGCAAAGAAATTGTAAGTGCCACACGGTATATGAGAAAAAATTTTAATAAAAAGATCGATATCGACGAGCTTGCAAAGCAAGTGTTTTTAAGCCATTCGGGACTTATATGGAAATTCAGACAAGAGCTCGGTACGACACCGTCAAGCTATTTGAGCATGCTGAGGCTTCAGAACGCGAAAAGTTTTTTGTTGAACTATCCGTATAGCATAACGCAGATATCCGAAATGTGCGGATATTCCAATCCTTACTATTTCACAAACGCGTTTCGCCGATATTCGGGTATGAGTCCAACTGAATTCCGCAAGCACTATCTAAAAAGAACGTAGAACTATACGACGTTGACACAAAAAAGCTATCCGTTTTAGGGTGTTCCCCTAAAGGACAGTTTTCAAAAATACGGTATATCTCGAAAGGGATATGCCGTATTTTGCTTTTGTCTCTACAAAAGCAGTGCTTGTCAGGAAAATTGATACGTCATAGGTGAACATAAAAAAGGCTCCCTTGTGTAAAGGGAGCTGACGCCGAAGGCGGCTGAGGGATTGTTTTTGTGTAACTGTTGCTTTTTACAATCCCTCCGTCACGGCAAGCCGTGCCACCTCCCTTTACACAAGGGAGGCTCTTTTCGCCGCCCGATAGATAAACAAAGAGGACAGAAAGCGTAAAACCTCATCTGTCCTCCTGTCGGTAGGTAACGTATTCTAATGAATTTCAAAAACTGTCCTTAAGAGTACGTCCCCTTCACGGATAGCTTTTTTATGTTATTCATCTTACCGCGTCGTATTTTTTCTTCATCTGCTCCCAGAAATAGTCTCGGTAATTCGCCCATACGCGGGAATTTTGAAGCTTACAGAGCGCGTATGCGTCAACGTAGACCAGCGCCATAAGAGCAAGAGCATTAACGTCGCCCTCGGAAAGTCCGAGAGATACCGTCACTCTGTTTGAACGGGGGCTGCTGCCCTTGCGGTTAGCGAAATAGTATCTTCACTGTTTTTCAAAACTCTTTACATGATCTTTCAATATTATATTGATATATTGAGAAAGCGAGCGATCATCATTTTCTGCGAGAATACGTAATTTTTCCAAAACATCGCCATCTATTGTAATGCTAATTTTTTCTTTTAGGGGCTTCATTTGATACCTCCGAGTATTATAAATATCAATAAAACTATTATACCAAAAAAGCGAATAGGTATTGACAAATAGTATAAAGTAGTATATAATGTTATAAAATACTACTTTATAGGAGATATAGCTATGAAAAAACATTTAATTCAACAAATTTGGCTGTTGTTATGCCTTGTTGTGATGTGTGTACTTGTAATATGCACGACATTCCATTTTTCTATTGAAGTGGAAAATCAAAAAACAGAGGAGCTCGAAACGTACGAACTCGGAGATTTTTGTAAAATTTTTGAAAAAGAGTGGTCAAAAACAACAAAAGAACGCGGGAATATGATAGTTTATACTGCAGCACAGCAGGGCGTTTCGTCAGACAGTGAGTATACTACCGTTAACTTTATTGTGGATATAGGAGAAAGAGTTCTCGGTAATTTTCATTTCTTTACTCTTAAAAACCTTATCGTCTATTTGATTATCTTCTCCATCTCAGCAACCGCTGTTGGAATGTTTATAAGTGGATTTATCAAAGGAATTATGAATATTCCTGCGGGAATTAAGGAGATCACAAAAAAGGAAGGCGAAAAAAGAAATTTGATCGACACTAAGGGAATAAAATCCTTATTTGCTCCTCTTCTGCTGTGGGGAAGTGTTGAGTTGTTCAGATTATATAATTCCTTTTCTTTAAGTGGGCGTTTTGAAGTGCCTAATAAGATCGTGACTGTTTATACCGGAGGAATAAATCTGCTCTTCACTTTTGCCATTTTTATGGCGGTATACTGGATAGGACAAATCATAATCAAATACGTTGTAAAAACATAATAGCTGATATTAAAAATGCAAACAAGGGGTACCTAACATAAATCAGTTGCTCCCTGTCAAAAATCAAACTCGTAGGGGCGTTCTATGAACGCCCGTGGGTGAACACAGCTCGCCCCTACAGCAAGCAGGACAGAGAATCCACATTCTCTGTCCTTTTTTAGCGCCTTGCCCATTTTTTAGGTTGCCTTTTAGGTGTACTGTCTGGCGGTAATGAGCCTTCGCCGCGAGGGGAATACGGAAAATCGAAGCTTTTCGAAATCACCTGCACCGCTGTGGTTTCATTCAACAACAAAAAATGGGAGAAACTTCTCAAAAGAAGTTTCTCCCAAAATCATTACTGCATCTCTCAGATGTGCACCGCGTCGTATTTTTTCTTCATCTGCTCCCAGAAATAGTCACGGTAATTCGCCCATACGCGGGAATTTTGAAGCTTACAGAGCGCGTATGCGTCAACGTAGACCAGCGCCATAAGAGCAAGAGCATTAACGTCGCCCTCGGAAAGTCCGAGAGATACCGTCACTCTGTTTGAACGGGGGCTGCTGCCCTTGCGGCTATATCCAAATCCACCGTCAGGCTGACGAAATCCTCTCATCTGCACCACGGTGTTTGCTATCATATCAGCGGCGCTGTCATCTATAAGACGCGCGAGCTCAGGCTCAGGAGCGGTAGGCAACGCTTCAACGATACGCTTGACAGAGCCTATGGGATTCCACACGTATGCGGCAAACTCCGGTTCAAAGGTCTTAGTAAACTCCACAGTATTTCGTATATAAACGTCATAATGCGGATATACCTCGGTATTTTTATTGAAGTATCCCCTTATTTTAAGAACTCCGTTAACCGCCGTCATATTGAACTCGTCTTCCCAAGTTCCGTTTTGTGTGTTCTGTCTTTTCTTTAGCCATTCAACAGTCGTTCCGAGATTTCCCGAGGCTATTATCATAGGACGCGCGCAGGAAAGATCACTGCCCCAGTGATAGCTGTCGCCCCTCTCCTCAGCATTTTTGTCCAGCCATTCAAGGTAGCTCTCCTTAGTAGCGTACATCGCCTGGTCTCCGTCATCCTCATTTACCGTATCGCTAAGCCTTTGCGTAGCTGTCGGATAAAGAGGTGTCGTGCCAAGTGTTTTCAAGGCATCAACTGCAAAGTTGGTATTTCTCTCTTTTTTTGACTTAGGAGAGATATCTCTGTATACGGGGTCGTAAAAATATCCGTCGCCCTCGTCCTGACGCACCTTCAAAAACTTACGCACGCCTTCGGCAAACCATTCGGGAACGTCCGTCGCGATTCCGTTTTCGTTGGTAGTAATAAGCCCGAGATTTTGAAGCAGGGACAGCGTCTGCGTCGTGCTTTCTATATCGGGGCGAAACTCGTCGTTATCGCGAGACGATGCGGCATAATACATACCGCCGCTCTCTGCATCGTACATACTTATAAGCCAATCCAGGGCATCTTTGTTAAACTCAGCGTCAAGCGCGGAGAGTGCAGCGAAAAGACGTTCGTTTTTCATTGATACAATCCTCCCAATTTTTTAATAACCTATCACGTATCCAAGCATAAGCAGTGCTGACGTGAGCACGAGTATCGCAAGCTGGAGCTTCCATGTCCATTTAAACCACTTTGTATAACTAACACCCGCAAGACCAAGGCTGATAAGAAGCACAGGGTTTGTGGGGTAGAGTATGTTCGAAAAGCCGTCTCCAAAGCCAAAGGCAAGAACGGCAAGCTGAGACGAGATGCCGAATATCTGAGCAAGCGGCACTATAAGAGGCATAAGTAAAAATGCCTTTGCCGAGCCTGAGCTTATAAAGAAGTTCATCACAAGTACGATAAGGTAGATAAACAGCACCATCACGGGCGTGGGGAGCTTCTCCGCAAGCTCAACGGCAGAATAGAGAAGTGTGTCGAGTATCTTGCCCTCAGTCAGAGTATACTTTATCGAGCTTGCCATAAGTATCATAAGCACGGCGGGGAGTATGCTCACAAGACCGTTGATAAAATGCTTGCCGAGAGAAGGGAGCTTCATTCCCGACAAAAGCACCGCGCTGATGCCAGCTATAAGGAACATAAGAGCGACGATTATCATAGTGTAGTCCTGAAGAGCGGTTATCCACACAGAGGAAAGCACGGCGGCAATTCCCGTTCCGAGAACCGCGACAAAAGCGATAAGACCTCTGTCCATTTTTTTGTCGCTCTCAAAGGTTGTATTGACTGTTATCTCGCTAAGCGGCTTTGCGACCTTTTTTGCGCGAAGATAAACGAAAAGCACGACGAGACCGTAGATAAGTACAAAAGCGACCAATCTCAGCCACATTCCCGAAAACATCGGAAGTCCCGCAATCTCTTGAGCGACACCTATGGTAAATGGATTGCACACTCCCGAAGAAAATCCGCAGCCGATAGCGAGCAGGCTCATTCCGAGGCCTGTCAGCTCGTCAAAGCCGAGAGCTACCGCAAGTCCGACCACAATAGGCACGAGCGGCACGCACTCCTCGAAAGAGCCGATAAACGCGCCCATCGCCATAAAGAACAAAATTACGACGGCAAGGAGCTTGTATCTGACAGCACCGAAGCGGTGAACTATCTTATCCAGCATATATTTCATAAGTCCGCTCTTGTCAAGCGCGTTGAAAATACCGCCGACAACAAGCAAAAAGGCAATAACTGCAATTATCGTGCCGCTGCCCTCAGCGCCCAGCACGAGCACGGGCGAGCACAGCCACTTCCAAAAGGGAAGACCGCCGTCCACGTAGCTGAAGCTATCCGAAACTATAACAACAGCGCCGTTTTCGTCCGTCGCTCTTTGATATTCTCCACCCGGAACGACAAACGTGACGACATACGTCAAGCACATCAAAACAAAAAGTATTGCAAGAGCCGCTATAAAAGACTTCGTACTTATCCCAAGACCCTTGCTCTGCTTAGAATTATCCATGAGATACGACCTTTCAAAATATATAACAATAGTATAATATATCTATCAAAATTTGTCAAGAAAAGTTTTTGCGCTCGACGCGCTTCGACTTGACAAGCTCTTTTGAGGTATGGTATAATTAACGAAAGTAAATTTGAGGGGGAGCGTATGGCGTCCGAGTACATCTGCTGCTTTACGGGACATAGGAATATAGACGCGCATGAAAGCGCGCGTTTGCCCGACGTGCTTGACGGCGTCGTGGACAAGCTGTGCGAGAGCGGCGTGACCGTTTTCCGTACGGGCGGAGCGATAGGCTTTGACACGCTTGCGGCCCTTAAGGTAATTGACAAAAAGCAAAAATACCCCCACATAAAGCTCCACCTTTTCCTGCCCTGCAAAAATCAAACCGCAAAATGGAACGGCTATAATATGCAGGCATATGAGTTTATCATAAATAACGCGGACGAGGTCACCTATACGTCCGAGGAATATACAAAATGGTGTATGCTGCAACGCGACAGACGCATGGTCGACGGAGCACAGTTTTGCGTTGCCTATTGCTATAAGAGCAGCGGCGGCACCGCATATACACTCGACTACGCAAAAAAGCAAGGGCTGAGAGTTATAAATATTGCCACGATGACATAGATAAATGGTTTATCTTCGTGTTAAAGCTCTTAGGACATACTTAAGGGGACTTTCTCTCAAGAAAGTCCCCTTAAATAATTTTTATATTTCCATTTCCATTATAGCGTACTCGAACGGATATTTTTCGTCCTTACCCGTACGCACGAGGCGGAAGCCGTTGCTCTCGTAAAAGGCGAGAAGTCCCGTATTCTCGTATATCATCAACAGCTCTATGCGGCGCGCTCCGATAGCGGCTGCACGCTTGCGGCAATGAGCTATGAGCGCCTTTCCGAGACCAAGATTCTGATACTCGGGAAGCACCGCAAAGCGACGGAATGCGTATACTCCGTCCTTTATCTTTTCAAGCTGAACGTATCCCGCGACAACGTCACCGACGTAAGCCGCGTACATATGAACGCCCCTCTCTTTTGCAGACATCAAGTCCTCAAGAGTTATATATGCACCGCTTGACGGATATGTCTCTTTTGTATATCCAAAGCGCTTCTCACTCTCTCCGAAAGCTGCGTGAAGTGTCGCAAGACACGCCGAAAGCTCGTGCTGTGCGACCGATCTTATCTCATAATGAACCATTTCTTTTCCTCTTTGTCCTTACTCCGAAAAAAGCTCTGTGGAAAGATATCTGTCTCCCGTATCGGGAAGCAGCACCACTATGCTCTTGCCTTTGTTTTCCTGTCTTTTCGCAAGCCTTGCAGCCGCGCTCAGCGCAGCACCCGACGAAATACCGACAAGCACTCCCTCGGTCTTCGCGATAAGCCTTGCCATGTCCATTGCCTCGTCGTTAGCGACGGTAAGCACCTCATCGTAGACCTCGGTGTTGAGCACCTCGGGCACAAAGCCCGCGCCGATGCCCTGAAGCTTGTGCGCGCCTGCCTTACCTCCCGAAAGAACAGGGGAGCTTGCGGGCTCTACCGCTACTATACAGACGTCTGCTTTTCGGCTCTTCAGATACTCTCCCGTACCCGTTATAGTTCCGCCCGTGCCAACGCCTGCGACGAATATATCCACGTCCCCGTCGGTGTCCTCCCATATCTCGGGGCCCGTCGTTTCAAAATGCGCTCTCGCATTTTCGGGATTTACAAACTGTCCTGCGATAAAAGCCTTAGGCAGAGAAGCGGCTATCTCCTCAGCTCTCTTTATTGCGCCCGACATACCGAGCGAGCCGTCAGAGAGTACGACCTCAGCACCGTACGCCTTCATAAGCAAACGGCGCTCTACCGACATAGTATCGGGCATAACTATCATCGCCTTATATCCCCTTGCCGCCGCTACGGCGCAAAGACCTATACCCGTGTTTCCCGACGTGGGCTCTATTATCACCGTGTCGGGCGTGATGTCTCCGCTTTTTTCCGCGGCATCTATCATCGCTCTCGCAACTCTGTCCTTAACAGATCCTGCGGGATTAAGATATTCAAGCTTTGCAAGAAGCCTTGCTTGGAGCCCAAGCTTTTTCTCAATTCTCGCAAGACGGAGCAACGGAGTCTTTCCTATAAGCTCGTCCGCACTGTTATATATCTTAGGCATATCACACCTCTTCTATCATTTTTAGGATATCATTATAACACACTCATTTGCAAAAATCAATAGAAAAAACAACTTTACACTATTAATATCCGTAATAAAATCCAAAAAAATACTGTTGACAAAGATAATTATAAATGGTATAATTTAAATACGAAGTTCCCGAGTAACTGACGGATGAGGTAGGGTAACCTAAATGGAGCCCGGGAATTATAAGCCGACCGTCTGGGCAGTTTTGTTGTGAACAAAACTGTCTTTTTGTTTTTGTTAAAATTTGTATTATATAGAGAGGTCAAAAATATGAGATTTGAAAAGGAATGGAATGGATTTATCGGTGGCTCTTGGTGCGATGGTATCGACGTCAGAGAGTTTATCCAGAAGAACTATACACCATATATCGGTGACGAGAGCTTTCTCGCGCCCCCCACAGACCGCACAAAGAGAGTTTTGGCGGCGTTCGAGGAAAAGCTTCGCGAGGAAAAGGAGAAGGGCGGAGTTATCAGCATAGACACGAGGACTGTCACTTCTCTTACCAACTACCCCGCAGCATATCTTCTCAAAGAGGACGAGCTTATCGTCGGACTTCAGACGGGCGCACCGCTTGAGAGAGAGGTCAATCCCTTCGGCGGTATAAGAATGGCGAGAAGCGCATGCCGTGCATACGGCTACGAGCTCTCCGATAAGATAGAGCAGGAGTTTTTGTACAGAACTACGCACAACGACGGTGTTTTCAGAGTTTATACAGATACAATGAGAGCGATGAGACATACGGGAATACTCACAGGACTTCCCGATGCCTACGGAAGAGGACGAATAATCGGCGACTACCGCCGCATAGCTCTGTACGGCATAGATTACATCATTGAGCAGAAAAAGCAGGATAAGACCGAGCTTGGCAAGCAGAGAATGACAGAGGAAAACATCCGTCTTTCCGAGGAGCTTTACAAGCAGATCGAATTTCTCGGTAAGCTCAAGGAGATGGCGGAAATGTACGGCATCGACATCTCCCGCCCCGCCACCAACGCGAAGGAAGCGGTTCAGTGGCTGTATTTCGGCTATCTTGCCGCAAATAAGGAGCAAAACGGAGCGGCTATGTCGCTCGGACGTGTCGGCACGTTCCTTGATATTTATATAGAGAGAGACTTGCGTCGCGGAACGCTTGATGAAACGGGCGCTCAGGAGCTTATAGACCAGTTTGTTATCAAGCTCCGTATGATAAGACATTTGCGCACACCCGAATACAACGAGCTGTTCGGCGGAGATCCTATGTGGATAACCGAGGCTGTCGGCGGTATGGGCAAAGACGGCAGAACACTTGTCACAAAGAACGCGTTCAGATTTTTGCATACGCTCTATAATCTCGGAAGCGCGCCAGAGCCCAACCTTACCGTGCTCTGGTCGAATAAGCTTCCCGAAGCATTCAAGAGCTATTGCGCAAAGGTCTCTATCGACACCGACTCAATTCAGTACGAGAGTGACGACCTTATGCGTCCGATTTACGGCGACGACTACGCTATCGCTTGCTGCGTAAGTGCTATGAAGGTAGGTAAGCAGATGCAGTTCTTCGGCGCTCGCTGCAACCTGCCAAAGATACTTCTTCTTGCCCTCAATGGCGGTCGTGAGGAAAAGTACGATATGCAGATAGGACCCGAAATGCCCGTTATGAAATGTGACGTGCTTGATTATGACGAGGTGCGCAGACGTCTTAACTACTATATGAATTGGCTTGCGGGTGAGTATGTTGACACCATGAACGTTATCCACTTTATGCACGATAAGTACGCATACGAGAGAACTCAGCTCGCCCTTCACGATACAAACGTTGAACGTCTTATGGCTTTTGGCGCGGCAGGACTTTCGGTCATTGCCGACAGCCTCTCCGCAATAAAGTATGCGACAGTTCGTCCTATAATAGACGAAAGAGGACTTATATGCGGATTTGACACCGAGGGAGATTTCCCCAAGTTTGGAAACGACGATGACAGAGTTGACGCTATCGCAGAAGAGATACTTGAAACGCTTATCACCGATCTCCGTAAAAATCCGACTTATAGAAATGCCGTTCATACACTCTCCGTACTTACTATAACGAGTAACGTTGTTTACGGTAAAAAGACAGGCTCTACGCCCGACGGACGCGCCGCAGGCGAGCCCTTCGCTCCGGGCGCAAATCCGATGCACAACCGTGAAAAGTGCGGTGCACTTGCATCTCTCAATTCCGTAGCTAAGCTTAGCTACGACGCTTGCCGCGACGGTATCTCCAACACGTTCTCCATAGTTCCCGAGGCACTCGGAACAAACGACGGCGAGAGACGCGCAAACCTTGTAAATATCCTTGAGGGATATTTTGCGCAGAATGCGCACCATATAAACGTCAATGTGCTTGACAGACAAAAGCTTATCGATGCTATGAACGACCCCGAGGCATATCCTAACCTCACCATCCGTGTATCGGGCTACGCCGTAAACTTCCACAAACTCTCGAAGGAACAACAAAAGGAAGTTATAAGCAGAACCTTCCACGAGACCGTTTGATATGACGGGATACGTTCACAGCTTGCAGTCGCTCGGCACGGTGGACGGCCCCGGCGTAAGAGCAGTGCTTTTTACTGAAGGCTGTCCTCTGCGCTGTGCCTACTGTCACAATCCCGACACTTGGGAGATAAACGAGCAGGACGCCGTGCAGGCGACGGAAATAGCCGACAAAATACTACGTCTTTACCCATATATAAAGAACGGCGGCGTGACATTCTCGGGCGGCGAGCCGTGTGTTCAGGCGGACTTTCTCTGCGAGGTGGCAACGCTTCTCAAAGAGAGAGACCTGCATATAGCGCTCGACACGAGCGGCGCGGTATATAACGACGGTGTTGAGCACTTGCTTTCTCTTGTCGACCTCGTTTTGCTTGACGTCAAGATGACGACCGAGCAAGATTATAAGCAATACATGGGCGGAAGCCTTGAAAAAACGCTTGATTTTCTCAAAGTGCTTGATAAAAAGGGAATACCCGTGTGGATAAGACACGTGGTCGTACCGGGTATCAACGACACCGAAGAAAGCGTAAAAAAGCTTTGTGAGCTCGTATCTCCGTTTTCTTGCGTTGAAAAGATAGAGTTGCTTCCTTTCAGAACGCTTTGTATCGAAAAATACCGCAGCCTCGGCATACCGTTCCCGCTTGAGGGAACACCGCAGATGAGCGGGGAGAGAATACAACATTTAAAAAGCATACTACAAAATAATTAAGGAGCTAAGCTTAAAATGCTTAGCTCCTTTTTGCGCCGTAAAAACATCAAAAGTTTGGCACCTGACAAGATTGAAAGTTTTGATAAAACTTTTTCAAAAGTTTTCGCGCTCAAGCCGCGTAGGCTTGCCGACGCTCGCAAGCGTTGGAATTCTGTCTTTGCGTGGGGGAATTCCGCTCTCTGCGGAGAGTGGCAATGGACGCCGCCCCTTGACCCCGCAAGTTTTTGAAAAAACTTGACTAAAACTTTAAGGCTGGGTACTGTGCGAACACACCCTCTAAGCGTCTCTCAATCTAAATACGCCATAAGATTTGTGAGTATCTGCGCGGCATCTGCACGTGTGACCGCGCTCATTGCGGAGATGTTTCCGCTTTGTGTATTCATTACTCCAATAGAATTTACCGAATAAACCGACGGAGCCGCCCACGCGGGAACGTCCGCGCTATCGGCAAATGTCGGCAGTACGGTAGGTGTCGCCACGTCGAGAATATTGCCAAGGAAAACAGCCGCCTCTGCACGCGTTATCGGTCTGTTAGCCTCAAAGCACATACCTCTTTCCGTGCTAACTCCATTAATGTAGCCGAGGTCATATGCGGCTGATATATAGTCCTTCATATATTCGGGTATATCCGCGTCGTCCGCGAATGGAGTTGCAGATACGTCCGTCACCTTATCCATACCGATAGCGTGCATAGTCATGACCACAAACTCACCGCGAGTTACCGTTCCGTCGGGATAAAAATAAACGTCAGCGCCCACCTGCGTGCCGCTCATTATGCCTTGCTCCACCATAGTCAGTGCGGCGTTGTAATACGGAGATGCGTTCATATCGTCAAAGGTCACCGTCGTTTTGGGCTTGGTAACACGCAAGGACACCTCGGCAGACGCGCTATAATTTCCGTAAATATCTCTTGCTACGTACGTAAAGCTGTCCTTTCCCGAATATCCGGCGTTGGGCGTGTAAGTATACTCACCCGTGCTCTTATCCTTCAGGTGCAAAATGCCGTTATCGGGGTAGGAAACTATCTCAATAATAGTTCCGTCACCGTCGGGGTCATAGCAGGGAAGTGTACCGTAGTATGTAATATTTCTATGCGTGCTCACCTCAAGCGAGGTCTCGGGCACGTTTTCGAGCGTAGGTGCGTAGTTTACCTTATCAAGCAGATAGAGAGTGCAGGGGATATCATAGCTTGCGTCCTCGGTCTTGAAGCGAAAGCTCGTTTTTGTGCACTCGGCAGACGATGCGGTATAGGTCATAAGCGACAGACTTTCTGCACTTATGCTCTGACCCGAATTTACAACAGTTGTGCCAACTCTCAGCTCGCCGTCGCTCACGGGCGGTGCTTGAGTTATTACAATGCTGTCCACATCCTTGACGTTGAGTGCTCTCGCAAAATCACTTTCCTCAAAGCTTATGCTGTTACCGATAATACCCGCCATAGCCATTCCGTTATCCTCGGCGATAATGGAAAGCGCAGGAGTTACAAGCGTTGTCAGCTCATCTCCCGTTGCAGCGTTAAGACTTGCCGCCGCAACCGCCGTAATTATAGCCGCGCCTATACCAACGGAGTATAATACGTGTCTCTTTTTCTTCATAGTATGTTCCTCCCAAAATTTGCTTCTCACCATATTTTATAACATAGCTAAAAGAAATATTCCGAAAGGAAAAGTTAAATTAGGATTTATCGGTGGGTTAGCACAGGCTTGCCGACGCTTGCGAGTGTCCCCACCTCTAAGAACTTTAACACAAAGAAATTATTATTTTTTTAATTGGGCTGAAAAACTCATTGCAGTGCAGAACGTTCAAATACCCATAAAACTCGTCGGTACGTAGGGTCCGACGAGTTTTTACCTCAGAGAAAAACAATAAAGTTATATATTTCCTATGGCTGTAACAATAACTATTTTGTTTTAAAGTTCTTGGGGGGGACGTTTGCGAGCGCTGCCTGTGGCAGATGAAGCGAGCAATAAGGAGTGGCAGCGTTCGGCGATTGGCAAGCGAGCCTGCGAGTGTAGGCAGAGCCGTCAAACGCAACAGGAAAGGGAAACTTCTTTCAAGAAGTTTCCCTCAAAAAACGCGTCCCCGACAAATCCTAATTTGAAAGCTCGCAAAACAAGCTCTTGCGTTTTTGGCGACTGAAAAATTTGTCGATTTGTGCAAAGTGGAGAAAAAGAAATATTTTCAAAAAAGACTTGACACGTTTTTTCAAAAAGTTTTCCACAGGCAAAAAAAATTTTTTTATTTTTTTGCCTTTGATTTTCAAGGTTTTCCACACATTCCACAGAGTTTTCCACAGCCAGAAAAACCTCAAAAAAGTTTGTCAAGACCTAATTTTCCTTTTTGTCATTTTTATATATTTTTACCAAAAATAAAAATTTACAATTAAAAAAGCCCCCTTTTTTGGGGGCTTGGTGGTGGAAGTTTTTGTCAATCAAAAGTTCGTTTGTAAACAAATTGTTGCGAAATAGTTAATACATTTAATGGCAGTAATATTCTATATAATCGCCTTAGCGCAGAAAAAACGCCTTGCGCGCTCTACTTTTAGGAGAGAGCGTCCAAAACGTGGGAAAGAGTTGTGGAAATCTCAGTGTTTTCAACGGTTATCACAATGTCAGCATAGCGTTCGTAAAGCTCTTTTCTCTCGTTATACATATCCTCAAGAGTATGTCCGTCGCGTATTACGACCCCTCTGTGGACGTAATCCCCAAGTCGCGAGAGCATAGTGTCAAGCGATATCTTCAGGTATACGATCTTACCGAGTTTTTTGAGGCTTTCCATTGCCTCCTCGCCGTATATCGCGCTTCCACCCGTAGAGATGACCGCCTTTGTGTCACTGACGGAGCTATTGACCTCGTTCTCGATGGCGAGAAAACCGTCTGTTCCCTTTTCCTCGATTATTTCGTGAAGAAGCTTGCCCTCTCTTTCCTGAATGAGAAGATCGGTATCTATAAATCGGTAGCCGAGTTTTTTTGCGAGAAGTACGCCGAGCGTGCTTTTTCCGCAGGACGGCATTCCTATAAGTATGATAGACATTTGGTAAAACTCCTTTCCTCTTTTGGCAGTATTATTATATATTCTTTTGTCTCCACTGTCAATAAGAACTTGACATCATAAGCAAAAAATGATACAATTCAATTAACGTTTACAGAAGGGAGGCGGAGCGCTGTGTCAGATAAAAAGATCGACGTTTGTGCCATATCTCGTCTTGCGCGGCTGGAGCTGTGCGAGGGCGAGGCCGAAAGACTTGAGTGCGAGATGAGGCAGTTCGATGAATTTGCTGCTTGTCTCGATAGCTTTTGCGCTGAAGGTATTGTAATTGAAGATGAAAGAGCTCTTGTCTCTTGCTCGAGAAAAGACGAATGCCTTGCATCCAACGTAAGACCCGAGGAGCTTATAGCTCTTTCGCAGGGAGCAAAAAACGGCTATATATCCGTCCCCATAACTGTTGGTAAGGAGGACGGCGAAAAATGAAAAAACGATTTTTGAATATGACGCTTCACGAGCTTTCGCTCGGACTTTCTCGCCGTGATTTTTCCTCTTTTGAGCTGACGGAAGCTTTTCTTGAACGGATAAACGAGACCGATAAGGAGATAGGCGCGTTTATCAGCATTTGCGCAGAAAAAGCGCTCGCTCGCGCAAAGGAAACAGATGCTTTGCGCGCGTCAGGCGAGCATCTCGGCCCTCTTGCGGGGATACCCTTTGCGGTAAAAGATAATATTTGCACGCGTGGTATCAGGACCACGTGTGGCTCCCGTATGCTTGAAGATTTTATTCCGCCGTACAATGCGACTGTCATTGACAAGCTTGAGCGGGAGGGCTGTGTGATGCTCGGCAAGCTTAATATGGACGAGTTTGCTATGGGTAGCGCGACCGATACTTCGGTGTTTGGACGTACAAAAAATCCGCTTGATATAAGACGCACCGCGGGCGGAAGCTCGGGCGGTGCGGCAGCTGCGGTGGCAGCGCTTGACATTCCTTTTGCTCTCGGCTCGGACACGGGCGGCTCGGTGCGACAGCCTGCCGCGTTTTGCGGCGCGGTCGGTATCAAGCCGACGTACGGCACGGTTTCCCGTTACGGACTTGTGGCATTTGCCTCATCTCTTGATCAGATAGGACCTATCACAAGGGACGTGCTCTCAAACGCTACGGTGCTCTCCGCAATAGCGGGGGCGGACGGCAGAGATGCCACTTGCGTTCAAAAGGAACATGCGTTTTTGAGCGATCTCGGCAGGGATATAAAGGGAGTTCGTATAGGACTTCCCAAAGAGGTGCTTGAAGGTGTATCACCCGACGTAGCCGCGTGTACGCTGTCCGCAATAGATGCTCTTTCCGCGCTTGGCGCGGAGGTGGTGGAGATCACTCTGCCAAACACCGATGCCCTGCTTGCGGCATACTATATCATATCGAGCGCGGAGGCATCGTCAAACCTTGCAAGGTTTGACGGAGTGCGATACGGCAGAAGAGCTGAGGGAGCAGAGAACATAGACGGGCTTTTGATAAAGAGCAGAAGCGAGGGCTTCGGCGATGAGGTCAAGCGCAGAATAATGCTCGGTACTTATGCGCTCAGCCGTGACGTGAGAGATACGTATTACAAAAAGGCGCTTGCCGTAAGAGCGCATCTTTCGTCTGAGTTAAAAAAGCTGTATGAAAAATGCGATGTGATACTTATGCCCACCGCTCCGACGGTAGCATATACCTTTGAGAACAAAAAAGCAACGCCTATTGAGGTGTATCTTGAGGATAAGCTTTGTGTTATTGCAAATATGGCCGGAGTACCGTCACTTTCTTTACCGTTTGGCAGAGGAGAGGGAGATATGCCTGTTGGTATCCAGCTGATGGGTAAGGTTTTTGACGAGGCTTTGCTTTACAGAATTGCCATGTCTCTCGAAAGAGCGGAGGGAGGTACTGCGAATGAGCGTATATGAGGCGGTCATAGGACTTGAGGTGCACGTCGAGCTTGCCACTGAAAGCAAGATATTTTGTTCTTGTCCGACAAGCTTCGGAGCACCGCCGAACACACACGTTTGCCCAGTTTGTATGGGACTTCCCGGAGCGCTTCCCGTGTTGAACAGAAAGGTGGTCGAGTACGCGATACGAGCGGGACTTGCGACGGGCTGTAAAATAGCAGAGCGCACTCGCCTTGACAGAAAAAATTATTTTTATCCCGATCTGCCAAAAGCTTATCAGATATCGCAATATGAATATCCTTTGTGCTTTGACGGAAGCATAAGCATAAGCGAGGAGAAAAGCATAGGTATTACGCGCATACATATCGAGGAAGACGCAGGCAAGCTCATTCACGATAAAACGCAGACCTTGCTTGACTTCAACAGATGCGGAGTTCCGCTTATCGAGATAGTCTCAGAGCCCGATATCAGGAGTGCTGATGAGGCAAAGGCATATCTTAGTGAGCTGAGAACGCTGATGCTTTATGCGAGCGTGTCCGACTGTAAGATGAATGAGGGCTCGTTCAGATGCGACGTTAATCTGTCAGTACGAAAAAAAGGCGAGACTGCACTCGGCGTGCGTACCGAAATGAAAAATATCAATTCATTTTCATTTGTCGCAAAGGCGATCGAATATGAGTTTGCAAGACAGGTGAGCGTTATAGAGGCGGGCGGAGAGATAATCCCCGAAACACGCCGATTTGACGCGTCGGACGGAAAAACCTATACGATGCGTTCAAAAGAGAGTGCCGAGGATTACAGATTTTTCCCCGAGCCTGATCTTTTGGGATTTGAGGTCGACAGACAAACGGTCGAGCGCATAAGAGGAGAGCTTCCCGTGCTTCCCGAAGAGCGCAGAAAAATGTACGTTGGAAATTACGGACTTGTATCTACCGATGCTCGTATAATCACCTCTCGTCCCGAGCTTGCGGCATTTTTTGAGAGGGCGGCGAGCCGCACGAAATATCCGAAAATAGCGGCAAATATGATACTTTGTGACCTGCTTGCGCTTGTCGGCGCTGAGGGATTTGACTGTCCCATAACGGCTGAGGCACTTGCGGATATAGCGACGCTTTCGGGTGAAAACAGAATAAACAGCTCGACTGCGAAGAAGCTTATCAAGCAAATAGCGGATGGCGAAACACGTTCCCCCGAGATGCTCGTTCGAGCGCTCAGTCTTGAGCAAATAAACGACAGCGAACAGCTTGAGCGCGTGCTTCGTGAGGTCATAGAGCAAGAGCCTAAGCTTATTGCCGATTATAAGAACGGTAAAACGGCGGCGAAAAAGGCTATCGTCGGTAAGGTTATGGCGAAAACCGCAGGCCTTGCAAATCCGATCATACTAAATGAAGTATTCAACAAAATAATAAACTAAAAAGGGCGTACGCCCTTTTTTTGTTATGTATTCAAATTAGGATTTATCGGGGACGCGTTTTTTTGAGGGAAACTTCTTTCAAGAAGTTTCCCTCAAACTCCCTTCAAGAACTTTAAAACAAAATAGTTATTGTTACAGCCATAGGAAATATATAGCTTTATTGTTTTTCTCCGAGGTAAAAACTCGTCGGACCCTACGTACCGACGAGTTTTATGGGTATTTGAACGTTCTGCACTACAATGAGTTTTTCAGCCCAATTAAAAAAATAATAATTTCTTTGTGTTAAAGTTCTTAGAGGGGAATACTCGCAAGCCTGTGCGAACACATCTATAAATCCTGATTTAAATGATTTTTTATGGCATTTCGAGGCAAATTATTGACAAAGGGGGAAATAAGTTTTATAATATATAGTGTATAATAATATCTATACAGGAGGTATATACAATGCAGGTAACAAAGCAGTCAATTATTGGCGACGTTCTTGACGCCGCTCCCGCAACAGCGCAGTTCTTCTTCGCTATCGGCATGCACTGCCTGGGCTGTCCCTCAGCTCGCGGAGAATCAATAGAAGAAGCTTGTATGGTACACGGCACTGATGCTGACGCACTCGTAAAGCAGATCAACGATTTTCTTGCGTCCGAGAAATAATGCGGATAGTTTACGGGGATCTCGGACTTCCGAGGTCCCCAAAAGCATATTAAGGAGAAAAACCAAATGACTTCTATCAATCTCGGGCCGCGCCTCTCGGCGGCGGCAGAGCTTGTTCGTCACGGAGCATACGTTTGTGACGTAGGCACCGACCACGCATATCTTCCAATATCGCTTTGCCTTGCAGGCAAGGCAAGAGGCGGCGTGGTCTCGGATATAAACGAAGGTCCTATACAACGAGCTAAAGAGAATATAAATAAATACGGACTTGCCGGTAAGCTCACCGCCATAAGAACGGACGGTCTTAACGGAATTGATATATACCGCCCTGAGGACATCATGATACTTGGTATGGGCGGAGAGCTCATAGCGCGCATTCTTGCAGACGCACCCTGGACAAAGCAAGGCGACGTACAGCTTTGTCTGCAGCCTATGACTCACCCCGAGCTTCTTCGCAGCTTTCTTTTGGAGAACGGCTATTCGATAATCGATGAACGCCTTGCGACCGAAGAAAGAATATACCAGATAATCCTCGCAAGATATACGGGGAAAACGGAAAAGTGGTCGGACGAAGAGCTCCTGCTCGGAAAGATAAATATACAGCGAGGCGGAACAGCTCTTTGCGAGCTTGCCAAGAGACACCGCAACACGCTTTTGCGACGCGCTGAGGGTATAGAGAGCTCGGGCGCGGACGCAAGTGAACAAAGAGAACTCATAGAAAAGCTCCAAAAAATAACCGCTCAAGGAGAATAAAATGACAGTTTCCACACTTTATAAAACACTTGATGAGAAGATACCGCGCACTCTTTCCTGTGAATGGGATAACGATGGACTTATGTGTTGCGCAAACGGAAGCAAGGAAGTCAAAAAGGTGCTTATCTCGCTGGACGTAACGGGAGATATAGTCGACCTTGCGTGCGATAACGGATATGACCTTATCGTCTCCCACCACCCCTTTATCTTCAAGGGAATAAAGAGCATAAACGACCAAAGCTTTATATGCGAAAAGGCGATAAAGCTCATAAAGAACGAGGTGTCCGTCTTCTCGTTTCACACTCGTCTTGACGCGCTCTCAGGCGGAGTTAACGACGTGCTCGCCAATGCTTGCGGCATAAAGAACACCGTGCCTTTTGGTGAGGATAATATGGGAAGAATCGGAGAGCTTGATGATGAGACAGCGCTTGACGCGCTCGCAAAAACGGTAAAAGAAGCTCTCGGCTGCAAAGGGATTTTTGTGGCAAACGGAGGCCGCACGTGTAAGAAGGTAGCTCTTCTTGGCGGTGGCGGATCGGACTATATCGGCGCCGCAATATCCGCGGGAGCGGACACGTTTATTAGCGGTGAGCTTAAATATCACGACCTGGTAGACGCGCCCGATATGGGCATAAATATAATCGAGGCAGGGCACTTCCACACTGAATTTCCCGTGTGTGCCACACTCAAAAAAATGATAGAGGATATCGACGGCAACATCGCCTGCGATATAGTTAACAGCAACAAAATCAAACTTATATAAAAGGAGAAAAACATGACCTACGTAATTGCAAACCCACACGGATGCTTGGATAAATTCAACGCGCTTCTTGACAAGATAGCCTTCAAGGACACCGACGTTATGTACGTTCTCGGGGGAATAATCGACCACGGAGAACAGCCCATAGAGCTTCTTTGTGACCTCAGCATGCGATATAACGTTATTCCCGTACTCGGAGAAAACGAGTATCGCGCGTTCGAGCTTTTGTCAGCGCTTGACAAGGTACTCAGCGGAGAAGCTCCCGACAGAGAGCTCATCGCGAAAATGGCTGAGTGGATGCAGAACGGCGGAGCAAAGACGGTAGAGGGCTTCAAGGAGCTTGATGCCGATATGCGTGAGGGCGTGCTTGACTATCTTTCGGATATGTCGCTTTACGAGGAAGTGGAGACAAGAGGCAAAAAATACGTTCTCGTTGGCACGGGTATTGCGGATTTTGACCCCGAAACTCCCCTTGAGGACTATATGCCCGAGGACTTTATATCCGAGGCACTCGACCCCAACAAGCCCTATTTTGACGACGCGACAATAATCGCGGGACACGTTCCCACGTATACCGTATACGGAGCTGAGCACGGCAAGATATATCACGGTGAATACGGAATTCTTGTCAACTGCGGAGCTGCATACGGCGAGCCGCTCGGTTGCTTGCGCCTCGAGGACGGAAAGGAATTTTACGCCGAATGAAAAAGGGCGACGTTATAGAGCTACGAATAGACGATATAAACAATCTCGGCTGCGGAGTTGGCAGATATGACGGCAAGGTCGTATTTGTCAAGGGCGCTGTCACAGAGGATACAGTGCGCGCGATCATCATAAAGGACAATAAGAGCTTTAGCGTGGCAAGGCTTGATGCGGTACTTTCTCCGTCTCCCTTCAGAATGGAGAGCGAGCTGTGCAATACCCCTCTTTCTTGCGGCGGTTGCGTATACAGACACGTCACCTACGAGCACGAGCTCGGAATAAAGCACGGCTTTGTAAAGAGCGCGTTTTCAAAGGCAGGGCTTGGTGAGGTCACCGTTCTGCCCGTTATGAGCACGCAAAAGGTAAGGGGATACAGAAATAAAGCTCAATATCCAGTAGCTAACACAAAAAGCGGAATGAGGTCTGGCTTTTATGCTTCAAAGACACACAATATAATTCCCGTTGACGATTGTGCTATACAAAGCCCCACCTTTGCGGATATAACAAAAGCGGTGTGCGGACTGTGCGACGAATACGGTATTCGCGCATATGACGAAAATACGGGCGACGGCCTTTTGCGCCATATATATCTGCGCATTGCGGAGGCTACGAGTGAGATAATGCTCTGCCTTGTGCTCAACGGCAAGAGCCTGCCTCACGAGAGGGAGATCACCGAGAGAATAACGGCTAAATTTCCCGATATAGTCAGTCTTTTGATAAATACGAATACCGAGAATACCAACGTAGTTCTCGGTAAGGAATACCGCGTTCTGCACGGCAAAGACTATATAGAGGACGTGCTTTGCGGTCTGCGCTTCCGTATAACGGCGCAATCCTTCTATCAGGTAAACCGAGAAGGTGCGGAGCTGCTTTACGGACTTGCGGCGTCTCTCGCAGAGCTTGACGGCTCGCAGAGCGTCGCTGACCTTTACTGCGGCACGGGAACGATAGGTCTGTCGGTGGCAAGCAAGGCAAAAAAGCTTGTCGGTATCGAGATAGTTGCCTCTGCTGTGGATTGCGCAAAGCAAAACGCCGAATATAACGGAATAGAAAACGCCGCATTTTTCTGCGCTGACGCGGGGAATGCGGAGAACATACTGACTGCTATGGGTGGCGAACGCCCCGACGTAGTTATTATTGACCCACCGAGAAAGGGAAGCACGCGTGAGCTTGTGGAGTGTCTTGCGTCTCTTGACGTTCCCCGTGTCGTCTACGTTTCCTGCGACCCGACAACACTGACAAGAGATTGCGTTTGGTTCAAGGAAGCGGGATATGAGATAGGAGCGGTTCAGCCCGTTGATATGTTTCCGAGAACGGGGCACGTTGAAAGTGTCGTTTGTCTGACGAGAAAATAAACGATTTAAAATAGGCATATTTCCGCCTTTGACCAAAGCTCATAAGTGCATTGCAATACGACTTAACATATCGAGGATAACAGAGGTTAATCGAATGATGAATAATTTTTCTGAAAAAGCTCTCAAAGCTCTTAATGGCTATTATGTATATGCTCTTATTGACCCCAGAACCGATAAAGTATTTTATATAGGTAAGGGGACTAAAGATAGAGTTTTCAATCATGAAATTGAAAGCAATAAATCTCCCGATTCCGAAAAGCTTAAATTACAGACGATTAGTTCTATTGAAAAAGCAGGAAAAAACGTAAAAAGAGTAATCATCAACTGGGGATTAACCGAAAGTGAAGCATTTGCAGCAGAAGCATCTCTAATCAATCTTTTAAAATTCACTTCTGAAATCAAGCTTTCAAATATTGTTGCTGGGCATCATGCACATGAAAGTCTAACCGTTGAAGATTTTGAGCTTCGATATGGTGCAGAACACTTAAAAAAAGAAGATATAAAACACAATATTCTTGTAATCAAAATAAATCGTCTTTTTCGTTGGAATATGACACCAAAAGAATTGTATGATACAACAAGAGGAAATTGGGTTGTTTCGATCGACAGAGTCCGAAAAAACATAGACTATGTTTTCGCAGTATACAACCAATTGATTGTTGCCGTTTATAAACCTGACGAGTGGCATTATGTTCATGAAATGATAGACATCCCACGCCCGCATGAGTTCAAAAATGGCGTTGGTGAGAGTGTTGCCAAGAGGGTTTACTTCATTAACAATAACTACGAAAAATTGGATGAAAACCAACAGTTTTATCTTCACAAATCAATCGCAGAATTAAAGGTAAATCAATCAGCACAAAATCCCATTACATATTTAATGCCAAACATGTCGACAACCTTATCACTCTCAAAAAATATTTCTATGCATCCAAGCGATAGCGAAAACAGCATTTATGAAGAACCAGATTTTGATTATGTAATCATAAAAACAACGATAGCCAAGATTCGCGAATGTGGGGGTAATATTTATCAAGCAACAAGACGTGCTTGGAAAGTTGGCGAAAGAATAAAACAATATAAGTATGTTTTGTCAG
>SVTJ01000006.1 GCA_015063845.1 Oscillospiraceae bacterium
GCCGAAACGGACACAGCGTTTGCGGAGCTAACGCATGGGTTCGCATTTTGCGAGCAAAGCGATGGGAGCTTGCTCACGTGAGCTGCGAGCAAAAATATTCGCCAGAGGCGAAATTCCCGAAGGGGGGGGAAAGCAGCAACGTAAGTTGCTCCATTTCTTTTTTGACGGCTCGTAGAGCCGAAACAACCATATGATTAGGGCTTAAGAAGATAAGCGGTGGGCAGATGCCCACCGCTTTTTTGTTTTAAATATTAGTGATAAATGTATTTTCCGTTAGCTAAGAAGTGATAGGTGATTCCGTTCCACGTAAGGTGATCATTAACAATATTGTTGGAAAGCGTAATAACAAGGAATGCATTGCTGTCGCTGTGCTGATAATATATCGAAACGTGGTCGTTATATACCTTGAAGGTGTAGTTGGAAGAGCCCAAAGTGTAAATGTTTTTTGGCGTACCTTCTACAATAGTTGCGTCAAAGCTTAACGTATCGTCGTTGACAGTTAGGTACAACTTCGCGTAATCGCATGTAGGAACTCCGCTTAAGATGACCTCATTACCGTTTCTGACGTAACTGCATGTGTATCCGCCAAAGGAAGCAATACCGTTTTCATACAAGTAAAGAGTATCGGTATATTCTCCTAACAGATAAGTGTTGGTCGTAGTATATGTTTTTATGGGATCGCCCGAGATCGTAGTTTGTACTGTGACCTCAAAATCATAAGTTAGCTTGCCGCCCAAAGGACACTCAATGTTGATGCGAATGGGATACACACCGGGTTTTGTGATATCCAGCGCAGACATATCTATCATATCCTCGGTGATATATCCGTATCTGTATTCGTCTGCATTGTGGTAGTATATGAGTGAATAACTATACCTTGAACCGATCAAATCTTTTTTGAAGGTTTCTAAAGCTTCCGTATCGTTGTGGGAAAGGGTAGTGTTATAGAAATCCAAGCTGACATTATTCATGTTGAATGTACCGGGCTCATAGACAAAGATTTCTGAATAATACAAGACTCCACCGTATTCATACGCGATATAATACTCGCCGGGAGTGTTGAAATCGGGTATCGATACAAACGAAGCAGTACTCAAGGGAGCTTCATAAGAGTATCCGTTTGAGAACGTAATGTGAATTGAAGTTTCAGAGAAAGGAGTACCTTTTCTTATAGCATAGTCATACATGTATGCGTCTGTAACACTAAGCTCCTCGGGAGCTTCGAGAACGGTGATGGAGCTTTCAATGATCTGCCCGCAATAGTTGAGAACTATATTATAATCTCCTGCTTTAGTAAAATCGGGCTTTGGTGTCATCCACATATCGTCTGTTACGGCTATATAAGAGCTTTCAAGATAGTTATATCTTTCGACACGTATGCGAAGAAGCGGTTCATATCCGGCGATAAAATATCCGCTGTAGGAGAGAAATATATCTGTTATTCTGGAGAGCACGGATTTTTTCTGAACGTCTGTCGTGCCGTCGTTATACAGCAAGGTCGTTATTATATACTCTTCGCCTGAAACCGAGTCATAAGTGTGCTCGGTCTTTACGTCAACAACGTATTTCTCCGGAACAGCGATTATTCCCGTGTCCACTCCGTCAACAAACCAGTTGCCGTTTTCTCCAACGGTGACCTTTGAGCCATCCGTACCCTGAGCTTTTATGCCCGTGTCGTTACCGTCGATTATCCAGTTGCCGTTCTCGCCGATAACTATTGAGGTGGCAGACTTGTTGGCACAAGATGTGAGCAAGATGCTGACAAGACATATCAGTGCCGCAAGAATAAGAATAGATGTTCGTTTTTTCATGATTTTCTCCTTTTTGTAATGCCCCTGTGCGGGTCTTTTATTTGTAAGTTTTTGTTTTATCGTATGAAGAGAACGGCACTTTTTATTACCGTTTCTTTTTCTCACAGGCGCAAGCACCGATCAGCTCCTCTGCGTGCCTGTAATGAGCGCATGCTCCACAGTCGCTGTCCTCATGTTTGTCACCCGAAAAGTGTTCGCACACATCTTGCATAATAGTGACAAGCGGCTCACCCTCATCGGTATACAAAGGAAATGCTTTCAAGTCGGGATATATGGGAACGGGCTCTGCCAAGGGATTTTGTCGGTCACGTTCGTCGTAGTATCCATAGTAAAGAGTTAAGTCGTGACCGAATACGCATATTTTTTTGTAGAGGTCACCCTCTTTTGGATGTTCACTCATATGCCGCTCCTTTCCGACATAAAAAATGCCATACTGTTTTTCTGTTAACAGTATAGCATTTTTGTGTGTTTTTGTTTATTACCAAAATAAAGTTTTTTTGGCTATTTTTTGTTTTTATCGAAATATCTTTATGAGGCTGCTTAAGATATATCTTTTAGAGCATAGCGGCAAATTCCGATCTGCCAACTCCCATTTTTTCCGAAACTATACGGACAGCCTGCTTGACGCTCGCAAGCGACAAATGCAGCTTTTCGGCTATCTGTGCGTTGCTCATTCCAAAGGCGGCAAGCTTTGCGACCTCTCGCTGGTTCTGAGACAGCGTGGTGATAATGGTCTTTCCGCGCACCGCACCGCTGAGGTTTGACCAGCCCTCGTTATATGTCTTGTGAAGCTTTTTGACGTTTTCCCAAGCATCAGCATCCGCTATTACTATTCTGCTCTCAAGTAGGGCGCCGAGAACACGGCAGTATTCCGCCAAAAGGCCGTAAAGACGGTCAGGCAGAGCGAGGGCTACGGCACGGTCGATATGCCTTGTTGCTTCCGCTTGATTGCCGCTTGTATGATATACCGTTGCGCACGTCAGTCTCAAATATATTTCCGCGATCACGGAGCTGTCGGCTTTTGCCTGCGATATCATAGGCTCTATAGAGAGGGGAAGTATGGACATCAGCGAAAGACCGTGCACTCCCTGCATTTCCACTTGCTTTGTGGCTACCGCAAATCCCGCTGCATACAGATATTTTGCGTAGTATACCTTTGCGGCAGGCAACGCATCGGGGTGCAAGGGCTCAAAGTTGCCTTTTTTGAACCAATCGGGAAAACCGGTAACGTCATAAAGCATACTGTCAACGGCGGTTATTGCGAGTGACATTATGTCACGGTCATTGTCGTTTTTGGCAGGGGCTTCCGATATATGAAGCTTTGCGCGTCGCCACATCGAAAGGTCTCCTCGCCATATTGCGCAAAGCGCAAGCAGCATACCTGCGGAGAGCACAGCATAAAAACCCGAATGCTTTTTGAGCAGATAATTTGCACTCTCATATACCTTGTCTATCTCACCTCTGTTGTAGGCTATTTCTGCCGCAAAAAGCACCTGCGCTTCGTGGTTGTAGGATAACTCGGCTGTCACAGCTTCCGCGCTGCCCGCCTCGTTATACAGATCGCTCATATATAAAAACGGGGTTTTTCGAGGTAGCGGCTGGTCTATTTCGGCTATTTGCGAAGCTCCGACCGGGTATATCGCGTCCTTGGGTATCATCAGCCTGTTTCCAAAA
This sequence comes from Oscillospiraceae bacterium, assembly GCA_015063845.1. Taxonomy (GTDB): domain Bacteria; phylum Bacillota; class Clostridia; order Oscillospirales; family CAG-272; genus HGM12713. The sequence continues at coordinate 3,486 of SVTJ01000006.1, forward strand.
CGTTCAATTCCCGCTATCCTGCCGTTTGCGCAAAGTATTTGTACTCGCCTCGGTGTTACGCCCCATTTTGCTGCTGCTTCTTTGACTGTTATATACTCCATTATTTGCCTCCGTTTTTTATGCGTTTGCTGTTCGCGAACGCGAACACACGTACCGATCTTTGCTTGTTCGCGATTGCGAACACCACTAAAATTATACACCCAAAATAACCATTTGTCAATAGCAAAGTCTACGCAAAAACGGACGACTTGGTCGTCCGTTTGGCTTGTTAATGTAACTTGTAATTAAGGTGTTTTATCGAAGCGTGATAGGTTTTCAGCCGGATACGATTGCGGCATAAATAATAAAGCTATCTTTCTTTAGAGTGTGACTCCGTCCTTGAAAATTGAGATCTCTTTATAGCCGTATATTTCGTTCTTGGTCTGCTCACCGCTTGCCACGCGAACAATGTATTCGAGCAGGCTATCGGTAAGGTCGTGCCCGTCAAGCACGGGGCTTGCGTCGAAATCTATCCATGATGACTTGTGCCTTGCAAGCTCTTTGTTTGTGGCTATCTTTACTGTCGGGACGCCGCTGCCGACAGGTGTTCCTCTGCCCGTAGTGAAGAGTATAATATGCGCTCCTGCCGCAAACAGATTTGTAATTGCGACTATGTCGTTGCCGGGACCCGCCAGCAGGGAAAGCCCAGCTTTTCTGACGGTGTCTCCGTAGTCGAGCACGTCCACCACCTGAGAGCTTCCCGCCTTTGTGACGCAACCGAGCGATTTTTCCTCAAGAGTGGTTATGCCGCCTGCCTTGTTTCCGGGCGAGGGGTTTTCATAGATGACCTGTCCGTGACGCTCGTAGTATTCCTTGAAGCCGTTTATAAGTTCGACTATGCTGTCGAACACTTCCTTGCTCGCGGCTCTTGCCATAAGCAGATGCTCCGCACCGAACATTTCGGGTACTTCGGTGAGTACAGTGCTCGCCCCCATTGAAACGAGCTTATCTGACACTCTTCCCACCAAAGGGTTGGCGGTGATACCGCTGTATCCGTCGCTTCCACCGCATTTGAGACCGACACGCAGCCTTGATACGGGTATAGGTGTACGTGTAAATTTGTTGGTGTAGCTCTTGAGCTCTTCAATAAGCGCAAGCCCCTCGTCTATCTCGTTTTCGACGTCCTGACAGTTTAGAAATTTAACTCTGTTTGGGTCGTATTCGCCGAGCACTTGGCTGAAAACCGAAATATTGTTGTTCTCGCAGCCTAGACCGAGGACAAGCACTCCACCCGCGTTCGGATGATTTACTATACCTCTGAGAATGAGCTGAGTGGTCTTTTGGTCGTCTCCCAGCTGAGAGCAGCCGAACGGATGCGTAAACGCGACAGCTCCCGTCAGCTTTGCCAGTTGCTCTGCAATTTTGTTTACACAACCAACGGTGTTTACGATGAAAATGTCGTTTCTTATGCCCACGTCGCCGTTGTCTCTTTGGTATCCCATAAAGGTGGGAACGTCACTCTCTTGCTTTGCGTGATCAGCTGACGGCACGTAGCTGTATTCGATAACACCCGAAAGATTGGTCTTCATATTGTGGGTGTGTACGTGCTCGCCTTTCTTTATATCCGCAGTGGCGTGTCCTATCGGGTTCCCGTATTTTATTACGTTTTCTCCAGTCTTGATATCTCTTGCGGCGTATTTGTGACCGTTTGAGAGGGCTATCTCTACGTTATCAAGCTTGTTTATCAACATATTTTATTACCTCTTCGTACATAAAGGATAGGTCTTCTTCCCAATAGTCAGTCTTTTTGAGAATATCCTCGACGGTGGCAGTCTTCATAAATGCCTTGATGTCCTCGGCGTCGCAGGTCATATCCGTCCTGTAAAAATCTATGAGCTTGGCAAAGGCAAACGTAAGCGTTTGGGGGAGCTTGCCAAATCTCTTTTTGTATTCGAGTATCGACGGAAGAACTCTTACTTTGAATTTGCTTACCGAATTGAGCGAGATAGCCGAAAGATAGTGCTTTATGTAGGGGTTTGAAAATCTTACGAGCACCTGCTCTGCGTATTCCACAAGCTCCTCACGGGGAAGATCAAGCGTGGGGATTATCTCGTCAAATACACATTTTCTTACATGAGAGCGCATAGTCGGGTCATCCATGCAGGACTTTACCGTGTCGAGCCCCTCAAGCAAAGCGTAGGGCACAAGCGAGGTGTGCGCGCCGTTGAGTATACGCACCTTTCGTGTGCGGTACATCTCAAGCTTGTCCTTGGTGATTATTACGTTAAGACCCGCAGCGCGGAAGGGAAGCTCCTTTTCTATGTCGCAGTCGGTCTCAATTACCCATAGATGAAAATACTCCGAGGTGTTTATCATTTTGTCATCGTATCCGAGCTCGATGCTTTCGTCCTTCGGATAGCCCGTGTTGATGCGGTCAACGAGCGTGTTGGTGAATACGTTCTCGTTTTCCACCCAAGCCTTGAAGCCGTCGTCAAAGCCCCAAAGCTCCGCGTATTTCAGAACACAGCTCTTGAGATTGTCGCCGTTTCTATCTATAAGCTCGCATGGTAGCACAATAAAACCGCCGAGAGCCTTGTCGTGTCGCCTTTTCAAAAGCAGAGTGAGCTTTGCGGGAAAAGATATATATGGAGCTTTTTCGGGAGTGTCAGTGTCTACAAAAACAATGCCCGACTCCGTCGTGTTGGATATGATAAATCGCATCGTGGGTATATCCGCCAAGGCAAGATAAGCCTCAAAATCGTCATATGGCTTTACGCAGCGGGATATAACGTCGATGCGTGAGGTCTCCACACCCTCACTTCCGCGTATGATATGGGTATAGTTGCAGTCCTGTGCCGTAAGTGTGTCGCACATACCGTTCTCAATGGGCTGTACTACGACGACCTTGCCTTCAAACAGGGAAGCATCCGTCATTTTTTGTATCATCCAATCAGCGAAACCGCGGAGAAAACCGCCCTCACCGAACTGTATTATTCTTTCGGTCATAATAAAAACTCCTTAAATGTTGTACGTATCAAGATATGCCGACATATTGGCGGCTTACTTATATTTTACATCAAAAAAATATATATTTCAATGAAATTTTTGATATCTATATGGTATTTTCTTGATTTTTTTGATATTTTGTGATATAATACAGTAAAATGCACGTCATAGCAAAGGGAAGGGGGGAGAAAAATGAGTTCGCGAGATACGATATCGGAAAATTTTTACTACGAAAAAACCTCTCAGCAAAAAAATACGGGCGTGAATCAGCATTACCACAACCTCTTTGAGATATATTATCTTGAGGAAGGGACATGTCACTATTTTGTCGATAATAATACCTATGCGGTCGAGGCAGGAGACGTCGTCCTCATACCTGAGGGCGTGATTCATAAAACGGTCTACCGTGACAGTGACGCAAAACGCAGACTGATTTATTGCACGCATTTCTATATCCCACCTGCGGTCATACGGTATTTACCGACTATGATATACGTTTATCGCAATAAAAGAGTTACAAAAGAGATAATGGCGATACTTGATGCGATTGAAAGGGAATATTGCTCTCCCGATGAGTTTTCCGAGAGCTCCATACTTTCATATATGCATATGCTGTTCTTTTTGCTCGCGCGAAACCGTGATACTGAAGCGCCTCGCAGTAGCGGAAACGTCTATACGACACAGACGATAGCTTATATTAAGGAAAACTATAAATATGATATGACACTTTCAGACTTGGCTGCGCGTTGCGCCGTAACGCCCGAGCATCTTTCGCGTATATTCAAGCGTGATACGGGATTTGGGATATCGGAATACGTCTCCATGATACGCCTTCAGCAGGCGCAGATGCTTTTGCGAACTGACTCAAAGCTTTCCGTAGCAGAGGTGTCGGAGAGGTGCGGATTTAGCGACAGTAATTATTTTTCCAAGAGATTTAAGGAAATGTACGGAATGTCGCCGTTGCGCTTTCGCAATGGGGACGGGAAGTGATGCGCGATAGGTGAATAGAATATAACTGCTCTGTCTGCAGAGCAGGGATAGGCATATTACTGAAGATCTTTACTGCCCGAAAATACGCCACAAGGCATAACACACTATACCTTGCGTAGCAAGGCGTGTAAAAAGGAGTACGAGCGAAATTGCTCGTACTCCTTTTTGTTGTAGGGGCGATTCGTGAATCGCCCCTACGAGATTGATTTTTTCTGTTGGTAAACCTTCTTTATGGTGGGTACTCTGTTGGTGGCGTTGTTTTGTGCTTCCTTAATAGATGCATAAATGAACTGTGCTGTCACCGATGTAAGAAATATTTCCGATTGTTTTCATACACCACTCTATTTCAATCAAGGCAATCAACAGTTTCTTTTATCAACCGAATTTCTTCTTCCGATATCGGCTCGTCAAAATCGCAAAACCGATTCTCCAAAACAGGCTTTTTTGTAATTGTTCGATACCACAGTAGCGCCAGCGCATACCTGCCTATGCCAAGAGAAGCGTGATATGTGTCACGATATATTTCTTTAATTCCTTTTTTCAAAAGCTCACCAAACAGCTCACCCGAACGAATGATTTCCTCCGCTCCGATCAAGTCGGCAATCTCCAAGTTAACCTTAACGATATCGTTAAGCATCCTGTCCGCTCTGTCGTATTTTGCTCTCTCAAAAAGCTTTTGGCTTCCTTCCTCGTATGCCCAAGTTTGATGTAAATACAGCTTAACTTGGGGAGCATATCGGCGCACAAAATCCGCAATAGAGATAATATAGGGTAGATAGCTTTCTTTTACGAATGAGGAGGAACTTACCTGTTGTAAGGTTATAACGTCCCATTTGCGATTAAGCAGAGCTTCGCGAAGCGATACGTAAAATCCGGTTCTATGGCCGTTATATTGCAACTCATACTTCTTCTCATCCGACAGCATATTCCGATAGTGCCTCTCAAGTGAACATCCTCCGATATACAGATTGGTCACTTGAAGGTTTTCTCCGTCAGCTTTTGCTATATTGTGAAGATAACGGGTTGCATCCTCGGAAAAACTGTTTCCAATTGCCAAAATATTCATTTGCACTTTATCTCCTCAATACACATACGGTCAAGCTTGCTGTTTCTAATGTACATACACAGGTCAGCTCCTACCATAATGAAATTTATCACGTAAAAGAACAGCACATACCATTTCTGCCCAATTTGTGCCATATAGCTTTCATTTACTAACTTTGATACGATGCCCGCTATATATCCGAAAAAGATCAGAAGCAGAAAGGCAAGGCTTTTACCCTTTGTTGTTCTTGCTTTGTAGGATTTTAATACGTTTAGCGGCCACGAAGCACCAAAGCTTACTATCATAATGATTTCCAATATTTCTGCCATATTCCCTCCAATTAAACCCCTTGCTTTTTACACAAAAGCGAGTATTACTGTATTATCTATGGATTTTTCTTTATATGCTTTATGCAATGATTATAACACATAGTTTTGTGTTTGTAAAGAAAAATTTGTCCACCTCACGACCTTCCGCGGCAATTGGTAGGGGAGGGGCTTGCTCCTCCCGCCTGATTGGTGGGATTTGAAAGACCCGCCGCCGTCGCATAGTCGTTGCGTGTCGCTCGGTACGCTCGCTCCTTCAACTCCTTGCTTTGGTCGGTTTCGCTTGTTAAAATCAATACTCAGTTGCTTTTAACTTCGCTACCCAACGAGCCACGCTCGTCGCATAACCCGAAGCCCGTGAGACACACCCTCGCCACACACAACAGAATCAAAACGAAAAAAGCAGTCCGATTGGACTGCTTTTCGTTTTGTGTAAGGGCTATAAAAAAGATATTTTTGGCATTTTGCTTACGGGATTTGAACCTTACATAAAATATAGATTTTATGAATAAAAAAACAAATCATCTGTACTTAATTGATGTTAACTTATTCCAACGATATCGTCTATTATTGAAAGTATTTTTTTCTCTTCCAACTTTATTTCTTCTCTTGATTGGATAATCTTTTGATTATGTTTATCTATCAAGGAAAGAATTTTTTCTTGTTCTGGTATTTCTGGTATGGGCACAAGAAAATCCTTAAATGCTTTCTCGTCTAGGTACCATCTGTTAGTAGAACCATAACTACAAATCTCACACATATGTTTAAAGAAATTGTGTCTCATCAAATACGTGATGTATTCTGGCAAAATTTCTTCTTGATTGATATCGAAAGCCCAAAAATTACCTGTTATTATTGCGCCATCAAGCTCTTTTGGTACTATACCATAAGCCCCATTTCGTGCATCAATTTTAGATATTAGAAATTGCCCTTCCTTGATTGAAAATTGCTTTTTGGTACCTATATCTATACCATATTGATTTTCACGCAAAACAATTCCTCTATTCCACATTTGTATAGTTATTTGTTTGTAAACTTGATCATCTTCAATGGCAATGGGGTATTTTTTTCTCTTCAAAATGTGTGATAATGGCTTTAGTTTGTATTTTGAATTAAGACTTATGAAAGGAGTTAGATATCTCTTTACACACCAGTTTTCTGCGTTTAAAGTATGAAATTCAGCAAATCCTTTTACTTCTTTGTGAAACGACTTGTATTCCCCAGTAACTGAATAATAGCCACCCCAGCGTTCCCATAATTGAATAATCTTAGGAATATCATTTTCTTTTATTTGTGATCTAGTCAAATTTAAATCGAAGCCATCGTTTTTTAAATCTACCAACCAAGTTTTTTGCAAATTTGTGTTCTTTTGCTTTTTCATAAACAATATACTTGTCTTTACATCCGTATACGGGTTAAAAACGCCTTGTGGAAGTGATATAATAGCTTCAATAGTGTAGTTTTCAAGCACATATTCCCGGATAGACTTGTAATCTTTGTGAAATAGTAAAGTTTCTCCTACAATGCAAGCAATTTTCCCCCCTGTGTGTATTGCCTCAAACATATGTCTTAAGAAGTATGCATCAGGAGTAGTGGGTTCTTCTAATCCGTATGGATGATTTGTCATCACTATATCAAATTGCCCAAAAAACGGAGAAAGATTACGCTTAACTTTTGGGTTGACTGCTTTTATGTCGGTAAACTCAAATACAGGGGTTACGTTATCTTTTTTGGTGACATATTTAGCCAAGTAAAAAGTTTTTTTGCCAGTGCTTTTATTAATGTTTTCTATTAACGGCTGATTTTCAAAGTAAGGTGATAGTTTGATTTTTGTTCCACATTTTTCTTCCCTATATTCAATACGAGAATCATCAATAAGGATTGGCTTATTACTATCATCTAGCACCTTTTGCAATTTCTTTTCTTTAATATAGAACAATGAGTTTTCATTTGATATATGATTATGCCCATCTCCAAGCAAAATCATATTCAACTTTGTTAGCATTACAGTGCTATCTTTTAACTCATTTCCAAATAAAACATTTTCTTTTAATTGCTCTTTGCTTAATCCATACTTCTTATATTTTTCTAAATAATATATGAATGATTGAATTAAAAATCCCCCACTTCCACAGGCTGGATCATATATTTTTTCAACTTTTTTAACAACTCTATTTCCATTATCGTCTATTATATACTCACCATCTTCATTTTTTTCAAAATCAACTTCTGGATCTGTCAATTCCATCATCAATCTTATTAAATGTCTTGGTGTAAAAAATTCACCGATTTTTCTGTCTTTTGAGGCTTTTTGATAATATTCCAAGGCATTTCCTTTAACATCAGTCATTCTATCTATTTTGCATTCGTTAAACATAGAATCTATAATAAACGCTAATTCTGATGCCACTTGAGAATCAACTTTAATTAGTTTTTCAGGGAAAATATTTTGATACTGTTTGTTAAGAAATTCTCGAAACATTTTGTTGATAAAATCAACTTTACCTTTCTTAATTGACTGCCATACCGTTTCTCCATATTCTCGAGCAAATTCTTCATCTGATCCGTCATTAGAAAATATTTTTAAGAATATAAATATAGATATTTCCGTAGCTTTATCAATTGCAGAGAGCCCGTTTTTGCTTGTTCTAAAAATAGAATCACATCGTGCAAAATATGGTTCTAACTTTTCTTTTTCAACATTTTTGTCTATTTGAGTTGTAAATGTGTTACCGTTTTTTGCAACAGAATTTAATAGATTATGCGGCAACATAGAATTTATTTCTTGATCGTCTATAAATATATATTCCCAAACATCTTTCTTTTTAAGATACTTAATTACAAAATTTATTCCATCATAACCTATCGCTATTTTTATTTTATTTTTATGTTTCTCATTGTAATATTTTAAATATATGTCTGTGCAGTCAGAAAGTCCTCTTTGGCTCATATTTTGCGTTTCGCTAGGGCTCTTGGCATCCGCAATTGCAATTATTCTATCGTTTTTATCATAAAAAACATAATCGGGATACCCCACACCATTTCCAGTTTTTGAAGGAAACACATCTTCTGGATTTTTTGAACTTCTTTTCGTATAGTTTTCACCTAATGTATATCCTAACATTTTTAGATACTCTTCAAATACAGTTTCCACCTCTGATTCATTGGCACTCATACTATATATTTTGTATGGCTGAGTAATTTTTACATTTTCAAAAACTTCGCCATTCTTTATGTTTTTTATGTTCATCGTTTTTCTCCTTTTTCTTTCTTCAAATTCTTATTCACATATTCTTCTGCCGCCTTGTTGAATAAATCTGCCATACTTATATTCTCATCAATCAACAATTTCCGTAGTTGATTGTGAAGTACCGTAGGCATACGAAATTGCACTTGTTTTGTTCTATCGCTTTTAGTCGCCTCTCGCACAATACCGCCTCCTTTATTTGTGATATCATTCTATCAAGATTTCTTGATACTATGATATCATATAAGGAATATTTTGTCAAGAAATTTCAACAAAAAAGTGCATAGGGATTTCCTATGCACAGATGCGTAGTATTCAATTTCGGGGAGTTCAAATCCCGTAAGTGTTCAATATCTTTTTCTCGCGACTATGCGAGAAAAGGGCAGAAAAACAAAAAAGCCTTGAAATTCAAGGCTTTTCGCGGCTATATCTTTTTTATAGCCCTTTTTTGGTTGCGGAGGTGGGATTTTTCATTGCCCTCCAAAGTCGCATATCTGCTTCTGTGGGGTATCGCGGATACTCACACCACGACCGCCTCCAGGTTATCGCTTCGCGCCGGTCGCCGTCGTGTGTCGTTTTGTGCGCAATGCATAGCCTTGCTTCAAAACTCGCACTTTGGGCGACACCGTTTGCAAAAACGCCGCACCGTGGCGTTTTTGCTGCACTAACCCAACGAGCTACGCTCGTCGGCATAACCCGAAGGGCAGAAAGAGCAAGCCACACTCCGAAAGCAAAAAAGAAAACCACCCGAAATGGGTGGTTTCTTTTTTGGTTGCGGAGGTGGGATTTGAACCTCACGACCTCCGGGTTATGAGCCCGACGAGCTACCAAGCTGCTCTACTCCGCGATATGATTTTTTACCGTTGTGGTGCCGGTGACCGGGGTCGAACCGGTACGATACTCACGTATCACGGGATTTTAAGTCCCGGGCGTCTGCCTGTTCCGCCACACCGGCGTTTGCAGTCCCTTTCGGTTGCTTAAAGTATTATATCACATATTTTGGCTCTTGTCAACCCCTTTTTTTACTAACTTTTGATTTTCTTATCGCATTTCTCGCTTTTATTCTTATCCGTACTTGCTTTTTCGACATTTATATGTTAAAATATATACAGTGTTTTTTTTGAGGTACATGCTATGAAAAACAACAAGTTTTTAACGCGTACTTTCCGCGATATGCCATACGACAAATATGCTATCATGTTTAAAGATGTTTATGATCTTTGCTATGTCTTTGATATGGCGGAATACGGCAACCTGGTGTCTGCTCGCACCTCGTCGCCGCGTGACGTATACTATCCTTATATAACCGACATCATGGAGCCCGATGAGATAAAGCAGGTAACAGAATATTTTAAGACCTTCCCCCAAAAGCCTATGCTCGTGAACACAAAGCTCGGTCTTGCCTTAGCCCTGCCGTGGCTGTTTCCGTCGGCGTCCTACGTTATGCTCTCTTTTTTGAAGTTCGGTACGGACAAATGCTACCGAGCACTTCTTTTTGACGGGGAGATATTACAAGCTACCTCGACCGTTGAGGCGTTACACATGCGTGCAAGACAGCAGAAGCCGGAGATACACCTTGCCTGTGAGCGGTATTTTACTGAGCTTGAAGAGTGCTTCGCCTCGCTTGTCGAAAGACCTCTTATTTACGGCAACGTGACCCATGAGCTTGAAGGTTATATTTATGCATTGTCAAATTATATCGGCTGTGGAGTGAGTGTTGAGTGTGACGTGGACATATCCTGCGCGGGGCAGGTCGACGTTGCGCTGTTCGAAAGCTTTGCTATGATATTTATGATATGCGCGAGAAGAAATTCCAAGCGCAGGGAAGTGACCTTTGAAATACGCAAGAACAGCAGGGGAATGCTGATATCGGCGAGCTTCAATATGGGGCGCGGCAGCCACGAGCTTTATGAGCTTGATACCTTTGAACGTCTTTGCGCTCGCAAATGCTTACGCTTTGAGCATGTTACTGACGGCGAGACTGTACACGCATATTTTGAACCTATGAGAATAGATTGGTCTATACTCGGTGTCAAACAAACCGACTGAAACCAAAATGAGCTCTCAAGTGCTTATGCACTGAGAGCTCATTGCTTTTATTTACTTATGCTTCGGGAAGTACGCGCTTGAGCTGTACACCGTCTCCGAGGAGAATAGCATTATCAGTGGAAGCTGCCAATGCAGCTGCCTCTACGGGAACATATATTATCTCTTCGTCAAAGTTCATAGCGAAATTGCCGTTTTCATCGGGAGTTGCGCTATACCAGTTAGCGGTCTCAGTGAATACAACGTCCGTAAGGCTCTTGCACTCAACGAACGCGCCCTTTCCGATAAACGTTACGTTCTTGGAAATTGTAACTGTCTTAAGAGCGTCGCAATCAAAGAACGCTCCAACACCGATAGTAGTAAGTGTCTCGGGCAACTCGATTGTTGCGAGCTTCTCACAGTATGCAAATGCGTACTCGTCGATAGTTACGAGCTTGTTGGAAAGAGTGATCTTAGTGAGGTTAGAGCAACCCTGGAATGCGATCTTACCGATCTCGGTAACAGTGTTGGGAAGAGTTACCTCAACAAGTCCGTCACAGCCCCAAAATGCGCCCTGACCGATATATGTAAGGTTATTGTTATCAGCCTCGACCTTGAAGGACTTGAGATTCTTGAGTGCCTTGAAAGCATCGGTTCCGATACCCGTAACAGGTCTGCCGTCGATCTCCTTGGGGATAGTCAAGTTAAGATCAGCTGCGCCGTCGGTAACGTATCCGACTATTTCATAATCTCCCTTGTCGTTTACTGCGTACTTGAAATTATCTTTTACCATTTCTTCGCCGACAGCTTCGCCGTCGTCGGAATTGTCAATCTCAGGTGCTTCGTCCTTGCCACATCCTACCATACAAGTGATAAGAAGAGCAGCGAGCAATATAGCCAGAAATTTCTTCATTTGGTATAAAACCTCCGTTTTTTATATTCACAAGATATTATAACTCAAAAAGCAGAGATTGTCAATATAAAAAATGCCCTGTTAACAATTTTTTTATTAATTAACTGTATTATGCGCGTACATTTTGTTGCTTTTGACAACTTTTTCTTGACACTTTTGTTTGGCGGCGGTATAATAATGGTGTAGTTTTTTATTGGAGGTGAGGATATGGCGATACCCAATTCGCTCGACACAGGTATTGGCAAGCTTTACGGGGTAGGCAAGGTCAGAGAGGCGACCTATGCCCGTATGGGTGTATATACCGTCGGCGATCTTCTTTGTCATTATCCTCGCGGATATGAAAACAGAGGAGACGTTCGCTTGCTTGCGGATACTCCCGATTCCGTGAAGAGCGCAGTCGTGCTCACTGTGGCGACCGAGCCTCGTGTGGCGCGGCTGAAAAACAGAATGACGCTTGTAAAGTTCAAGGCGTACGATGAGAGCGGCTTTTGCGAGATAACGTATTTTAATCAGGAATATCTCAAAAACGTATTTCCGATCGGCTCGGAATTTAGGTTTTACGGCAAGGTTCAGCGCACAAAGAACGGATACGCGATGTCGTCTCCCGTATATGAGCCCATTGGAGATACAGAGCTCGCACCGCTGTTTCCCGTATATCCGCTTACCGAAGGACTTACGCAAAAGCAGATAGCCAAGGATATGCGCTCGGCGCTCACCATTGCGCAATATACCGACGGCGGAGAAGACCCATTGCCCGAGCATATAAGGGCAAAGTATTCCTTGTGTGTGCGTTCTTTTGCGCAAAAGCAGATACACGCTCCCGACAGTTTTTCTTCACTCGCGGCGGCGAGAAAGCGTCTTATCTTTGACGAGCTTTTGACCTTCGCGCTCGGAGTATCTATGTCGGGCACGAAGACTGCCCCGACGCCCGCCGTACCTTGTCCCGATACGGATATATCGGCGCTTGAGCGCTTGCTTCCGTATGAGCTGACAGACGCGCAAAAGCGAGTTATAGCGGACGTTAAAAGAGATATGTCGCACGACGTAGCGATGAACAGAATGGTAGTTGGTGACGTCGGATGCGGAAAGACGGTCTGCGCTGCAGCCGCGATATATATCGCGGTCAAAAACGGCAGGCAGGCGGCGCTTATGGCACCTACCGAGATACTTGCGCTTCAGCATTACGGTGATCTTAAGGAGCTGCTTGGTAAGCTTGGCGTGAGGGTCGAGCTACTCGTTGGCTCACTTACGGCAGCGCAAAAGAGAAAGGTGCATTCGTTGCTTGCGAGCGGCGAGGCAGACGTTGTTATAGGAACGCAAGCGCTTCTCTCCGAGGGCGTGGAGCTCGCAAGAGCGGGGCTTGTCGTTGCCGACGAGCAGCACCGCTTTGGTGTTGGACAGAGAGCGGTACTTGCGGAGAAAAACGCACTTTCTCATATGTTGGTTATGAGCGCGACCCCCATACCGAGGTCACTTGCTCTTGCTATATACGGGAATCTTGACGTTTCGAGAATAGATACTTTGCCCCCGGGTAGACAAAGGGTGGATACCTTTGCCGTTGACGAGAGCTACCGAGCAAGGCTCAATGCCTTTATCGCAAAGCAGATAGAGAGCGGCGGACAGGTCTATATCGTTTGCCCCGCTGTTGAGGATAGACTTGAGGACGATGCCGACATACTTATGGGAGATATTGACGGAGAGGGAAGGATAAAGGACGGAACGCCTTTGAAGTCGGCGGTGGGTCTTGCGACCGAGCTTGCGGAGATATTTCCTCAGTACAGCGTTGATTTTCTTCACGGTAAGATGAAGAGCAAGGAAAAGGACAGCGTAATGCGTCGCTTTTGCGACGGAGCAACGAAGATACTTGTTTCCACCACTGTCATAGAGGTCGGTGTTAACGTGCCAGAGGCTTGCCTTATGATAGTTGAAAATGCCGATAGATTTGGACTGTCTCAGCTTCATCAGCTCCGAGGACGCGTGGGCAGGGGAAAGAGAAAGTCATACTGTGTGCTGGTCTCCGATGCCATAAACGTCGAGGGAAGAGCCAAAGAGAGACTTATGACTATGAAGAGCTGTTACGATGGCTTTGAGATAGCAGAGAAAGACCTTGTTATGCGAGGCCCCGGTGATTTTCTTAGGGGAAGCGGTGATGATACGGTAAGACAAAGCGGCGGTGTTAAGTTCAAACTTGCCGAGGTCTGTGACGATGCATCTCTTATGCGAAGCGCGTTTGACGAAGCGAAGGAGCTGCTTTCGGCATCTCCTGCACTTGAAAAATATCCCGCTCTTTGCCGAGAGGTAAACAAGATGTTTACTCTCCAAAAGGGAACAGTTAACTGATCTTGAATAAAACAATGGGAAGCTTTTCAAAAGCTTCCCATTGTTTTATTCGGTTTTATCCATAAAATCCTTAACGAGAGCGTCCTGGAGCTTTTTAAGCAGCTCGGGAGCTTTGCCGCCTACGGACTTTCCGTCGACAGTTGCGGCTGGACGGCAGAGCATAGACGATGCCGTGACGATAACTTCGTCGGCGTTCATAAGCTCATCTAAGCTGTAAGGCTGTTGCTTGACCGGTATACCGAAGCTCTCGCACATTTTTATGAGGTGCGCTCTCGCAACGCCCGCAAGAATGAGATTGTCTGCGGGGGCTGTGATAAGACAGCCGTCTTTGATGATAGATACGTTAGAATGAGCGCATTCGGTAACGCGTCCGTTTCTGTGAAGCACTGCCTCGTCCGCTCCTGCCGCTGCGACCTTTGCCGAGGCGAGCACGGTGGGAATGGAGTTGAGCGTCTTCATATTACAGTGCAAAAAGCGTGTGTCGTCGAGGACTATGAGCTTCATCGGCTCGTAGGTATTCTTTATTTTCATAGGGCGTATCATCACCCAAAGATTTGCCGTAAGACCCTTTGCGGGGGCGTGGTCACGCGGCTGTGTGCCTCGGGAGACCTGCCAATAAATGTGCTGCTCGTGAGAGTCTACCTTGACTATAAGGTCGTATAGAATGTCGCACATCTGTTGCTTGGTGTAGGGAATATTGATCCCGAGTATCGCGGCACTCTCGTAAAGTCTGTCCATATGCTCGTCGAGCGCGTATATTTTATAGTTTCGGCAGTACGCCACTTCGAAAATGCCGTCGCCGAAATAGCAAGCGCGGTCGTTCATGGGAACGGTCATATTTTCAAGAAGGTCGTATTTGCCGTTATAGTATCCAAGGTTTTCCATTAAAAGCCGTCCTTTCGAAATAGTATCATTAAAAAATATGATAAAGGGAGCTTGTCCTATACTTTCTACATAAAATTATAACATACCGAGGCTTTGTTGTCAATCGACATTGTCTAAATAAAAATAAAACTTTACCGTCCTTGATTTGTTCATAAATGTATGTTATACTATAAGCAATAAATGAAATTTGGAGGTGAAACGACTTGAATATTTTCCGCAATACTATTCTCGGGCCGAAAATATCCGAGTCACTTTCCTCTGTTCTTCCCGTGACGGGAATAGTTCTTCTTTTGCTTTGCACCATCGTTCCCGTTCCTGCCGAGATGCTGTTGGCATTTCTTGTCGGCGCAGTTTTGCTTATTGTGGGCATGGGGCTTTTCACATTGGGTGCAGAGGTAGCTATGACGCCTATGGGGCAGTACGTGGGCTCAAGAATGACAAAGACACGTAAGCTGTGGCTCATTATATTCGTATCCTTCTTTGTGGGTACGATGATAACCGTATCCGAGCCTGACCTTCAGGTGCTCGCTACGCAGATATCCTCGATAAAGCCGACCGTGCTTATATGGTGCGTCGCGCTTGGAGTGGGACTTTTGCTGGTGGTAGCGATGCTCCGTATACTTTTCAAGATAAGTCTTAAGTATTTACTTATCTTTTTCTACGTCGCGCTTTTCATACTTTCGGTGTTTGTTCCCGAAAATTTTATTGCCGTGGCGTTTGACTCGGGCGGAGTTACCACAGGACCTATGACGGTTCCTTTTATAATGGCACTTGGCGTGGGTGTTGCGTCGATACGTGCCGACGACGGAGCGAGCGATAGCTTCGGTCTTGTGGCGCTATGCTCAGTCGGTCCTATTGCGGCAGTTATGATACTCGGTATCCTTAACGGCGGCGGAAACGTTGACGTTACGAACGAGACCGTTATATTCTCAAACAGCTCTCGCGATATACTTTCGCTATTCGTAGAAGCTATACCGCATTATGCCTACGAGGTGGCGATGGCGGTCGGACCGATCGTGATATTCTTCCTTATCTTCCGCGCGCTCAGCGGTGGGCGAGGAACAAAGGGGCTTGGAAAGATACTTGTGGGTGTTGTTTATACTTACGTTGGTCTTGTGCTGTTCCTTGTCGGTGTTAATATAGGCTTTATGCCCGTAGGTAAGCACCTTGGATTTGAGCTTGCATCGTCGGAGCTTAAGTGGATAATCGTACCGCTCGGTATGATAATGGGTTATTTTATCGTTGCGGCAGAGCCTGCCGTTCACGTGCTTACAAAGCAGGTCGAGGACGTTACCTCGGGTGCGATCCCGGGAAAAATGCTCTCTCTTACGCTTTCGATAGGCGTCGCGGTGTCTATCGGTCTTGCGATGGTGAGGGTGCTTACGGGACTGTCGCTTATGTGGATAATCCTTCCGGGATATGTTATAGCGCTTGCGTTATCGTTTGTCGTGCCCGATATATTTACGTCTATCGCGTTTGACTCGGGCGGAGTTGCATCGGGTCCTATGACAGCGACGTTCCTTTTGCCGTTTGCGGTCGGTGCTTGTACTGCGGTTGGCGGAAACGTTGTTACGGATGCGTTCGGCGTTGTGACCCTTGTTGCTATGACACCGCTCATAGCCATACAAATTCTCGGTCTCGTTTATAAATTCAAGTCGCGCAAGAGCGAGCAGCAAGTTGTCGACAGCGTTGATGAGGCAGAGATCATTGAACTTAAAAATACTGTTGATGAAGATATTATTGATCTGTAAGGAGGTGCTATAATGAAGGATCTGTATTTACTTATGACCATCGTCAGGCGCAAGGATGCCGACGAATACGAGCAATTTTATCAATCCCACGGCGCAGGCGTCGTATATAGCACGTCCTGCAACGGTACGGCTCACGCAAAAACACTTGATCTTTTGGGTATAGAACGTACCGAAAAGAAGATGCTTCTCTCGACTGTAACGGGAGTAACGCTGAGAAAGCTGAAGCATAAGTTGACGGTTGACATGAAGATAGACCTGCCCGACAGAGGCGTTGCGGTCGCAGTACCGCTTTCGGGTGTAGGTGGCGGAAGGGCACTTGAATACTTCATCTCGGGACAAGAGGTCACCGAAGAACAAACGACGGAGGAAAACGTAATGCAATCTTCTCACGAGCTTATCGTAGCAATATACGAAAGAGGATATACCGATATGGTCATGAACGCCGCGCGCGAAGCGGGAGCTGGCGGAGGAACTACCATCAATGCAAAGGGAACTGCTGCGGGCGCGCAGAAATTCTTTGGAGTTTCTTTGGCTGTTGAAAAGGAAATGGTGTTTATCGTTTCGAGCGTTGACAAGAAAAAAGATATTATGAAGGCTATAATGCAGAACGCGGGAATGGATACAAAAGCGCACGCGCTCGTGTTCTCGCTTCCCGTAAGCACGACCGCAGGCTTCAGATTTGCGGATACTGTTGAAAAAGAATAAGAGAACGTTATAAAAGAAAAAGGAACTAAGTACATGTCTTAGTTCCTTTTTGTTATTCACTCATTGCCTGCTTTATCTCGGAGGCGGAGTAACCGTATCTCATAAGCGCGGAAAATGTCTTGCTGACTTGCTGTTTGTCGCTCGGGTCAAAGCTATACCTTGTGGCTATGAGCTTTCGGCAGTTGGCAACGTAGTCCACACCGCTGTCGTCAAGAGCGTTTATTGCGTACGTGACTGCTTCTGCGGAATATCCTTTATCGTATAACCCCGATATTATGCGCTTTTTGCCCCAAAGCTTTGAAAACATTTTTTCGGCTACACGAACTGCATCGTCGTCCTCTCGGATAAGTCCGCGACCTGAAAGCACTCTCACGGCTTCCTCGGCTATTTCTTTGTCAAAGCCCTTAGAAACAAGCTTTATGCGCAGTGCTTTTTCCGAACACGCGCCGTATCCGAGTAGGTATAAAGCTTTTTTTGTGGCGCTCCATACGTCCGCCTCGTGACTTACAGTATCGTATTGCTCGGTGTCGGATACACCTATCTCAAGTCCAAGCGTGAGATAACGAGCGGATGATATAATAAAGCTTTCCTTGGAATAATGCTCTCCCGACGGACTTGTTATGAGAAAGGTGACCTCAGTCTCCTCACCGCCGCTGCGCGAGCATATGGATGTTATGCGTATATCCATCAAAGCTCGTCGTCGCCAAGTGTGCGGATGTCAAACTCATCGTCATCGTCGAGCTCAAACTCGTCCTCACCTGCGGGGATATTATCGCGCATAGCGCGTACCTTCATATCAAGCTCGGCAAGAAGAGCAGGGTTGCTTTCGATAAGCTTGCGGACGTTGTCCTTGCCCTGACCTATGCGCTCGCCGTTATAAGAGAACCAAGAGCCGCTCTTTTTTATGATATCGAGAGCGATACAGTAATCGATTATCTCGCCCGAACGGGAGATGCCCTTACCGTAGAGAATGTCAAACTCCGCGACCTTGAAGGGGGGAGCCACCTTGTTCTTTACTATCTTGCAGCGAACGTGGTTACCGATTATCTCGCTACCGTTTTTAAGCTGATCCTGCTTGCGGACGTCGATACGTACGGACGCATAGAATTTGAGCGCGCGTCCGCCGGGCGTAGTCTCGGGATTACCGTACATAACTCCGACCTTCTCGCGCAACTGGTTTATAAATATAACTACTGCGTTGCTCTTAGAGATAACAGCCGAAAGCTTTCTCATAGCCTGAGACATAAGTCTTGCCTGAACGCCGACCATAGCCTGACCCATATCTCCTTCTATCTCCTGACGGGGAACGAGAGCGGCAACGGAGTCTACGACAACGACGTCGATAGCTCCCGAGCGCACAAGTGCCTCGGTTATATCAAGAGCGTCCTCACCGCAGTCGGGCTGAGAAACGAGCAGATTATCAATATCAACACCGAGAGCCTTTGCATAGACGGGGTCGAGCGCGTGCTCAGCGTCAATGAAAGCGGCCTCTCCGCCTGCTTTCTGCACTTCCGCTACGATGTGCAGAGCAACGGTCGTCTTACCGGAGGATTCAGGACCAAAGATCTCGATTATTCTTCCGCGGGGAACGCCGCCTATTCCGAGCGCCATATCAAGAGATATAGATCCCGTGCTTACAGCCTGGACTTCCATGCTGGAGTTCTGACCGAGCTTCATTATCGTGCCCTGACCGAAATCTTTTTCGAGCTGAGCGATAGCTGTCTTAAGCGCCTTTTGCTTAGCTTCCTTATCACTGTCTCTGGGTATCATTTCTATTTTCTTTTTAGCTGTTGCCATAATAAATATCCTCCTTGCGGTGAATTTGCAAAATCATTATACACCATACTTGTGCCAATGTCAATAGCTTTTACAAAAATAATTCCAAAAACGGAAAAATAATTTGAAAAATTAGTGCGAACATCAAGGCGATATCGTCAAAATTCCCGAAATGGAAAGTTAGACGGCGGTAAAAATGGAAGGGGATAACGTTTTGTTATCCCCTCATAAGCGGTTATTTACTTATCGTGATACTTATATCTCCTGTGCTCGTTTTTATCTTGCACTTGCCGCCGCTTTCCGTGCTTGGTACTCTGATGTCACCGGTTGAGCTTTCGCAAATAAATATTTTGTCTGAGAGCAGATTGCCCATAACGTCACCTGTGCTTGTAGTAACGTAGATCTCATCTGCATCACATCCGTTGAAGCGCACATCCCCGGTGCTTGCTGTGATATCCATATTGCCAACTGAGACTGTGCTTTCGAGCGTGATGTCGCCCGTATCGGTCTGTATGCGTATATTCCCCTCGCAGCGAGTACCCACAAGCTTTACCTTGCCTGTATCACTCGTTATGCTGATGGCATTACAGCTCAAATTGTTTATTTCCATATCACCGGTTTCGGTAAGTACCTCAAATGATTTACAGTGTGAGTTCTCTATCTTTATATCTCCCGTATCGGTTTTAAATTTCAACTCTCCTTTCGTGTCGGTCGCCCATAAAATATCACCCGTATTACTCTTTACGTCGGCACTTTCAAACGATAAGTCGTCGTGTACGCTAACATCGCCCGTGTTGGTCTTTACGGTGAGAGTTGAGTACTCTCCCTTGGGAAGATAAATACTTATTCTGCGTTCAGCGGAGAATATGTTTATATGGTCATACCACGCTCTTGTGTCGATCACATCGATACAAAGCGTTCCATCCTTGACCTGCACCGAATATTTGAGTTTTTCGGTTTCTCCTACGGTGGTGACCGTTACCTTTTGTTCATCGGTAGCTATTACGGATATTTCCGCCGTGTGGATATTTACGGAGATGTTGTCGAAGGTCTCTTCTACGTCGTAGGTCATTTTGCTGAGCTCGGGGTCGGAAGATCTAAAATCGGAAAAAACAAATTTCATGCCTATACCTAAGATCAGCGCGCCAAGTAAGGTAAGCGATCCTGCTACTATGAGTATTATTAAAGTTGATTTTTTCATTTTAAGCATTCCTCCTTATAAACAAGGATTTGATCCCTCTGAATATCAGCTTGCTCAGCTTAATAATTCCCACGGTGGTGTATTTGCAAGCGAGGAACATAAACAGCGCAAGTCCTGCCGCAAAAATACCAAGACCGATAAAGACGAGTATTGTTGCCACCTCGCCGAGAGCTATTCTGGCAAAGCCGTACACAATGCAAGCAAATGCCGCCACCGCGAGAGATATGCCCACCGCGTATAGAGAAACTACTACCGACCATATAACGATATATACAGCCAACACCACCACAAACGCAGCTGCCAAAAGTGAGACCCAAATAGGAGAGCCAAGTGCGAGAAGAACTATTTCCCACGCAGCAAGGCGTCTTTTGGGCTTGACACGCGCCGCCACAAGCTTTGAAAGTGGCATTTCTCGGAGTATCTCGGACGCAATATCGGCGGGTGTGCCTATATCCTTAATAGCATCTTCTTCGGAAAGTCCGTCTTCTATACGGTCGTCGATCATCTCGGAGTAATAATCCAAGGATGACTTTATATCCTCTTCGGGCAGAGATGAGAGGCGTATTTTCAGCTCGTCAAAAAATTCTGTTTTAGTCATTGTTTCTTTCCTCCTTGATCACAAAGCTGTAAATGGAAAGTATCTCGCTCCATTCTTGCTTGAATTCCTCTATGCGCGCAAGTCCCTCGGGGGTTATAGAGTAATATTTTCGCAGTCTGCCGTTGTGCTCGACCGAGCGTACGGTAAGAAGATGCGCGCTTTCTAATCTTCGAAGAATGGGGTAGAGCGTTGATTCGGATATTTCAAGATAGGGCTTTATGTCCTTGATTATCTGATAGCCGTAGGACGGAGCGTCTTTTATTGCCGCAAGCACGCAAACGTCAAGTAGGCCTCTTTTGATTTGTATGTCCACCACAACACCTCCTATTACATAATACTATACCATACATAGTATTGTGTTGTCAAGAGAGTTTTGAAAAAATCTTGCTTTCAAATTAGGATTTGTCGGGGAGTTTGTTTGTGTTGTAAAAACGGGTCGTCGAGGACGTCGACCCCTACAATGGACAAAGCAAATATATTCGCATCAGATGTTGTTTGATGTGCATTTGATGGAAAATATGTTTATGTTTTATGGTGAATTATATTAGGAGCGTGTAGGGGTCGACCGATGTTTTCGAAGAAAACTCGGTACGAAGTTGTCCTCGACGACCCGTTCGTTGGTATACTCTAACACACCAATAAATCCTAATTTAGCACATGATAAGTAATAAAATACAATCCTTTAAAAAACCGACTGCCTCATATGAAGCAGTCGGTTTTTATCGTTAGTTTTCTTTAGGGAGATATTCGGAGATATCTATTTTCTTTAGATCCGCATCCGAGATCTTTCCTTTTGTTTTTTCGTAATAGGCGACGTTATTGCGTACCATAAACGCAAACTGTGCCGCGGGAGAGCGATTTTCCGCTTCTGAAACAAAGAGGAATTTGCGAAGAAGATCCTCGGACAAACGAAGCTCTACGTTACAGTATTGTTTCATTTCTTCTTATTACCGCCTTTTTTGTCCTTGCCGTTTTTGTCGTCTTTTCTTACGGGCTTTCCTGCAGTTTCCTTAGCCTTCTTATCCGAACGTATCATAAATACGGCGAATACGACGATAGCTACCAAAACAATGGCGAATATAACTATCGCAATGATAGTTCCAACGCCTATACCCTTGTCATCCTCGGCGGGTGCCTCGGGCTCGGGCTCGGTGGTGGCGTCAGCAGGCTCGGTCTCCGTGGGAGTGGGAGTATACTTTACCTCAACGTCGGTGTCCTTTGTGATAGTTCCGCTGACCGTGAGAACGGAAGCAGTATACGTATCGATAACGGGGGAGTTTACGGAGTAGTTTGCGCCGAGCGCAAGCTTTGCCGTGTATGTGGGATTTGCCTCGCGGCCGTCCTCATAGACGTACTTTATTGTGAGAGTTGCTTCTCCTGTGTCGGATACAAGAAACTCTGCGTTAGCATATGACTTTGCTGCGTTCTCAAATGCATTGGCAGCAACGGGGATATCCTTTGCCGCAGACGAGAAAACAAGTGTCTTGAGCGCCTTGCAATTCTTGAAAGTTTCGTCCTTTATCTCGGTTATATGCGCCATAAGGCTCGCACTTTCAAGCGCGCCGCAGTATGCGAATGCTCTCGCGCCAATGCTGTTTACGCTTGCGGGTACGAAGATGCTCTTAAGTGCCGCACAACCCTCGAAGCAGCTGTCACCGATAGAGGTGAGTGCCGTAGGAAGCGCTATGCTTTCCAGAGTTGAGCAGAAAGCAAACGAAAGCTTACCTATGGACGTAACACTCGCGGGGAGCTGTACGTTTGTGAGCTTTGGGGAATAGTAGAACGCGTAATTTCCAACGTTGGTAATACCGTCGGCAACTACCACCTTTTCAACACTGTGTCTTACGGCATACCACGAAACAGCCTCAGCACTTTCAAAGTCAGGCATAGCGCCGCTTCCGTTTATGCTGAGAGTTTTGCTTTCTTTGTCGTAGTTCCACGTAAGAGAAGTAGCGCCTACCGCGCCGCTTGCGCTCTCTGCGTCCTTTATTTTTGCGGACGTATTTCCGCAGGCAGCCAAAGAGAACAGCATAGTAAGAATAAGTACAACGGCGAGAGCCGCTTTAATAACTGTTTTTTTCATTGTAAAAAACCTTTCAAACCAATATTTCACCGTAAATTATATCACAGCGAAAAGAATATTTCAACAATTTCAAAAAATTGTTCCATTTTATTCATTAAAAGTTCAGTTCATATTCCGAGCATTGCGAGTATTGCCGCTTTGTCCTTAACTCCGACCTCTTTTTTTATAAGAGCGCCGTCCTTCATAACGGCAAGCGTGGGAATTACCTGTATCTCAAATGTGATAGCGAGCTCGTTCTGCTCGTCAACGTTTACCTTGCATACCTTGACGTCATCTCTCTCATTGGCGATCTCCTCAACAGTCGGACCGAGCATACGGCAAGGACCGCACCAATCCGCGTAAAAATCGATAAGCACGGGTACGTTTGATTTCAGCACCTCGTCCACAAAGTTTTCATTAGTAAGCTTGATAATAGCCATTTTTATTCTCCTTTTTCAATTATCTTTAAATTTATAGTAGAGCATACAGTGGCAATACCCTTCAAAATCGGGGTCAGCCATTTGTTCTTTGAATTCGCGGCAGATGCACTTTGTGTCCTCGCTGCGTTCCATTCTGCATGGGCAATAACCCCCTTTTTGTTTGAGGCCTTCCTTGATTGTTTTTACGACCTCGGCGTTTTCGTTAAGTCTTATTCCCATAATGATCGACCTCCCGTGAATATATTAGTATATTTTCCAAAAATCGGGCAACAATGCGCGGTATATGCTCTTGTTTTATTTTACCATACTTATCTGCGTTTTGCAAGTACTTAAATTAATATGAATAAAAAATCACCATCGCGAAAAGTGGAAAATCTTGTGGGTTGACCGTATCGTGTGAGTTTATGTATAATTTAACTACCGCGGGAAAAGAAAAGGCATTGTGTAAATTTCAGTAAACACACACGTATCACACTGCCGTCATATTTCCGCGAGAATATAAAAAGGAGGCATGAGCCTATGAGAAAAATCAAAAGGACAGCTTTGTTTATTACCTGTGTCGCGCTGATATGCGCAATGCTGACGCCTATGATCTCGGCGGCAGCTCCGGGATTTCCAAGCGGTACAACTCCCATAGCCGTAAAGCTTGACGGACAAGCTGTGATGGAGGGAGAGAGCGTGCTTATCAACTCTGTTACATACGTTCCCGTGAGACGGTTTTCCGAGCTGATGGGGGCTGACAGCATAAGCTGGAACCAGAAAACGTCGACAGCAACGGTCAAAAAGGGAATCGTGACGATGTACTTCACGAGCGGCGCGCTGTACGTGGAGGCGAACGGACGCTATTTCTTTACCGTTCAAAAAATACTTAACGTCGGCGGACGGCTGTACGTTCCTATTCGCGCTATTGCAGAGGCGTTTTCGGTGGACGTTGCTTGGGATGCGAGCACGAGAACGGTGTTGCTGAGCAGCACGGGTAAGACACTTGTCAGCGGAAGCAGCTATTACGACGCTAACGACGTTTATTGGCTGTCACGCATAATCAACGCCGAGGCAGGCGGAGAGAGCCTTATCGGAATGATAGCGGTGGGTAACGTCGTGCTCAACCGAAAAGAGAGCAAAATGTACCCGAACACAGTTTACGGTGTTATATTTGACCGTGTGGGCGGTACACAATTCTCGCCCGTATCTATGGGAACGATATACAGAACGCCGAGCAAAACGAGCATTATAGCCGCAAAGATATGTCTTGACGGTTATTCCGTGGACGATAAGATACTGTTCTTTATGAATCCGTCCATATCTACAAGCAATTGGATATCCAAGAACAGACCTTTCGCATTCGTCCTAGGCAGACACTATTTTTACTATTAAAAAAACAAGAGGAAGCTCCCACGGGATGCTTCCTCTATCTATTTTGATTTGTGCTTTAAAGTGTCTCTGCGCTATAAAGTCCGATCATTCCTTTACCTCAAGTGCATTCATAAGACCTTCGTCGTAAGAAAGTCTTATTGCGAGAGGCTCGTCGCATTCGGTGCAGAGCAGGAATATACACTTGTCGCCAAACATATCCACAGTATAATTGTACTGCTTTCTTTTGTTAGCTTTGGCTTTTGCCATAGCTTCTTTCATTTGCTGGCTGTCAGCAGGGCAAGCGGTGTATATCTCTTCGATATTTGCCGTTGAAATACGGCAAACGGTGATAGTGTGTCTGCCGCTTATCTCTGTGACCGTGAGGTCGACTCCGTTGTCGGTCTTTATGAGCGAATAAACGTAGCTTCGCTTGAGATATCTTGTCAGATAGAATATGCCTATGGTGAGCATACCGAGGCCTATTAGCTGAAATGCCCATCTGTACGGAATATTCTTGAAAGCAAAGGTTACTCCAAGCATTATGACAGCTCCGATAAACAGTGCGCTGGTCAGTATTGTGAGCCTGCGCACGTCCTTGGTGGGGGACACTTCGTATATTTTCATGGTTTCAACGCTCCTTTGTCACAAAAACAGTTAAAAATGTACTTGAAATAGTCACAAAATAATGATATAATTTATTATGTATATTTAATTATAATAAAATGGAGTAAAAATGTCAATAGTTTTTAAGTTTATAAAAAGACTTGTCATAGCGCTCGTGTCTCTGGTCGTTGCGGGGGTTATCGCCCTTTTGCTTTGGCGTGTGTTCTCTTCGGAAAACCCCAAGGCAATGGAAACGCTCACACCTACCGACAAGCTGGTGGCAGAATATAACAAGAGCGGCGACGAGCTTTATATGTTTAATCAAAAGCAGAGAAGTATAACGAGCGCAGAGGATAATTACGGCTATTTTTCTATAACGGATTACGCCATAATTCCTGAGGCGAACGAGATACAGACCTTGTTCAGATACAATACGAGCACACTTAAGCATACGGCTGAGGACCATGCTCTTGAGGCTGTGCCGTCAAGAGACAGCGAGGTATATGAGGTCACGTTGCTTCTCGCGATCGACCTTACCCCCGACAATCAAGACGATAACCTCGGAAATGATCCCGAAAGCGTTCGCTTTGTGCGATGCAAGGGAAGTACAGTTGGTAGCGACAAAAAGAATATGTATAATTACCGCCGTGTAGTCTTTCAGCTTGACGATGCGGACGTTAATATAAAACAGTTGCTGGACCAAAGACTTTTGCTTGCGATATATGCGGATATCTGCTACTTGGGAGATATTAACTACGATGATCCCGACGGTACGCTCTGCCTTTACGATTACCTCTCTCCCAATGTGAGATTGGAGCTTGATAAAAGAGACGTTAAGGTGCTTACGGGAAAAGAGTGAATAAGACATTGAATTTTGAAACGGAAGTGATATTTTGAGTGACAAATATATACCTGCCTGCCGTGACGGCGTAACTCCTCTCAAACGAGTTGCGGCGATACACGATCTGTCCTGCTTTGGCAGATGTGCGCTCACGGTAATAATCCCCACGCTCAGCGCGATGGGAGTTCAGGTCGTGCCTGTGCCCACTTGTCTTTTGTCATCACATACGGGCGGTTTTAAGTATTCCGAGCTTCATTTTGAGGACTTAAGCCATTCGATAGAGGGCATATCTGAGCATTTTCATAAGCTTGACTTGAAGTTTGACGCTATATACACGGGCTTTCTTGGAAGCGCGGGACAGATAGACAGCGTAAAGGCGTTTATCGAGAGATTTGGAGAGGATGGCACAACTGTGCTCGTTGACCCTGTTATGGGCGACGACGGACGGTTGTACTCTACGTACACGGACGAGCTTATGCAGAGAATGTCCGAGCTTTGTCACGGAGCGCATATTATTACGCCAAACTTGACTGAGGCTTGCTTCTTGACGGGTACAAAATATATGGATACCAAGAGTATGTCAAGAGATGAGCTCACCGAATATGCTCACGGTCTTTGTCTCTCGCTGTCTCACACGGGAGCAGATAAAATAGTCATAACGGGGCTTGAAAGCGCGGACGGAGAGCTGTGTGTCTGCGGTATGGATGCGGACAATGGCGGATTTTTCCTGTACGCGTTCAATAGGGTGGACAAGAGCTACCCTGGCACGGGAGATCTTTTCGCAAGCGTTCTGCTTGGCGGTCTGCTCAGAGGAGACGATTTTGAAAGCTCGATACACTTTGCAGCTGATTTTACGGCGAGGGTGATGGAGTATTCCTCTCATTTTTGCACACCCGAACGAGAGGGCGTTGCGCTTGAGGCGTTTATTGGCGAGCTTGCTGTACGTAAGGAGAACTAAATGGAGCAGAAGAGATTTACCAAGAACGACGACTCGTTTATATGCGTGCATTGCGGAAAAGAAGTAAAGCCACTCGGCTACACCTCGAGAAACCACTGTCCGCATTGCCTGTGGTCGCTTCACGTGGATATCAATCCTGGTGACAGAGCAAATCCTTGTCGAGGCGAGCTCGAGCCTATAAGAACAGAGCCCGATCCTAAAAAAGGATTTATAATAATTCACCGCTGTCGTAAGTGCGGTGAGATAAGAAGAAATAAGGCGGCTCTCGGAAAAGGGGAGCAGCTCGACGATATGTCGCTTATAATCAAGCTGACAGTTGCCGAATACAAATAAACCCGAAATGCGAGGTCAGAAAAAATGATAAAAAAGATATCGGCGCTTTTGCTTGCGCTGTTGATGTGCGTCGCTATGGTCGCTTGTTCGAACGACGGAGCGCCCGACGGCATGAAAAAAGTAACGCTTGAGGGAGAGCCCTTTATACTTTACGTTCCCGAATCATGGACGGATAACTGCTCCAGCGGAATATCGAGTGCGTTTTATTCAAACATGGATAACATACTTGTAACGGCGAGATATTTTACTCCGTCATCTGAAAAGTCACTTGATGAGCACGTAAACGCACTTAGCGATTCTTATGCGGCGACTCTGCCTCTTTTTGCACTTGTTTCCCGTGAGGCGGCAGTGCTGGGCGGAGAGAATGCCGTTCAGCTCGTTTATACAGCTGACGTAAACGGCAGGTCTTATACATACCGACAGCTCATAGCTCTTTATAATGGAGACGTTGTGCTTCTCACATTCTATTGTCCAACGGATCGCTACGAAACGCAAAACGAGCAATTCTCCTCGATAGCCGAGGTGTTTGTTCTTTGCGATAAGGGAGAGGTCAAAAATGACTGTGTTACCGATAAGAAGACACCTGCGGGAATGAAGATCGCATCGGGAGACAACGTGCAGTACCGCCTCTACGTTCCTACCTCATGGGTGTGCGATTCGGAGAGCGGAGTTAGCGAGGCTTATTATCCCACGAGCGGAAAGCCTAATGTTACGGTCACGGCATACGCTCCCGAGGGAGATATGAACGCGGAGCAGTATTTCGCAACTTGCGAAACGGAGTATAAGCAGAAGATAAGCGGATACGAGCTTGTTTCCACGGCGGACAGAACGGTTGCAGACAGAGCGGCGAAGTGCTACACCTACCGCGCAAAATACGGAGAAGCTGAGTTTACAGTTATGCAGACTGTGCTTGAGTACAACGATATGATATACTCTATCACGTATACGGCGCTTACGGGTAGCTTTGATACCTATCTCGGCGACGTAAATACTATGCTTGACAGCTTTATATTCAGATAATGGAAAAGAAGATATATCTTGATAACAGCGCTACCACTCCGCTGTCGCAAGAGGCAAAGACAGCTATGCTTGAGGCTATGGAGCATTATGGAAATCCGTCTTCCTTACACACCCTCGGCACAGAGGCGGAAAAGCTTGTGAGAGTGGCAAGAGAGCAGATATATTCGGCTCTCGGGGCAAGACGCGGGCAGGGAACGGTGATATTTACTTCATCGGGAACAGAGGCTACGTCTCTCGCTATATTCGGAACTGCTTATGCAAAGTCGAGGCGAGAAGCAAACAGAATAATCACTACCGACAGCGAGCATCCCGCAACGCTTGAGGCACTTGCTTCTCTAGAGAGGGACGGATTTGAAATAGTTCGTATACCGACACGCGGCGGAGAGCTTGATATGGCTGCTCTGAGCGCGGCTTTGGACAAAAAAATATTTCTTGCGAGCATGATGCTTGTCAATAACGAAACGGGAGCGCTGTATTCTTTAAAACAGGCTTTTGCGATGATAAAGCGCAGGTATCCCGATGCTATCACGCATTGCGATGCCATTCAGGGATTTATGAGAGTAGGCTTTACACCACAGAGCATAGGCGCGGATCTTGTTTCGATAAGCGGACATAAGATACATGCGCCAAAGGGTGTCGGCGCGCTTTACGTGTCGCAGGAGCTTATTAAAGCGAAAAAAATAGTCCCCTTTATCCGCGGTGGCGGACAAGAGGGCGGAATGAGATCGGGAACGGAGAACGTCATAGGTATATGCGCATTTGGTGCGGCGGCAAATGATATGTCTTGCAGACGCGAGCAGATCGAAGCTACGCTCGACGGGCTTTATACATATGCTACCGAAAGGCTTTTGGCTCTCGGATTGCAAATAAACCGTCCGAGCACGCACGTTAGTCATATTATCAACGTAACGCTGCCGTGTATAAAGAGCGAAACGATGCTTCACCATCTGTCGGCAGACGGTGTGTTTGTGTCCAGCGGCTCGGCATGCTCGTCACATTCGAATAAACCGAGTGGCTCGCTCATAGCCTTCGGTCTTACGCCGAAAGAGGCAGACTGCTCTATAAGAATAAGTCTTTCGGCATATAACACGAGAGAAGATATAGATGCTTTGTGTGCTTCTCTTGAAACGGGACTTGATAAACTTGTTAGGATAAAATAGTTTTAGGGGCAATTCAAAAGAAATGCCCCTAACTTTTTACGTTAATTATTCGCTTTTTTCAGCACCTCGGGAAGCGCGGCTATTATATCCGAGGCAATAGTAGAATATTCTCCGTGGCGTATGGCACAGACGTCACCGCACAGCCCGTGAATATAAACTCCAAGACAAGCTGCCTCAAAGATAGGCATATCTCCGTTTTTGCCTTGCGCAAGAATGGAGGCGATGATACCCGCGAGTACGTCGCCCGAGCCTGCTGTGGCAAGAGCGCTGTTTCCCGAAGCGTTGACGTATATGCTCTCGCTACCGTTGGACACGCGAGAGTTGTGACCCTTGAGTACGCAAACGAGAGAATGCTTTTTAGCAAATTCATACGCTGCTGTGTCAGGGTCGGAGACTACGTCGTCTACCTCTTTGCGGATAAGGCGTGACATCTCAGCGGGATGCGGAGTAAGGATCTTTCCCGAACAATATTTCAGCAGAGAGGGATTGCGAGAGACGAGATTAAGCGCATCAGCGTCAAGCACCGTGGGAACGCTTGACATATGAAGCACTCGTGAAAGCACGAAGAGAGAAGAGCGGCTAACGCCCAAGCCACAGCCGCAAACTATGGTGTCTGCTCGCTTTACCGCTTTTTCTATGTCTTGCGCCGATGGCTCGTTTTCATCGTATGTGCTGACTATCGCTTCGGGGATAAGCGTTTGTATGATGGGCAGATTGACCTCGGGCGTGAGTATTTCCACAAGTCCCGCCCCCGTACGCAGAGCAGCCAAAGCGCAAAGATATGCAGCTCCTGCCATGCCGCGAGAACCGCAAACGCACAGTACTCTGCCAAAGGTTCCTTTGTTTGAATCTTGCTCGCGCGCAGGCATGCGAGCAAGGCTTGCGCGTGTATATGAAAAGGTAGATAAGGTGTTCATAAATGCCCTCCTTGTTATCGTTGGTTTTATTTTATCATATTACCGACAATAAGTAAAGTGGATAGTCGGTATTTTGTTGTAAAATTAAATAATAATCGCACAATATTCAAAAAAAGTCTTGACAATAAATTGAAAATAGATTATAATATATATTGTCGCATTTTATGTCAAACCGTTTTTGTATGGCTTTGGCGATGCGGAGTATGCAATTTCGGAGGGAATATGGTCATTGACGTAGGTCCGCTTCTCAGAGGAGAAGTGCACAAAATTGATATAGACTATATGCTTGCTCCTGAAACGCTTTTCGGTGTTGAGTTCAGTGCTGATGCTCACGTTGTGGGCTGTTTGACAGACAACGCAGGATATATGCGTCTTGTACTTAAGGCAGAGCTTGAATACCGCGGCGAGTGCGCGAGATGTCTTGCTCCCGTGAGTGGAGTTTTCTCTCTTGATTTTGAACGCACAGTTGCCGCAGAGGGCGTGCTTACCGAGCAGCAGCTGGAGGACGGATGGGACGAGTACGTTGTCCTGCATGGCGCAGAGCTTGATGTTGACGAGCCGCTTCGAGAGGAGATCATGCTCGGCTTCCCCAAAAAGCTTTTGTGTGATGAGGACTGTCCCGGCCTTTGCCCAAAGTGCGGAAAACCCCGCCGAGAGGGAGATTGCGGATGTCCAACTCGCGAGATAGATCCGAGACTTGCGATACTCGCAACGTATTTTGACAAAAAAGACGACGAAACAGACGGCAATTAAAAAAATTAAAAATAAATTGTGTTCAACGCTTCAAGGAGGTGTAGATAATGGCAGTACCGAAGAGAAAAGTATCAAAGGCTCGCAGAGACAAGAGACGTTCTAACGTTTGGAAGATCTCTCTCCCCGGAATGACAAAGTGCCCCAAGTGCGGAGAGGCTGTTCTCAGCCACCGTGTTTGCAAGGCTTGCGGTTATTACGGCGGCAAGGAAGTTCTCAAGACAGAAGAGAGCAAGTAATTGCTTATGCCTTTGAGCAACGATAGAAAAACGGCTTGTATGAGCCGTTTTTTCTTTTGTAAGTTTTTGAAAAAATGCGATACCCCCTTTTCAAAAAGCAAAAAGTGTGGTAGAATGTATATATGTTATACGGTTTGAAAGGAGAGAACTCCCGATGAGAGCGATAATGTTAAAAATACTTGCGCTTATGCTGGTAGCAATAATGCTTCTTGTGGCTGTGGGTTGCGACGGTAAAGCTGACGGCGAAAATGCAGGTAACAATGCTGACAGCACAACGGCTGACAACGCCGATAACAACCAAGGAGACGGACAAGCAAAGACGGAAGCAAAGCTTGACTACTCAAACGTAGTGCTGTCCGATTACATTAAGTCAATAAATTACAAGGGGCTCACTGTTTTGCTTGAGAACGAAAGCTCATCTAAGCAAGATGCGGTATGGGAGGCTGTTCTTGCCTCGGTGGATATGGAATTTTATCCTGTCGAGCCCGTTCAGTACTATTTCAACCAGACAAAGCGTCTTTACATGGAAGCGGTAGGAAATAACGAGGACGATTATTACAGTCTTCTTATCAGCCGCGGAATAAGCGAGAACGATATGCTTGCAGACGCACAGGCGTTCGTTAAAGAAGACCTCGTATTTCTGTATATCACGCAAACCGAGCAGATAAGTGTCTCCGAGCAAGAGAAGCAGGAGCTTTTCGATAAGTACGTAGATAAATACGTAAGCGATTATGGCTACAAGAGAATATACGTAATAGCGAATATGTCGGAGCTTATATATGAATCTATGCTCTACGATAAGACAACAGAGTATCTAATACTTAATAACACCTTCGAGGTCAAGTCGGAGGGGAACAATTAAAAAATACGCAGACATTAGGGTGTTCCCCTAAAGGACAGTTTTCAAAAATACGGTATATCTCGAAAGGGATATGCCGTATTTTGCTTTTGTGTCTACAAAAGCAGTGCTTGTCAGGAAAATTGATACGTCATAGGTGAACATAAAAAAGGCTCCCTTTACACAAGGGAGGCTCTTTTCGCCGCCCGATAGATAAACAAAGAGGACAGAAA
Source organism: Oscillospiraceae bacterium (assembly GCA_015063845.1). Lineage (GTDB taxonomy): Bacteria > Bacillota > Clostridia > Oscillospirales > CAG-272 > HGM12713. The sequence goes on from SVTJ01000006.1 coordinate 36,020, forward strand.
GCGTAAAACCTCATCTGTCCTCCTGTCGGTAGGTAACGTATTCTAATGAATTTCAAAAACTGTCCTTAAGAGTACGTCCCCTTGTGTCTGCGTATTTTTTATTCTTTAAGTGACGGCAGCTCTTTTTCTGTTACTCCGTCCAGCAGAGATAGCTTCCATTCGATATGCGCTTTGTCGCACATATATTCCATGCTCGGTTCATAACCGAGACGCGAGTCAAAATCCACGAGCGGTACTGTATCAAGCGCGTTTTCCCGTTCTTTCGCACATATATCGAGCATCTCGTCTATAAGCGAGTTTCTTTCCTCGCCGTGGAGAGAGAGCAGACGCACCTTGCGCTTGTAGAATTCTTTTGTGTGTACGGCGGTAAGCGCGGTGTTTCTTATGAAGTGACACAGCCCCACGATACGGCGAGCGTTGTCACGCTTTCGCTCGGGGATACGCTCAAGTAGGGGATAGAGGAGTTCTATTCCTTGACCGAAAAGCTCGGCGCAACGCTTGAAGTTGGCTATTTCATAGTCAAACTTTTCCTTTGCTTCGTCGCTGTCGAGCGAGAGTATGGGTTTTCCGTACGCATTTTGTCCGTATACGGGATAGCATATCTTTTTGAAGTGAGCGTAAGGCAATGTCGGTATCTCAACATCTGTGTTTTCAAAAAGAATGAGAGGATAAGCAGGGCCTATTCTGAAAGGTCCGTATTGGTCTACCACCACAGAGATGAGGTGGTACATCGCATCACTGAAATGGCGGTATGCGCGAAGCACCATATCGCGGCACTCGGCTGAAAAATCTCTCGCGGCTATCTTGCCAAGAGCTTCTTCTAGATCGCATTCGGGTGACCAGAATGCCCACTTCGCAAGGTCCGAGACAAATGAAGGAGAAAAACCGTAATGATGGCAATCCATAGTGCCGCACAGCCCGTATTCTTCGTGCGCCTTCAGCATGCCGCGATATCGCTCGATCCATCTGTACGGAGCGGGAATATACGGAACAACGCCAACGTCCCAAGTCAGCCCTCCCGTGTTTGTCATAGAATAGAACTTCAAGCCGTTTTCCTTGGCATACTGCCCCTCGGTCTTGAAATAATTGCCGGGCCCCACGTGGTAGAGCGTATAGTCGGCAGTGGTGTTCTTTATTCCGTCGCGCACAACGAACTCTCCCATCTCAAAGGTCGCCTGAAGCGTGATATCCTTTGGGAGTGTGTCAATAAGTGCCTTACGGTATGAGGCGTCGACTCTGCACCAGTTATACGACCAGAAAACGATATCAAGGTCGGGACGGCGACGTCGCATTATGCGGCTGACCATATCCAGCCATATCGGATAGTCATAGCAGGGCCACCACCCCGGATATGGCTTTGTGTTTGGAATGGGCTTACCGTTTTCGTCATAGTTATCCTTGCGGCGTACCATTTCGGTGTGGGGGTCTTTGCTCGGAAATTCGCAGGACTCTCCTACGAATATAATTCCCTTGAAATACGGGCATCTGTCAAGCAGGTGACCGTATAGCTTTTCATAATACTCCTCAGCGCCCGCTTCCTCGGGGTGAAGCTTGTTGTGGAGATAGCTGTATGCGTAAACGTCTATACCGTACTGCGCTGCACGGTAGCAAAGGGCGTTGAAGTCGTGATATCCGTGGGGTGTGATGTCGATATCCTTGACAAACGCAAGAATGGCGTCAACGCCCGAATGAGCGATATTTATAAGGTGCTCGTTTGGATACATATCAAGACCGTATCCCGAGTGTACCATTCTCGGACTGAAGAGGGAAGTCCTCACAACGTCGGTCCTTTCAAGGAAAGGCGCTTCTCTGAGGTTCATAAGGTCTTCTATAAAATAGCCTGCCTGAGCAGCCATGCGTGAGTTATGTCCCACAAAAATCACCTTATCCTCAGTCACAAGTAGACGATAGCTTCGCTTGGCCACCTTGGGGTCTACCTCATAGCATATGCACGCGCCGCTTTTGTATTCATCGCTTCTGATAAGACGAAGCGAAAGCCCCATTGAAACAAAAAAATAATCAACGAGATCTCTTGCGGCATTCATAAGAACGGCATCGGCGTCACAAGGAACAACAACGAGCCAATCCGCGCCTATTTCTATTTCATTTTGCTTTTTTTCGACAGATTTATCCCATCTGCACGGCGTGTGAATTACGGAGTATCTTTGTCTGAATTGATAATTTATTTCCATTGTGAAACCTCACATAAAGCTTTTACTCATTATATCACATAATTTTTTGCATTTCAACCGTATTTTAACATTTTATAACGTATATAAAATGTAAGGAAAAGCCGTTTAATCATTGACATCGTGTTGAATATATGATATAATTAAAGGTGTTGTGTTTAATGATATTTATATAGATTTCGGAGGATGGCTTTGAGAAACCAGATGAAGCTGCGCTCGGGTGCTACCATATATCAGGTGGACCGTTCTGAGGCAGATAAAAAGAATTATCTAACAAGACATAGCCTGTCGAAGATGCATCTTATGCCTGTGGGTGACCCTATTGCGTATGATATTTCTCCCGACGGTCAAGTCATATATTATTTTGATCCCGTAAGAGTTGCTGAGGCACCGCCTGAGACGTGGTATTTCCCCAACTCAAAGAAAGAGACTATGACACTCCCGAGCGGAAGCGTTATAGAAAGAATGAGCGTAAAGAACGCTGCCACACGTGGATATTATACGGCTGAGCGTCTTGGACGCATGCACTACGAGATAGTGGAAGAGCCCGTTGCCTATACGTATAAGGCAGACAAGTCGGTGCTTTATTTCTATGATAAGAAAACTGCAAAGAGACTTCCGCTTATGTGTGTGGAGTGCGGCAAAGATATAAGATACAAAAAGAAGCTTTGCGTGTCCTGCTATGAAAAGGAGCTTGCGGTGCGCCGTGAGGAGGGCAACGCATACAGAGCCGCTTATTACGGAATGGACAGAGCAAAGGTGCTGTTTTTCGATCTTGAGCTGACGGGATTTTACGATCACGATGAGATACTGTCGATAACAATTGTCGATGGCTTTGGGAATTCCATTATGGACACGCTTGTAAGACCCGTGTCCACAAAGAGCTGGAAGAGAACGGAGCAGATACATAAGATAACTCCCGCGATGGTCAAGGACTCGCCCGTGCTTGATGAGCTTATTCCCGAGCTTAAGAGGATATTCGGCGGTGCGGAGAACATAATCGCATACGGAGTGTCCACCGACTACAGCCACATCAAGCATATATATGAGGACGAGGCGGAGCGCGAGGATTTCAGAAAGAAGATACGCTGCTGCGCGAATGAGTTTGTCAGATATACTCACGAAAACCGCCCTGACATATCTCACGCATCGCTCACAGATGCGATGAGCTGCTTTGAGATAGAATGGGAGGGCATGGCTCACTCCTCGGTTGCCGATACGCTTGGTTGCCGCAAGGTCTGGGAGGCGCTTTTCCCCAATTACTACTGTAACTGATACGGAGATAATATGGACAGAATTTTTGGACTTGACAGTGCAAGCAATCAGGAAGGCCTTGCGCTTGTCGCAACGATATATAATCCCGCAGAGCTTGCGGTGATACAGACCGTTCTCAATTCCGCAGAGATACCTTTTCTCGCAAAGGACAGAGGCGCGGGCGGAATGGTAAAGGTCGTTATGGGATATTCGGTGTACGGAACCGATATTTTCGTTCGAGAGGAGGACGCCGAGGTGGCTATGGAGCTTCTTACCCCTGTAGAGGACATCGACGGCGAACAAAATGATGATTAAAGAGATACTTCTCTGCAAATACGGCGAGATAGTACTTAAAGGTGCTAACCGCAAGTATTTTGAGGATATGCTCTGCCGTGAGATGAAAAAAAGAGCGAGAGCTTACGGTGACTTTGATATATACAGAGCGCAGAGCACTATTTATATAGAGCCCAAGGATGAGAGTTGTGACGTTGACGGTATGTTTATTGCCGCAAGCAAGGTGTTTGGCATCGTTGCTATCTCACGCGCGGCTGTGTGCGAGAAAGCCATGGACGATATTGCTCGTATAACAAGGGAATATATACCTCAGTTCCTTGACGGAAAGAGGACCTTTAAGGTTGAGGCGAAGAGAAGTGATAAGAGCTTTGCTCTTGACTCTATGGAGATATCTCGTGAGATAGGTGGCGTTGTGCTTGAGAGCTGTCCTCGCATAAAGGTGGACGTTCACAACCCCGATGTTGTTGTCAAGGTCGAGATAAGAGAGTACGGCGCGTACGTCTCGGCGGGTCAGTTCAAGGGAGCAGGCGGAATGCCTATCGGCTCTAACGGACGCGGACTTCTCCTTTTGTCTGGTGGAATAGACTCTCCTGTTGCAGGCTATATGATGGCAAAGAGAGGCGTTCGTATCGACGCTGTGCACTTTGAATCCTTTCCGTATACAAGTGAGAGGGCGAGAGAAAAGGTGCTTGATCTTGCTAAGATAGTCTCCGAGTATGCTGGAGATATAAACGTTCATATAGTTTCGCTCACACATATTCAAGAGGAGCTTGTCAAGGCGTGCAACGAGGATTATTTCACGCTGTTGCTCCGCAGATATATGATGACTATAGCCGAGAGGGTGGCAAAGGACAATGGCTGTACCGCGCTTATTACGGGCGAGAGCCTTGGTCAGGTGGCATCACAGACTATGCAGGCGCTCGGTGTTACCGATTCTTGCGTGAATATGCCCGTTTTCCGTCCTTGTATCGGAATGGATAAAGAGGAGATAGTGCAGATATCCCGTAAGATGGGTGCGTTTGAAACGTCCATTCAACCCTACGAGGACTGCTGTACTGTGTTCACTCCCAAGCATCCTAAGACCAAGCCCGAGCTTGAAAAGGTGCTTGTTGAAGAGAATAAGCTGCCGTTCGGTGAGCTCGTTGAGGAAGCCCTCGGCACGCTCTACACTGTACACATAACCCCCGAGTATTAATTTGGATAATATTTTCAGGGAAGCTTCTTGAAGGAAGCTTCCCTGAATTTTTTTTATAAATTATTAAAGGGTATTTCTTAGAGAAATACCCTTTGATCTTATTATTTATAATTTTACGGTTGCCCCTGAGGGGATCATAACGGTCTGTTCTCTCTTTCCGTGCTGACATACGAGCACCCATATGTAGGTTGCCGTGGGATTTTTCACGATAGAAAGATCGGTCGTCCAGATGAGGCTTTCATATGCCTTGACGTAGTCGTATATCTCAATATTGGTTGCATACCAGATATCGTCCTTATGTCCGACAAGCTTTCCAAAGTTTTCGATAAGCTCCCAGTTGTTGTCGCGCTCGAATTCAAAGCCGTGTCCCCAAAGGTAGAAGACTTTTACTTTGCGCTCCGGTTTCATATTCACAAAATTCTCACCAAGCGTCATAAGGTCGGGGCAGAGGTGACGGCACGTAGGATCCCAGCAAAGCCAATCGGTCGGAAGCTCAAATTTTTTGTTGTCGTTTACCGTCCTTGCATACACGATACCACAACTTTTTAGTATATCAACGACCTCTTCACTGTAAGTTCCAAACGGATATGCCAAGCCTCGCACGGGACGCTCGAAAAGAGCTTCAAGGGCTACCTTATTATCAAGTATCTCTTTCATAGCGTAAGCTGAGGGAATAGACTCAAGCCAAACGTGAGTAGAGCTGTGAAGCGCGATTTCGTGTCCGCTGTTACCGTAAAGCTCTTTGACTGCGGTAGGTGTGAGACGGCGGTTGAGCTTGCCCTCGCGCCACACGGGTCTGACCTCGGGCATAAGTCCCGTATTGAGATTGAACGTGCATTTTAGTCCGTATCTGTCGAGTGTTTCGACAAGCTGAACGTCCTGTTCATTTCCGTCATCATAGCTGAGCGTCATTGCCTTGGCAAGTCCGCCCGGAAAGCGCATAAAGGTTTTATTCATTCAAATCACCTCAAAGCCTTACGGTCTCGCCGGGCTCTATTTTTATGACCTTTTCTCCCTCGCCGTGTATTCCGGCCTTTACCCAAACGGGGATAGCAGAGGGGTTTTTGACTATGCGCATATCAGCCGACCAGACAAGACGGTTGAATGCCTCAACGTACTCGAATATCTCGATATTGGTTGCATACCAGATATCTTCCTTGCCGCCGACGTATTCCGCAAACTCTTCGATAACGTTCCAGTTGTCGGCATCCTCAAACTCATAGCTGTGTCCCCAAAGATAGAACAGTCGAGGATGATTTTTAACTTGCATATTTACGAACTTTTCCGCAAGCGGCATAAGGTCGGGATCTTTGTGGCGGCAGGTCGTAGGCAGGCGCAGCCAATCACGGGGAATATCGAAGCTCTTTGTGGATATGGTAGTTCTCGCGTAGAGTATTCCCGCGCTCTTCACAGCGGCAACTACCTCGTCGGAAAACGTACCCATAGGATACGCCATACCTCTTATGACCGTACCGAACATCTCCTCAAGCGCAACTCTGTCGTCGATTATCTCCTTAGCGACAGTTGCCGTGGGGAGAGTTTCCAGCCAAGGATGCGTGCTTGAATGAACGGCTACCTCGTGTCCGCTGTCCTTGTAGAGCGCAAGCACACGGCTCTTGCTGAGGCGGCGCTGAGGAGCACCGGGTGCGTATACCTTGTCCTCTCTTGCAATTACTGCGCTGTTTATGTTAAAAGTACATTTGATACCGTGCTTGTCAAGTATCTTCATAAGGTCTATATCTTGCTCAACTCCGTCGTCGTAGCTGAGGGTAAGCGCCTTAGGCTTGCCTTCGGGAAATCTCATAAACGCAATATTCATATGTTTTCTCCTTGATAATTATTTTGTGGGGGATCGTTTAAGATCCCCCATGAGTTTTTTATTCGTCGCTTCCGAGGTTACCGTCCATTACACGGCGCATATATTCGTCCATGGTTATGAGCACCTGTCGAGGCTTGTTTCCGTCAGGCGCGCTGACGTAACCCAGCGCTTCCATAGTGTCGATTATCTTTGCGGCTCTGCCGTATCCAACGCTCAAGCGGCGTTGCATAAAGGACGTGGATATTTTTCCGGACTCTATTGCAAGCTTGACAGCGTCTCTGAACTTAGTGTCTCCACCCTCGACCTCGGGCATATCCTCGACGTTTGCCTGAGCTGCGCCCTTCTTGCCCATGCCGCACTTCGCAGCCTCTTCTTCGATGTGGTGCATAAACTCTTCGTTGTACTTTGCCTTTCCGTTGTTCTCGCTTATGAAGTTGACTATCTTTTCAACCTCACCGTCGCTGACAAAGGCGCCCTGAACACGAACGGGCTTGGAAGAGCCAACGGGAGAGAACAGCATATCACCGCGACCGATAAGATTTTCAGCACCCGCAACGTCTATGATCGTACGCGAGTCTACCTGAGAGGTAACCGTACAAGCGATACGCGAGGGGACATTTGCCTTGATAAGTCCCGTGATAACGTCGACTGACGGACGCTGAGTACCGAGAATTACGTGGATACCTGCTGCTCTTGCTTTCTGTGCGAGACGGCAAATGGATGTTTCGACCTCGTCACGTGCTGTCATCATAAGGTCTGCAAGCTCATCGATGATAATGACCATATGAGGCATATATTCTTTTTCGGGATCGTTTTCTGTTACGGCGTTGTAGCTTGCTATATCACGAACACCTACCGACTCAATAAGCTCAAAGCGGCGTTCCATTTCAGCTACTGCGGATGCAAGCGCGCCTGCTGCCTTCTTAGGCTCGCTGACGATAGGACAGTAGAGGTGAGGAATATTTTTGTACATATTAAACTCAACCTTCTTTGGGTCGATGAGTATGAGCTTAACGTCCTCCGGCTTCGCCTTGTAAAGAATACTGATTATGATACAGTTGATACAAATTGATTTACCTGAGCCCGTAGTACCCGCGATAAGCAGGTGGGGCATCTTGGATATATCGAAGTATATGGGGTTACCGCCAACGTCCATGCCAAGGCTTGCAGTAAGACGGCTCTTTGCCTCAAAGAACTTTTGATTTTCTATGAGGTCACGGAGATAAACGGTAGCTCTTGTCTTGTTGGGCACCTCTATACCGACCGCCGCCTTGTTAGGGATAGGCGCTTCGATTCTGACTCCCGTGGTAGCAAGGTTGAGCGCGATGTCGTCAACAAGATTTGCTATCGAGCGTACTCTTGTGCCGACCTCGGGCTTAAGCTCGTAACGAGTGATAGTAGGTCCGCGAGAGTAGGTGACTTCTTTTATTCCTACCTTGAAGCTCTTAAGTGTGTCAACAAGTATTCTTGCGTTGCTCTGGAGCTCTTCGGAGTAGTCGTTTTCGACTGTGTCTTTATTCTCTGCGAGAAGATCATATGGCGGGAATACGTAGGGAGTGATTATTTCGGGCTCGGGCTCTATCGCCGTTTCATCAGGAGCAACAGCGGCTGTGTCGCCGAGTATGTCGTCGCTTTCTATCTTCTTGAGGTCAAGCGGCTTTTGTTCGGGCTCTTCGGGCTGCTCGTCGATGAGCTCGGCAGGATCGGGAACTCTCTTGTTCTGCGCCGCTTCTGCTGCTACGGCAACGCTAAGTCCCTTGACGATGTCATCTATGCTGTTGAACTCACCCTTATCGAACGAAGGGTCTCCGCCAAAGTCAAGCGGCATATCGCTTTGAGGCTGTGCAGCCTTGGACTTAGAACCAACGTCTCCCTCACGCTCAGCAGGGCCTATATGAACCTCGGGCTCGGGTGTGAGCTTATTTGCCACCTTGGGGTCAACGGGAGTGGGAGCAATATCATCGTCAAGAAGCTCGTCTACGCTGACTGTTCCCTTGGTCTTGTCTTCCTTGGGAGCGGGAGCTTCGCGTATCTCTTTTCGATTTTTTATGAACGGAACTGCGGCAACCTTACCGTCGTCCTCGTCGTCATCATCCTCGTTCTCTGCCGCAAGTCTTTCGTTCTCTTTGCGCTCAGCTCTTTGCTCATTCTTTTCGCGTATCATATTAATGATCTTATTGGGAGTGAGACCGACTGCAAGTATTGCAAATACAACTATGAGGAATATTACTATTATTGAGGATATGATCTCTTTGAAACAGATAATAAGCAGGAAAGCGAGCATTCCGCCGAGAATTCCTCCGCCTTCGCCTGCAATTCCCATTTCCCAAAAATCCAAAGTATCAAAGGTGTCCTGACCCGCAAAAATGCCGATAAGAGTTGACAGCATCAAAAGGATAAGCGAGGACATCACCGTTATAAGTACGAGGTCTTTCTTTTCATCGTAGTAATCGTCGCTTGTGCTGTTGTTCGACCATTTTGCGTTAAATATGCACCATCTTACACCGATATAACCGAGTATAAGCGGAAGCAAAAAAGCGGACGGACCAAACAATGCGCAGAAAAACGCCTGTATTGCATAACCCACTACTCCAACTCCGTCACTTAAGTCGAGAAGATGCACCGTAACAAAGCATATCGCGAGTATCAGCGCAAGTAGGATAAGTACATAGGGAATTATGTAAACGAGAACCGAAGCGCCGCTCTTTTTTCTTCTTTTCGGTGTTTTTATGCCGCTTTCTTTTGCGACTGTTCTCACCGCGCTCTTAGCTGCGCCCTTTCCCGCACTTTTTACAACTTTTTTTGCCATACTGTTCTTTTTTGGCGTTTTTTTATTTGCCATATGCAACTCTCCTTTTTTCGTTCTTATGATTAAGCATGCCCGATAACGGAAATGCTATTAGATACAAATATACACAATAATTATATCACATTTTTTTTGTGCTTTCAAGGATTTTAAAAAATTTTCAAATAAAAAAGTGAGGCTGTCTTATGAAGCTATATACAAGTGTTAAGGGCGCACCGATAAAACTGTTGCTTGCGGGACTTTTTGCCGGAGCGGTTAACGGACTTTTGGGGGCAGGGGGAGGCATAATAACGGTTTTTGCGCTGACCAAAATATATAAAGAAAAAATGAGTGAGAAGAACGACGTCTTTGCGCACGCTTTGTGCGTTATGCTGCCGCTCTCTTTGCTGTCCTGCATACTGTACCTCTCAAAGGGCAACTTTAGTGCGGAGGGCTTTGGAGTGTTTGTTCTTCCCGCGGTGCTTGGCGGCGCTGTCGGAGGCTTATTGCTTGATAAGCTCAAAGCGGTATTTTTGAGAAGACTTTTTGCTTCTCTTGTGATAATTTCGGGAATACTTCTTATTGTGAGGTAGAATATGGCAATAAATATGATATCCGCGTTTTTAATATCTCTTTTATCGGGGCTTGGGATCGGTGGTGGCGGACTTTTTACCGTCTATCTCGCGCTTGTTTCCGATATACCTCAGCTTGCGGCTCAGGGACTTAATTTACTGTTCTTTTTGTTTTCCTCGGGCGCCTCCGTTACAGTGCAGATTTTTCGCAGAAAAATAATGTTTACAGCAGTTGGTATAATGATCGCTTCAGGTATTGTGGGAGTATTTATCGGAACTATGCTCTCGGGGTGGATAAACGGAGAATATCTGCGCAGGATTTTCGGAGTTATGCTGATATCGGGCGGAATAATCTCACTTCGGCAGTCTCTTTCTAAAAAGTCATCGACATCTGACGCTCAAACCCGAGAAAAAAACACTTTGAACGACCAAAAAAGAGCAAAATAATGACACAAGATATCACTTTGAGGTAAAGTATGACGAAAACTTTTTTGCATATAGGTCACGCGAGGGCTTTTTTGCGACAAAGCTCTCGCGTGTTTTTTGGTAAACTGTATCTACGCTTAGCGAAAGGAAGTTTATGATATGGATGCAAAAGTACAAGAAATGAAAAAAGAACAGAGTATTGGAATGATAGGAACGTTTAAATACATTGGGAAGGCGATGCTGTGCGCGGCTATTGCTGCTGTCCTCGGACGCGCCGCGCTGCCGTTTGGGTCGATGCCGCTCGCGCTGGCTCTCGTGTGCTCATCCTCGGTATACACGCTTGCCGCTTTTGCGGGAGCTTTGCTCTCGTCGATAGGAATGCCACCGAGCACAGCCGTCCCTTTGCTATGTACATATGCGGTGGCGATATTGCTTCGTCTTATATTTTCTCTTGCAATGCGTGACGCGAGCTCCAAAAAGCTTTTGCCGCACGTTTTTGATGAGCCCGTATATTTGCGAGCGGTCGCCGCGGCTGTTGCGGCTTTCGCGCTTGGGGCTTACCGTTTGGCTATCGGCGGATTTCTATATTATGATTTGTTCGGTATGCTCATAAGTATGGGTGTTGCATCAGTGGGCACGGTGTTGCTTGCTCCGCTGTCGGGCACAGTCAAGTTAAAAAGAGCGCGAACTTTTAAGATATGGAACGATATGGGATATATTGTGCTATGGGCGGCGACTGTGTTTTCTCTCAGAAAATACTCTCCTTTAGGAGTGTCGCTTTCCGTGCTCGTTTGTATGCTTGTCACGCTTTACAGCACAAAAAAGAGAGGATTGTCTTTTGGCATTCTTGTTGCGATAGCGTCGGGACTTTGCGTATCGGTAGTATATGCTCCGCTCTTCGTTTTTGCTGCCGTATGCTATGGCTTTTTATCGTCGGTCTCATCGACGCTCGGATGCTTTTGTGCATTCTTGGCGGGGATGTCTTGGGGAATATATATGAATGGTGTAGCAGCATTTTTGTCTCTTTTTTCTGCTCTTTTGACGGCAACACTGCTATTCCTTGTTACCGAGAGGCTGTTTTTCCAAAATACCCGTTCAAAGGGTGAGAAAGCGAGTGCACAACAAGAGATGAGTAAGGTGGAAAAGGTCGTTTCTGACGGCTCCGATATTGCGGTGGCTCGACTTGACGATAGCGCAAGGCGAATGAAAGAGCTGTGCAGATCCTTGTCGGATCTTTCGGAAAGTCTTCTCGGTGGTGCTAAGAAAGTGTCGGAAAGCAAGACGCCGATAGGCAATAGCTCGGTACTTTATGCAGAGATAGGAGACGGGGATGTCGTTGTCAAAAAAAGCAGTGTGCGAAGTAACGGAAAGCTGCGCGAGGGAAAGGAACGCAACTTTGCACCCGACGATATTGCCGAGCTGTCATTATGCACGGCATCAAATGAGCGCGGAGAGGGCTTTGCTCTTGACCTCGCCGCCATATCCGACTATATTGCGGATATAATGGCGGGTAACGACAATGATTATCAGCCCGAAAACGAGCTTGCTAATGAGATAGGAGAGTATTTGCGAGAAAAATTGCGTATTCCGTCACTTCGCGTAAACGTTTTCGGCGGACGCAGACGGCGTATACTTGTTTGCTGTGACGATGCAGTAAGGCTTCGCGCCGCAAGCGCAAGGATAGTAAAAGAGCTCGGTAAGCGATTTGACCTTTTACTTGAGGCTCGAGAGCCCTTTGAAATAGGGGGATGCGCGTATGCTGTGTTTGAAAGAAAGGCGATCTTGCGCGTGAGCTTTGCACAAAGAAAAAGAAATGCCGCAGGGCAAACGATTTGCGGCGACAGTATAGGAACTGTGATAGATGATGACGGCGGACGGGCATACGCTTTTATAAGCGACGGAATGGGCAGCGGAGAAAAAGCGGCACGCATATCGGAGCTGTGCGCCGCGTTTCTGGAGAAGCTTTTACCCATCAACGATGGAAACTTTGAAAGCATACGTAGCACGCTGTCGGTGATAAACGGTTTTATACGCCGACAAAACGGAAGCAGCGCGGATGAATGCTGCGCAACGGTCGATCTTGGTGTGTTTGACCTTGTTGATACAAAGGTCAGCTTTTATAAGAGCGGCGCAGCCCCGACTTTTGTATTCCGTGACGGCTCACTGTTCAAGCTGAGAACGAGAAGTGTGCCGATAGGGATAATAAGAGAACCTGATTTCGGACGCGTCAATATGGAGCTTTTACCGGGAGACGTGCTTGTGATGGTTAGTGACGGTATAACCGATGGCAGGGAAGAGAGCCCCGAGCTTTTCGAGCTTCTGCGTTCCCGACTGCTTACGCACAGTGCCGAGCAGCTCGCCGATGCTGTCATAGCGTATGCCGACAAGATAGGCTGTACGGACGACGTTTCGGTGATCGTTGCAAAGGTGGACGATTGCTTGCTCGAAGAAAAAGCATCATAGATAGTAAAAAAACGCTTATGGCTTTTACCATAAGCGTTTTTTTGCTACTTAAAATCAGTCAACAAGCTCAAACTGAAGGATAGCGTATGTTGTATCGCTGAAGTAGGTCTTTACCTTTACGTTAAGAACACCCTCTTTGATGTAAGCAGACTCGAAATCATCTATATCGATAGTGATGTTCTTGCCCTTGTAGGTGCCGTAGTCGGATGTGCTCTCATCAACGTGGGTATAGATCTCAATTCCGTCGAGAATGCTGGTCTTTCTTGTGTAATGCAAGCGAGTGATCTTGCCATCCTTGAAAGTAAGTGTGTCATAGTACTTTTCACCCGACTGAGTGGTGGGGTTGTATACCTCGCTGACAAAAGCTTCCGCAACAGTCGCTGCGCTTGCTTTCGCCTGAACTATACCTGCGTTTTCGGTAGCTTCGGTATCAAATGTATAACCGACGTACTTGTAAACGCCGTCCTCTACGGGCTTTTCGCCGAGCATTTTGTTCATGGTAGCCTCAACGTCGCAAGAACAAAGGGTGAGCATGGAGATCGCGAGAATAAAGGGAACTGCTACTGTCAAAAGAATTCTTTTAACCTTTTTCATAATGTACTCCTTAAAGATTTATTGAGTTTATAAATAAATTATACTCTAAAGGGATGGACTTGTCAATAAATAATTCTTATTTCTCAACGGAAATAATGTAGCTGTATATTGGCTGACCGCCACTTATCGCTACGATCTCTGCATCGGGAACGGCGTTCTTGATGATATCAAGTACCTTTTCTGCCTGTTCCTCGATTACTTCCTCTCCGTAGAATACGGTGATATAGCAAGCGCCCGACATCTTCTCGGTGAGCTTTTCGATACAGCTCTCGCAGGTATCCGCAACGCAATCGATAGCGCCGTCTACCATACCGAGCATCTGACCGTCCTCTATCTTCTCGCCGCCGATTGTAGTATCTCTTACAGCGTGAGTTATAGACATACTCGTAACGCCCGTAACCGCCTCAGTCATAGCAGAGGTGTTTGTAGCTTCATCAGCCTCAGGGTCAAAAGCGAGCATCGCGCAAATACCTTGAGGAACACTGCGCGTCTCAAGAACGATTACCTTTTTGTCCTTGATAAGCTTAGCTGCCTGCTTTGCGACAAGATAAATGTTCTTGTTGTTGGGAAGAACGTAAACTATCTCAGCGGGAGTTTTGTTTACTCCGTCAATGATATCCTGTGTGCTGGGGTTCATTGTCTGACCGCCGAAGATTATGTTGTCCGCTCCGATATCAATAAAGGTATCCTTTATTCCGTTGCCCATGCAAACGCTTACAAAACCAAATGTTTTCTCGGGAGCCGCGATCTCGTTCTTGGGCTTTGATTCGTTCTTATCCGAAACGATAGCCGAATGCTGCTTGCGCATATTCTCTATCTTTACTGTCGCAAACATACCGTACTTACCCGCGTTCTCAAGTACAAGACCCGGGTGGTCGGTGTGAACGTGCACTTTGATTATTGCCTCGTCCTCAATAAATACAAGGCTGTCTCCGATACCGCCGAGAAATGCGTGGAATTCGTCTGCGTTGCCTTCTCCCTTGTACTCGTCAAACTTTTCAACGATGCACTCTGTGCAGTAGGGGAAGGTGATGTCCTCGGTGTCAAAGCTTGTAAAGTCAGCCTCGGAGGGCTCGTTGTCAGCGGCAAGCTGCTGAACGGGCTTGTTGTTGAGGGAAGCGAGCATGCCGTTAAGAGCGGTCATAAATCCAAGACCGCCTGCGTCTACTACGTTAACTTCCTTAAGAATGGGGAGCTGGTCGGGAGTATGAGCAAGTGCTTCCTCTCCGACGTCAACTATATAAGAGAACAGACCGCGAACGTCGTCGGTTGCGAATTTGTTCTCCGCTACTGCGCGCTCAGCCTCTTCAGCACAGCGTCTCATGACCGTGAGAATCGTTCCCTCAGTGGGGTTCATAACTGCTCTGTATGCTTCGTCAGTACCTTTTCTGAAAGCACGGGCAACGTCTGTGGTATCTATCTCATCGGAATCACAAAATGCCTTTGACATTCCTCTGAAGAAAAGCGAGATGATAGCACCCGAGTTACCTCTTGCGGCGCGAAGTATAAGCGAAGCTATCTTTTTTGAAAGCTCGGAAACCTTCTGCTGCGAGGGGTCCTCGTCAAGATTTTTAACAGCGTTGAGCGTGAGCGCCATGTTGATACCCGTATCTCCGTCGGGAACGGGGAATACGTTCATATTGTTTATGGCAACTTTATTGTTGTCAAGTGCGTTTGCTGCGGAAAGCAGCATAGCGTATAGTGCGGGTCCGTCAAGCTTCATAACTAATTACCTCTCTGTTCCGATATAGAATACTGCGAGTGTTCCCGGACCTGAATGAGAACCGATAACAACGCCTGTGTAGTCGATAATAACTTCCTTAACTCCAAGCTCATTCTTGAGACGGTCTGCAAGATAATTTGCATCGTCTATGCAGTCTCCGTGGCAGATAAACATAATGTCCTTTTCGATGGCATTTGCCTTTGTTTTCTCAAACAAAGCATCGACAGACGCCTTTCTGCCTCTCGCTGTGCCCATTTTTATGAGCTTACCTGCGTTGTCAACATGCATAACGGGCTTGATGCTGAGCATTGTTCCCACAACGGCGGTTGCGGCACTGACTCTTCCGCCTCTCTTGAGGAACATAAGATCCTCAACCGTGAACCAATGGCAGAGATGGAGCTTGTTTGCCTCAACGTAGTCGCGAAGCTCATCGATAGTAGCTCCCGCCTGCTTTTTCTTAGCCGCGAGATAAACGAGCATACCCTCACCGAGAGAAGCGCAGAGAGTATCTACTGCGTAGACCTTAGCCTCGGGATGCTTCTCGGCGATCTCCTCAGCCGCAAGTCTGCCTGCGTTGTATGTGTTGCTGAGACCCGAGGAAAATCCGAGATATATAACGTCCTTACCATCGGTTACTATTTTCTCCATAACCTCTGCAAAGGTTTCGCTGTTTACAGCAGACGTGGTAGCCATATGCTTCTCACTAAGGAATTTGTAAAACTCCTTAGTCTCTACCGAGCTGTTGGGTCTCGGCTCCTCGTTTTCCATAATAACCATAAGGTCAAGTATCTCGATGTCAAGCTGTTTTGCCATTTCGGCGGACAGATCCGTTCCCGAATCGGTCAGAATTACGTAATCACGCATAGTTTTTTTCCTTTCTTTTGTGCGGCGGACCGCGTGGTCATTGTCGACGCCTCAAATGTTATTTAACAAGAAATCTCTTGATCTTTCTGGACGAGGTCTTTTCAAACTCAACTTCTCTGATCTCTACCTTCTTTATTTGCTTATGAGAAGGCAGACGCTTGTTGAGTAGGTTGATCTGCTTTTCGATAGTGCTGAGCATAACGCTTGCGGATGCGTTTTCCTTGAACATAGCCATATTCGGATAAACGATAGCTACGAGGTTTACGGTCGAGCCGCTCTGGCGTCCTACAACAACGCTCTCTGCAATATATTCTATATCCGCAAGGTATTCTTCGATTTCTTCGGGGAAGATATTCTTACCGTTTTCGAGAACTATTACGGACTTAAGTCTACCTGTTACATAGAAGTATCCGTCGTCGTCCATATATCCGATATCACCCGTTCTGAACCAGCCGTCTTCAGTGAAAGCAAGCTCATTAGCCTCGGGATTGTTGTAGTATCCGAGCATTACGTTGTCGCCCTTGATCTGTATCTCTCCCTCAAGGTATCCGTGAGAGCCGACATTTGTTCCGTCTATTCTACCCTGACAGCAGGGAACTGCGGGACCAACAGATCCGATCTTACGAGCATAGTAGGGGGTAACGAACGTGAGAGGAGCGCACTCGGTGATACCGAAGCCTTCGCATATCTCAATGCCGATGCTGTCAAAGAACTCTATCATCTTAGGATTGAGCGCAGCACCGCCGCAGACGATCTTCGAAAGTCTGCCACCGAAGGAATTCAAAACCTCTGCGAATATCTGACGGCGCTTGTCGATACCTAACTTACGCATTGCGTGAGAAGTAACGATACCTGCCTTGAGCTTTTTGTCCTTACCCTTCTTTTTAGCCTCTGCCCATATCTTCTTATACATTGTATATACAAAGAGGGGAACGAGGATAAGACCCGTGGGCTTAAATGTTTGGAAATTCTTAAGAACACGTGTGAGCGAGTCGTTGATGCAAATACGAACACCAAGGTCAAGCTCGCAGAGAAGAATAGCAAGCTCGTAGGTGTGGTGAACGGGGAGAACCGAGACGATGACGTCATCGGGACCGAAGTCAACGCTCTGGAGCGCGGAGTTTACGACAGCGAAGATGTTCTTCTGGCTGAGCATAACGCACTTACTTGAGCCCGTTGTACCCGAGGTGAACAGCATTTCCGCCAAAGTCTCTCTGCTCTCAATGGGGGAGAGCTTAAATCTTCCGGCATCAACGTCGAGCTTACCGCGAGCTCTCATAGCTCTGTAAGCTATCGTACCGGGCTGAGAAAGCTCAGCCTCATCGGGATCTATCGGTATAAAGTGCTTGAGAGAGCTGTCCTTGCTGACCTTGCCTGCAAGCTTACCGTTAAAGCTTGAGGAGTAGATGATAGCATCTGCGTCAACGCTCTCGAGAAGACCGATTATCGCAGAGGGCTCAAGCTCCTTATCCATGGGGATAGCAACGCTTCCCGTTACGAGTATTGCAAGATAAGACGCAAGCCAAGCTGTGGATGTTTCTCCGATTATAGCTATCTTTTTACCTGCAAGACCGAGCTGAGTAAGTCCTGCCGCGGTTCTTACTATTCTGTTATAAAATCTTGCGTAGGAAAGATGGCAAAGATTTTTGCTCTTGTCATAATAAGAGAAAGCGATCCTATCTCTGTGCTTTGCGATTATTCTGCAAAGATCGTATGCGTCGAGAACTCGTTCATACTTTCTTTCGGTCTTAGGTCTCGTTATCATTTTGATCTCTTTCTTTTCTACGTTTGTTGACTGTTTTCCGTTATTCATAATAAATACACCTTTCAGTTATTTGCCGAGGAAGCTTTGTCATTTGACTCAAAGAATCCCTCCGCCTGCTTCAAATTCGCGCATATAGTGCCGAATACTCTATAAAAAGTTTCAATATCCTCAGATGCTATCTCTCCGCTTACAACGTCGTTGATATCAAGCACCAGCTGATTTATCTCCGCCGTTATTTTCGTGCCCTCATCGGTGAGGGTTATCTTTCTCTTGTAGCTTGTGGTCTCCGCGCTTTCGCTGACGTATCCTTTTTCTTCAAGCTCGTTGATTATTCGAGAGATCTGTGCCTTGTCGAGCTCACATTTTTTAGCGAGCTGAGTTCGGGTCATTCCGTTTCGCGACTTAAAAAGTACGCGCAAGCAGGCAGTATGAGTGCTTCCAAGATTATAGCTTGACATACCGCGAGCTTTGAGCTTTGTTATGCTTCGTGACGCACCTGTCACGTGAGCCATAAAAGTTTCGAGCCTATCGTGCTCCACCTATGAGCCTCCTTTCGCATTAATATCCATCATAAGAATACCACATTTTTGTTGAGTTGTCAACATCTTTTTGCTATTTTTTGTATATTGACGATATATTTTCACGTATCTATCATTGTTATATAATATATCACTTGCGCTGAAAGCTATGCATAGGGATAAAAAACTTGGGTTTAGAGCAGACAAAAAGAGGGGAACTTCTTACAATAAGCTCCCCTCAAAAAAGCAATACTTTAAAATTTATTCGACTCTTTTAATGTCCGCGCCTAAGTTTTTGAGCTTTTCAACGAGATCCGAATATCCTCTGTCGATAAATTCAAGTCCCGTGATGCTGCTTTCGCCATGCGCCGCGAGTGCCGCTATAACAAGGCACGCGCCTGCTCTGAGGTCGGTAGCCTTTACAGATGCTCCGTGCAATGAAGCAACTCCGTTTATATGCGCTGTATTATCAACGATATCTATTCTTGCTCCCATCTTGGTCAGCTCATCAACGTATTTGAACCGCCCGTTCCAAACACGCTCGGTGATAGTGCTTACACCGCTTGCGAGGCAAAGCATTGACGTAAACTGCGGATGCATATCCGTGGGAAAACCCGGGTAGGGATTGGTCTGTATCTCTGTACCTCTGTATTTCTTTTGAGAATTTACCGTTATGTAATCATCGCCGACATCAAGGTCAAGACCTATCTCGCGAAGCTTTACGGATACCGATTCCATGTGCTTGGGTATTATCCGTCTTATGGTAACGCTTCCGCCCGTTGCGGCGGCCGCTGCCATATAAGTTCCCGCTTCTATCATGTCGGGAGCTATGTCGTAGTTACAGCCGTGAAGCTGCTTTACGCCGCGTATTCTTATCATACTTGTTCCCGCACCCGAAATGTTTGCTCCGCAGGCGTTGAGAAAGCTTGCGGTGTCAACTATATGGGGCTCACGCGCTGCGTTTTCTATGATAGTAGTCCCCTCAGCAAATATTGCCGCGAGCATAACGTTTATGGTGGAACCTACCGAAGCGATATCAAAGTATATGAAGTTCCCCTTAAGACCGTTTGGAGCAACTGCGTGAATATTACCGTCAGCGCAGTACTCTACCTTTGCGCCGAGCAGTTCAAAGCCTTTTATATGCTGATTGATCGGGCGTGTGCCAAAGTCACAGCCACCGGGATAACCGACGAGCGCTTCGCCGAATCTGCCGAGCATACCGCCGATAAGATACGTGGAGCCTCTCATTTTGCTGACGTATTCAAGCGGCGGGCTTTTCATTTTGACACTGCGGGTATCTATCATGACCGTGTCCGTGTTGATAAATCTTATTTTTGCGCCAATAGTTCTCAGCGTATCGAGCGCAAGGGATATATCGCTCACGTCGGGCACGTTACCTATCGTACATATATCGTTTGTAACGATAGTGCCGAATATTATTGGAAGTGCGGAGTTTTTCATTCCGCTTATATCCACTTCACCGTAAAGCGGTTTACCGCCACGGATCATCAGCTTTTCCATATGCACCTCCGTCGTTGTATTGTTGTCTTTCTTTTATAATGATATTCACCCGAATACGGGATATAGAAGTATTTTAGTTGATTTGCGGTTTGTAATATGCTACCGCGAGGTCGACTACCATGCCGTAGCTCTTAGTACCCTCTGTTCCGTGAATGGTAAGGAAGGTGTTGTTTACCGTCTCGGATACCTCAGACGCGGTGGAGTCTACGTATGGCTCAAAAAAGCGCGAATATGCGGCAAGCTCATCCTTTACGCACAAAGGCAAGCTTGAATATGAGCGCATGTAAAGATCGCTGTCTGCTTGCATTAGCGCGGAAGCTACGTATTCATAGAGACCGAGATACGCGGTATATCTTATATAACTATCCTCAGATGCCGAGCAAACGAGGTATGCGACAAAATTCGCTTCGTCCTCACGCGCTATCCCTCGTTGGTGTGATAGCTCGTGTGCCGCCGTATAGGGAAGTGTGTAGTCGGGAAAATCGACGTTTATATTTGCCTCGCCCGTAAAGAAGGTGTAAACTCCCGTTATATGAGTATAGGACATCGCTTTACTGAGCATTACGGGCTTGATACGGCTGTTCAGCTTTTGTATGAATGTGTATTTATCCGAGGCGGTATCAAACGCATCGAGCAGCTTGTCGTTCATTTGTGCCTTGCCATATGGCATAATGGAAAATCCGTCTTCTCCGTACGATACGTTTCCAACCTCCTCTTTGAGCTTTTCTACAAGTATCATAGAGGTCTCGTAAAGCTCATCGGCACTTACCTCAGTACGCTGAATACCAAGCTTTTTGTCAAGCGTGCTTCCGCGATAGGCGGGCGCAAAACCGAATGTGAAGGTAGAAAATATCAGTGCGATTGCCGATAGCACACAGACCGCCGCGCTGAGTGTCTCGGAGAGCGTGTCGCCGTAGCGTTTCAGTACCGCGCGCGAGATAAGTATTATCCAAATGGGAATAAGCAGTAAAAAGAATTCAGCTAAAGAAAAGGGTATCCAGTTTGTCAGATGAGCAAGGATAGCTCGTACTGCAGAGCTTACGTATCTGTTGAAAAAGTCAGCAAAGCTTTCGCTGAGCAAAAACGCGACGTATACGAGAAGACATACGGCAGCGATGGCGTATATTATTTTTACCGCTAACGGAAGCCTCAGCTTTATTCTTTCTTTTTTTGGGTCTTTTTTCTTCGACTGTCTTTTTGAAAACAGTGCAAATTTCATATATTTTCCTCTTGAGTAGGGAGTATTATATTTTTTATGTCCTTACTTACCGTATCAAGCGCATTGGAGAGCACGCGCTCGGCAAGAATACGCATATCGTCGGGGAGCGGAGCGGTTACGGTAAGGGTGCTTCCGTCCGACGGACGCGGAAATGACAGACTGAAGGAGTGGAGCGCGTGACGGGAGATAAGCTCGCTCGCTTCTCCGTACATATCATCGCCCTCAATAGGACAGCCAATGCTTGCAAAATGTACGCGAAGCTGGTGAGTCCTGCCCGTTATGGGAGTTGCAGCAACGAGAGTGTGAGTTTCGCTTTTGCAGATCACCTCATATTCGGTGATAGCTCTGTCACCGCCTTCTCCCTCGCCGCATATCTCACGAACGATAACGCTCTTGGCGGTACGGCGCATATACGTGTCTATCGTTCCGCGATCGTTTTTTGGTACGCCGTGAAGTATCGCAACGTAGCGTTTGCTTATTTTATGTTCTCTCATTGCTGCCGAAAGAGACGCGGCACTTACGCGATCTCTTGCGATAAGAAGCAGTCCGCTGGTGTTTCTGTCAAGTCTGTTAACAGGGCGAAATACAAAGGGAATACCTCTGCTCGCGTACCTATATGCAAGCGCGTTTGCAACCGTGTCTTTGTAGTGTCCAAACGATTGGTGCGTTGGCATATCTGCGGGCTTGTTGGGAACTACCACCTCGTCGTCCTCATACGCAATATCGATATCAAGATCGCACGGAGAAAGCTTTTCGGGAGCTTGGGTGTCTTCAATAGCCAGGGAGAGCACCTCGCCTCTGCTCAATACGTGCCTGACGGTTACGTGAGATCCATTGACCTCTATTCCGCAAGGCTTGAATTTCAGATGCTTTATCGTGGCGCGTGACAGACCGAGCGTGCAGCTCATAAACTTAAGCACGGTCTTGCCGTTAAGGCTATCATCTATCAAGTAATCCATAATACCTCCGAACGGCACACCCAATATTACAATAAGAATACATACTTAAATATATTATACCACTAACGCCGAAATATTACAATATTTTGGGCAAAAATATTTTGCGAAGCACAAAAGGGGTCAAGCAGAAGAAAATGCTTTGTTGACACGTTGCGCGATAAGTGATATAATGTAAATGCGATATAAATTTTTGTACTTAGGGGATATTTATTATGAAAAACAATGACAGTAAATACTTTAGTCAAAAATATGTCGATTCAAGGCGAGTACTTTACACTCCGTCTGCCTTTGCAAGAGAAAGTCTGATACACGTTCAGGAAATAGGTGAGCTTCAGGCGATAAAACAGCATATCAGCAGAAGAGAGGGAATGGAATCATACCTTTTTATCGAGGTCGTGTCTGGAGAGGGCAGCTTGACGTATCACGGTACGGAATATAAGCTCCGTGCGGGAGATTGCGTTTTTATTGATTGTAAAACGCTGTATTCACACGAGACTTCAGATAGCTTGTGGTGTCTGAGGTGGGTTCACTTTTACGGTGAAAATATGCCCAAGATTTATGAGAAATATGTTGATAGAGGCGGTCGCCCTGCTTTTCGCCCTGAAAGCATCTCGGGGTTTGACCGTGTGTGGGCGAAGCTTTTTGAGATAGCCTCATCCTCGGACTATATAAGGGATATGCGTATAAACGAAGGGCTTAACGAGCTGTTGACACTAATTATGGAGGAGAGCTGGTGTTTGGATGAACGCTCGTCGGCTAACAAGCGAAAGGATCTTGCACAGATAGTGGATTATCTTAGAGAGCATTATTCGCAAAAGATAACATTAGATGAGCTTGCGGATAGGTTCTTTATAAATAAATTCTATCTTACTCGCATATTCAAGGAGCAATTTGGCTTGTCTATCAATCAGTATTTATTGCAATATAGGATAACTAAAGCAAAGCAGGCGCTACGATTTTCGGATGACAGCGTAGAAAACATAGGTTACGCCTGCGGTCTTGGGGCACCTTATTATTTCTCGCGAGTGTTCAAAAAGGTGGAAGGAATACCGCCGGGAGAATTCCGCAAGAGATGGCAAGGTTGACCGAATTCGCGAGGGCACGTTGAGGGGGCTTTCTTTGGTGAAAGTCCCCTTATTTATATGGATTTTGTCGAATAAAGAGGTCGGTATTTGTGTACCGACCTCTTTATTCTTTATTTATTCTTGTTTTTTGTAATATCATCCAGTTCAAAAGAAGTCAATAAAATACAACTATATATCAATAAAATCAATTGGAAAGCAGAATCCAAGCTGTTATAATAATGCAGTAAAAAGACAAAAAACGAGAGGTGATTTTATGAAAAAGGTAGCATTGATAACAGGAATAACAGGTCAGGACGGCTCGTATCTTGCCGAATTCCTTCTTGAAAAGGGTTATGAGGTGCACGGTATTACCAGGCGCTCGTCGATATCAAACACTGAGCGTATCGACCATCTGCTCAGAGCAGGCTCTGTAAAGATACACGACGGGGACCTTTGTGATTCGACGTCGCTTATCCGAATAATAGGGATAGTGAGACCGGACGAGATATACAATCTCGCGGCTCAGTCCCACGTTCAGGTCTCCTTCGACGTTCCCGAATATTCGGGAGACGTTGATGCTATCGGTGTTCTCCGTATACTTGAGGCGGTCAGAATGCTTGGAATGGCAGAGACTACAAGGATATACCAGGCATCTACCTCTGAGCTTTACGGAAAGGTAGAGGAGATACCTCAGAAGGAGACAACACCGTTCCATCCGTATTCTCCGTACGCTATCGCAAAGCAGTACGGCTTCTGGATGATAAAGGAGTACAGAGAGGCATACGGTATGTTCGCTGTAAACGGCATTCTTTTCAATCACGAGTCCGAGAGAAGAGGCGAGAATTTCGTTACAAGAAAGATAACGCTCGCGGCGGCAAGAATAGCAGAGGGACTTCAGGATCACTTGGAGCTTGGAAATATGGATTCCTTGCGCGACTGGGGTTATGCCAAGGATTACGTTGAGTGCATGTGGCTTATGATGCAGCAGGAAAAGCCCGACGACTTCGTTATAGCTACGGGTGTACAGCATACTGTCAGAGACTTTACGGAGAAGGCATTTGCTGCAAACGGAATGACCGTTCGCTGGGAGGGAAGCGGAATTGATGAGAAGGGCTATGACGCGAGCACAGGAAAGCTGCTTGTCAGCGTAAATCCTGCTTGGTTCAGACCTACTGATGTTGATAATCTCTGGGGAGACCCCACAAAGGCAAAAACCGTTCTCGGTTGGGATCCTCAGAAGACCTCATATGAGGAGCTCATAGAAATAATGGCTAAGCACGACAGAGCGCTTGCGAGACGCGAAAGAGCGGTAAGAGACGCGCAGTAGTGCTGTGGAGGTAGCATATTATGGAAAAAAATTCTAAGATATACGTTGCGGGACACAGAGGAATGGTCGGGTCGGCTATAGTCAGAGAGCTGAAAAGACAGGGATATGAGAATATCGTAACGAGGACACATAAGGAGCTTGATCTTTGCCGACAGGCTGACGTAGAGGCATTCTTTGCCGCGGAAAGACCCGAATACGTATTTTTGGCGGCTGCCAAGGTCGGAGGTATCGTGGCAAACCAAGGCGCGCTTGCTGATTTTATGTACGACAATATGATGCTTGAGATGAACGTTATAAATTCTGCTTGGAAAAACGGTTGTAAAAAGCTCGAGTTTCTCGGATCATCCTGTATCTATCCCCGTATGGCACCTCAGCCTATGCCCGAGAGCTGTCTCTTGACCTCGGAGCTTGAAAAGACCAACGAGGCGTATGCGCTGGCTAAGATATCGGGACTTAAATATTGCGAATATCTCAACCGTCAATACGGTACTGACTATATTTCGGTGATGCCGACAAATCTGTACGGACCTAACGATAATTACCATCCCGAGCACTCCCACGTGCTTCCAGCGCTTATCAGACGCTTCCATGAGGCGAAGGAGCAAAATAAAGAATACGTTGTCTGCTGGGGAGATGGCAGTCCGAAGAGAGAATTCCTTTACGTTGACGATCTTGCGGAGCTCTGCGTGTTCCTCATGAACAATTACAGCGGTAACGAGACTGTCAACGCGGGAACGGGCAAGGAGCTGAGCATAAGGGAGCTTACCGAGCTTGTGGCATCGGTCGTCGGATATACGGGAGAGATACGCTGGGACAGCTCAATGCCCAACGGAACGCCGAGAAAGCTTTTGGATGTTTCCAAGGCGGCAAAGCTTGGCTGGACATATAAGACAGAGCTTGAGGACGGAGTTCGTCTTGCGTACAAGGATTTTCTTGAGAATCCGATGAGAGCCGAAAGATAAATAACAGCGAGAGACCGTATAGAACGAATATACGGTCTCTTTTATCGAAAAAGGAGTAAAAAATGAATCTTATATTACTTTCCGGGGGTTCGGGCAAGCGTCTGTGGCCTCTTTCAAACGACATTCGATCAAAACAGTTTATCAAGCTGTTTAAAAACCAAGACGACTATGAGTCAATGGTGCAGCGAGTCTACCGTCAGATAAAGAAGGCGGATGCCGATGCGGTGGTGACTATTGCCACCTCACGTTCACAGGTCTCAGCAATACACAATCAGCTTGGCGACAGTGTTGGTATCTCTGTCGAGCCCTGCCGAAGAGATACCTTTCCCGCAATAGCACTTGCAACGGCATATCTTCACGATGTTCAGGGTGTGTCTGCGGACGAGTCTGTTGTCGTTTGCCCCGTTGACCCCTATGTTAACGACGATTATTTTGAGTGTCTCAAGGCGCTTTGTGAACAGGCGGACAAGGGCGAGGCAAATCTTGTTCTTATGGGCATACAGCCAACGTATCCGAGTGAGAAGTACGGATATATCATTCCAAAGACAGATGAGCGTGTAAGCTACGTTTCAACCTTCAAGGAAAAGCCCGATGTGAAAACGGCAGAGAGCTATATAGCCGAAGGCGCGCTTTGGAACGGCGGAGTTTTCGCATATAAGATAGGCTACGTGCTCTCGAAGGCGCACGAGCTTATCGACTTTAAGGACTATTACGACCTGTTTGCAAAGTATGATACTCTCACAAAGATAAGCTTCGACTATGCTGTGGTCGAGAAAGAGAGCCGTATCCAGGTATTGCGCTTTGCGGGCGAGTGGAAGGACATCGGTACGTGGAATACTTTGACCGAGGCTATGGACGAGCAGTCTATCGGAGACGTTATGATGAATGATAGCTGTGAGAACGTCCACGTTATAAACGAGCTTGGCGTTCCCGTGCTCGCAATGGGACTCAAGGACGTCGTTATATCAGCAAGCAGCGACGGTATACTTGTGTCGGACAAAGAAAGCTCAAGCTATATCAAGCCTTTTGTCGATAAGATTGACAGACAGATAATGTTCGCGGAAAAATCGTGGGGAAGCTTCAGGGTTATAAGCGTTGAGGAAGAGAGCCTTGTGATAAATGTTACACTCAACAAGGGTCATTTTATGAATTATCACAGTCACCAGCACCGTGATGAGGTCTGGGTGGTAGTGTCGGGAAGCGGACGCACACTTATCGACGGAGTATATGGAAGTATAAATGTGGGGGACGTAGTTAAAATGAAGGCGGGTTGCAAGCATACGGTATTTGCCGATACTCAGCTTAAGCTCGTTGAGGTGCAGCTCGGCAAAGATATAACCGTACACGACAAGACAAAGCACGCAATAAAGGAGTAAGCTATGGACAAAAGAATAAAAGACACTTATGAGCTTTGGTGTAAAAACGCTGTCGCAGACGCATCGGTTGCCGATGAGCTTTTGAAAATGGAGAACGACGAGACAGCTATCGAGGATGCTTTCTACCGTGAACTTGAATTTGGAACGGGAGGACTCAGAGGAGTCATAGGCGCGGGAACTAACAGAATGAATTACTATACCGTGGCAAAGGCATCTCAGGGCTTGGCAAACTATGTGCTGAGGCATTTCGGAGCGGGAGCGCGCAAGATAGCAGTCAGTTATGATTCAAGGATAAAATCCGAACTTTTTGCAAGGACTGCGAGCAAGGTCTTTGCTGCTAACGGAATACAGGTATATATATATCCCGAGCTTATGCCCACTCCGTGTCTTTCCTTTGCGACAAGGGAGCTTGGCTGTTCTGCGGGTATTATGATAACGGCGTCGCATAATCCTGCTAAATACAACGGATATAAGGTATACGGAGCGGACGGCTGTCAGATAACGGATGATGCTGCAAGTGAGATATTCGGAGAGATACAGAAAATTGATGTTTTTAACGATGTCAAGACCGTTAATTTCTCAACGGCAATGGATAGCGGAATTATCGGGTTTATATCCGATGACGTGTATACGGCATTTATCGAACAGGTAAAGGCACAGTCTATGCTGGGAGAGACCGACAAAATATCAAAGGATGTTTCTATCATATATACTCCGCTCAACGGTACTGGTCTCAAGCCCGTACAAAGAGCGCTCAAAGAGAGCGGATTTACAAACGTTACCGTCGTTAAGGAGCAAGAGCAGCCCGACGGTAATTTCCCGACATGCCCATATCCTAATCCAGAGATAAAACAGGCGCTCGACCTCGGTATTGAATATGCAAGACGTAATAATGCGGAGCTTCTGCTCGCAACAGACCCCGACTGCGACCGTGTAGGTATAGCGCTCAGAGATAAAAACGGCGAATATGAGCTTATGAGCGGAAACGAGGTGGGCATGCTGTTGCTTGACTATATCTGCTCCCGCCGTATTGCACTTGGGAAAATGCCCACAGAACCCGTAGCGGTAAAGACTATAGTGACAATAGATATGGCGGAGCGCATAGCGAAAAAATACGGTGTTCGCACTGTCAATGTTCTTACGGGCTTTAAATATATCGGCGAACAGATCGGAATGCTTGAGAGAGGTGGCGCTCAAGACTCTTATATATTTGGATTTGAGGAGAGCTACGGATATCTTTCGGGTAGCTACGTTAGGGATAAGGATGCGGTGAATGCGGCATTTCTTATATGCGAGATGTTTGCCTACTATAAAGCACGTGGAATAGGACTTATAGAAAAGCTTGAGGCGTTGTATAGGGAATATGGGTATTGCCTCAATACGCTTCATTTTTATGAGTTCGAGGGCTCTCTCGGAATGGCGAGAATGAAGGATATTATGAGCGAGTTTAGAAAGGACATTGAACAGCTTGGCACGAAAAGAGTGCAAAGACTTCTTGATTATTCAGAGGGAATAGACGGATTGCCTAAGTCGAATGTGTTGAAATTTATACTTTCGGACGATTGTTCGGTGGTCGTCCGCCCGTCGGGTACTGAGCCGAAGATCAAAACATATATCTCGGTGAGCGCAAAAACCAAGGAGCTTGCCGCTGCCGAGGAGCAGAGAATAGTTGCTGATATTGAGCGCATGCTCGGATGACATGTTTTTTATAAAAAAAGTGTGGAGACTTCCCTCAGGGAGATCTCCACACTTTTTTGTGTATTTAGTTATCGTCGTCGAGCTTAAGGACTGCCATAAAGGCTTCGGGAGAAACCTGAACGGAGCCGAGCTGACGCATCTTCTTTTTACCTTCCTTCTGCTTTTCAAGCAGCTTCTTCTTTCTTGTGATATCACCGCCGTAGCACTTAGCAAGCACGTCCTTGCGCATTGCCTTGACTGTCTCGCGCGCAATTATACGCGAGCCGATAGCCGCCTGTATAGGTACCTCGAAGAGCTGACGGGGGATGTTATCCTTAAGCTTTTCAGCGATCCTTCTGGCGCGTCCGTATGCCTTTTCCTCGTGGACTATAAAGGACAGCGCGTCCACCTGCTCGCCGTTGAGCAAAAAGTCAAGCTTGACAAGCTTACTCGGGACGTAGTCGCCAAGCTCATAATCAAGCGAAGCGTATCCGCGCGAGCGGCTCTTGAGCGCATCGAAGAAGTCATAGATTATCTCATTGAGAGGCAGGTCGTAATGAAGCTCGACACGAGCCGTGTCGATGTACTTCATATCTATAAAATTGCCTCGTCTATCCTGACAAAGGTCCATAAGACCACCGACGAACTCGGTAGGAGTTATGATATTCGCCTTGACGATAGGCTCATACGCCGTATCTATCTCATCTGCGGGCGGGAAGTTTGAGGGGTTATCGATACGTACCTTCTCACCGTCTCTGCGAGTTACCTCATAAATAACCGAGGGTGCGGTGGTGATAAGATCGAGATTGAACTCTCTTTCAAGTCTCTCCTCAATTATCTCCATATGGAGAAGTCCGAGAAATCCGCAACGGAAGCCAAAGCCGAGTGCGATAGAGGTCTCGGGCTCAAACACGAGAGCCGCGTCGTTGAGCTGAAGCTTTTCAAGCGCGTCACGCAGATCTCCGTATTTCGCGCCGTCAGCGGGATATATACCCGCATATACCATGGGCTGTACTGCCTTAAATCCGGGCAGGGGAGTATCCGTGGGGTTATCCACCAAAGTTATGGTATCTCCCACCTGTGTCTCGCCTACGCTCTTTATAGATGCCGTGATATATCCAACGTCACCCGCGCTGATCTCATCACTCTTTTGAAGCCCGAACGGAGTCATAAATCCAACGTCCACAACGTCAAACTCTGCGCCCGTATTCATAAGCTTTATCTTGTCACCGCTCTTCAGCGTGCCGTCGAATACGCGAACGTTGACGACAACACCGAGATAGCTGTCGTAGTACGAGTCGAATATAAGTGCCTTAAGGGGAGCATCAACGTCACCCGTAGGTGCGGGAACGTCACGCACGACAGCCTCAAGCACCTGCTCGATGTTAAGTCCTGTCTTTGCGGAAACCGCAGGACAGTCCTCTGCGGGGATGCCGATAATGTCCTCTATCTCACCTCTGACACGTTCTATGTCGGCAGAGGGAAGGTCTATCTTGTTTATCACGGGAACTATTTCAAGATTTGCGTCGACAGCAAGATACGCATTTGCAAGCGTCTGCGCCTCTATGCCTTGTGTCGCGTCAACGACGAGGAGCGCACCGTCGCAAGCGTTGAGCGAGCGTGACACCTCATAGTTGAAGTCGACGTGACCTGGGGTGTCAATGAGGTTGAACTCATATTCCTCACCGTCCTGAGCCTTATAATTAAGACGCACGGCAGTTGCCTTGATAGTTATACCGCGTTCTTTTTCAAGCTCCATATTATCAAGAAGTCTATTTTCCATTTCGCGCTGAGAAACGGTCTGCGTTGCTTCAAGTATTCTGTCGGCAAGCGTAGACTTTCCGTGGTCGATATGCGCGATTATTGAGAAATTTCTTATATGATTTTGCTTTTGAGTGTTTGACATCTATATACTCCGTTATATTTTTTGTCAGAATTTATTTATACACACATAATTATATAATATTCTACGACTTTTCACAATAGTTTTTTTAGTTTTTAATGTAAATTTTTTTACGATATAGTGCGGTGTACAAAAATGGCAATGTTAAACCATAATATGACCATAATATGACGATCAAGCGAAAAACTGCTTGCTTTTGATGCGGACGCAAGCCGTGGCACGGATATAGCTATCACCAAGGAAGGTGATAAGTATTATCTCTATGATTATCAAAACGGACAGATAAGCCACGCGCTCAGCAAGTCGGACGTAGATGAGATATTAAGAGAGTATCGCGACGGTGCTGAAAATAAAAAAACCGCCATCGTTATCGAGGCGGACAGTGAGCTGGCGAGAAGGATTGAAAAATCAGATAAATCTAAATATACCGTTATAAAGGATTATCTTATTGAGAAATTTGGCGGTGAAGAATTCACTTTCTCCGATGGAGTAAAAGCTATAATGGATAATAGCGATGCCAAGGAACTTGCGCATAAGGCCGATAAAGTAAAAACTGCTGAACTTGCAAACTTGAGAGAGCTTATTCAAAAGGCAGAACTTGCTGCTAAAAGCGATAAGGTTACACATAACAAGTTCGACGGATTCTTATACTATGCGGTCAGTATAAGTTTCGAGGGTGAAAACTATGACATCTTATTGAATGTCGGGCATTCAAAATATGACGGTAAATATCACATCTATGACATTACTAAGAATAATATAGAAAAAAGAAGAACTGCCAACCAGTCATCTACCGGTTTGTCGCGGCCCGTAGGTAACGCGATTAAAAACAGTTCTTCTACTGATAGTATATCACAAACATCTCGAAAAATCAACACTTCCTCGAAAAAAAGTTTTACATTCAAGGAAATCGACGGGTATGCACGTGAGAACATAGAGGACTATAAGAGCCTCAGCGCATCTAATCAGGCAATAATAAGGTCGGTAATACGCCAGGGACTGGCGCTTGGTATGCATGAGGCGGAAGTGTTTACATATGCAAAGGTGGCAGCTCATTCGGGTGTGAATATCGTCTTCGATAAGCAAAGAACGGTCGTAGGCAGAAAGAAAGGCACGACTGAGCTTGTATATGCAGATGGCTTCTATGACCACGCAAGGCGAGAGATAGTTGTTAACCCCGAGGGTAAGAGAAGCACCGAGGCGCTGCTCATCCACGAGCTGGCGCATGCTATATATAAGGACAAGCAGGGCAGAGTGATAGCAGAACGCGGAGTGAAAAAACTGACAGAGGAGCAAAGACAGGCCATCACGAAAAAATATGCCGGGATAAAAGAAGGCAACGCTGTGACGATCATCGGGGAGTTCAACGCGCACTATGCAGAGGGAATACTCGGAAACAAAAATACCCTTGAGCAGTTGTTCCGTGACGGACCGACGCTCAAGGATAGAATACTTGATTTTTTCAAGGGTGCCAAGACCGACTATGCGAGTGATGAGAAGCTCTCCCGCGAGGCACGCAAGCTTTTCAAGCACTATAAAAAGCTCTTTGACGCTTTCTCCGAGCAGAACCGCGGAAATAATATGGTGGAGAGGAGTGCAGGAATAGGAAAAGTAAGCTATGCTCTTGATTATAGCAGGGCGATAGATCAGCTCGATAATAATACTCTTGATACACAGCAAAACACACATCTAAAACTGCTCGACCACACCCCGAAAATATACACGGATAAAGCTGGAGCGATCAATCGTGAAATTGTTATGGGGTGGGATATTGCGTATCTTGCTATGAAGAAAAATGGCGATATTCCCGGCAATTATCATGGACTTGGTATTGAGGTTATGAAGGCGTTACCGCGTGCATTGGAAGATCCCCTGTATATAGTGAAACAAAAAAACGGCAGAATTGCCGCAGTCACAGAGATAGTTGTAAAAGGAAAGAGAGCTGTATTTGCATCTATTGAACTTGAAGCGTTCCAAACTACTGTCCAGGAAGGCGAATCCGAAGCAAAGATATATAATCTTGTCGTTACAATTACTGATGCGAAGCCTAATTACCTACAAAACACTATATTTGGCGGTAAAGTTGTCTACAACAAAAATAATGAAGACCCCGCACACTTTATACTTCGGCTGAAATCGCTTGAAAAAGCATTGCCGACCTATGATCCTGCGAGATCTTCTATAGATAGTATACACGAAACTGAAGAGAAAAGCAATAGTTTTGCAGAAATTAATTCGGAAATTTCTTCCGAGGTGCTTTCAGTTCTATCTGAAAAGCAAGCTGAAGCTCTTGTCCGGAGAGGTGTAAAGGGAGATGCATTACTGAATGCCACAGATCTGGCAAGTGAGATATTAGCAGTTGAAGGTGAAATAACCGATGATGCGAAAGCAGTTGTTTATCATGGAACTACGCCCGAAAATGCAAAAAAGATCATTGAAACAGGAAAAATGTACGGCAAGGAAGATGCGCTTTTCTTTTCGACGAAGAAGGACGGTATAGTTCTCGACTATGGCAAGGCGGTGATCAAGGCGCGGATACCTCTTGAAAAGCTTGAGCTGAACGATATATTCGATAGCGAGATTCATCTCACAATGAAAGTGAAGCCTCACACGCTTACTAATATTAGTTTTGCTCTCCCTGAGGATTTCGATGGAGAAGTATCGGTAGAAGCTTCGGCAGATTTACAGCAAAACACAAAATTAGCCCCAAAAAGTGATTTAAACCACGAAAGAGCCAAAGTAAAAACGGAGAAATACGCCAGAGTTGCTACGAAATCAAGCGGACAAATAGCAAAGGAAAGAGCCAACTTCCAAGGAGAGAAGGTATTCGATAAGAGCAGTGTTTCAGCTGCTATGAGCACTATCGACGTTTGGAGCAGATTGCCCGTAAAGGTTCGTGACGAACTGACGGAAAGACTATGGCAAGGCTTTAACCAAAGAAGGGACAACCAGGGTTACGTATCCTTCCGTGAAACTATGTACGGAAAGCTTCGCGCGACCTTGCGCCAGGAGCTGGAGTTCTCACTCTCAAAGGATGAATCTGCATTGATGGATAAACAGCTCGCGGCTGCGCTCGGTAATCAATGGCTGATTTTGCTAATCACCAAAACGCGCACTCCCTCATAAGATGATATCGAGAGCAAAAAGCTCTTGAAGTCTTGAAGGGAGGACGAAATATGAACAACTGTTTGTGTGGATTGTTTGATAACAACAACGGTATCTGGCTCATAATTATAGCTCTTGTTCTTATCTTCTGCTGCTGCGGCTGATAGACGGGTATGCATTTTTTGAGGGGACTTTCCTTTAGAAAGTCCCCTCGAATTCCTTTTTGAAATATTTAGGGGCATTTTCTATCAAGAAAATGCCCCTTGCTGTGCCTATCAGTTTTTCTTAGGCTTCTTTATCTTGTTGAGCTTCTTGTTCATCTTAAGCAGCTCTTCCTTGGTGAACTCTACGTTCATCATAGCCATCATAGTGGTAAGACGGAGAACGGTAAATCCGCCCATCATCTGCATAAGACCGCCGTCTGCCTTAAGGTCAACGTCAAATCCGCCCGATTTCTTTTCGCCGCCTTTCTTGCTTGCGTCCATCTTCTTCTTTATCTGAAGACCAACGCCGATAAACCACATCTTTCCTCTCTTGGATTCCATGATGTCCGCAATTTTGTCGTTGAGAGAGAAGCGTCCTTCGGGAGCGTCGATATCAAACCAGTTGAGGACCGCGCCCTTTTCAACAAGAACGTAGTCCATATTCATCTCGTCAACCTTGCGGATCTTGCCCTCGTCGGTAAACTCGCCTGCTTTGGCAACTATCGTGCTCTCGCCTACGTTCTTTACGTCGAAGTAGAAGAAGTGGTCGGGAGCAGCCTTTTTGCCAATGCTCTCACCGTTGACGAAAAGCTCTACCTCGGGGAGGTTGGAGTAAACGGTGACCTTTGTTACGTCCTCAACTCTGTCAACGTATCTCTTGCCGCAAAGGTGTACGAAAGGAGCGTCCTCGGGGGAGCGGAGCCATGCCTTGTAAGCATAGAAGGAATCCTTCTTATACTTACGGTCCATAGTAACCAGACCCTTGTGGTTCTGTCCGTTCTCGCCACCCTCAGCTCTCGCGTCAGCGCCGAAGTCGAACATATTCCATACGTGGGTAGCCCACATATACTTTCTTGTAAAGAGCTGCTTGATGAGCTCCTCGTGATAGTATGCTTGGTATTCCTCGGTGTAGTCACCCTGCTTGGGGTCAGACGTGTGCCAGTTAAGAGCCTCACAGCCGTATTCGGAGCAGCCTATCGGAATGCTCGGGTGCATTGCATGGAACTTATCGAACCAAGGTCCGTTCATAGACGTATCTCCGCCGTACCAACCGAAGTAATGGTTGTAGGATACCACGTCGGGAATGAGAAGATAGGGGTCGTCCATCTTGCACATGGAAACAGCCGCTATGGTAGTAAGTCTTGTCTTATCCATCTCGTGAACGAGGTCGTTAAGAATGCGGTGGTTTTCAAGCAGATCGTCGTCAGAACCGCCTATGGATATCTCGTTGGAAAGTCCCCAAACAACTATTGAGGGATGGTTGTAGTTCTGAGACACAAGTTCCTTCATCTGAGATATTGTGTTCTCGCGACCGCCGGGCATATGCTTGGAGATGTAAGGTATCTCTGCCCAGATAACAAGTCCGCGCTCGTCGCACAGATCGTAGAAATACTGATCGTGTTGATAGTGAGCAAGACGGATAGTCGTAGCACCTACCTCGCAAATGAGGTCGATATCCTCAACGTGATGCTCGGGAAGCAGAGCGTTACCAACGCCCCATCTGTCCTGATGACGGGATACGCCTCTGAGGGGGTACTCCTCGCCATTGAGGATAAATCCGTTATCGGGATCGATCTTGAACGTACGGCAGCCGAAGCGTGAGCATACATTGTCAAGTACGTCGTCTCCCTCAACTATCTCTGCTTCGCAGCAATAGAGATAAGGATCTTTTCTTCCGTTCCAAAGGTGAACGTCCTTTATCTCAAAGACCGCCTTTGTTTCGGTGGTCTCTATCTTGTCGAGCTCATTTTCGTCCTTGTCATAGATAGTGTAAACGATCTTTTGTCCGTCCTTGAGGTTCTTTACGAATACTTCGACCTCTACCTTTGCGTCCTTGCCCTCAACAGTGGGGGTTATCATAATACCGGGCGCACCGTAGTAATCAAGGTCAAAGTGGGATGCATTTGCGCAGATAAGATTTACGTTACGGTAAAGACCGCCGTAGAACGTAAAGTCAGCCATCTGGGGGTAAACTGTGTCGTTTGCGGAGTTGTCAACTACGACTGCGATATCATTCTCCTCGGCGAGCGCATCGGTGATGTTTACTCTCCACGTTGAATAACCGCCGTCGTGATGCGCAAGCTTTTGTCCGTTTACGTAAACGTCAGCGGAGGAGTTTGCACCGCGAAGCTCGAGGTAATAAAGGTCGGACACGGGAAGGTCTGCCTTCTTTACCGATTTTACGTACAGACAAGAGCCGCGGAAATAGTCGTTTCCGCCGTCAAAGCCGTCGCAGGCATTCCAAGAGTGGGGAAGAGTTACTGTCTCGCCCTCACGAACGCTTACGTCGGTCGTGTTCTTGACAAAAAGCCAATTGTCGTTAAAATTTAAAACGTTTCTCATTTTCGGTTCTCCTTGAATTAATGTATATCAATTATATCACAAATTTTATTAACATGCTGTAAATCTTTTAAAAAGGCGTCCAACTATTAAGTCGGACGCCTTGGTTGTCATTGCCTTGATGTTTTATGCCTGCTCAGCCTCTCCGTCTGCGGGAGCTGCTTCAACAGCCTTGCGAGCTGCAAGCTCTTCGTTCATCTTAGCGAGAGTCTTCTTGTCAAGGTTGTAAACAAGAGCGAGACCTATGAACTGAAGGACAGCGGATACGAGGAAGAGTACAGCGACGAGGACACGGAGATTTACCGCAACGTCCCAAGAAAGGAGCGTTACGTCGATGAATGCCTCTCCTGTAACGGGATCGGTTGCATTGTTTACGTATCCGAGTGCGCTCATTATAACAAGCGCAACTGCGGGGCCGATGCCCTGAGCGAGCTTACGGAAGAAGGAGTGGAGCGAATAAACGACACCCTCTTCACGCTTACCTGTCTTCCACTCGTTGTAGTCGATAGCGTCACCCATCATTGCCCACGATACTGTGGAGTAGATGCCGAGACCAAGGCTGTATACGAGCTGGCAGAGAACGTAGATAATGAGGTCAAGTCCCGTGTTGTCGGGAACTATAATGAATAGACCTGCGCCACCGATTATCGAGCAGATAGCGCCGACAACGGAGAGCTCTTTCTTACCGAATCTTGTAACCATCTTGCGGGCAAGAGGTGTGAACAAAACTATCGGGATCATAGCGAAGAGCTGAACTATACCGGAGATCTGAGGGTTCTTGAAGTAGATCTGGAATACAACGGAAACAGCGGTAGCCGCACCCTGCATACCGATGAACATACCCATAGCTGCGAGAGTTGCGCCAACTGCGGGACGGTTTGTGATGAAGTTCTTCATTGCCTTGAGTACGTTGAACTTAGGCTGCTCCTCGTTTACAACGACCTCTGTTTCAACACGGATCTCGGTGTTGCGGATCATGAACTGGAAGCAGAAGAAGCCGAGCACGCCCATGATGAGAGCTGCAAGGAATACTCTTACGCCGTTGAGAGAACCGTCAGCGTTGTACATAATAAAGGGAAGGATAACCATAGGAAGCATATTTCCTACCATAGATCCTATCGAACGCCAAGCGGAGAGAGAAGCTCTGTCTGCGGGCTCCTTGGAAATAAGGGAGAGCAGAGAGCCGTAGGGAACGTTTGCGATGGTATAGAACGCATCCCAGATAACGTAGCCTGCAATAAAGATTATGAACTTTGCCCAAACGGGAGCCTGCGGGAAGGGAAGGAAGCAGCACGCACCGCCGACGATAAGTCCGATAGAACCGAACCAGATGTACGCAAGGAACTTGTTTCTCTTGTACTTTCTGCGGTCTGCATCGATAACAGAACCTATAAGCGGGTCGTTGATAGCGTCCCATACCTGAACTATCACGAGGAGAAGTGAGTACCAAAGACCCATTCCCATGATCTGTGTCCAGAACAGAGCCATAGTGCCCTTGAGCGCGAAGCTCATGTTACAGCCAAGGTCGCCTGCCGCGTACGCAACACTGTCGCGTATACCAAACTTGCGATGGCCGTTCGCATCCAATTTCTTTTGCTTTTTCATTGTTGCTTTTCCTCTTTCTGTTAATTTTTTGGGTGTCAAATTCCGTTTTTGACAGCCGATTAAAAGCTTACTATTTTAGTATAAAGCATTTTCGCAAATATCGTGAGTAATTTTTTTATGTATTTTTGTATTTTCTTTACATAACAGCAAAAAATACTGTTGCAATTACACAAAAACCGTGATATAATATTAAATGAGGTTGGGAAAAATTGTGCAAATTTGGTATTTGCGGAAAGGAAAACGGCTATGCTTTACGAAAAAGAACTCAAGCTTCTTTGCGACACATTCAAGAAGTGTCGTGTTCATACGGCGGTCGTTTCTCCGCTTGAGCCGTTAAATGCCGCCATTGACCCAACGATACGAGATGTTGTGCTCGGTATGCCGTCGAAGCAGCAGACGGTCCATAGCTTCGTGGGAAATCTTGAGCCCAAGACTATGTATAAGTTCACGGATGAGTTTAATTTGTGTTATACTTATCTTCCAATAGAAGTCGGAGCAGAGGCGTCGCTGTTGTTTGTCGGACCGTATTTGTCGAGCGGCGTGTCGCACACAACGCTTCTTGAGCTCGGAGAGCGGTTGAATATACCGCCTAAGGAACAAAACTATTTTGAGGAGATATATGCGGGTATTCCCGTGCTTTCCGAGGGAGACCCTTTGTTCGTTATGCTCGATACCTTTTGTGAACAGATATGGGATCAACCGTCTTTCGCTATATGTGACGTAAATGCTCCCGATAGCGTAACGTCGCTTCCGCTCGGAGCGAACACGGTGAACGATAGCATAGACGATACTCTCCTTAATATCAAAGCTATGGAGACCAGATACAAATTTGAAAACGAGCTGATACAGGCGGTCGTCCACGGTCAGCTTCATAAGGAAAAGCTGCTCGTTTCGTCTTTTTCGGAAAAACTTTTTGAAAAACGCGCGCAAGACCCCTTGAGAAATGCCAAAAATTACGGTATAATAATGAATACGCTGTTGCGTAAGGCGGCAGAAGAGGGCGGAGTGCACCCCGTTTATATCGACAAGATGTCCTCGAGCTTTGCTTTGAAAATAGAGCAAATGAGCTCGCTTTCGCAAAACACCGCGCTTATGAAGGAGATGTTTCGCTCGTACTGTAAGCTTGTTCGAAAGCACTCTGTGCAGAAGTATTCGCTTACGGTACAAAAGACAATATTGATTATCGACAACGATCTTTCCGCAGACCTTTCGCTGAGTGCGCTTGCCGCACAGCAGAATATAAGCTGCGCGTATCTTTCGTCACTTTTCAAAAAAGAGACGGGAAAAACGGTGTCGGAGTATATAAGAGAAAAACGTATGCAATATGCGGAGCGTTTGCTGAGCACAACGCACCTGCAAGTACAGACGGTTGCGCTTCACTGCGGAGTTATGGACGTGCAGTATTTTTCCAAGCTTTTTAAGAAGCATACGGGAAAAACGCCCAAGGAATACAGAGAAGCGGCGCGCGAGCAATGAGCGGTTGCGCGAAAATTTAATAAAAAGCGGAGCAAATTGATTAAATTTGCAATTGCTTTGTCATTATGAAAAATGTATAATAATCATAAATAAAATTAATTGAATCGAGAGGAAGTATCATGGCGAATTTTTTGAGTAAGGATTTTCTTTTGAACACAAAGACAGCTCAAAAGCTTTATTTTGAGCACGCGCAAAACCAGCCGATAATCGACTATCACTGTCACGTAAGTCCCAAGGAGATATACGAGGATAAGAGATTTGAGAATATCACCGAGCTTTGGCTGGCGGGAGATCACTATAAATGGAGACTTATGCGTTCAAACGGCGTTGACGAGTATTATGTTACGGGTAACGCTACCGCATATGAAAAATTCGAGAAGTTTGCGGAGATGCTTCCCAAAGCAATAGGCAACCCGATGTACCATTGGTGTCATTTGGAGCTTAAGAATTATTTTGGCTACGAGGGTGTTTTGAGCAAAGAGACCG
The DNA here is from genome assembly GCA_015063845.1 of Oscillospiraceae bacterium. Classification (GTDB taxonomy): domain Bacteria; phylum Bacillota; class Clostridia; order Oscillospirales; family CAG-272; genus HGM12713. The sequence goes on from SVTJ01000006.1 coordinate 75,704, forward strand.
CGAAAGAGGTGTGGGACCTTTGCGAGAGAAAGCTTCGCGAGGACAATATGAGCGTACGCGGTATAATCAAGCAGAGCGGCGTTGTATTCATAGGAACGACAGACGATCCCATAGACACGCTTGAATATCACAAGCTCATCGCCGCTGACGAAGATATGCGTGGGGTGACGGTCGCTCCTTCCTTCCGTCCTGACAAGGCGTTGAATATCGATAAGACGGGCTGGAAGGAATACATAGAAAAGCTTTCGGCAGTCTGCGGTAAGCAGATAAGCACCGTAGAACAGCTCAAGTCTGCGCTCTCGGAGAGAATAGAGCATTTTGCGGCTCACGGATGTCGCGCAAGTGACCACGGACTTGATAAAACTGTATATGTTGAGGCGTCTGCGGACGAGCTTGACGGTATTATGAAAAAGGCGCTTGACGGTAACGCTGTAAGCGATATAGAGGCTGATGCGTTTAAGACGGCACTTCTCGTTTTCTGCGCGGAAGAGTATGCGTGCCGCGGTTGGGCAATGCAGCTTCACTATAACTGCCTGAGAAATCCCAATTCGACGATGTTTGAAAAGCTTGGTCCCGATACAGGATTTGACTGTATCGGTCCCTACAACGGAAGTCGCGGACTCGCAATGCTTCTCGACAGACTTTACCGCACAAACACCTTGCCTCGCACTATTATTTACAGCCTTGATGGCGCTGATAACGCCTTTATCGATACGCTGATGGGTGCATTCCAAGGTACCCAGATCGCGGGTAAGATACAGCACGGAAGCGCTTGGTGGTTCAACGACAATAAGCAGGGTATGCGTGAGCAGATGATAAGCCTTGCAAATCTCGGACTTCTCGGAAACTTCGTAGGTATGCTTACCGACTCACGAAGCTTCCTCAGCTATACAAGACACGAATATTTCCGCCGCATACTTTGCGCGCTTATAGGCGAATGGGTGGAGAACGGTGAATATCCCGACGACGAGAAAGCACTCGGCACTATTGTTGAGGATATCTGCTACAACAACGCAAGAAGATATTTTGGACTTTAATAAATTACAGGAGGACACAAGATGCCAATGAAGATGTGCTTTCGCTGGTACGGAGAGGGAAACGACAAGATAAAGCTCTCCGATATCAAGCAGATCCCCGGTGTTGACGGTATCGTTTGGGCACTTCACCATAAGATGCCCGGTGAGATATGGGAGGAGGAAGAGATAGCCGAGGTCGCAAGACAGCTTGACGAATACGGCTTCAATATGGACGTCGTTGAGTCGGTCAACGTCCACGACGACATAAAGATAGGACTTCCCACGAGAGATATGTATATCGAGAATTACAAGCAGTGCATACGTAACCTCTCGAAGTATGGTGTTAAGGTAATATGCTATAACTTTATGCCGATATTCGACTGGACAAGGAGTAACTTGTTCCACCCCGTCGGAGACGGCTCTACCGCTCTTTTCTATGAAAAGAATATGATACAGGACGACTACAACGCTATGGCGAAGTACATTCTTGATTTTACCGAGAAGTACAATATGTCCTTCCCCGGTTGGGAGCCTGAGCGTATGGCAAAGCTCGATGAGCTTTTCCGTGCATACGAGGGAGTTGACCACGAAAAGCTTTGGGCAAATCTCAAGTATTTCCTTGAGGCGATAATGCCTACTTGTCGCGAGTGCGATATCAAGATGGCTATACACATGGACGATCCGCCTTGGGATATATTCGGTCTGCCACGTCTTCTTGTAAACGAGGAGAACATTGACCGTTTCCTTAAGATGGTCGACGATGAGTACAACTGCCTTACGCTTTGCTCTGGCAGTCTTAATGCCGATCCCAACAACAACGTCGCAGATATCGTTCGCAAGCATTGCGACAGAATCGCTTTCGCTCACATAAGAAACGTAAAGCATTTTGAGAACGGAGACTTTTCCGAGGCAAGCCACAGAGATTGCGATGGAGATACGGGTATTCTTGAAATACTCAAGGCATATCACGATTGCGGATTCGAGGGATATATCCGTCCCGACCACGGCAGACACCTGTGGGATGAGGGTCCCGGCAACGTTCGTCCCGGATACGGACTTTACGACCGTGCGCTTGGCATTATGTATATGCTCGGTGTATGGGATAGCCTTGAAAGATTCGATAATAAATAATGAAAAGGAGATACAAAAATGATAGATCTTCCACTTAACGTAGATTATAGCGGCAAGGTTGTCGTAGTGACGGGTGCAGGCGGACTTATTTGCGGAGCGATGGCACGCGCTTTCGCGCAGTCGGGAGCAAAGGTCGCTGCTCTTGATCTTAACGGAGAGGCTGTTCAAAAGCTTGCCGATGAGCTCACGGCAGAGGGCTTTGTTTGCAAAGGCTATGCGGCAAACGTGCTTGATGCAGAGGCGCTTGAAGCTGTTCATAAGCAGGTCGTAGCAGACCTTGGCGAGTGTGATATACTCGTTAACGGAGCAGGCGGAAATAACCCGAGAGCTACTACCGATAACGAATACCAGCATGAAGCTAAAGAGGGAGGAAAATCCTTCTTTGATCTTGACGCTTCGGGTGTTGACTTCGTGTTCAAGCTCAATTTTCAGGGAACGCTGCTTCCCACTCAGGCGTTTGCAAAGGATATGGTAGGCAAGAAAGCGGGCTGCATTCTCAATATTTCTTCTATGAACGCTTATACTCCTCTCACAAAGATCCCCGCGTATTCCGCAGCAAAGGCAGGTATATCCAACTTTACACAGTGGCTGGCAACCCACTTTGCGGGAACGGGTATCCGTTGTAACGCTATCGCACCCGGCTTCCTTGTGTCCGCTCAGAATAGAGCACTGCTCTTCAACGAGGACGGCACTCCCACAGCGAGAAGCGCAAAGATACTCAAGGGAACTCCTATGGACCGCTTTGTTGATGCGAGCGAGCTTCTCGGAGCAACTCTCTTCCTTTGTGACGACCGTTCCGCATCGGCTATCACGGGTGTCGTTCTTCCCGTCGACTGCGGCTTTGCGGCATATTCGGGTGTATAAACCAACTCTAAATTTGAACTAATATACAAGGAGATTATAAAAATGGAAAAATTCATTCCCGTTGTTGTGATCAAGGAGCTTTCCGAGACCGACAAAATACTCAAGGCACTTAAGAATAACGGCATCAACTGCGCAGAGATCACCTTCCGTACCGCTTGCGCGGCAGAGGCTATCAAGTATGCTTCCGATAATTACCCCGATATGAGTATCGGAGCAGGCACGGTTATAAATGCGGAGCAGTGCGAGGCGGCTCTTGCTGCGGGCGCTACGTTTATCGTATCTCCCGGACTTTCGGAGTCGGTTGCAAAGATCTGTAACGAAAGAGGTATTCCTTATTACCCCGGTTGCGTTACGCCTACCGAGATAATGGCAGCTCTTGAGCTCGGCATAACCACAGTAAAATTCTTCCCCGCGAACGTATACGGCGGACTTAAGGCTCTCAAGGCTCTTTCTGCTCCGTTCCCCCAGGTCAAGTTTATACCTACGGGCGGAGTTGACAGAAGCAATATAGACGAATTTTTGGCATTCGATAAGATCGCTGCTATCGGCGGAAGCTTTTTCGTAAAGGAATCTCTTGATAAAATGGAGGCAGACAAATGAAAAGAGTAGTAACATTCGGTGAGCTTATGCTCAGACTTGCTCCTAACGGCTATTATCGCTTTTTCCAGAATGACCAGATGCAGGCTACCTTCGGCGGAGGCGAGGCAAACGTTGCGGTATCTCTCGCAAATTACGGACTCGACAGCGTTTACGTAACGAAGCTCCCCAAGCATGCTATCGGTCAGGCGGCTGTTGATTCGCTCAGATACTTCGGCGTTGACACCTCAAAGGTAGTTCGCGGCGGAGACAGAGTAGGTATATATTTCCTTGAAAAGGGAGCATCGCAGAGAGGCTCGGTCTGTATTTACGACCGCGCGCACTCGGCAATCCAGGAGGCATCTGTCGCTGATTTTGATTGGGACAGCATTTTTGAGGGTGCGGATTGGTTCCACTTCACGGGTATTACTCCCGCGCTCGGCAAGAACCTTGTTGAGATCTGCCGTGAGGCCTGCCGTGCGGCAAAGGCAAGAGGTGTGAAGATATCCTGTGACCTCAATTACCGCGGAAAGCTTTGGACAAGAGCTGAGGCAAGAGAGGCAATGACAGACCTTTGTCAGTACGTTGACGTTTGTATATCCAACGAAGAGGACGCAAAGGACGTTTTCGGTATAGAAGCAGAGAACACCGATATATACGGCGGAAAGCTTGACCACCAGGGCTACAAGTCGGTAGCAAAGCAGCTTGCAGATAAGTTTGGCTTTGAAAAGGTGGCTATAACGCTTCGTTCGTCGATCTCTGCAAGCGATAACGACTGGGCAGCAATGCTCTACGACGGAGAGAACTACTGCTTCTCAAAGACTTACCACTTGCATATAGTTGACCGCGTCGGCGGTGGTGACTCGTTTGGCGGAGGACTTATCTATTCGCTCCTTATGGGCAAGAGCACGCAGGAGGCTATCGAGTTTGCTGTTGCGGCGTCCGCACTCAAGCACAGTATTGAGGGCGACTATAACCGTGTAAGCGTTTCTGAAGTTGAAAAGCTTGCAGGCGGAGACGGCTCGGGCAGAGTCCAGAGATAACAAATTAATAAAAATGAAACTGAGGGTGTTTTCCGAAAAGAAAACACCCTCAAAAATATTGAAAATCAGTCCGATGTATGGTATAATATTCGTAAGGATTTTCGTCAAAGGAGAAAAAGAAATGAAAGGTTGTATTTCGGTTGAACGAATTCTCGCAAAGCTGGATGAGCACTTATATAAAAACGACTATGTTGCTGCCGAGCGTCATCTTTTGTATTGGCTGACAGAGGCTACGGCGGCGAAAGACTATCACACAGAGCTTCTTATGCAGAATGAGCTTATGGGGCTCTATCGCAAAACGGGAAAGAAAGAACAGGCTCTTTCTGCGGCTGATACCGCAAGAACCAGAATAGCCGAGCTCGGTATATCCCAACAAGTCGGTGCTGCTACAACTCTCCTTAATTGCGCTACCGTGTATAAGGCATTTGGTATGGCCGAGCAGGGAATAGAACTTTTTGAGAGTGCAAGAGAGGTGTACGAGCGAGAGCTTGAGAAAAACGATAACCGCCTTGGCGGGCTTTATAATAATATGGCTCTCGCACTTGTTGACCTTGAAAGATTTGACGAGGCAAAGGAGCTTTATGTTCGCGCGATAGAGGTTATGGAGAGTACGCAAAACGGAGACCTTGAGGTGGCGATAACATATCTCAATATGGCGAGTGCCGCAGAGAGCGAGCTTGGCGCGCTTGAAGCTGATCTTGTGATCTGTGATTATCTCGAAAAAGCAAAGAGCTTGATCGAAGCTCATTTGCCGAGAGACGGGTATTATGCGTTCGTGTGCGAAAAATGCGCGTCGGTGTTTGGATATTACGGACATTTTGCATATTGCGCGGAGCTCGAGGAGCGTTCAAGGAGGATATATGAAGGGAATTGAGCTTTGCGAAAGATTTTATCTTGAGTGCGGAGTGCCTATGCTTGATGAGAAATTCGGAGATATCAAGCACCTATTGGCAATAGGCATCGCGGGAAGCGGCTCGGAGTGCTTCGGATATGATGACGAGCTCTCGCAGGACCACGACTTTGAGCCCGGTTTTTGTATATTTATTCCCGACGAGACAGTTGTTGACAGAAAGACGGAATTTGCGCTTGAACGGGCATATTCAAAGCTGCCGAAGGAATTTATGGGATATAGGAGAAGTCCGCTTTCTCCCGTTGGCGGTAATAGACACGGTGTTATGCGAACAGCGGATTTCTTTAAGAGCAAGACGGGCACTGCGGACGGTCGCATCGCCCCGAGAGAATGGTTCTTTTTGCCCGAGCAATCTCTTGCGGAGGCGACTAACGGCAAGGTGTTTTTTGATGGCTTTGGAGAATTTACGGATATCCGTGAGCGCCTTTCATATATGCCCGAGGACGTGCGCCTTAAAAAGCTTGCGGGAAACCTCTTGACTATGGGACAGGCGGGGCAGTATAATTACGGCAGATGTACCCTCAGAGGAGAGTGCGCCGCGGCACAGCTTGCGATATCCGAGTTTGTAAAAAGCACGCTCAACGTCATATTTTTACTTAATAAGCGTTATATCCCGTACTACAAATGGAGCTTCCACGCATTGCGCGAATTACCTAAGCTTGCACAGCTCTATGAGCCGCTCGAATATATTTTGTCAAGCGGGAACTGCGAGAGCGAGGCGGAAAGAAAAAAGGCGACTGTCGAATTGGTTTGCGAGAATATCATCGACGAGCTTTGCGCTGAGGGGCTTGCCGAAAATTGCGGTACGGCAATAGAGGCGTATGCTTATGCCGTGAACAATAAAATAAACAACGCGGAAATAAGAAATCTGCATATACTGTACGCGGTTTGACATAATTTTATAAAAAAGAAAGCTTCATTTGGAGGCTTTCTTTTTTTTAACCCAGCATAAAATTGTTGACAGCTCAACGATTTTGTGCTATAATCAAAGCGTTCGTTTTATCTTGCAAAATAATTCTAAGTGGATAACATAGGTGGTATTAATGAGAAAAATAAGAATAGTATCCGATTCCTCGTCAGATATTTTGACGCTTGAGCATGTAGATTTTGCATTTTCGCCAATGAAGATAGTCACTGCGGATAGAGAGATCGTCGACAACGCAGCTTTGAATGTTGATGAGATGGCGGATTATTTTAACGGGTATTACGCAGAGAAGGGCGGAATGCTCGTTGGCTTTGAAAAGATTTGAGTGTATAACTCATAAATGCAAAAAGACATTGACATTTTGCGGTTTTTTTGATATATTATATACGTAGAGTTATGCGAATAAAGTCACTTTGGGAGATATTATGGCTAAAAAGGGTAAGACAAAAAAGTGGATGAGATTCCGCCATAGAGTTGTTAGGAATATAGCCTGGGCGATACTGACACCGTATTCCCGTATCAAATACGGTATACGCGTAGAGCGTTTTCGCGATCAGGAAAAAAGGCCTTATCTTATACTTATGAATCACCAAACTCCGTTCGATCAGTTCTTCGTCGGCATGGCGTTCAAGGGTCCAATATATTATCTTGCGACCGAGGATATATTCTCCAACGGATTTATTTCATCGCTTATCAAATATCTTGTCGCACCTATCCCGATAAAAAAGCAAACGGCGGACGTTAAGGCGATAATGAACTGTTTGCGTGTTGCAAAAGAGGGCGGAACCATAGCACTTGCACCCGAGGGAAACCGCACGTACAGCGGACGCACTGAGTATATGAGCTCCGCTATTGCTCCGCTTGCAAAAAGGATTAAAGTGCCGATAGCGCTCTTTAGAATAGAGGGCGGATACGGCGTTCAGCCTCGTTGGAGCGATGTTATCCGTAAAGGTAAAATGAGAGGCTACGTGTCCCGCGTGATATATCCCGAGGAATACGCTTCGATTTCGGATGATGAGCTTTTTGATATCATAGAGAAAGGTCTTTACGTAGACGAAGCGGTAAATAACGGAGAATATAAGCACAAAAAGTGTGCCGAATATCTCGAAAGAGCGGTATACGTATGTCCGTTTTGCGGACTTTCCGAGTTTGAAAGTAACGGCGACGTTGTGAAATGCAAGCGCTGTGACCGCAGCATACGCTATCTTTCAACAAAGGAGATAGAGGGGATCAACTGTGAATTTCCTTATCGCTTTGTGGCTGATTGGTATGATGCGCAAGAAGATTTTATCAACGCGCTTGATGTGCGTGAATACACGAATGAGCCTATGTATCGTGAAGCTGCGGATATATACGATGTAGTGCCGTGCGTTAAGAAGCAGCTGATAGGAGAGGGCGTGGAACTCTCGCTATACGGCGATAGGATAGAGATAAATAATGGTGGAGATACGTTGGTTTGTACGTTTGACCAGACGCAAGCCGTGACGGTGCTCGGACGTAATAAGCTTAATATATATCATGATAAGAATATATATCAGATAAAGGGCGGAAAACGTTTTAACGCGCTTAAATACGTACATATTTACCACAGATATAAAAACATTGTAAGAGGAGACGAAAATGGGAAGTTTTTGGGATTATGATGTATGGGGATTGATACTTCTCCTTGGTGCTTTGCTTGGAAGCCTATTGATAGCTAACGTGATCAAAAAGGGAATACCCATCCTTCGTGATTCGCTCATTCCTACGTCGGTCATAGGTGGACTCCTTTTGCTCGTTGTATCGGCGATATATAAGGGTATCACGGGAGACGTAATGTTTGATACCGAGGTGTTCAACAAAAACGGTATGAACACTCTCGAGATAATAACATATCATATGCTTGCTCTTGGCTTTATCGCATCCGCGTTCAAAACAACGGGCGGAAAGCTTACCAAACAGAGAACGTCGGAAATTTTTAATACGGGCGTAACGACGGTCGCTACGTATTTGATACAAGCTATAGTTGGATTTGGAATAACAATGATAGCTGCTCTTATAATGGTCGATTTCTTTCCTGCGGCGGGAGTTTTGCTTCCGTTCGGATACGGTCAGGGAACGGGACAGGCTCTCAATTACGGTACTATTTACGAAACTGAATTCGGCTTTGACGGCGGTAAGAGCTTCGGACTTACCATTGCGGCACTTGGATTTTTGTCTGCGAGCATCGGAGGAGTTATCCATTTGAATATAATGAAAAAACGCGGAAAGCTTAAGATGTCCAGCCGAACTGACGGAAGTCTTCACACCGAGGAGGTGCACTCCGACGATGAGATACCGATGCAAGAGAGCATCGATAAGATGACCGTACAGATAGCGCTGATAGTAGTTGCATACATAGCGGCTTATTTCCTTATGTTCGTTCTCGGTGAGCTTTTGCCCGGAATGAGATCTGTTATCTACGGCTTCAACTTCTTGCTTGGTGTTCTCACGGCAACGCTTATAAAGGTATTTTTGAACTTCCTTCACAAGAAGAACGTGGTCAAGAAAAAGTATACCAATAACTTCCTCATGACACGCGCGAGCAACTTCTTCTTTGATATTATGGTGGTTGCGGGTATTGCCGCGATAAGACTTGATATTCTTGAGGATTATTGGGGAATAATGCTCATACTCGGTGTTGCGGGTGCCGTTATAACGTATGCGTATAATCGCTTGGTTGCGAAAACTCTCTTTGGAGACTACGTTGAGGAGCAGTTCCTTGCAATGTACGGTATGCTGACGGGAACAGCAAGTACGGGAATCATTCTTCTTCGCGAGGTTGACGTAGACTTTAAGACTCCCACATCCGATAATCTGGTATATCAGAATTTTCCCGCAATAGCTTTCGGATTTCCAATGATGTTCTTGGCAACGCTTGCTCCCGATAAACCTATTCTGACGTTTATAATATTCATTTTATTCTTTGCGGTTATGAACGTAATACTGTTCAGAAATCAAATATTTAAAAGAAAAAATAAAAAATGATATTTCAAGGAGCTGACTGTGTCAGCTCCTTGTTCTTTTGTTCGATATTTTTATTAAATCTTGGGTAAGCTATTGACAGTGTATTTGCGCGTATGATATAATTCGACTTGTAAAAAAGAATTTGGAAGTGAAGTATGACAGAAACAAAAGCTTTGACAAAAATAGATTTTACACATATAACGCTTGCGGATAAAGCTCTATATGAGGGATATCTTGCAAATGAACAAAACAGAGGCTGTGAGTTTTCCTTTGCAAATCTTTATTTGTGGGGACGTCAGCGTTTTGCTGTTGTAGGCGGACATATCGCGCTGTTTTCTCAGTTTGACCGTCGCAGTGTATATCCGTATCCGATAGGAAACAAAGACAAGAAAGCAGTGCTCGATGCTATTATAGAAGATGCCCGCGCTCGCGATATCCCTTGCAGAATCACAGGGCTTAGCGACGAGGCACGAAAAACGGTAGAGCAGCTTTATCCTAATAAATTCCGTTTTCATTGCGACGAGGGCTCATTTGATTACGTGTATTCCATCGACGACCTGGCCGACCTTGGAGGAAGGAAGTATCACGCAAAGAGAAATCATCTTAACCGTTTTTATGAGACTCACCCGAATTTTACCGTTCAGCCCATTTGCGACGATAACGTGCCGCTTGTAAAGCGGATGCTTGAAGGGTGGTATAGCACACGTATGGCCGAAAATCCAAATTCGGATTTTCATATGGAGCACGCCGCGCTTGACAAGGCGCTTCGCGATCACAAGGAGCTTTCGCTGGAAGGTCTTGTGCTTTTTGACGGCGATGAGGTGCTTGCATTCACACTTGCCAGTCGCCTATCTACGGACACCTTTGATGTGCATTTTGAAAAGGCACGTTCGGACGTTCAAGGCGCATATCCCGCTATAAACCGAGAGTTTGCTAAGTATATAAGAGACAAATATCCCGAAGTGAAGTTCCTTGACCGTGAGGAGGATATGGGACTTGAAGGCTTAAGAAAAGCAAAGCAGAGCTATTATCCTCATCATATGGTGAAAAAGTATTGGGCTTGCTTGCTGGAGGACGGATATGATTATTGATGCACCAAGGCGCACAGATATTCCCATGCTTCGCGCTCTTTGGAAGCAGGCTTTTGGCGATGGAGATGAATTTCTTGATGCTTTTGAGAATACGGCATTTTCGACCGAGCACTGCCGTTGTGTCACGGTGGACGGTGCTATCGTAGCCGCTCTTTACTGGTTCGATTGCAGCTGCCTTGGGGAGAGGATAGCGTACCTCTATGCCATAGCTACCTCGCGTGAGCATCGCGGAATGGGGCTGTGTACATCACTTATGGACGATACCCATAAGCATTTGAAAGAGCTTGGTTATAAGGGATCCGTTTTGGTACCGAGCAGCGAAGCACTTTTTGATTTTTATAAAAAAAGAGGCTACGAGGTGTGTAGCCACATAAAAGAATTTTCTTGTCGCCCTTCAAAGGAGAGCGTAGACGTTTTTAGAATAGAGCCAGATGAATACGCGAGGCTCAGGAGAGAGCTTTTGCCGAGAGGCGGAGTAGTGCAGGAAAATGAAAATCTTAGCTTTTTGCAAGCGCAAGCATCGTTTTATAAAACCGATGATGCTCTACTTGCTGCCCGTATTGACGGACATAAGCTTATTTGCGCGGAGCTTTTGGGCAACGCCGAAGTAGCACCAGCCGTATTGAAAGCGCTTGGCTGTACCGAGGGAGACTTCCGTACGGTCGGTAACCAAAGGGCATTTGCTATGTATCATTCAATAGAAAACGAAAGCTTTATCGTTCCCGCTTATTTTGGGCTGGCATTTGATTGAAAACAAAATTGTGACGTAGGTGAAATATATGGATCATTCTGAACATAGACAAAGGATCATGGCGCGATTCGAAAGAGGAGAATATCTTGAGGATCACGAGCTTCTCGAGGTGTTGCTGTTCTTCTCGCGTCCGAGAGTAAATACAAACGGAATAGCTCACGAGCTTATCGACACCTGCGGCTCGCTCAGAGAGGTCTTTTACTCCGATGATAAACGTCTTAAGAGCGTAAGCGGAGTGGGACAGCACTCTACAAGGCTGATAAGCATTATCGGTGAGATAATGTATAGATGTAATCTTTCAACTTGTAATACCTCGAAGATATACAATGATGAGGAGGAGAGAAAGAGATATCTTTGCGCACTTTTGGACGGAGCTGACGAAGAGAAGGTATATATGGTGATGTTCAATCGCACCAATCGCTTTATAGACTGTGTGCAGATAGGAGAGGGCTTGTACGGAGAGAGTGAGATCGGAGTTGCAAGGGCTATTGAAAAGGCAACGCGAGCACAAGCTGCAAGTGTGATAATAGCGCACAATCATCCCGGCGGAATAGCGGCTGCATCCGCGACGGACGAGGAGACCGCACAAAAATTGAACGTTATCTTTTTAAACTCAGATATTGACGTTATCGGACATTACGTGGTTGCGGGAAATAAGTGTACAAGATACGGAGAAAAGAGCAACAAAGCGTTGACGGAATAAATACATAGAAACAAAAATGGGCGTGTGAAAGCACGCCCATAAATTTATTATATCACAAGTTTTTCTATTTGTAAAGAAAAATATGTGCAAAATTGCAAGTTTCTAAGTTTTGTACAAAAAATAATTGTGAAGTTTTCACAATTTGCCTATTGCAAAAGCAAAAAAATTATGCTATAATAAGGGTGAAATAAAGGAGGACGGTCCAATGAGAAATTGAACTTTACTTTAACTTCGAAACTTTGAGAAAGGTCATAGATAACACAAAACGATCTGAGTGGTGAGTGAGAAAAATAATAGGTTAGGAGAATGAGACACGGCGGTGTTACGCTTTATATAGATTGTGAGTGTGTGATATCAGATCGGATGACAGTGGGATCTTTCGGGAGTTGAAAATATTCGCCTTTTGTGAGCAGGAGCGTACATAAAAAACAAACGGTATTCTCGTTAGAGAAATAGAATTAATGTGTTTTTAGGATGTAGGAAATGTAACAAAGGGTAGACAAAGAAAGAGAGGATAACAAAAGATGTTAGATATCAAGAGTGAACAGAAATGACCCTTAACTGTGGGAAAAGAGCTACAGTTAGGGGTCATTTCTAATTTGTGCGAGTGGTCTGCTTCGGTAGGCTTTTTCTTTTTGAGCATAGAAGTAAAAAACTCTTGATTTAGAACGACTTGTGTGATATAATTTTTTTATAAAAGATAACAGAGGTGTAAAATTATGAAGCTTAGCGAAATACTTACACAGGACAAATTATCACTTTCTTTTGAGGTCTTTCCGCCAAAGACGGACACAGCCTTTGAGAGCGTAAAGCATGCTACCGAGGAGATAGCAAAGCTTTGTCCGTCATTTATGAGCGTTACGTACGGAGCAGGCGGCGGAACGAGCAAATACACGCTTGATATAGCAAAAAATATAAAGGCGAATTACGGAGTGCCAACACTTGCGCACCTTACTTGCGTTTCATCGACCAAGCAGACGGTGAGAGAGAAGATAGAGGCAATGAGAGACGCGGGTATAGAGAACGTTATGGCTCTGAGAGGCGACCTTACGCCCGAGCTTATGGCGAGCGATAGATCACAGTGGGATTACAGACACGCTATCGATCTTGTTCTCGAGCTGAAGAGCTGCCGCGCAGACTTTTGCGTGGGAGGCGCGTGTTATCCCGAGATACACCCCGAGAGTGCCACACAAAAAGACGATATAAAATATCTGAAGGAAAAAGTTGATGCAGGCTGTGATTTTCTGACTACGCAGATGTTTTTTGACAATAATCTGCTGTATAACTTCCTTTATAAGATACGTGAAGCGGGAATAACCGTGCCGATAATTCCAGGTATTATGCCCATAACGAACGGAAATCAAATAGACAGAGCGATAAAGCTTTCGGGCTCTTTCGTTCCACAGAGATTTAAGTCGATTGTAGATAAATTCGGTTCATCGCCAGACGCTATGAAGCAAGCGGGCATAGCGTACGCCACAGACCAGATAATCGACCTTTTCGCCAACGGCATCAAAAACGTGCACGTATACTCTATGAATAAGCCAGACGTAGCACAAGCGATACAAAACAATTTGTCGGATATATTGGGATAAGCGATGAGTATAACTGTTTATACTAAAACCTATGATGCTCCCGCGCTTGATCTGCGGGAGATATTACGCTATGCAGGGATAAAAAACGATGCAGGGGCAAGCGATGAGATCTTTATGATGCTTCGTAGCTGTATCGGCGAGATTGCCGGAAAGCTAACATATAAGGTGTGCTACTGCGAGCTTCCCGTGCGGCAAATCGGATCTGACGTTGAGTTTTCGTTTGCGCGCATACATTCTGCCTCTCTTGCGAAGAACCTTACGGGGTGTGAGAGTGTTATCTTATTTTCGGCAACTGTCGGCTCGCAGCTTGACAGAGCTATAGCAAAATATTCAAGCGTATCTCCAACAAAAGCTCTCTTGCTTCAGGCGATAGGGGCTGAACGTATCGAAAGCCTTTGCGAAGCTTTTTGCTCGGACATAAAGAAAGAAAAGAGGGCGCAGGGATATCAAATGCGCCCAAGATTCAGCGCAGGCTACGGAGATGTCGCGCTTTCGCTGCAAAAAGATATTTTCGCAGTCCTTGATTGCCATAAGCGCATAGGACTGACACTTAATGAAAGTATGCTTATGTCGCCGTCAAAATCGGTGACGGCATTTATAGGTATCTCTGCAAATAAGGAGTAAGTATGAAGATCAACGAATATATAAAAAATAACGTGCTGTATCTCGACGGCGGTATGGGAACTCTTTTGCAAGAAAGAGGACTTATGCCGGGAGAGCTTCCCGAGCGCTGGAATATATCGCGCCCTGAGGTGATAACGGATATACACCGCGCGTATTACGATGCGGGAAGTAACGTGGTAAACACCAACACCTTCGGTGCGAATACTCTCAAATTCTCAAAGGAAGAGCTTGATGAGATAGTGCGCGCGGCGATAGAAAACGCGCATAGGGCGATGAGCGAGAGCAGCGGCACGCAGAAAAAGTGGGTGGCACTTGATATAGGTCCTACGGGAAGAATGCTCAAGCCGTACGGTGACCTTGATTTTGAGGATGCGGTCAGCGTTTTTGCAGAAACTGTGAAGCTCGGTGTTAAATACGGAGCGGATCTTGTATTTATAGAAACAATGAACGATAGCTATGAGACAAAGGCAGCATTGCTTGCGGCAAAAGAGAATTGCGAGCTACCTGTTTTTGTTTCAAATGCTTACGGTGAAGACGGAAAGCTTATGACGGGAGCAACGCCTGCCGCAATGGTAGCGATGCTTGAAGGAATGGGAGCGGATGCCATAGGAGTAAACTGCTCGCTCGGCCCGAAGATGCTTTCGGGTGTCGTTGAGGAATACCTCAAATATTCGTCAACTCCCGTGATACTCAAGCCAAATGCGGGACTTCCTCGGGCGATGGATGGCAAAACGGTATATGACGTGTTACCCGATGAGTTTTCAAAAGACGTTGCGAGCCTTGTAAAGCTTGGAGTAAGAGCGGTCGGCGGATGTTGCGGAACTACACCCGAATATATCAGCGCAACTGTTATGGAGACTAAGGATATCGTTCCCGCAAAAATAGAGAAAAAGCATTACAGTACTGTTTCATCCTATACGCACGCGGTAGTATTTGGCAACGAGCCCATACTCATTGGCGAGAGAATAAATCCCACGGGTAAGAAGAGGTTCAAGCAGGCTCTCGTTGAGAATGATATCGATTATATACTAAAAGAGGGTATATCTCAGCAAGAGAGGGGAGTGCATATACTTGACGTAAACGTAGGGCTTCCCGATATTGACGAGGTGGCTATGCTTACGACGGCGGTCTGTGAGCTTCAGGCGATAATAGACCTGCCTTTGCAGATAGATACCACAAACGTCACAGCTCTCGAGGCCGCGCTTCGCCGTTATAACGGCAAGGCTATGATAAATTCGGTCAACGGCAAGAAGGAGAGTATGGACAGCGTATTTCCGCTGGCTAAAAAGTACGGTGGATATATAGTTGCACTCACGCTTGATGAGAGCGGAATACCCGAAACGGCAGAGCAGAGATTGGAAATTGCCGAGCGTATAGTCAAAGAGGCAGAAAGATACGGTATAGATAAAAAGGATATTATCTTCGATACCTTGGCTATGACTGTCAGTGCCGAAAGATATGCGGCTAAAGAGACCTTGCGAGCTTTGGGAATGATAAGAGAAAAGATAGGCTGCCGTACATCTCTCGGAATATCAAACGTTTCATTCGGACTTCCCGAGCGAGATGTTGTAAACGCTACGTTTTTTGCTCTCGCGCTTAACGAGGGACTGTCAGCTGCAATTATGAACCCGTATTCTGCCGAGATGATGAAGATCTATCATTCGTACCGCGCGCTGTGCGGGCTTGACGAAAACTGTGCCAACTATATTTCGTTTGCGCAGTCGCTTCCAAAGAGCGCGAGCGTATCTCAGGGCAGAGCGGCTTGTGAGATGCCGAGCTATAAAGAATACTCGTCCGAGCTTCAGATGGCGATAATAAAAGGATTGAAAGAGCAGGCTGCACTTATCACGGCAGAGCTTGTTAAGAGCACAGATGCGCTCGAGGTCGTTCAAAACGATATAATTCCCGCGCTTAACACCGTGGGAACGGGGTTTGAGCAAAAGACGGTGTATCTTCCTCAGCTGCTTATGAGTGCAGAGGCGGCAAAGAGTGCGTTTGAGGAGATCAAAAAGCTTATGAGCACGGACGGTGCGGCGGATAAATGCAAGGTCGTGCTTGCCACTGTCAAGGGAGACATACACGATATAGGCAAAAATATTGTCAAGCTTATAATGCAGAATTACGGTTTTGAGGTTATCGACCTCGGTCGCGACATCGCTCCCGAGCATATCGTTGAGAGTGTAGTTAAGACACACGCGCCGATAGTTGCGCTGAGCGCGCTTATGACGACCACAGTTCCCGCAATGGAGGAGAGCATCAAGCAGCTCCGCGTGAGCGCACCGTGGTGTAAGGTGATCGTCGGGGGCGCAGTGCTCAACCGAGAGTACGCCGAGGCAATAGGCGCGGATAAATACGCTGCCGACGCTATGGAAGCGGTCAGATATGCGCAAACCTTGTGCTGAATAAAAAGGCAGGTCTACGTGAGTAGACCTGCTTTTTTTATTTTGAATTTATAAAAAAGTCGTTTTTATAACATTTCATAAACAATTCGCCAACAAAAAACAAAAAAACAAGGTGTAAAATATGCTCACAAGATCAGAAAAGGAAAAGAAAACAGAAAAATGGAAAACAAAGAAGTATTCACTTATCAATATTCGGCAAAGCAAAATAAAGAGGTGGAGCATATCAGAAGAAAATATCTCCCGCGTGAGCAGAGCAAGCTCGATATACTTCGCTCTATGGATAACCGTGTACAGACCGCGGGTATGTTACAAGGACTTATCATAGGAATAATCGGTTGCCTTGTTTTCGGAGTAGGGATGTGCTTCGGACTTGACGTGTTCGACGGAGCGGATTGGCTGGCTGTTTTGTTCTGCGGAGTGGGAGCTGCCACGATGATCCCCGCTTATCCCGTTTACAGATACGTTGCGAGAAAGACAAAGGAAGAGCTTACTCCCGAGATATTGCGTCTTTCGGAAGAAATAATGAATTCCTGAAAAAACTCAAGATTAACAAAACAAAAACATTTTACAAAAAAATCAAAAACAAATAAAAATTATAATAATATCACAAAATCAGAAAAGGAGAAAATGAAAAATGTCTAAGATCGTAGAAACAAATGAGAAGATCGCTGAAAAGGTTGTAGAGGGCTACAAGAAGATCGAAAACGGAGTTGTAACAGGTTACAAAAAAATCGAGAACGGTGTCGTTGAGGGCTTTGAGAAGGTTTCCGACAAGTGCGTTGAGGTCCTTTTTGCTAAGGACGGAGAGAGCGTAGAAGACGCAAAGAAGAGACTTTCCGGCGAAAAGAACGACCAAAATAAGTAAGCATTACATTTATAAGAGAGGTAATTACAATGAACAAGAACGATCCGCAGTTTATGGCGCAGAAGATACGCGCACAGTATATGGAAAAGAAGTCCACCGAGCTTGATGAGCTTCGTGAGCTTGACGCCAAGGTAAAGCGTCCCGCAAACGTATTCGCATACGTGTTCGGAAGCATAAGCGCAATAGTTATGGGAGCGGGAATGAGCCTTGTAATGACCGACATCGGTTCTGCTCTCGGTCTTGGCAATGCTATGATACCCGGTATCGTTATCGGTGTTGTGGGTATGATAATGGCGCTCGTAAATTATCCGATGTATAAGGGTATACTCAACAGCCGTAAGAATAAGTACGGAGATAAGATACTCAAGCTTAGCGAAAAGCTTATGGATAACTGATAAAAGGGGAGGAACGTCATGGGGTTTTTTAAGAAGGCATTCAAGGATATGAAGGAGAGCGCAAAGGCTCAGCATGAAGTGGACAAGGCTGAATTTGAGGCTGTCAAGGCTGAGTCTAAGGCAAGCTTTGAGGAGAACAGAGGCCACAACACATTTGCCCGTGCAAAGGAGCAGGCAAAGCAGAGCTGGGATGACGCTCATATGACACCCGCAGAGAGGGCAGCAAAGGAGCAGGAGACGCGTGATGGCAAGATAGCCGAGGCAAAGGAAAGAACAAAGCAGGCTAACGCACGCTACGACGCTGCAAAAAAATAAATGAATATGAGCATAAGCGAGGCGCATTTGCGGCTCGCTCGTGCTGCTTTTATAAAACAAAGGAGTATAAAAAATGAACGCTATTGAGATAAGAGACCTTTCAAAGAGCTTTCGTGGAATGTATGCCGTTGATCATTTGAATATGACGGTGCCTGTTGGCTCAATATACGGCTTTATAGGTGAAAACGGCTCGGGAAAGTCCACCACTGAAAAGCTTATTTGCGGACATCTCGTCCCCGACGGGGGAGAGATAAAACTTTTCGGTAAGGATTATACCGATGCAGGGGTGCGTGTCCGTGTGGGCGCGCTTATAGAAAACGCGGGCTGTTTTCCAAATTCAAGCGTATATCAAAATCTGCGTATGCAAACTATCAATCTCGGACTTGAAAATCCCGATGAGGAGATCAGCAGAGTTCTCAGTATAGTACGAATGGAGGATAACGCAAATCTCAAATTTAAACAGTGCTCGCTGGGTATGAAGCAAAGAATAGGGATCGCTATGGCGCTTCTCGGAGATCCTGCGCTGCTTATTTTGGACGAGCCTATCAACGGTCTTGATACCGACGGTATGCGTATTATGAGAGAGATACTCGTTGACATAACGCAAAAGTACGGCTGTACGGTACTTATCTCTTCACATATTCTCGGTGAGCTTGAAAAAATAGCAACTCACTACGGTATCATACGTCAGGGAAAGATGATAATGGAGCTGTCTGCTGCCGAAATGGACGCAAGAGCACAGGTGTTTACGACGCTTAAGACCAAGGATATGGACGGAGCTTTTGAGATTTTGAAAGCAAAGTACGAAAAGGTCAGAAAAGAGGACGAGCATCTGAGAGTTTACGACGTTGACGATACGGCGGCGATAGTTGAGTATCTTATATCGAACGGTCACGTTGTAAGCGAGATAAAAAAGAACAAGATAGGTCTTGAGGAATACTACATTGAGCTTATGTCACAAAAGGAGGGCGAATAATATGACACGCGAACTGAAATTTGAGCAGCCAAGCTTTGCAAAAAGGCTTAAGGGAATGCTTGGCGTAGACTTTTACCGCCTTTTCCACACTCCTCTGTTTTACATTTTCCTTGCAATCGCGGCCATCATACCCGCGATGGTATCGGCGATGACTATGATGGAGGGTCCCGACGGAAGCGCGGCAACACCTCTTTATTCCAACGTGTGGCAGATAATAGCATCGTCAAGATCTCTTTACGTCATTGAAAGCATTGCCGACTATGCCAATATGAATATGGTATTTATATTCGGCGGAATAATGGTGTCAATATTTATTGGTCACGACTATAAGTCGGGTTACGTTAAGCAGCTTTTCACCACACACGCAAAAAAACAGGACTATATGATGTCCAAGAGCCTTGTGAGCGCGTTTGCTATGGCGTGTATGTGTGTTACGTACCTCTTGGGAGGTACGGTGGGCGGATTGCTTGTCGGATACGAAACCGATGTGAACGTAGGCTCGCTTATTATTGCGATAGTCGGTAAGATGATAATGAGCCTCGGTTGGGCAAGCCTTTATACTTTTTTGAATATTATTTTCAGAAGATATTTTGGTATTTCCATAGCCTCGTCCTTTTTCTTTGGTACGGGTATTCTGATAATTGGCGCGGCAGCTGTTGTTGAAAGTCTTTCACTGCCTACGTCTTTCCTTAATATATTCCTCTACGGCGCATCGGTAAATGCAAGTTTGTCAAGCAATATCGTCACGTTGCTTATATGCATTGCTGTGTCGCTTGCGTGGACTGTTATCTACAATCTCCTTGGAACAAAAATACTGTCCAAGTGTGACGTATATTAAATCGGGGAGGAACATAAAATGAATGCAATAGAAATCAAAAATCTTTCTAAAAACTTTGGCGCAAAGCAAGCGGTATGCGGACTTGATATGACCGTTCCTATGGGAGCGATATACGGATTTATAGGAGAAAACGGTTCGGGAAAATCTACTACCGAAAAAATGATATGCGGACTTATCCCCACAAGCGGAGGCTCGATAAAGCTTTATGGTAAGGACCACACCGATGCTGCTGTCAGAGCAAGCCTCGGTGTGCTTATAGAAGCTCCGGGTTGCTTCCCTGGACTTACCGTTTGGGATAATATGATGCTTCAGGCGGCAAACCTCGGCATCTCGGACGCTGAGAGAGAAGTTATAAAAGTGCTTAAGATGGTCAGAATGGAGGGCGCGGCAGGAAACAAATATAAGAACTGTTCACTTGGTATGAAGCAGAGAGTGGGTATTGCTATGGCGTTGCTCGGAGAGCCTACGTTGCTCGTGCTCGACGAGCCCCTCAACGGACTTGATGCCGACGGTATGCGTATTATGAGAGAGGTGTTTCTTGATATCGTGCGCGACGGGAAACGCAGCATAGTCGTTTCCTCTCATTTGCTCGGAGAGCTTCAGAAGGTCGCAACGCATTACGGTATCATTCGTCACGGGAAAATGCTTTGCGAGATGAGTGCAGAAGAGCTTGACGCAAGCTGCCGTACCTACGTCTCTCTTCTTGCGGCGGATATGAACAGAGCAAAAATGCTTCTTGGCTGTAAATATTCGCGTGTAGAGGTGGACGAGGCGGGATATATCCGTGTTTACGATATGACAACTCCCGAGGAGATAGTGACTTATCTTTATGAAAATGAAATTACAGTTACGGAAATAGGCATAGATAAGATAGGTCTTGAGGAATACTATATTGACCTGATGAACGGAGGTAAAAGATAATGGAAAACGCAGTTAAGTTCGAAAAGAAAAGCCTTGGTACAAGACTACGCACCATGATGCGCGTGGACTTTAGAAGAATGCTCAAGTCCAAGCTCTTTTACATTCTCATCGCCTGCGCTCTTGTAATGCCGATACTTATGACCGTTATGATGAGCATGATGGATGGCTCTGTCTCGGTCAACCCTCAAACGGGTGCTGAGACCGTAATGGAAGGACCTGAGAATACATGGCAGAATATAGGTACGCTTCCTGGTGGAGAGGCGATGGGTGGTATGGATATATTTGCTATGTGTAATATAAATATGGCGTTTATGGGTGTTGCTGTGTTCGTTTGTCTGTTCATTTCGGACGATTTCAGAAGCGGATACGCAAAAAATCTATTTACCGTACGTGCAAAAAGGGGAGATTACGTCGTATCAAAGACAATCGTAGGCTTTATATGCGGAGCGTTGATGCTTATGGCGTATTTCGTAGGTTCGGTGCTTGGCGGTGCTATATCTGGACTTTCCTTCGATCTTGGCGGACTGACAGCTGTAAATCTTGTTATGTGCATGCTCGCTAAGATATTCCTTATGTTGGTGTTCGTTCCTATATTCACGCTTATCAGCGTAGCGGCAAAGCAGAAAGCATGGCTCTCTATATGCGGCTCTTTAGGCGGAGGAATGTTGCTGTTTATGATGGTTTCAATGATAACGCCCCTCGGCTCGACGGTAATAAACGTAGCGCTCTGCATTGCGGGCGGAGCTATGTTTTCGTTTGGCCTTGGCGCTATATCGAATACAGTTCTTAAGAAAACAAGTTTGGTGTAAATTAAAATGAAAATTATAGTATGCGTTGTGATCGGCTATTTGCTCGGTTCATTAAATCCTGCCGCGCTTATTTCCAAGCTCAAGCGAAAGAGCCTAAGGGAAAACGGCACGGGAAATCTGGGAGCGACGAATACTATGCTGGTTTTTGGCAAAAAGCTCGGTGCCTTTGTTATGCTTTTCGATATATTAAAGGGCTTTCTTGCGGTAAGCATAGCTATGCTGCTCGCTCCCGATATCGAATGGCTTACCCTGGCATCGGGATTTTCTGCCATCGTTGGTCATTGTTTTCCGTTTTATCTTAAATTCAGAGGTGGAAAGGGGCTTGCCACCTTTGCAGGCGCGGTGCTTGCTTACAGTCCGATCATATTTGTGCTTTTGTTGATAAGCGGACTTGTTATTATGCTTATCGTAAATCACGGCTTTATTTTACCGTATTATGCATCAAGCGTCTTTGCGGTGTTCGTTTGCGTTACGTGCCGCGAGCCTATAAGTGGGGTGCTTGCGGTGTCTATGTCGGCACTTTTGATGATAATGCATTTTGGAAACCTTTTAAAGGCGAAAAACGGTCAGGATATAAAAATAAGAGCATATATACAAAGTAAGAAAATGAAAAAATAAGGCGCAAAAGCGCCTTGTTTTTTTGTAAAAGAGGAAAAACGTAAACAAAATTTTAACATTTGTGTGTTAAAATAAAGGTGTAACAGTGAAAAAATACCTTTTTGGAGGTGTGATATGTTTAAAATATTAGTCGTTGAGGATGATCGTGACCTGAATCGAAGTGTTTGCTCATTTTTAAATCGCAGCGGATACGAAACTGTTGGCTGTCTTGGCGCAAATGAGGCATACGATGAGATGTATAAGACCACCTTTGATCTTATCGTTTCAGATATTATGATGCCTGGAATAGACGGCTTTGAGTTTGCAAAGACAGTTCGTTCGCTTAATACCGATATACCGATACTATTTATGACCGCTCGTGACGATTTTGCATCCAAGCAGAGAGGCTATCGTATAGGTATCGATGATTATATGACAAAGCCCATTGACCTCGACGAGCTGTTTTTGCGTATCGGGGCGCTTCTTCGTCGCTCAAAGATAGCGTCCAGTCGCCGCCTTGAGGTGGGAGATTTCGTAATGGATGCCGACGAGCGCACGGCAACGCTTGGGGACGAGGAGATAGCGCTTACGGCGCGTGAGTTCGATCTGCTTTATAAGCTTCTTTCTTATCCTAAAAAGACATTTACGCGCACTCAGCTTATGGATGAGTTTTGGGACGTTGATACACAGACGAGTACGCGTACGGTAGACGTTTATATGACCAAGATTCGCGCTAAGCTCTCGGAATGTGATGCCTTTGAGATACAGACCGTCCACGGTCTCGGATATAAGGCGGTGATAAAATGAAGAAAAACGGACGCTTCAGAGGAATGCTGCGAGCTGTCAATAATTTCTTTTTGTTCTTTTTGCTGGTGGCGTTTGTTATAACGTGCTGCATTATGCTGTTTACGTCCACGCTTCAAGTGGCAATTGGCAGAGAGTTTACGCAATCCGAGATAACGGGTGCGGCAAAGATAACAATGGTTAACGTTGTGCTTATCAGCCTTGGTTTTGCCGCTGTCGATACATTGCGCCGTAAATATACGGTACAGCGTCCGGTGAAGCGCATTTTGGACGCAAGTGCAAAAATGATAGAAGGGGACTTTAACGTTCGTATTGAACCGATATCCAAATTTGCAAACGACGATAGCTTTAACGAGATAATCGAATGTATCAATAAAATGGCAGAGGAGCTTTCGGGCGTCGAGACGTTGAGGACGGATTTTATTGCAAACGTTTCGCACGAAATGAAAACGCCGCTTGCTGTCATTCAAAATTACGGAAAGCTTCTTGAAGACCCGCTGCTGCCGGAGGATAAGAGAATAGAATACGCAAAGGCTATAACCGATGCATCCCGCAGACTTTCCGATATGATGACAAACGTGTTAAAGCTCAACCGTCTCGAAAACCAGCAGATATATCCTCAGGTCGAGACTTACGATCTCGGCGAGCAGCTCTGCGAATGTTTACTTGGATTTGAAAACGTTTGGGAGAAACGCGGTATAGAAATCGAAACGGATATAGAAGACGACGTTTTGGTCTCTGCCGACGCGGAGCTTCTTTCTCTTGTTTGGAACAACTTGTTTTCAAATGCTTTTAAATTTACCGAGAGCGGCGGAAGGGTCACGCTGTATCTTGCGACAGAGGGGAATTATGCCGTGGTTCGCGTATCGGATACGGGCTGTGGAATGTCACCTGAGGTTGGCGCTCATATTTTTGAAAAGTTTTATCAGGGAGATAGCTCACATGCTACGCAAGGAAACGGTCTTGGTCTGGCACTTGTCAAACGCGTCGTAGATATAACGCAGGGTGAGATCGGCGTTGAAAGTGCTGTGGGTGTCGGAACGACGTTTATAGTTAAGATAAGGAGGGCGCAAAATGGATTGGAAGAAGCTCGGTAAAGCATTGCTGTTTCCTCATATGGCTATCATGATAATGCTTATACCGATAGCAACCGTTCTTGTTGTTTGCTCGTTATTGTTTTTGGAGAATGATTCGATAGGCGCGATATTATCATACGTGCTTGCGGCATACACGCTCACTGTATGGTGCTTTAAGATACCGTATCTTATAAAAATTTTCAAGAATTTCAAAGATGAGAATAAATACGCAAGGCGTTGGCTTGACGATGAGCGTCTGCGTATGAACGTAACGCTTTTCGGCACATTGATATGGAATACCGTGTACGCGCTGTTTCAGCTGTGGCTGGGATTTTACCACCATACGTTCTGGTATTATTCGCTTGCGGGATACTATATATCTCTTGCGGTGATGCGCTTCTTCCTCGCGAGATACACTCGCACTTACAAAAGGGGAGAGCAAATGCGTGTGGAGCTCAAAAAATACCGAGCTTGCGGTATAGTATTCCTTATTATGAACCTTGCGCTCGCGCTGATAATTTTCTTTATGGTGTATTGGAACAGAACTTTTGTTCACCATGAGATAACCACCATAGCAATGGCGGCATATACGTTTACGGCATTTACGTTTGCGATAATAAATATCGTAAAATACCGAAAGTATAACAGCCCCGTATACTCGGCGTCAAAGGCAATAAGCCTTGCCGCGGCGTGTGTTTCTTTGCTGACGCTTGAATCTACGATGCTTACTACGTGGGGGCAGGGAGAGAGCGACGAGTTCCGTCAGCTTATGCTTGCCATGACGGGAATAGTTATAGTATTGTTTATCGTTGCGATGGCTGTATATATGATAGTCAAAGCAAACAGAGACCTCAAAGCATTAAATGAGAGCGAAAATGACATTACATGAATGCAACCTAAGGAGAAAACATATGGATAACAAAAATAACGACGGCTTTTCCTATACCTATTCCGCAAAGGAGCAGGCAGAGATAAAACGTATCCGCGAAAAGTATTCGCAAAAGCCCATGGAAGAGGATAAGATGGAGAAAGTGCGCCGCCTTGACGCGGCTGTGACCAAAAAAGCGCAGACTGTTGCGCTCATACTTGGTATACTCGGTTCTCTTATACTTGGTGCGGGAATGAGCTTGTTTATGTCGGAGCTTGGCGTGATGCTCGGCATAGACGCAGGTATTGCTATGATAGTGGGAGTGATAGTCGGAGTTCTCGGCGGAATACTTATTTGTCTTGCATATCCGATATACGAGCTTATAGTCAAGCGGGAGAGAAAGCGGATCGCTCCCGAAATAATCCGCCTTACGGATGAGCTTATGAAATAAGAAAAAGGTCTGACGTTAGGGTCGTACCCTAAAGGACAGTTTTGCAAGAATACGGTATATCTCGAAAGAGGTATGCCGTATTTTGCTTTTGTGTCCACAAATGCAGTGCTTGTCAGGAAAATTGCCAAGTCATAGGTAAACAAAAAAAGGCTCCCTTGTGTAAAGGGAGCTGACGCCAAAGGCGGCTGAGGGATTGTGTTTTAATAAAATCTTGCTTTTTTTGACAATCCCTCCGTCACGCTTCGCGTGCCACCTCCCTTTGCACAAGGGAGGCTCTTTTTTCTCCCGCAAGGTAATATTATAAAAACAGTATAAAAACTCCGCTAAGTATATTTACAAAACTAAAAAAATGTGATATAATAAAAATGCGAAACAAACCGAATATGGCATTTAGGAGTATTTTTTGTAGGGGTACTCTGCCTTTTTGCGTCCGCAAGGATTTGAATTTGGTAAAAAGTACAAGTTCCGTCTTTGTGGATATGGATTATTCTCCTATTTGTCAAAGGTTTGTTTCGCAGCAATAGGGGCTTGTACTTTTTCGGTGCGTGGCTTCGGTTGCGCACCTTTTTTATATGCCGATAGGAGAAAATATGGATAAGAATATTCAAAAAAAAGGTAATAGACATTACCGGCATAGAACTCACGCCTGGAGAGCCTACCGTTTGTCTTGGCAACGGCGAGCAAGGCTTTGAGTGTTGTTGCGACGAGTGCGACTACTATCTGCTTTGTTTTACTGATTTCAACCCCAAAAATAAAGAAAGAAATATTGCGGAGAATAAAGTTTATATTGAATAATTATATAAAAGGACAGAGAACACAAAATTCTCTGTCCTTTTCCTGTCGGTAGGTGACGTATTCTATTAAGTTTACATAAGAGTACGTCCCATTTGTCAGACCTTTTTCTTTTTACTTTTCGTCTTGTTCACCGATATTCAACGTGGACATTTCAACGGGGAGGAAGAAGCAAAGTCCGTGAGCGGCAGTGCCTACGCCTGCACTCTTTTTGACCTCTTCAACTATTTTGACTGCAACGTCCTTTTCAACTACGCTGAGAACTATCTCTTTTTCCGTATCAATAGTAATTCCAAGTATCGTCTTAGGCTTTGCGACCGAGCCTCTCGCGTTTATGATAGTCGCTCCCGTAGCGCCTGCTGAACGGGCGATGTCAACCACCTTAGAGGAAAATCCTGCGTTGACTATAATATATAATGCTTTTAATTCTTTCATTTTTTAACTCCTTTCTTAAAAACCAAGTCCCTCGACCGAGATGCCAAAGGCAATTCCCGTGTTCGGCTTGCTAAAGTTGTAGTCGCGATAAAGGATATCCAAGAGCTTTTCCGCATTCTCCTTTTTAACAAGGCAGGAAATAAGTACTTTTCCTTGCTTTGCCTCAAAACCGAATGCAGCCGCTATTGCGCTTGGGCTCATTGAGCCTTGACCGTAAACGGTCTCAACCGCTTTTGCTCCGTGTTCGCTCAATAGAGTTAAAAACTTGTTTTTCTTTTTTTGCTCGGCAATGATAACAAAATACTGTAAGCTCTGTGTCTTATTGTCACTCATTTTCATTTTCCTCGCTTTCTTCGGTGGTGTCGCCTTGCTTGCCTTCTGAGACGGAAACAAAGTCTTCAAGGTCCTCAAAGCTTTCGTCATAGGTCTTAGCGCACTTAATACGGATGTTGTATATAATACCAAGAGCCTGAATAGCTATGAGAGGTGTAACTGATATAAAGGAGATTATTCCGAAACCGTTTGTGAGTATGGACATCTCGCCGCCTCGCGCCTCGGCGACCGCTCCTGCGATGCTCAGCGTAAGAGGTGTCAGAAATGCCGACGTCAGTGCGCCGCCCGTAACTCCGCCTGAGTCAAACGCAAGACCGACAAACAGCTTGGGGGTGAATATCATCATAATAAGAGATATCGCATAAAGCGGTACAAGGAAGTAAAGAATATTGATCTCGGTAAGTATCTTGAGGATCGACAATAGAGATGCTACGCCTATTCCTATTGCAAGGGCGATGCGGATAGTCATCTTTTTGATGTGACCGTTGGTAAGATCTTCGATCTGTGCGCCGAGCACCGTTACCGCAGGCTCAGATACCGTGATAGCCGCGCCGAGAACAAAGCCCACACCGAGCAGTAACCACTTAAACCAATCGGGACGTGAAGGAGCGAAGAACATTTGTCCTATGTACTGTCCGACAAATCCAAAGCCGTAGTCGATTCCCGAAAGGAATACTAAAAGTCCGATATATACGGGAATAACTCCAAATAAAAGCTTTGCAAAGGTCTTTCGCGGAAGCTTAAGTAAGAATAAAAGAAAGGGAATGGATATAAGCACTATGGGAAGCACCGCCAAGGCAACGTCGGTTATGTTGCCGAGAACTATTTCACCAAGGCCTCTCTCATTCGACATATCATAAGCTCTTTCGGGCGGCAAAGCGCCGTTTACGGCCTTAACTATTATTCCGTACGCAAGAACAGCAATGATAGGACCGACCGATGCGATACCGATAATACCCAGCGAGTCGTCATTTGTTTTGCTTTTTGAAAAGGTTGCGGAAATACCAAGTCCGAGCGCCAAGATGAAGGGAACGGAAACGTCACCTGTCGTTGCGCCACTGCCGTCAAAAGCAAGCGCGATAAACTCGTTCGGGGAGAATATGACGAGAATGAAAACGAGTATGTAAAGAACGGCAAAAAGTAGCTTGATGTTTATGTTTTTAACTATGCGCACCAGAGCGATAGCCACACCAATGCCGATGCCCGTACCCGTTATCCATATAAACAGAGTGCTGTTGACTAGCGGCATAATGGCACTTATCTGCTTTGCGAGCACCGCTAAAGCAGGCTCGGCAACGGTTGCGAGCAGTCCGAAAACAAAACCGAAGCTCAGCACAAAAACGAGCTTATTGTATTTTGCGAACGAGCCGCCCACCATTCGCCCAATTGGAAGAATGCTTGTTTCGAGTCCGACCAAAAACATCGCCTGACCGAAAACTACGCATACGTAGCCGATGATTATCTTCAAATAATCAGAGGGTGAGCTGAGCGGTGCGATGCACAGACATATTATAATAATAACGGCGAGGGGTAGAGAAGAATAAAAGGTTTCCTTCACCGTTTGGAAAAATTTTGATTTCATGGCTTCCTCTTTTTTCTTTGAGAACATTTCTAAATCATTATATCATATCTACGCCTTAAAGTCAATAACACTATTTTGCGAACGGATAATTTACAAAATTAGTCAAACGTGATATAATAAAAGTGAAAAAATCTAAACGGAGTTGCAAATGGAAAATAAAAAAAGGTGTGCTTGGTTGAACCCCAAAAATCCTATATATGTAAGATATCATGATGAGGAATGGGGACATCCGATTTATGACGACAAAAAGCTATATGAGCTCTTGATACTTGAGAGCTTTCAGGCGGGGCTGTCGTGGGAGTGTGTGCTTAATAAACGCGAGAGTTTTCGCGAGGCGTTCGACGGTTTTGACGTTGATAAGGTCGTTGCGTACGAAGACGAAAAAAAGCAGCAGCTTATGAGTGACAAAAATATCATAAGAAACCGACTGAAAATCGATGCGGCAATAAAAAACAGCGCGGTATTCAAGACTATTCAAGCCGAATACGGCTCTTTTAGCAGTTATATATGGTCGTTTACCAAAGGTGAGATAGTGAGAGAAGAATTCACCTTGCGTACGACCTCTCCACTGTCGGACGAGATATCAAAAGACCTCAAAGCACGAGGAATGACATTTGTCGGCTCGACCATAATCTATTCCTATTTGCAGGCTATAGGAGTGATAAATGGTCATTCTAAGGATTGTGCGTGTTATTCGACACGGGAATTCTCAGAGCAATAAAAACAAGCCCACATCGTTTGATGTGGGCTTGTTTTACTTGTGCTAACAGGAGGTACAATCGGATACAACCGAATAACGATTCAGGCATCGGAGTAAAATCCGATGCCGATTTTTTGACACGAATCCTTGCAAATGAGTTAAAACGCCTTGATTTATTCACACTTTTGTGATATAATAAAATAATCAAAACGAGCGATTTGAAGGAGGTAAGCCTATGACAGTAGGATATGCGATATGTTTAATAGCCGCCGTAGGCTTGGCTGTTTCCTATCTGCTAATGGTAAAAAATAAGGAGTTTTGGCTGACGATGCTGTATATCAGCATTGCGGTGGTCAATCTCGGATACCTTTTGATATCCCTTGCCAATACCGTAGGCTTTGCGCTGTTCGCCAATGACGTGGCGTATCTCGGAAGCGTGTTCCTCTCGGCGTTTATGTTTTTGACGATAGTCCGCCTATGCGGATTTGAGATCAAGAAAGCCCACGTGATCACCTGTGTGTCACTCGGTGCATTGATGTTTGCTATTGTCGCAAGCTCACCGATGCTTCCGCTATATTACAAGAGCGTGGACATCGAAATGATCAACGGTGCGGCGAAGCTCGTAAAGGTTTACGGCGTACTGCATCCGTTTTATATGGTGTATCTGCTCGGCTATTTTGTAGCAATGATAGGTACGATCGCTCACTCGGTCAGAAAAAAGAAGATTGCCAAGCCCAAGCTCGCAGGCTTTATTGCTGCCATCGTTTGCAGTAACATCATGATGTGGCTATTTGAAAAGTGGCTACATTGGGGATATGAGTTTCTTTCGGTTACCTACATAATCTCCGAGCTGTTGCTCTTGATCGTCTATTGGATGATGCAGGACTACGTTCACAGAAACGATATACCTGCTCCTGTAGTTACCGAGAAGCAGACTATCGTGGTAGTGGATTCTATCTCAAAGGCAGACAAGATCAAAATACTCCTATCCTTGCTTCCCGAGGATAAAACACTCACGGCGAAGGAGATCGAGATACTCGGAGAGCTTGTTGAGGGTAAGTCAAGAAAGGATATTGCCGCCGCACATCATATCACCGAGAACACGGTAAAAACTCACGCAACGCACATTTATGAAAAGTTCAAGGTGTCAAGTAAGGATGCCTTACTCGCACTCATACATACAAACTAAGCATCAATCGGACGGAAGTATCGCTTCCGTCCTTTTTTTCGCCAAAATCACCCCATATCACCCATAAATCACCCATATTATCTAAAAAATCACCCGTAAATCACCCAAAAATCACCCGTGATGGGTGATATACAAACGCCGATTCGTATGTTATACTAATGTCAGCGATAAAGAAAAAGCAACGAAATTCGCCCAAAAAGTAAACGGAGGTGAGGCAAGTGGTACACGGCAAAGTCCTTTTTGATAAGTTTGAGTTCCCCGTAATAAGAGGACTTGACTATCTGATGGACGAGGAAAATCCAACCACGGATTATCTGTTTATCAACGAGCCGCACGAAAAATTTTCGATGTACTTCGAGCGAGGGCAAAAGCCCTTCGAGGTCACGGATAAGAGTGCTACGGATAAAGAGTACTGTCTGTTCCAAATGAAGCGCCCGAACAGAACGATACACTTTTACTGTCCCGAACGGTTACCTAACAGAGAATCGGTGATGTGGTATTTTTACGTGGAGATCTTCGATGAGAACGGAAAGCCCCACGTCCTACCCGGTCAGATACGAGTGGTGCTTGCAGACGGCTGCCTTCGTATGTTCGACGGAAAAACGCAGTTCTTAGAAATTTTAGAGCGAGTCAAGCTCAGTGATGAAGCAGGCATAGCCTGACAATCTCAAAAAAGGAGGATTACAATGAAAACAAAATACACAAGAAAAATTTTTTCATTATTGCTCGTCATTCTGATGGTAGTAGCAATCGTGCCATTCTCGGCGATTCATAGCTTTGCTCTCGAGATGGCAAAGCAGGTAACCGTTGTCAACGGAACGACTGCGTCTATCGGAAACGTTGATGAAGGAACAACGGTTACAATAGAAGCAAATCCCGCTCCTCTCGGCAAAATGTTTTATAAATGGGAATGCTTGACCGATGGTGTAACGCTGGAATTCGATGATCTGACCGCAGAAACTACCACATTTACTATGCCTAACAAATCGGTCAAGGTTCAAGCGATGTATATTGATATTCCGGAAATAACCTCGTTGGAATACCGTATGTCGCTCGGAGCTCCTTCGATCGGTGCGAACGTAGAGTATCCTAAGCTTTATAGTGTAAACGGAGATCCGCTTTTGAAAAAACTGATTGATTCGGATTTCAAAGAATGGCAGTATTGCGCAGCAGATGAGGATTACAAAGATGAAAACGCAACATCCCCGTATCTTGAAGATAGGTTTGTTTCCGGTAATCAATACGGCATTTGGATTGACGTAACCACCAATATATCAAAATTTTCAAAGGAGTGTAAGCTTGTCATTTCTACCGATGATCAAAGCTATACGGTGGAGCGTTATTCTAAGATATACGATGATGAATTCAACGAGCTTCCGGATGATACCCAGGAAGATATCGTGGATATGGAATTTGATTATTGCTTTGGAGTGGTAGATGATAAATACTCTGTTTCACATGTAAATTTCGAATTAAGCGGATATGAAGCGGGGAAGAATATCACTTCTCTCAGCGTTTCTGTCAAACAGGATAACGTGTCGGTTGGCGAACAGTACCTGACTGATTATGCCGTTTTCGATTCGGACGCAAATACGCTAACATCGGGAATTTTTGAAGAGGGTCAAACTTACGGAATTCTCATAAACTTCAAAGCCGATAACGGTTCTCAACTGATTTTCAAAGCTGATAACGTTGAAAACTTTACTATCGGAAATGTTTGTGCAATGAGCATCAGCGACAATGCAGACGGAAGCCATAGCGCTGTTTTTATTCTTCCTACTCTGAATATGCAGGGAGAAGCAATAGAATCGATTGCTTTGGACCTTTCGGGGTATGAATTCGGTGAACCCACAAGCGGCGTGGCACTTGCTCTTTCCCAAGGTACCGAGAACGTGCTGCTTCCTAATTACGAGATTACCAAGTATGATGGAGGAACACTTCCTGCCACCTTTAATGAGAGTGCCAACAGATTGCAGGTCCTGCTTGCTCCTGCCAATGTCGGACATCATTTGCAGGATATTTCCTGCGACAATGTAACGGTAAACGGACTTTCCGCTGTGGGAATTTCACGCATTCTGCTCTCGGGACATGTACTTACCATGGCATATTTTGATCTTCCCGCGCTTGCTGCAAATGACGTTGGCGCTGTGGATTTCGGTATAGAGAACTATCAGGATGAAAAATCTACGGATAACGTTGAAGTGGAAATAAAGAATGCCGCAAATGCTTATATCAAGGATTTTGCAATCCTTGATTCAGAGGGTAATGAATACGATGGAATTCTTGCAGAAAACACGACTTATTATCTGAGCGTTACCTTAAATCCTAACAACGTGCCCGGTACATCGTTTACCTTTGCGAATCTAACAAAAGAAAAACTCACCGTTAACGGAGATAATTGTGCAATTAAGATTTCCTACAATGCAGTAGATAACAACCTGACGGCAGTCTTTGCACTGGAATCTCTTGCACATATTCATAACTACGGTATTCTTTTTCCCGAAGCACCGGCGGTGCATACAGCAACCGAACTGAAGGCAGGAATGCGGTCGCATTACTTCTGCGATGCGTGCGGTACCTATTTCACAGCGGATAAGGTTGCCACCGAAGAGGCAGCGCTTATCATTCCTGCTCCCACGCACAGTTACACGGTTGAAAA
This sequence comes from Oscillospiraceae bacterium, assembly GCA_015063845.1. GTDB lineage: Bacteria > Bacillota > Clostridia > Oscillospirales > CAG-272 > HGM12713. Next base: position 108,925 of record SVTJ01000006.1, read on the forward strand.
CGGATATAAAGGTGCAGATGGACATGCAAATGCCTGCTCCTGCGGTGCACACGAAACCATAGTTCCTCACGACGATACAAACAGAGACGAAAAATGCGATGCCTGTAATTATGATATGACTTCCAAGGCCGATACGGACCTCGGCACAACGCCAGAAGATCCTAATACTACTGACAAGAAGGACGGACTTGGTGCAGGTGCGGTTGTAGGCATTGTGATTGGCTCTGCCGCAACACTCGGCGGTGGTGGATTCGCTCTTTGGTGGTTCGTGTTTAGAAAGAAGAAGCTTGTTTGATTTCGCGACAAATCCCCAAAATGAACAATGAAAGCGGTGAGCAGAAATGCTCACCGCTTTTTTCTCTTCTGCGTGATGGAAAGCTCAAACAACACATGAAGAATAGGTATTTATGCTTCAAGATGTTGCAACTTTTTATCAGAATATTAGACTATCCTGTTGCAAAATCAAAGCAACTGTGATATAATAGAATATATTCAAGTTTTGGCATTTGCGAGGAATAGATATGGGTATCAGCTATAAAAAACTATGGGTTCTCCTTATTGAGAAGGATATTACAAGGGCGCAGATGCGCAGAGATCTGAAGATTGCCACGGGTACGATGAGCAAACTTAATAAGGGCGAAGAAGTCGCCTTGTCGGTGCTTCTCCGTATATGCGAATATTTAGATTGCGACATTGGTGACATCTGCTCTGCTGTTAAGCCGAAAAAGGAGGACACCGTATGATACAGATTGCAATATGCGATGATGAGAAAGCGATACTCGATGAGATATCGGGATACATAAAAGACTATGCGGAAAACAAAAGTGATCTTGATATTGAGGTGTTTCGCTTCGATTCCGCAAGGACTCTGATCAGCACGTTAGAGGATGGAAAGTCCTTCGATATTTTTGTGCTTGACGTTTATATCGGTGATGAAATGGGAACGGAGCTTGCAGATTGCATCAGAAAAAACGGAATCGAAAGCCCCATTA
>SVTJ01000018.1 GCA_015063845.1 Oscillospiraceae bacterium
GTTCATAATAAAAACAACCTCCTTATAGTAATTTCTACAAGAAGGTATAAGTATAGCCCGACAAAGCCCACGTATCCCGTGCGCTCCTATCGGGCACAAGTAATTAAAATGCGTTACATAAATCACTTTCATTTGACAGAGACCACTTGCATAGCCAAGGTCAAACACTCTTGCTTTATGTCCGGCCGTTTAAGTACTCATACCGCCTTCTTGTGTGTTTATTATAACATAGTTCTCAATGATTGTCAATTATTTTTAACTATCCTTTTCGGACATACGAGTCACACAACCACAAACCGCTTTTTCTTTGTTTATTGCTCCCAATTATTTGGGTAGCGGAAAGATGCATTCAAGGCCTTGACAAGCGCACCGATAAGAGTTACAATACAACACCGGCTGAAGAAGAAAAGCCCTTGAGGTGGGAGTTTGCTTCCCTGCTCTCAAAGGCTTTCGACCACATGATTTGACCATGCGGTTTTGGTTCTGTATGACCACATATTTCGGTCGGCTGCTTTCGGACTGACCACATTTCGTTTTTCTCTGTCGTTTTTCTGCTTGCGGCTGCTACCGCCCACCTGATATTTTAACCGATTTTCAGGTGACCACTTGTGCTTTTTAGAGGTGCGAGTTTTGACCACATTCTTGACCATAGTGCGGTGTGGACTACATGGGAACAGTAGTACACAAGAGCACGAAAATGTACGGTTTAGTTGACATAATATCACTAAAAAGCACTAAATGACACTAAATGGCACTATAAATACTAAGTGACACGAAATATTCAACTTGTTTTTATGGTTTTTAGAATTAAAAATTTTCAAAAGTGCCCCCTCTTGTGTACGAAACCATCAAAACAAGGGAGACATTAAACAACTCTTTTCACTACACTAGAGACATCCGGTTATAATATAAGTTTTGAATTATTATTTTTACCGCGACCTTACTCCTACATAATAAAGATATTTATCATTTTTTGTCCGTACAAAACTCTACGATATCGTTTTTCACCGTTTCGTAGGTGAAGTCGTTGAGTATTTCGTGTCTTGCATCTTTATAAAGGATACACGACACGTTTTTGCCTTGTTTTTTTAGCTTTGTTTCAACTTCTCTGACACCCTTACCGTAATTTCCGACGGGGTCTTGCTCGCCCGAAACCAAAAGAATTGGCATTTTCTCGGGAACGTCACGGTACCACTCCGTGCAGTTGGTATATTTTATCAATCTTATAAGATCCCCCATAGCGCTCACGGTGAAGTTGAACATACAATATGGGTCGGCATAATACGTCTGTCTGACTTTTTCGTCGTTTGTCAACCAAAGCTTAGGGTCATTTGACACGTCTCCGCCAAAACGTTTATTATAACTGCCAAAAGCGATATTATCTATAAAGCGAGACACGTGCTTATCGCCTTTGAAAAGCTTTATAAGTCCGATAAGTGCAAGTCCGATGTCCGCAGCAGGATTGGCTCCACCTGTGCCCATAACTATAAGCTGTTGCGGTTTTACAAATCGCTGTGTCGCAAGACGCGCAACAAACGAACCCATGCTATGTCCCATAAGGCAAAGCGGCATATCCTCGTTTCCAAACTGTGCTCTTACAGCGTCGGAATACACCTTAACGTCCTTAGCCAACAGCTCCCAGCCGTTCTTCTTTGCAATATATCCAAGCTCCGAGTCGTCATTTACTGTTTTTCCGTGACCGAGATGATCGTATCCAAAGCTTATCCAACCCTCCGATGCCATATCCGAAAGAAAACGGTCATATCTTTCCATATGCTCGGTCATTCCGTGAACAACGTGGAAAAGTCCCTTTGCTTCTCCCATGGGCAAGTAGACAAAGCCCGACAGATTATGTACGCCGTCACACGACGGAACACGAAAATACTTTTTCTCAACCATTGTATTATTCCTCACTTTCAGTAAACTTTCTGCAAGCCGAAACCGCTCTGTGCCAACCGTCAATACGAGCCTTTCTTTCACTCTCGTTTATGCATGGCTCAAAGGTTCTTCGGGGAGCCGATAATCCCTTGAGTTCTTCCCTACTTGAAAAGAAGTCGACAGCAAGTCCTGCAAGGAATGCTGCGCCTGCGGCTGTAGCCTCTGGGTTAGTTGAGCTTCTAACGGTTATCGCCGAAAAATCGCTTTGCATTTGCATTAGGAGACCGTTCTCTGACGCTCCGCCGTCCACCTTAAGAATTGATATAGCATCAGTTGTATTTTTCATCATAGAAATGTCTGCGTTCATCGCTTCGATAACATCCTGTGTTTGATAGGCTATCGACTCAAGTGCCGCACGGATTATATGGTTTTTACCCGTTCCCGCCGTAAGTCCCAAAATGCTTCCGCGTGCGTGCATATCCCAAACGGGCGCACCCAAACCGCTGAATGCAGGAACCAGATATACGCCTGCGCTGTCCTTTACCTTACGTGCGAAATATTCGCTGTCAGATGCTTCGTGGATAAGCTTTAGCTCATCACGCAGCCAACGTATGACCGCTCCGCCCACGAATACGCTTCCCTCAAGAGCATATTCAATGGGACGTCCTTTTTCACCAGCCGCTATCGTGGTCAACAATCCATGCTTGCTCTCAACAGCTTTTTCTCCCGTATGCGCAAGCAAGAAGCAGCCTGTACCGTAAGTGTTTTTCGCCTCACCCGCTTCAAAGCAGGTCTGACCGAACAGTGCCGATTGCTGGTCCCCCGCAATTCCCGCCACGGTAAGCTCCGAGCCCATACATTCAAAATTTCCGTATATTTCGCTGCTGCTCTTTATTTCGGGCAAAATCTCTCTTGGGATATCCAGTATATCAAGTATTCTTTGATCCCATTCGCCCGTGTGGATATTACAAAGCATAGTTCTTGAGGCGTTAGTGCGGTCTGTAACAAACACCTTTCCGTCCGTAAGTTTCCAGATGAGCCACGTATCGACCGTGCCTGCCAGCACCTCGCCCGCTCTTACTTTTTCTCTGACGCCATCGACGTTGTCGAGTATCCACTTGATTTTTGTTCCGCTGAAATATGGGTCTATTCTGAGTCCCGTGACCTTACGGATATATTCACCGTGTCCCGAGGTCTCAAGCTTCTCACAAATATCGGCGGTACGTCTGCATTGCCAAACTATTGCATTATAGAGCGGTCTACCCGTGCTTTTATCCCAAAGTATCACCGTTTCTCTTTGATTGGTGATTCCTACGGCAGCTATCTCGTCAACGGATATGCCGCTTTTAGCAATACATTCCGTAAGAGACGCATACTGGTTTGCATAAATATCCATAGGGTCTTGCTCGACCCATCCCGGCTGTGGATATATCTGCTTTATCTCGTGCTGAGCCATGGAAATGATATTCGCCTTTTTGTCAAAGAGTATTGCACGTGCGCTGGTAGTTCCCTCGTCTAATGCAAGAACGTATTTTTTCATTTGCGAGTTCTCCTTCTTTACGTTTATTCAACAAATTCAGAGCTGTTCCTTGTCTTAATTATACCACTATACACGCTACAAATCAACACAAATTTTCAAACGACGGTCAAAACCTTTTCAAGAAAACGCACATCAAAGTCGGTTTGCTTTGTATATAAGTGCTTAATTTATATTAATTTGATGTAAGAATATTCGACAAACCTCGCAAATCTCCCAAAAAGACTTGACTTTTTTTGTATATTGATGTATAATGTTTCGTGAATAACTGATTTTTTGGAAACAATTATAAAAAGGAGTAGATCCATAATGAGCAATAGCATCAACGTTTTGTATCTTTCCGACAGCAATTATGCCGCTTTTGCAGGCGCATCCATTGTCTCGCTGTTGGAAAACAATCGCCATTTTGATGAGCTTACTGTTTGGTTAATAGATGATAATCTCAGCGACGATCACAAGGCAAAGTTCCAACAGGTCGCTAAAACCTACCAGCGCACCATAAACTTCCTTGATATGTCCGAGGGAATTCGCAAGCTTAAAGAGATAGGTGCCCCCAAGTACCGTAATTCTTACACGACTTATCTGAAATTGTTTGCTTTCGGTCTTTTGCCGAAAGAGGTAGAGCGTATCTTCTTTATAGACAGCGATACGATCGTTGTCGGCAAGCTGGACGGACTTGCAGAGTTTGATATGCAAGGAAACGCAGTTGCGGCGGTCAAGGACGTTCTTTGCCACGACTATATGGTCTCTTTGGGCTTCCCCACTGAGGACAACTGGTACAATATGGGCGTTATGCTCGTTGACCTTAATGCTTGGCGCAACGACCGTTGTGAGGAAAGAATAATCGAGAATATGAAAAAGCGCTGCGCTTACGTGGCCGTGGATCAGGACCTTCTCAACATCACGCTTCACGGTGCTATAACGGCGCTTCATCCTCGTTACAACGCGACTCCTCACCACTACGTTTATAAGCACGAGCACGTTATGAAGTTCTTCCCTTGGACCGATTTTTACAGCCATGAGGAGATCGAGGATTCTCAGAAAAATCCCGTCATACATCACTTTGAGCGTTTCTTGGGCCACTCACCTTGGCACAAGAACAGCATTCATCCGTTCACCCCCGATTTTGACCGTTACTTGGCAATGTCTCCCTGGAGCGACCTTGAAAAGAAGCCTGCTCCCACAAACTTTACGTTCCGTGTAGAGCGCATGCTCTTCAGGATACTTCCGAGAAAAATGTTCTTGCGCATTTTCGCGAAGTTCTTTAAGCGTTATTTCAGAAAGACAGCCGAATCCTTGAAGGTCGGCGAGATCACAAATATCACTGTATAATCAATAATGGGCTACCGCATACGGACGGCCGATCATCTGCTTGTGCCGGCATTTTGTCATTCCGAATTGACCCTGAGGCGGTAGCCCGATTGTTTTTATTTCTTACAAAAGGAGTTTTTCCATGTTGCATTCTATTTACTACAAGCTCTCCGCTTTGCGTTACCGCTTTGGCTTGCGCAAGTTAGGCAAGGCATGTGAGCTCCGTTTCGGAACTCGCTTTATTGGAGGAAAATATATTTCCTTGGATGACAACGTTGTACTCTCAACAGGCGCGGTTTTTGCGGTATATCCGACATTCGAAGGAAAAGACAATCCCGTAAAGACGGACGCTGACGGTGGAATCATTCTCAGAAAAGGTGTTTCCGCCAATAGAAATCTTACGATATACTGCGCGTCTCGCGTTGAAATAGACGAAGACGTAATGATGGGCAGCGGCATTCTGATAACAGACAACGATCACGGCATAGATCCAACAGCTCCCAATTATCGCAACCAGCCCTTGACGACCAAGCCCGTCAAGATAGGTAAAGGCTGCTGGATAGGTGAGAGAGCCACCGTCCTCTCGGGAGTCGAGATAGGAGAGCACAGTATCGTTGCCGCAGGAGCGGTCGTAACAAAGTCTATCCCCCCATACAGCATAGCAGCGGGTGTTCCCGCCCGCGTTATCAAGCGTTGGGATTTTGATACACAGGAGTGGAAAAAAGCATGACTGAAAATAAGCAAAAAATATCAATGAAACAGAAGTTCTCAACAAAGAAAGAGAACCTTTCGCTTTGGTTGAAGGAAAAAGAAAACAGACAAACTCTCATTCCCTATTTCATTTTTGCCTTCTTTGCGATCCTGTGCTATATATTCTTCTGCTACCACGACATATTGGTAACGGCACAGCATTCGTATTCTTATCTTAACGGCAATATACTTGATTATTATTCGGGATCTTACGAGATGGACCAGCATTACGGTTCAAACTACCTTCCCTCAACCTTCATTTTGTTTGCCATTTGGAATCTGCCGCTTAAGCTGTTCGGCCTTGGTCCCACGTTTTTTGGCGACTGGGGCGTGCTGTTTGCTATGTGGAACAAGCTTTTGCCCACGATCGCATTCTTCGCTTCTGCGTGCGTGCTTTACCGCTTGGCACATCTCGACCTGAACTTTGGAAAGACCAAGGCGACATTGACAGCTATGATGCTGTTGCTCTCACCTTATGCGTTTTTCAGCCAGTTCATGTTTGCTCAGTATGACTCTTTCGTCATATTCTTTATGTTGCTCGGTATGCGTCAGTTCTTCAAGGAAGAGCAGACGACAAAAACGCGCGTCCTCTTCGCGCTGTTTTTCGGCATAGCTACGACCTTCAAGTATTTCAGTGCGCTCATATATCTGGTGCTTCTTGTTCTCAGAGAAAAGAAAGTGTTGAAGATACTGAAGAACGCGATAATATTCGCGCTTCCTATGCTTGTAGAAATAGGATTTTACTTGATATTCGACCGTCATGCGTTTATTGAGAGCGTATTTAACTTCGGTGCTCTGTCGTATACCAACTCGTTTGGCATATCCACAGGTATTGCTACTGTCAATCTGATATATCTCTGCCTGATAGTTCTCGTGGCATTCGCATACTTCACCAAGCCCAAGGACGACTATGAGCTCCTTAGCTGGTTCTGCTTCTACAGCTGCGGTATGTGCTTTGTGCTCTTCGGTCTTATGGCATGGCATCCGCAGTGGTTGCTGTTTGCTGTACCCTTCTGGACGCTCAGCACTATGATAAACCGTCGTTGGCACATTTTTATGCTGATAGACTGTGCCGCTGCGATAATATTCAACGTTCTCATCACAAACGCGTTTTATCATCAAACAGACGAGACTCTCTTCCGTTACGGCATACTCTCGGGTGAGCTCCAGTATAATGTGTTCTCCGACTTTTCGATGTCAGACCTCTTTATGTACAAGAACAAGGCTATGTTGCTGACGTTGCTTGTCACCATATTCTTGATAGCGTTCATCTTCAAGCATCCCCGTTTCAATATGGAAAAGCCGTCTGACGATATTCCTTATGCAAAAACCTGGATATGCACTCGCTTTTTGTGCGGCGTTCTGTCCTTTATAATACCCGCGTTTATTTGTCTGCCCAGCTTTCTCTCTCAGGATAAGCTGCTTTGGGCAAGCTATACAGGAGACGACCGTGTCGGCACGTTGACGCTGACTACAAACTCCGAGGACTTCTGTCAGTACTTTAAGACCGAGGGAACAGAGATAACAAAAATATCGGTAAAAACCGTTATAATCCCTGCGGAAATAGGAAATAAAGCGTGGACGGATCAGCAGCTGGACGAGATAGAAAAGCATTCGCTCTCTTATCTTGAAGAACTCAAAAAGATATCCGAAAAGGAGCTCTCTGATGAAGAGAAAGAAGAGCTTGAGGAGAATGATGTCGATAAAAAAGACCGAAACTCTCTAACCTTGGAGCTTTTCGACCCCACTGACGGCAGCGTGCTTGCCACAGTTACTGTAAACAACAACGAGATCGCCAACGATGATTTCACCGACTTTGAATTTGAAGAAGCCGTAAAGATCTCGTCAGATAAGATATACGGAATAAGGATCTCCTCTCTTGTTCCCAACTCAATTCGTGTTGTCTGCGGTTCGCTTGCTATGCCCAATGCGGAGCATTACAGAACCGTCACACATGACTACTCCGACTCGTCCTTCACCTACTGCGGTGAGACCTCTAAGAACGTTTGGATGTTGGTCAGCATTTACGGTGATACCTGATCAAGGAGCTTTTTATGAAAAGAACAACCGGTTTAAAGCAACTTACTAAAGAAAAGCTTTCTCCGTCGGTCTTGTTTTTGCTGTTACTGTGCTTTGCTGAGATAGTAGCGTTTGCAATGATATTGATCACAGGTGGAGATGCCTCCGGAGATCTGCTTTTCCAAAACCGAATAGACAGTTTTATGGATTATTTCCATCCTATGATGACCTTTGAGCGTTTTTCGCTCAAGGGCATGTATGAGACGGCAAATATATTCTATCCCCCCTTGGCGATGTTGTTCTATTTTGTTATGTACAGCATCATACCAAACGGTTTTATCCCCGAAAACGATTTCTTTGCACGCGAGCACCAAAGTGCGGTATTTCCTTTTTTGCTGTTATGCGTAATAGTTGTTGCGGGAATCATTTGTGTACTTTCCGCAATTCGAAACGGCACGGAGCTTGAAAAGAAGCTTTTTGCATTTGCTCTCGCGCTTTCTGCTCCCATGGTATTCCTTTTAGAGCGCGGAAATATAATTCTTCCCGCTTTATTATTCACACTGCTGTTTTTGCACTGGAAAGACTCAGAATCCAAGGTGAAGAGAGAGCTTGCGCTCATCTCTTTGGCTATCGCGGCAGGACTTAAGATATACCCCGCTGTATTCGGCTTGATACTGTTGATAGAAAAGCGTAAGCGCGATGCTTTGCGCTGTGCAATATACGGTATACTCGCTTTCGTTCTTCCGTTTTTGGTCTTTGGCATCGTCAATCCTCTGGATATGATACGTGGATTGGTGCGCACCAGCATTTCAAGCTTTGACGAAGGCTTTGGATACAAGGTCAATTTCTCCAACACCTTCGCTTTCCTCTGCTCAATATTCCATATTCCCTGCCCTCGTACGGTTTTGAACATTTTGGCGCTTATTTTGGGAATATTGACTTTCGGCGCACTCTTTTTGCTCAAAGAAAATTGGAAGCGTTTTTGCGTCATTACTATATTTGTAGCCGCAATGCCGCCGATGAGTTATATGTACGTTATGGTATTTATGCTTATACCTGCCGTGCTTTTTGTAAATGAAAGTGATAAACAACCGCGAAGTCCCTTGCAATACGTTTATGCGGTCTTGCTTTCAATGTGTTTTATACCGTTACCGTTCACAGGCGTAACGTACGGAGAGGGCTTTTTGTTCGGTCCTTATCCAATGACTTTCACCACATTCTCCGAAAGTCTCGCCCTTCTCTTGCTTGCAATACTCTTGATAAGAGAAGCTGTCGTGCGCTTGTTCTGTATAATAAGATCTCATAAATCAACTCGCAAAACGAACGCGGAAATAACCGCCAAATAACTATAATTCAAAAAGGAGTACACCATGTTAAAAGGAATCATTCTTGCCGGAGGAGCCGGCACAAGACTTTATCCCCTGACTCAGGTCACTTCAAAGCAGCTTCTTCCCATTTATGACAAGCCTATGATCTACTACCCTCTTTCCACACTTATGATGGCAGGTATCAGAGACATATTACTCATCTCTACTCCCGTAGACCTTCCCAACTTCCAGCGTTTGCTCGGTGACGGTTCTTCTTTTGGAGTTTCTATCTCATATAAGGAGCAGCCCTCGCCCGACGGTCTTGCGCAGGCATTCCTTTTGGGTGAGGAATTCATAGGAGACGATCCTTGCGCTATGGTGCTTGGTGACAATATTTTCTACGGCCACGGCTTCAAGCGCACTTTGCGTGAGGCTGCACAAAATGCTGAGCAGGGTCGCGCTACCGTGTTCGGATACTACGTAAACGATCCTCAGAGATTTGGTATAGTAGAATTTGATGAAAACGGAAAAGCTATATCTATCGAAGAAAAACCCGAAAATCCCAAGTCAAACTACTGCGTCACAGGTCTTTACTTCTATAACAAGGACGTTGTGGAATACGCAAAGCAGATAAAGCCCTCAAAGCGCGGTGAGCTTGAGATCACTTCCCTTAACCAGATTTATCTTGAAAAAGAATTGCTCGACGTTAAGCTTTTGGGTCGTGGATTTGCTTGGATGGATACGGGTACAGTCGAGAGCCTTTGGGATGCATCCAACTACGTACGTATGGTACAGGTAAGACAAGGCGTTGAGATATCCGCGCCCGAAGAGATCGCTTATCTTAACGGCTGGATAACCAGCGATGAGTTGCGTATTTCCGCAGAGAGGTACGGAAAATCCTCCTACGGCGAACACTTGAAGCGCGTTGTTGAAGGAAAATATCAATATTGATTTTAAGGAAGTACATATATGAATATTCTTGTTACCGGCGGTGCCGGATTTATCGGAAGTAACTTCATCTATTATGAAAGAGAAGTCCACCCCGAAGACCGAATAGTATGTTTGGATGCTCTGACCTACGCGGGTAATCTCTCCACGCTCAAGCCTCTTTTGAACGATCCTCAGTTCCGCTTTGTTCGCGGAAATATCGCCGACCGTCCTTTCGTTCGCGCTTTGTTTGCTGAGGAAAAATTTGATGCTGTGGTAAACTTTGCCGCAGAGAGCCACGTTGACCGAAGCGTTGAAAATCCCGAGCTTTTCCTGCGTAGCAATATTCTCGGCACGCAAGTGCTTATGGACGCTTGCCGTGAATACGGCGTAGCACGCTATCACCAGGTTTCTACGGATGAAGTTTACGGAGATCTTCCTTTGGACCGTCCTGACCTGTTCTTCACCGAACAAACTCCTTTGCACACCTCCAGCCCTTACAGTGCTTCCAAGGCATCAGCTGACCTTTTGGTGCTTGCAAGCGCACGTACTTACGGACTGCCTGTAACTATTACCCGTTGTTCAAACAACTACGGTCCTTATCACTTCCCCGAGAAGCTTATTCCCTTGATGATAACACGCGCCTTGGCTGATCAGCCTCTGCCTGTATACGGAACCGGTGAAAATGTTCGTGACTGGCTTTACGTAAAGGATCACTGCTCTGCTATCGACCTCGTTCTCAGAAAAGGCCGCATAGGCGAGATATACAATGTAGGCGGACATAATGAGCGCACCAATCTCGACGTGGTCAAGACCATTCTCGCGGCACTCGGCAAGCCCGAAAGTCTTATAACGTTTGTAACCGACCGTCCCGGTCATGACCGCAGATATGCCATAGATCCTACCAAGATACATACCCAGCTCGGTTGGCTGCCTACAACAACGTTTGAAAAGGGTATCCAGACAACGATCGACTGGTATCTCTCCAACCGCGAATGGTGGGAAAATATTCTTAAGGGCGACTACCAAAAAGACTATGAAAGACTTTACGGTGGCGCACGTTTGGGAGAAAATACGAAATGAGAGTTTTAGTAACAGGTGCTAACGGACAGTTAGGACAGGACTTGTGTGCTGAATTGAACCGTCGCGGTCATTATGTGATCGCTTCGGACATAGATAACATGGACATCACCGACCAAAAGGCGGTACTCTGCTTTTTCAAGAGCACTCTTCCCGAGGCTGTTATTCATTGCGCGGCATACACTGCTACCGATAACGCAGAGGATGAGCCTGAGGTCTGCCGTCGCATCAACGCAGAGGGCACAAAAAATCTTGCGCTTGCTTGTAAAGAGCTTAATATCAAGATGCTTTATATAAGCACCGATTACGTATTTAACGGATGCGGTGAAGTTCCCTTCACTGTTGGCGACCCCGCAGCACCCTTAAGTGTTTACGGAAAAACCAAATACGAGGGTGAGTGCTTTGTTCGCGAGATTTTGACCGATTATTTTATCGTTCGTATATCCTGGGTATTCGGTATCCACGGCAAAAACTTTGTACGAACTATGCTTCGTTTGGCAAAGGATAGAACCGAGGTTTCCGTCGTAAACGACCAGATCGGGTCTCCCACGTACACCGTGGACTTGTCCGTACTCTTGGCTGATATGATAGTTACAGACAAATACGGAACCTATCACGCGACCAACGAGGGCTTTTGTTCTTGGTATGATTTTGCTTGCGAGATATTCCGCGCTTCGAAAAACGAGATGACCGTTCATCCCGTTACGTCGGATCAATTCCCCGCCAAGATAAAAAGACCCACCAACAGCCGCATGGATAAATCGGAGCTTGATAAAAACGGTTTTTCACGTCTGCCCACCTGGCAGGACGCACTCGCACGCTTTTTAGAGGAGCTGAAAGGAGCAGAACAATGAGCAAATTCACATTTGAAAAGACACCTATTGAGGGACTTTTCGTAATCACACCAACAGTTTTTGGCGACCATAGAGGTTACTTTATGGAGACCTATCAAAAAGAAGAGTTCGCATCAGCAGGTATTGACGTGGACTTCGTACAGGACAATGAAAGCTGTTCAAGCAGAGGCGTTTTGCGCGGAATGCATTTTCAGAAGAAAAACCCTCAGGGAAAGCTCGTTCGAGTTCTTGAGGGAGAGGTATTCGACGTTGCAGTTGACCTCAGACCGGGTAGCAGCACGTACGGAAAATGGCACGGCGTAACTCTTTCCGCAGAGAACAAAAAGCAGTTCTATGTACCCGAAGGCTTTGCACACGGCTTCTTGGTGCTTTCCGAAAGAGCTACGTTCGTATACAAGTGCACTCGTTTTTACTGCCCCAACGACGAGGGCGGTCTAGCATATGACGATCCCGCAGTAGGAATCGAATGGCCAATCACCCCCGATATGGAGCTCAAGCTCAGCGACAAGGACACAAAACACCCCACTCTCGCAGAACTGTAAATAAAAAATCAAGGATAAATGTATTATCCTTGATTTTTTATTTGAATATTTCAACGTTTGAATATATCCTTACCGCCTCGGGAGTATCGGTGGCAACGGAAAAAACGTATTCTTTATCGGACAATTCCACATATCCGTGATAAAGCTTTGCTTCGAGCGTTTCTATCGACGACGGAGATAGGCTCTTACCGCCCTCACGCTTAAAAATACTTTCTTTTTTTGTCCATATACCGAGCAAAAAGCGCTCCTTTTCCTCATCTGCAAGCTTCTCATATACCGTTGATTCACTCTTTGTTAGTATACGGTTTGCAAATCTTTCTCGGGATAAGCGCCTTGTGGTTTCAATATCCACCCCAACAGGAGAATTCGCGACAGCCACTGCTGTCGCACCCTCACAATGTGATAACGAAAACTCACACTTATCGCATATCCATTTGCCGTTTTCCGTGCGCACAAATGTCAAATCGCTCATTTTATACCCAAACGACTTGTAGAGAGCATATTCCAACAGCTTCCAAACGCAGTATTTCTCTGCGCGCACGCGCTCGTTTGACACGCGTTCTATTTCGTGGTTTCTCTCAATCGGTACAAGAGGCATAAAGCTCACCGTTTCGGGAACGGCGGTAAAATACACGTCCACAACGTCAAGAGCTTCGCCGAATTTTTCTTTTATATCTACCATTTTAAATCTCGCAATCTTCACCGCGTTAAATTCATTATACACATTATATCATTACACAAGACAAAACACAATAGTTTTGCTCGAAATTCGTCATTATTTTGATTTTGAAAATATAAATCACTCATTCAAAAAGGTACAAAAAAAACTCTTTTGATACGACCAATTTTGCATAATACGTAAAATTAATGATACAAATGCGAAAAAAAGCGAATATTTTGTTGACAAATATATTTAAATATGTTAAAATAAATCATACGGTGAGAGTCGTTTTTTGCTCTTGCCTTTCCCTATTCACGGTTTGTAGAAGCTACGGCTTTTATAAATAAAATATCTTGCTAAATAACCGCAAGAAAAAAATTTAGGAGGAACATTAAAATGTTCAAGAAAATTCTTTCCGTTTGCTTGGTCGTTCTTATGCTCGCAGGCCTTTGCGTATCCTTCGCAGCTTGTAGCAAAAAGGATGAGACTCCCGCTGCCGACGACAAGAAGAAGGACTTCAAGCTTGGCGTAATCCTTCTCCACGACGAGGCTTCCACCTACGACAAGAACTTCATCGAAGCTGTTGAGCGCGCTAAAGAGCAGCTCGGCCTCGAGGACAGTCAGGTCGTTTACAAGAAGAATATCCCCGAGTCCAACGAGTGTTACGAGGCAGCTGCTGACCTTGTAGACGCAGGATGTGACATCATCTTCGCTGATAGCTTTGGTCATGAGACACACATGATCAAGGCTGCTAAGGAGTTCACAGACGTTCAGTTCTGCCACGCTACAGGTACAATGGCTCACACAGCTGGCCTTTCTAACTTCCACAACGCTTTCGCTTCTATCTACGAAGGTAGATATCTCGCAGGTGTTGCTGCAGGAATGAAGCTCAACCAGATGATCGCTGATGGTAAGATCACAGCTGATAAGGCTAAGATGGGTTACGTTGGTGCATTCACCTACGCAGAGGTTATCTCCGGATACACATCCTTCTATCTTGGCGCTAAGTCCGTATGCCCCAGCGTTACTATGGACGTTCAGTTCACAGGTAGCTGGTACGACGAGACCAAGGAAAAGAACGCAGCTGCAGCTCTTATCGAGAGCGGATGTGTTCTTATAAGCCAGCACGCTGACTCTATGGGCGCTCCCTCCGTTTGCGAGGAGAAGAAGGTTCCCAACGTTTCCTACAACGGAAGCACAGTTGCTTCTTGCCCCGAAACTTTCATAGTTTCCTCTAAGATCGACTGGACACCTTACTTCGTTTATATCTGCAACGCAGTTATAGAGGGTAAGACCATCGATACCGACTGGACAGGTACAATAGCTACAGGTTCTGTTGCTCTCTCCGATGTTAACGAGGCTGCTGCAGCTCCCGGAACAAAGGAAAAGATCGCAGAGGTCAAGGCTAAGCTCGTAGCAGGTGAGATTCACGTATTTGATACAAACACATTCACTGTTGGCGGTGAGAAGCTCACAACCTACAAGGCTGACGTTGACACCGACGATAACTTCACACCTGACACTGAGGTCGTTGCTGACGGATACTTCCACGAGTCCGAGAAGCGTTCTGCTCCTTACTTCGATGTTAAGATCGATGGCATTACGCTTTTGAACGCTGAGTTCTAATCACTCATATAAAAGACAGGCGGAGCTCACGCTCCGCTTGTCTTGGTTTTTTACAAGCCCTGAGCAGAACGTTTTGACACGTTCTGAGCGCCCTGCCCAGCGCTTGTAGCGACATTTATTCTTTTTGGAGGAAGCTAATGAACAAACAGGTTGCATTGGAAATGAGAGGCGTTTCCAAATACTTCGGCAGTCTGGCTGCGAACAAAAACGTTGATCTTGACGTATACCGCGGTGAGATACTCGCGATACTCGGAGAAAACGGCTGCGGCAAGACTACACTTATGAATATGATAGCAGGAATATACTTTCCCGACAGCGGTACTATCTCCGTTGACGGTAAAGAGGTTATCATAAAATCCCCCAAGGACGCCTTTGAGCACGGAATTGGTATGGTCCACCAGCACTTTAAGCTTGTCGACCTTTTCACCGCAGCTGAAAATATCGTTCTTGGTATAAACGACGGAAGTAATTACAACATCAACGAGGTCAACACTAAGGTACTTGAAATAGCTGAAAAGTACGGATTCAATGTAGACCCCAAGAAAAAGATATACGATATGTCGGTATCCGAAAAGCAGACCGTTGAGATACTTAAGGTGCTTTACAGAGGCGCGGATATTCTGATACTCGATGAGCCCTCCGCGGTTCTTACACCTCAGGAGACCGAAAAGCTCTTCGAAATACTTCGCCGTATGCGCGAGGACGGAAAGTCCATTTTGATAATCACACACAAGCTTCACGAGGTACTCTCAATATCCGACCGTGTTGCAGTTCTTCGTAAGGGAGAACACATAGCAACGGTGGATACTGCCACCACAACAGCAGAGGCACTTACGGAAATGATGGTAGGTAAGAAGGTCGAGCTCAACATCGACCGTCCAGAGCCCCAGAACGTGGCTGACCGTCTTGAGATCAAGCATATCAACGTAACCGATGCTGAGGGCGTAAAGGTACTTGACGATATCACATTCACCGCACGCGCAGGAGAGATCCTCGGTATCGCGGGAATAGCAGGCTCAGGACAAAAAGAGCTTCTCGAAGCCATAGCGGGACTTAAGCAGCTCGATTCGGGAGAGATCATATTCAACCGTCCCAAAAAGGATCTTCCCGTTTCCTTCTACCACAAGACGTTTGCTCAGGTAACCGCACTTGCAGCTGAGGGCAAATTCCACTATGAGGACGGAACTCCCGTTGACTTCACAGGTATGAGCCATTCTCAGATAAAGGCACTTGTAAACGACGGAAAGGTACTCTTTAACGAGGACGATGTCATGGACCTTTGCGATAAAACTCCTCTCCAGATACGTGAGCTCGGTGTTCGTCTTTCGTTCGTTCCCGAGGACCGTCTCGGAATGGGTCTTGTCGGAAACATGGACCTCATCGACAATATGATGCTCCGTAGCTACCGCAAGGGACATTCGATATTTGTTGATAGAAAGAAACCCGGTGATCTTGCGGAAAGGATCATCAAGGAGCTTGAGGTCGCAACACCCAGCTCGCACACTCCCGTTCGCCGTCTCTCGGGCGGTAACGTTCAGAAGGTGCTCGTAGGCCGTGAGATAGCTTCTGCGCCCACCGTCCTTATGACAGCTTATCCCGTAAGAGGACTTGACATCAACTCCTCATACACGATATACAATCTTCTTACCGAGCAAAAGCAAAAGGGCGTTGCCGTTGTATTTGTCGGTGAAGACCTTGACGTTCTCGTCGAGCTCTGCGACCGTATAATGGTAATTTGCGCAGGTCAGGTCACCGCTATGCTCGATGGTAGGACCACAACTAAGGAAGAAATAGGTCTGTATATGACAAAAACCAACGTAAGTACTGACGACGCAAAGGAGGGTAATGACAATGAAAACACGTGAAAAGCGCATAGTTGAACCGCCCTTCCACGTAGTCAAGAGAGCGGCGATGCCTGTATGGCAGTCGATGCTCATAAGAGTTGCGGCGGTAGTTATTGCATTACTGTTTTGTTCTATTCTCGCTATCTTCTTGATAGACGCAGATCCTATTGAGTTTATAACCACACTTTTCGAGGGTGCCTTCGGCTCCTCGCGCAGACTTTGGAAATTTGCCAAAGACGCTTCTGTCCTTTTGTGTATCGCCTTGGCTATCACTCCCGCATTCCGTATGCGCTTCTGGAACATAGGTGCTGAGGGACAGACCCTTGTCGGTGCGCTCGCATCCGTTGCGGTAGCAATATATCTCGGTGGCAAAGTCCCCGAGTGGCTTCTCCTGATAATTATGTTTTTGGCAGCTGTTATCATGGGTGCTATATGGGGCGGACTCCCTGCATTCTTCAAGGCAAAGTGGCAGACCAACGAAACCTTGTTCACCCTTATGATGAACTACGTTGCGAGCGGTCTTGTAGCATACTTCCTGCTCTTGTGGACACCAAGTGGCTCAAGTGTTCTCGGAAGACTTGATAACGGTCATCTGCCCGTCATCGGTCACGAATATCTCCTCTTGATAATCGTCGTGCTCGTTATGACTGTGATCGCGTACGTATATCTCCAGCATACCAAGCAAGGATATGAGATATCTGTTGTGGGTGAAAGCGAAAACACCGCAAGATATATCGGTATAAGCGTAAATAAAGTAATCGTCCGTACAATGATAATCTCGGGTGCTATCTGCGGTATCGCAGGATTTTTGATAGTCAGCGCACTTGACCACTCCATAACAGAAACGACAGTCGGCGGCATGGGCTTTACCGCTATTATGGTATCCTGGCTCGCTAAGTTCAACCCTCTCGTTATGATAGGAACGTCTTCTTTCATAACATTCTTACAGCAAGGCTCAGCTCAGATCACGACAAACTTCAACATCGACTCCGCTTTCCCCGATATGGTGGTCGGTATAGTTCTGTTCTTTATCATCGGCTGCGAATTCTTTATAGGATACAGCCTTAAGTTCCGCAAAAAGGATAACAAGAAAAAAGCGGTCGATGCCCCCAAGGCAGAAGAAACAACAGATAAGGAGGAAAAAGCACAATGAGTATGTTTTTAAGTTATTTGCTTATGTCTATTCCGCTCGGAATAACTTTCCTCTATGGATGTGTCGGTGAGATACTCACCGAAAAGGCCGGACACCTCAACCTCGGAATCCCGGGTATTATGTGTATGGGCGGCGCTTGCGGTTGTATCGCTCTTAAGATGATGGCAGGCAAAAACGTTCCTCCTTTCCTTATAGTAACCATATCCATTCTTGCTGCTTTTATCGGCGGAATACTCATGGGTATGATATACAGCTTCCTGACAGTAACTCTCAAAGCAAACCAGAACGTTACCGGTCTTGCAATGACTACGTTTGGCGTTGGTACGACCAAGTTTATTATGTCGGGAATGGCTAACAATGCTGCGGGAGATTATCTGTACGCACGTAACTACTTTCTCTTCCCCTTTGCAAACAATTCAACAAACTTGAAGTATTGCGGCGTTATGGTATTTCTTGCTATCATAATCGCAGTCATTGCAGCTTTTGTTCTCTCACGTACACGCGTTGGTCTCCACCTGCGTGCGGTTGGAGAAAATCCCGCTACGGCTGACGCAGTGGGAATTAACGTAACACTCTACAAGTACACTGCAACCTGCATAGGAAGTGGCGTGGCTGCTCTCGGCGGTCTGTTCTATATCATGGACTATTCGGGTTCATTTGAGGCGTACAAGAGCATTGAAGCTTTCGGTTGGCTCGCTGTAGCGCTCGTTATATTCACGCTTTGGAAGCCACTCATAAGTATTATCGGATCTATACTTTTCGGTATGCTTTATCTTGCGGGATCTTATATCCCCACGATACTCGGCATCAAGCTTGAAATGAGCGCAACTCCACTTCTCCAGATGCTTCCATACGTTGTTACGGTCATTGTGCTTATTGTTACGAGCGTTCGTAAAAAGAGAGAAAATCAGCCCCCCGCGTCATTGGGACTTCCCTACTTCCGAGAGGATAGATAATTATAAAAAAAGAACACCGTTTCAAAAGGGTGATGTTCTTATCGGAGAATTTATAAAATATCTTACCTTATTTGCCCTGCAGTAGACAAATAATTAACCCCGGCAGATTTTTAAGTCTGTCGGGGATTATTGCATTATAACACTATCGTTATCTTATGGAAATAGAGTTTGATTAAATATTAAATATATCGTTCCGTTAATACATGAAATTCCGGTTTGGTGACATATGAAGAGTAATTAACTTTTCCCTCAAAGCGTAATATCTTTTCAAAACGATAACGCAAAACCGGGTTGCTTATATAGTCTAATACTTTTTCTCTTGGAACCCATA
>SVTJ01000002.1 GCA_015063845.1 Oscillospiraceae bacterium
TTTGATTATGTAATCATAAAAACAACGATAGCCAAGATTCGCGAATGTGGGGGTAATATTTATCAAGCAACAAGACGTGCTTGGAAAGTTGGCGAAAGAATAAAACAATATAAGTATGTTTTGTCAGTTGTAAATAAAGTGGTGCAAGCTGTCTATGTCGTAGATAATTGGCACGTGATTGAAGACGGTGAGGCTAAAGGGCGCTATGAATTTTTTGGTAGCGAAGCAACAGGAACGAGTTTTGATAGTCTTGTTGGAAAAACAATCCCCGCAAAGTACAGAAGCAAGGGAATGGCATCCCCTGTAGTTTATAAAAAGTGACGTCAAAGATCACCGCCCGTGTCATCCTGAGTGGAGTTCTCCCCCGAGATTCCACCTTCGCTCCGCTCGGTGCTGCTACGCAGTTCGACTTGCTACGCTCGCTCAGGATGACACCTAAATGCAACCTCGCCCGTGTCATCCTGAGTGGAGCGAAGCGGAATCGAACTTTTTCGTCTGAGATCCCAAACGCCGCTACGCACCGTTTGATCCTCGCTATGCTCGGATTTCGACTACGCTCAGGATGACATAGACGAAAAAGCGCCGAGCAACGCGAAGGCGGGATCTCGGGCGAAAAGGAGAACAAATGTATTACGTTTACATACTCACTAACAAAACCGATGCCGTATTGTATATCGGTATAACCAATGATTTGCGACGACGTTTGTATGAGCATAAAAACGAGCAAATTGAGGGCTTTACAAAGAAATATCACGTTCACAAGCTTGTCTATTTTGAAGAATATTCCGATGTGAATGATGCAATAGCACGTGAGAAGCAATTAAAGCGTTGGGTACGCTCCAAAAAGAATTGGCTTGTGGAGACAAAAAATCCAAACTGGGATGATTGGAGCGAAAGATTTATTTAGCCCAAAATAACTCTTTTATCCTCTTGCCCCGTGTCGAAAGTGTCGTGTGTCTCGAAAGGATCCGCAAATGAAAAAAGATAAAAAGAATCTTAAAGAAGCGTTTTTGGAAGGACTGCTCGAAATCGTACTGACCTTAGTATTCTTTGGCATAGGCGCTCTTATCGTCAGTGCTTTCGGAATTGAATTGGACTCGCCAAGCATTGATTTTGATTTGATCGTTTTGCTAGGTATCATCGTTCTTGTTGCTGTTTTTGGACTTGTATGCGTATTGGTTCAATTCCTCAAGAAAACGGTCAAGGGCAAACAAAAATAAAACGCTGCATAATTGCCGCGTTACTATATTGAAATGGAGAATAAATGAAAGCATCAAAAGAACAGAATTTTGAAAGAGAATTACCGTCGGGCTACAAACAGGCGTTGTACATAAACGCGAAAAACGCCAAGTTCGGTATCATATTTAATTTGATATCCCTTGCGATCACGGTGCTCGTCATGTTCCTTGCGTTCACTTCTTTGAAGCTTGGCGGCAAGCTGTCGTCGGATATACTTGACATAGAGTTTCACCGTCTTATCATTGCTTATGCTGTTTTGATAGTTGCGATGCTCGGATATATCGTGCTGCACGAATTGGTGCACGGTGTCGCTTACAAGGCGCTCACGAGAGAAAAGCTGACCTTCGGTATGAGCTGGAGCTGCGCCTTCTGCGGAGTTCCCAAAATATATACCTATCGCAAGACCGCTCTTGTTTCTGTGCTTGCTCCGTTCATCTTTTTCACGCTGATATTACTCCCAACAGCAGTCGCGCTTTATTTTATCAGCCCGCTTTATTTTCTTATCACATCACTGATACTTGGTCTGCATCTCGGCGGCTGTAGCGGAGACCTATACGTGACCTTTCTCCTTTTGGCAAAGTTCAAGAGCCCCAAGGCGCTTATGCGCGATACAGGCCCCGAACAGTATTTTTATATTCCCGAGGAAACAAAATGAAAAGCTTTTTATTCACGGTCGATGACAACATACGTTGCTTTGAAAACCTGACAAACAATAGCTACGGAAGCATTTTTGAGCATCCGTATCTCGGTATGTACAAGCGTTTACACGAAAAATACGGACTTAAGATACAACTAAATCTGTTTTTTGAGAACGACAGCTTCTGCCTGTCCGATATGACCGACAGATATAAGGACGAATGGCAGGCAAGCTCCGATTGGCTCAAGCTTTCGTTCCATTCAAAGCTTGAAAACGTAAAGCCGTATGAGTTCTCGGGTTATGATGAGGTATACGGCGATTGCCAAAGCGTGCACCGTGAGATAGTGCGCTTTGCGTCTGCCTCTGCGCTTGGCAAGACCACTACGCTACACTATTGCCGCACCACGGCGGACGGCATCCGCGCGCTCAAGGACTGCGGAGTTGAGGGCCTTCTTGGACTTTACGGAAACGCTGACGCTCCCCGCACGTCGTATCAAAGCACCGAGACGGAGTGCGAGGCAATACGCCGCGGCGATATAGTTTTTTCGGATGACATCGCCTTTGCGGGAATAGACGTTATACTGAATAGCCATTCGGTAGAAAATATACTTAAAAAGCTTGAGGCACTCACCTCACGTGAGCTTATCAAGGTAATGATACACGAGCAGTATTTTTACCCCGATTACCCTCGTTATCAAGAAAATTTTGAAGAAAAGCTGGCAACAACGTTTGAGTTTTTAACGCAGCTCGGCTATAACAGCACATTTTTTGAGGAGCATATATGACAGCGTTTTTAATCACCGCCTTTTTGGGACTATTGTTAATAGTCATCGGCATCATAAATATGACGGGTAACATTTCTTCCTTGCATTGGTATCACAGACAAAGAGTTGCCAAGGAAGATATAAAACCCCTTGGTAAGCGTGTGGGCATTGGCACGATACTTTGCGGCGCGGCAATCATATTTTTTGGAGCAATGTCTCTTATTTACGAGCTAACCTCTCTTATGCCGCTTATGTGGATAGGCTCGACAGTAATGCTTATATGTATCGCAATAGGCATTTTTATAACGCTCAAGGCAATCATCAAGTACAATAAGGGATTATTCTGAGGAATGCGTATGAAGCTGATCTTAAATGCACTTATAAAATTTATAGTCGGTCTTGCGCTGATCGGTGTGCTACTGTTTTTGCCCGCGTGGACATTCAAGTATATGGGTGCGTGGCTGTTTATCGCGCTGTTATTTATACCTATGCTCATTATGGGCATCGTGCTTCTTATCAAAGCGCCCGACCTACTCAAAAAAAGGTTGAACGGCAAGGAAAAGCAAAGCGCTCAAAAGGGCGTGCTTGCTCTGTCGGGACTGATGTTTCCCGTGGGATTTGTGCTCTCGGCTCTTGACTTCCGCTTTGGCTGGTCACACGTGCCTCTTTGGCTCGTCATTGTGGCAAGCGCGTTGTTTCTGACAGGCTATGCGCTTTACGCTGAGGTCATGAGAGAAAACGCATACCTTTCCCGCACCGTAGAGGTGCAAGCGGGGCAAAAGGTCATAAGCACGGGGCTTTACGGCATAGTACGACATCCTATGTATCTTGCGACTCTCTTTATGTTTTTGCCTCTCCCTCTCATACTCGGCTCATACTGGGGACTTATCCCATTTGCTCTCTATCCGGTTGTTATCGTCATTCGCATAATCGACGAGGAAAAGGTACTGACAGACGGGCTTGACGGCTATGCGGAATACAAGCAAAAGGTAAAATATAGACTTATACCGTTTATATGGTAAGCAAGCTGTGAAAGGAATAAAAATGAATAATAAAACCACCTACTCGTTCGAGCTGCTGTTAAAACTTAATTTGTTTATTTCAAAAAACAAAAAGCGACGCCTTGCGCTAACGGCAATATTGGAAATACTTCTCGGAATTGTCTTTTTGGCTGCTACGTATATTACCCAAGACATAGTTGACCCCGTTTTAGTATTTTTCGGAATTGCCTTTTTGGCTACTGCTTTTATCTGTATTACGGCACTTGTAAAAAGTCGCAAAAATGCCGTTTCCGCACAAGTGAGCAAGCAACTGCAAGAAAACTCCGCTATCTCCATTGAATATGAATTTGATGATGAGCATATCAGCGTGGATTTTCATAGCGAACAAGTACAAACCAACTCAAAAATAAAATACTCTTACGTTTCATCAGTAGAAAAGATAGATAATAAAACCTGTTATTTCCTCGCCAAAAACGGAACATATTATTTGATATATGACGAGCAGGGAATAGACGGCTATTTTTCGCACATCGCAGAAAGAATATAAGAAAATGGTAGATATAAAAATATACAGTCAACTGCCGCGCGAGGCAATGGACATTCGTATAAAGGTATTCGTTGACGAGCAAGGATTTGTCGACGACGTTGACGAGATAGATGCCGAAGCGACACATTTTGTGGCTTATATCGGCGAAAAAGCAATAGGCACCTGCCGTGCGTACAAGCAAGCAGACGGCGCATATATCGTCGGAAGAATTGCGGTCTTGCGCGAAAGTCGCGGCCAGGGAATAGGCTCGTGTCTTTTAAACACGGCCGAAACAAACATAAAGAACATCGGGGGAGCTCGAGTATTGATACACGCTCAGCTTCACGCAAAAGGCTTTTATGAGTTCTGCGGCTACACCGCCTTTGGCGATATAGAATACGAGCAAGGTCAGCCGCATATATGGTTGGAAAAGAAGATATAAAATTAAGGAGACATTTATGACAAAAATAGGACTTGTTCTTGAGGGCGGCGGAATGCGCGGTATATACACAGCAGGCGTTCTCGACGTATTTATGAAATACGGACTTACGTTTGACGGCATCATAGGCGTGTCGGCAGGCGTTATCCACGGCTGCTCGTTCCTTTCGGGACAAAGGGGAAGAAGCATTCGGTATTACAAAAAATACTGCTCCGACCCTCGCTTTATGAGTGTCCGCAGTCTTTTGACAACGGGAAATATGGTAGGCGTTGACTTTTGCTATCACGAGCTCCCCGACAAGCTTGACGTTTTCGACCACGATACGTTTTTTAAGAATATCGAAAACACCGCGTTCTACGCGACCTGTACGAACGTCGAAACGGGAAGACCCGAATATATACGCATCACCGATATGAAAAAGCAGATAGATTACGTCCGCGCGTCGGCTTCTCTGCCGTTTATATCAAAAATAGTCAATATCGACGGCAAAAAATATCTTGACGGCAGCTGCACAGACGCCATTCCCGTATCCGCTTTCAGAAAAATGGGGTATGAAAAGAACGTGCTTATTCTCACTCGCCCTGCTGACTACGTAAAAAAGCAGAAAAGCAAGTACACGGCAGGTATAATTTACTCAAAATATCCCGAATTTGCAAGAGCCCTGCGCGTTCAGCACAGAAGATACAACAG
Organism: Oscillospiraceae bacterium; assembly: GCA_015063845.1. Lineage (GTDB taxonomy): Bacteria > Bacillota > Clostridia > Oscillospirales > CAG-272 > HGM12713. The sequence goes on from SVTJ01000002.1 coordinate 5,297, forward strand.
AACTATGGGCAAGATAGCGGAGCTTGAAAAGCAGGGAAGCGTTTTTGTGATACGCCCATCAAAGCCGCTCGAGATCGAAAGGCTCGAAAGCAACCCTGAGGTCATTGGACGCGTATACAATATCGGAAAGGCTGACGGAGAGAAGTACGTAAAGCGACTTATAAAATGGCTGGCTTTTCAGAAAAAAGAGGAGCAGGAGCTTACACTCGACCAAAAGGTATATATGTACGTAGCTAAGATACCCAAGGGCAAGGTAGTGACCTACGGACAAATTGCAGAGCATCTCGGAGACAAGCAGCTGGCGAGAACGGTAGGAAGTATACTGCACCGCAATCCCGACCCGGACAAGATACCTTGCTATAAGGTAGTAAACGCCAAGGGACAGCTTGCGGACAAGTTCGCCTTCGGCGGCATAGAGCGTCAAAAGAAAAAGCTCATAGCCGAGGGCATAGAGGTCGAAAACTACACCGTCGACCTCAAAAAATACCAGTGGAAAGAATAATGAAAAGAACACTTATAACAACCGATATCACAAAATATCCCGAGCAGCTCCAAGGGCTTTTGTCAGCTGCTGACATCTACGACAGTAGCTGCTCTCCCGAGGCGAGGGTGATATTTATCGATAAGGACGGCGGATACTTTCTGAAGTCCGCACCAAAGGGAAGCCTTGAAAAAGAGGCAGCGCTTACAGAGTATTTGTATTCAAAAAAGCTGTCTCCGCACATCGTCTCCTATATCTCCGACGAGCGCGACTGGCTGCTCACCGAGCGGGCGCGTGGCGAGGACTGCACGCACTCCGTGTATCTCAACGACCCACGTCGCCTCTGCGACACGCTCGCCTTGCTGTTGCGCGAGCTTCATGAAACTCACGCTTGTGGCTGTCCTGTGACCGACCGTATGAGCGCGTATTTTGAGCTTGTCGAACAAAATTACAAGAAAAAAGCATACGACCTCTCTTTTTATACACAAGACTACGGCAGGGCTATGGCAGACGAGGTGTTTGACGTAGTACAAAAAAATAAGCACCTATTAAGAAATGAGGTACTGCTTCACGGAGACTACTGTCTGCCAAACATTATGCTTGATGATTGGCGCTTCAGCGCGTTTATCGACGTTGGCAACGGTGGCGTCGGCAACCGACACGTTGACCTCTATTGGGGTGCGTGGACACTGAGATTTAATCTTAAAACTGACAAATACAGAGAACGCTTTTTCGACGCGTACGGCAGAGACAAGATAGACGACGAGCTATTGAGGACGGTCGCCGCGTCGGAAGTGTTCGGATAAAATTTATAAAGGACGGTAAAAAATGAGTAAAGAAAAAAAGGTAACGGCAGCGCCTCTTGAGGACTGCCCAATCAAAAAGCACACAACAAAGTCGTGGTTTGCGGCACTTATTCTCGGTATTTTTTTCGGACTTGCGGTCATAGTTCCCGGTGTAAGTGGCTCAACCATCGCGATCATTTTCGGGTTTTACGCGGGAATGCTATACGGACTTGGGAATATTCTCAATGATTTCAAGCGATGCTTCGCGTTCCTTTTGCCCATCGGTATTGGCGCGATAGTCGGCTTTGGCGCCGGTTTCCTGCTCTTAAAGGAGCTTTTTGAAGCTTACGTTTTTCAGGTCGTTTGCCTGTTTGTCGGTCTTATGATAGGCGCTATACCCGCTCTGACAAGAGAAATAAAGGGAGAAAAAATAAGCGCTCTGCGCGGTATCCTGTTTGTGGTCGGATTTGCTATTCCCTTAGCAATAGGCGGACTTTCCATACTACTTATGGGTGGCGAGGAGAACACGGCAACGCTAACGTTTTCCGTCCGTACGCTCCTTGCTTACATTCCGCTCGGCTTTGTCGTTGCTATAACGCAGATAGTCCCCGGACTCAGCGCAACGGCGATACTGATGGCATTCGGTCAGTTCAAGCCCATACTCAACAGCATAGACAAGGACGTTCTTCTTGGAGAACCCTTGATAATCTTAATGCTCGTAGCACTTGTGCTCGGCTTTGGTGTCGGCATCATTTGCATATCGAAGATATTCTCGGCAATACTCAAAAAGCACAAGGGAACGGCATTTTTTATGGTCATCGGTCTGTCCTTTGGCTCGATAGCGTCTATGTTCCTTAACACCGACGTATACACGGTATACGTGGATTGGGCAACAAACGGAATTTCCGTACCCACGCTTATAATCTCCGCCGTGCTTCTTGCCGTCGGATTTGTCGGATCGTTCCTTCTTACAAAATACGAGCTGTCGCATAACGAATCTTGACAAACAACCATAAATTCGTCAATTCAATAATACTATAAGGAGATATATTATGATAAAGGCATGTGTTATTGGTCTTGGACAAAGAGGTTATTTTCTTCTTGAAAGTGTTTTGCTGAAAAATCACGATATAAGCATCGTATCAGTTTGTGACCTTTATGAGGACAGAGTTGCCGCGGCGGTAAAAAAGGTACGCGAGGAAGGCGGAGATGCCCGCGGTTTTTCTGATTGGAAAGAAGCGCTTAACGTGTCGGGAGTTGATGCAGTATTTGTTTTCAGTGATTGGACAACACATACCGAAATAGCAATTTACGCTATGGAGAAGGGAATTGCGGTAGCAAGTGAGGTTGGCTGTGAGTATTCGATCGACAACTGCCACACTCTCGTCCGCACACAAGAGAAAACAGGAACTCCATATATGTTTATGGAAAACTGCTGCTACAATCGTGACGAGCTGCTCGCCACGTCAATGGCGCGACACGGTCTTTTCGGAACGCTCATTCATTGCTCGGGAACGTATTCGCATGATCTCAGAAAGGAGATCGCCTACGGACACGTTAACCGTCATTACCGTTTCGATAATTATCTGCACCGTAATTGCGATAACTACCCCACTCACGAGCTTGGCCCTATATCTAAGCTTCTTGATATAAACCGCGGAAACAGAATACTTACCGTATCCTCGTTTGCATCAAAATCCGCAGGACTTGAAGAGTATATCGCAACACGTCCCGATGCTACCGAAGAAATGAGATCGGCAAAATTCAAGCAGGGAGATATCGTTACCACCATACTCACCTGTGCTCGCGGAGAAACTATACAAATTCGTCTTGATACGACACTCCCCCGTTCCTATGACCGTGAATTTACGGTGCGCGGAACAAAGGGAATGTATACTCAGACACTCAATGCGGTATTTTTCGACGGAGAAAAAGAATATTGGGAACCCTCGGATTTCGCAAGAAAATATCTTTGCAACGCAAAGAATTATGAGGATAAATACCTGCCTAGCATATGGAAAAATATAACTCCGGAGCAACAAAAAGCGGGACACGGCGGAATGGACTGGTTTACATACGAAGCATTCACCGACGCGATAAAGAACGGCACATCTATGCCTATCGACGTATATGACAGCGCAGTATGGCAAGCCGTATCGGTATTGTCAGAGACATCTATAGCCGCGGGCGGAGCACCCCAAACGATGCCTGACTTTACAGGTGGAAAATGGATCAAACGTCCCCGTCTTGACGTTGTCGAAATGTAATTTAAATAAAACAACGGGCAAAGTCGACGACTTTGCCCGTTGTTTTTTATTTATTCTTCTTCTGCTTCTTGTTCCTGTATTCGCTAGGAGTAAGACCCGTGTATTTGCGAAACGTAGTGGCGAACTGGATACGGTCTGAAAAGCCCGCCTCGCGTGATATTGCTTCCACCGCGATATCGGTGTTCTGCAAAAGGCGCTTTGCAATAGTCACCCTCTCCCTTATCACAGCCTGGTGGAGCGTCATTCCCGTGTGCTCCTTGAAAACTCTGTTGAGATAAAATGAATGATAGCCAAATTGTGCGGAGATGGTATCATTTGTTATGCTCTTGTCGTAATTGCTTCTGATATATTCCGCCACCTTTTCAACTATATCAGGTATTTTTTTTGATACCGCATCGGTGTTCTGCACAGCGTAGCAGAGCACCTCTTTTATTGTTGCCGAGGTCAGCGCGTCGGACACAGCCGTAGGAAATCGAAAGTTCGTTATGCACTCCTGAAGTCTTGCTTCGACCTCAAAGGCTTTTCTTGCGATAATATAGCCTTCAAGCTCCCGAGGAACATCGTTTTCAAGTATATTCTCAGGCTTGAAGCTGTGCCTCGGCTTTGGTCGCATTGCGTCCTTTTGTGTCTCGCAGTCGCGTGTAAGATCGAAATTAAGCACAAGCACCTTTACGTTTCCGTCGAAATAATACGGGGTTCCCGAGCAAAGATAAAGCAAAGTTCCCGCGTCCAGATCGTATTTCCCGTTCTCCAAAATAAGCTTTGCGTTACCGTCTATAACGTAAAATATTCGGTGATCGTAGGCATATTTCAGCGGCGCCTTAGATACGACAGACGGCTGAAGCTCAGCAAAACGCATAAAGGGATTGATATCCGATAACTGCATAATATACTCCAAAAGTTTGTTTTTCATACATAAGTGTTTGTATTTTGTATTGATTATAACATAAAAATAAGTTATAATCAATATGTATACTTGAATTTATTTTTATTTTGTTTTTCAAACAAGGTACTACGGAGGAAAAATATGAAATACATAGTGGGATATCCCACGGATGCGAGACCCGATTTTGCCGACGTTGCGATACGCTATAAGGAGCACATCAGCGAGGTGTACTTTTCCTTTGGGGATTTCCCAAACGGACGAAACACAGTAACGGTAGACGGAGAGCTACCATTTGAGCGTCAGGCAAGACAGCTCGATGCCCTTGAAAAGATGTCACGCGAGGGTATAAAATTCAATATGCTGTTCAACGGAAACTGTTATGGCAAGGACAGCCAATCCCGTGCGCTGTTCAACAAGATCGGTGACACGACAGATTTCATTCAGCGCAAGTTCGGTTTGAATTCGGTCACGACCTCGTCTGTACTTATCGCGAAATTCATTCACGAAAATTTTGGTGGAATTGACGTGCGAGCGTCGGTCAATATGGAGATAGGTACGCCCGAAGGAATGTCGTACGTATCAAACGTCTTTGACAGTCTTTATCTCAAGAGGGAATACAACCGAGACCGAAAAGCTCTTATGCGTATGCGAGAGTGGTGCGACGCGAACGGCAAACAAATGTATCTGCTTGCCAACAGCGGCTGTCTCAATTTCTGCTCTGCTCACACCTTCCACGACAATCTCGTCTCTCACGAGGCAGAGATCGCGGGAATGGACAACGGCTATGAGTTCAGAGGTGTTTGTTGGGATTATCTCTCAAGCGATGCGGGACGTGCCGAATGGCTCTCCCGAACAAATTTCATTCGTCCCGAGGATATCGAGCTTTATGATGGACTTGTTCCTGCCGTCAAGCTTGCGACACGTGTAAATTCCTCACCCGAAAGAGTGATAAGAGCATACGTAGATGCAAAATACCGTGGCTCGGTCATGGATCTGCTTGAACCTAATCACAGCGGAGCTTTCTATCCGAGCATAGTTGATAATGGCGAGATACCAAACGGCTTTGCAAATACGGTCCTTGATTGCGACAAGCATTGCGAGACCTGCGGAAAATGCAAAGAAATAATGAAAAAAGCAACAAAGACACTTAATATCGAAACATTTAATATCTGAAGTACATATAAGGAGAAATACAATGCTTACAAGCGAGATGATCAAAAAAGTGGCAAAAGAGGCGGGAGCAGATGCCTGCGGTATCGCGCCGATATCAAGGCTCAGCGGTGCACCCGACGATATGAACCCCAAGTTCCTTTTCCCCGAGGCGAAGAGCGTTATCGGATTTGTATTTCGCATACCTCGCGGAGTACAGAGAGGAATAGAGGAGGGCACCCAGTTTTATCAGTACCCCTCTATGGCATACGGCGGTATCAACGAGATATTTGCGCCTGCCGTTCTTTACCAGGTAGGAAAGCTTATTGAGGACGAGGGATATGAAGCATTCGTTTACAGAAATACGGGTGCGAGAGGAAGCGTCTCGGATATGGACGGAAGCCCCGGAAACACCCTCTCTCCCGAGGAGCAGATAGAGATAAATGAAAACGCAAAGACGTCTACGGCGCACCATAGAAGCGTGCAGTTTACAAGAGCGACAAGAGACATCAACGTAGCTCCCGACCTTCAGTTCCAGTTCCGCCTTGTGGCAGTCGCTTGCGGACTTGGCGAAATAGGCTGGAGCAAGATGCTGCTCACACCTGAGTTCGGACCTCTTCAGCGTGTGGCGTTTATATTCACCGACGCGGAGCTTGAATATGACGAGATGTACAACGGAGAGCCGCTTTGCCGCAAGTGCGGAGCGTGTGTCCGCGAGTGCCCGGGTGGCTGTATTCCCGCGATAAATTCGGGTAAGACGATAACAGTCGACCTTGATGGTAAGATATGCGAATGGGGAGACATAGATATGTGGCGTTGCTACGCGTTCTACACGCATGCAGGCAGATACTACAATCCCTTTGTTCCCAAGGAAGTCTGGGATAAGAACGAAAACGGAGACCTTGACCTTATGGAGGGTGTGACCGACGTTGCCGACGAAAAAGAGATCATGAAGGTCTACGGCGCGCTTCAGAAGTACTTCCCGAGCTGGGTAGGCTATAACATGGCGAAATGCGGAGGCTGTATAAGAGCTTGCGTTTCCATGCTCGAAAAGAAGGGCGGCTGTATGGAAGGCAGATTTGAAGAGCCGCTTCGCAGCAAGAAGGCTTGGAGGCTTGACAGATGATAGAGCAGTACTCCTATACGGACGAGGGCTGGAATGTCCTTATGGAAAGCGGCGAATGGAAGATAGGAATGCTTCGCCACAACGAGCGTTTCAGTAAATTTTCCGAGCTGGAGATACATATGCTCACAGACGAAGCGTTCGTGCTTCTCGCGGGAAGTGCGACACTTAATACGGACAGTGAGCAGGTAGAAATGAAGCCGCTTACGGTCTATAATATCCCCGCAGGCGTATGGCATCATATAGTTGTCAGCGAGGATGCGTCCGTGCTTGTAGTAGAAAACAGAAATACGAGCAAAGAAAACACAAAAAAGAAATATTTAAACACCCAAGGAGGTAGAGTTTGATGTTGACCGCACAAATGATAAAGGAAAAGGCTCGTGAGCTTGGCGCGAGCGTTTGCGGTATAGGAAAGATATATGAGGAAAGCGATCCGCAGAGAGATCCGCTCAGCATTCTCCCCAAGGCAAAGACCATCATAGGCTTTGGCTTTGTTATCCCTCGCACGCTCTTTACAAATATGGATAAGGGCGTTCAGTATTACACCTATACTACACTTGGCGTAAAATACCCCGACGAGGAGCTTGCCGAGATATTTCTCTTAAAGATAGGCGGAATGATAGAGGACCACGGCTACGATGCTTGCTTGCAGAAGGCTATACCCAATCTTCGCATCAAGGGGGATAAGACGACCAATCCCGAAGTCGCGGATACATATGAGCTTATTCACGCAGAGGCAGTTGAGGCGGGAAAGCCCGCCCCCGACGTTATTATCGACTTTGGAAAGGCGGCAAAGGCGTGCGGAATAGGAAATACAGGTATGAGCGGAAAGGTGCTCAGCCCCGTTTACGGTCCGTTTATACGCTACTGCTTTATAATCACGGATGCGCCTCTTGAGACCGACGAGCCGCTTTGTGACAGCGTTTGCGACAGATGCGGCAAGTGCGCGGAAGCGTGCGTAGGAAACGCTATTTCCGAGGACGGACTTGACACGTGGCAGTGCGCCGTTTACTACAAGGGCGCGCACAAGTCAAATCCCTTTATGACAGATGCTTTTCTTGCTGGACACCCCGAAAGAGACGCTATCCTCAACGGAGAAAAGCGTTTTGACGCCGAGAGCGCAAGAGAGATATACCCCCAGATGAACTTCCTGCCGCATACGCAGTGGGGCTATGCTCCGTGCCTTTGCGGAAGAAAATGTGACGTTGCTTGCTACAACCACCTGCGCGATGCAGGCAAGCTGACAAGAAAAACAAAGTAAGGAGGGGAACGATATGAAGAATACTATTACAGAGCTTTGTAAAAAATGGGGCGCTGACCTTGTCGGCTTTGCTCCAATAGACCGTTTTCCCGCTAACAGTGCAGTAAGAAAGCTTCTCCCCGAGGCAAAGACCGTCATAGGTCTTGGCTTTAGAGTTCTTCGCGGAGCATACCGCGGTATCGAAGAGGGAAGCACGTACTACCAGTATACGACTATGGCAGTCGAAAACATGGAAGAGACCGTTATGCCCATGGTGCAGGTCCGTCTTTCTATGTACCTTGAGGAAGAGGGATATCTCGCGCTTCCTCAGCGCCGTCACCAGCAGATAATGGCAGAGGAAAACTCAACAAATCCAGAGGTGGCTTATGACGCGGTATACAGAAGCAGACCGCAGGAAACACAGATGGATTTCTCCGAGGCGGCAGTTCTTTGCGGGCTTGGAGAGATAGGACTTCACGGAGCTATACTTACCGATGAGTTCGGTCCTTTCGTACGTGTTTGCTTTGTGCTCACCGACGCAGAGATCGAGCCCACCGAAATAAAGAAACCGCACCTGTGCGACAAGTGCGGAGAGTGCGTGAAGGGCTGCCCGGGTAAGGCTATTTCCGAGGACGGAAAGGTAGATCCTTGGCAATGCGCGGTCTACTATAACGGAGCAAACGGAACAAAAAATCCGTTTATGCCGCCTGAGGCATTTGCGAGCTTTGACGATAGAATTGAGATAATCGCAGGCGAGGCAAAGGTAACACCGGAAACTGCACGAAAAATACTTGACAACATATATTTCTATCCCCCCGCACAGCACGCATATCAGTGCTCTATTTGCGGCAGAGCCTGCGATATGAGCTGTTATATGCACCTCGAGCAAAAGGGAGTTCTCACAAAGAGCTTTAACACACCCTTCCGCAAGAGAGACGAGTGGAAATTTGACATCAAGGATTTTGATATCGAATGAGGTATTTTATGAAAGATATACGCTTTTATGCTTTTGACGACAAGGGCAACCGATACGATTTTACTACTTGCGTAAAGGACGGCATCGTAAAGCATACTCTTTGCCATACTCTTTTTGAGAGTGCTGAATATATCACCGTTCATTGTGACGCGTTTGATGCAAAGGCAGGCGACGAAGGCTATTTTCTATTCCCGCACGGAAGAAGAGCAAAGGGCTCTCCCATAGTTTACTTTAAGGAGAGGGAGGATAGCGAGCTGTTCGTTGACGACGCAAGCACCGCCCACTTCTCCGTGGCAAATGCAGAAGGTATATTCACGGTCTTGTTTGACAGAGTATACAGATTTTCCTGCGTGGGAGAATGTAAAGATAACAACTACAAGATATATCTCCGTTTTCCTTTTGATATACAACCGGCGTCAGATGACATAACGCTCAGCATTTATCCTCTTCCCAAGGGAAGCGACTATAACGACGTTGCAAGGCTTATAAGAGAGCTAAGACTGAAAAACGGCGAGGTACGCCCTCTTGCACAAAAGTGTCGTGAGCGCGAAGCGCTTGATTATATGCGTCAAGCGCCTATGATACGTATACGAATGGGCTGGAAGCCAATGCCCTCTCCCGTACCCCACCAGACTATCGAAAACGAGCCTCCAATGCACGTTGCTTGCACCTTCAAGCGAGTAAGAGAGATAGCCGACGAGTTCAAGGCTCAGGGTGTTGAAAAAGCAAATCTTTGTCTTGTCGGTTGGAATCAAAAGGGGCACGACGGCCGTTGGCCGCAAATATTCCCCGTTGAAGAAGCTCTTGGCGGTGAGCAAGAATTAAAAAAGACTGTTGCATACGTTCAGTCTCTGGGATATATGATAACGTGTCATACCAATTCAAGCGATTGCTATGAGATAGCCGACTGCTTTAACAAGGACGAGCTTTCTATGCTAAAGGACGGTATTACGTACACAGGCGGAAAAGGCAGAGGCTGGAGCGGCGGAGTTGCGTATCATCAATGTCTGCCTTATCAGCTAAAAACAGCAGAAAAGCTTCTTCCTATGGTAAAAGAGATAGGATTTAAGGGAATACACTATATCGACGTTATTACCATTGAAACGCCACGTCCTTGCTTCAATCCCGCGCATCCCTGTTCTATGAAGGAAGCAATGGACTATAATCTTCGTATTATGAGATTTGCAAGCGATCTTTTCGGCGGATTCTCATCTGAGGGCTGTATGGATTATACGCTTGGTATACTTGACCATTCGCTTTACGGATATTTTGACAAGGACGTGGATACGGCTCTATTTGACGGAGCTATTCCTATGTGGGAGCTTATCTACCACGGAATAACGCTTTACAATTATAGCAGTAGAACCGTAAACTATACGATAAAAGGAGAAACGGAGCGTATCGACGCGCTTTTGTTCGGAGGAAATCCCGCGTTCTATTTCTACTCAAAATTCGTTGATACTACGGGAGCTAACTGGATGGGAGAAAACGACCTTCTGGCTAATGATGACGAGCAGCTGAAGAGCAGCGTTGCCGCAATAAAGCGCGCTTGCGACGAGTTTGACGCTCAGAGACAGCTTGTTTATATGAAGTCGTTTGAACGGCTTGATAACGGACTGTGCGTCGTAACGTATGAGGACGGAGTAACTTACGTCGGAAATTACAGCGAGAATGATGCTGTATATAACGGAGTTACTGTTCCCGCGCTTGACGTAAAAATAATATAATAAGATCAAAGGGTATTTCTTTGAAGAAATACCCTTTCAATTTTTTAAAATTACTTTTAAGCAAATTAGGATTTGTCGAATAGTTAGATCCAACAGATCGTAGGGGCGATTCACGAATCGCCCGTTTATAGCATTATGTTCTCGTGGCGGGCGATTCGTGAATCGCCCCTACGGAATTGTAATTCAACACACCGACAAATCCTAATTTGTTTGCAAAAAGTTTGAGGGGAACTTCTTAAAAGAAGTTCCCCTCATCTTTTCTTTATACCTTATATCCTGCTTTAATAACAGCGTCCTTAAGAGATTGCTCCGTGACCTTCTCAGAAGCCGTTACAACGACCTTTTTCTCTTCAAGACTTATGTCAACGCTCTTTACGCCCTTAACGCCTTTAAGAGCGTTTTCAACGTGCTCACGGCACTTATTACACATCATACCCTCAACGGTAAACTCAATAGTCTGCTTTTTTCCAAACATTTCATCATTCTCCTTTGTGTTTTTGTTTATATATATTTTTTTATATCTCAGTCTTAGTGAGTTAAGAACTACAAACACCGACGACATACTCATTGCCGCCGAGGCAATCATAGGTGAAAGAGCTATGCCAAACAGCGGATAAAGTGCTCCCGCCGCAACAGGAATACATATCGCATTGTAAAACAGTGCCCAAAAAAGATTTTGCTTTATGGACGTTATAGTAGCGCTCGAAAGGCTTATCGCACTGACCGCATCGCACAGCGAATTTTTGGAAAGAACAACGTCCGCACAGTCAATAGCAACGTCCGTTCCCGCACCTATGGCAATTCCGATATCGGCTCTCGCAAGAGCGGGGGCATCATTTATTCCGTCGCCAACCATCGCGCATCTGCCCTTAGCCGAATATTCAGCAATTATCCTCTCCTTATCAGCAGGGAGCAAACGCGAATAAACTTCATCAATTCCGCACTGCTTCGCAACTGCCTTTGCCGTTCGCTCGTTGTCACCCGTCAGCATAACGGGCACGATATCCATTCTCTTAAGAGCAGAGATAGCCTCGACACTATCCTCTCTTACCTGATCAGCTATACCTATAACACCTAAAAGACGTTTGCCTAAAGATATGCAAATTGCTGTTTTTCCGTCGTTTTCAAGTGCCGTCAGTTTTTCGGTTGCCGAAGCAACTGTACTTGCCTCTATTCCGTTATCTTCAAGAAACTCAGGACGGCCTACAAGACAAAGCTGTCTATCTATTTTAACTGATATTCCCATACCCGTAACAGAGGTAAAATCACTCGCCTCAAGTCTCTTTGCACCATTGTTTTGAGCATACGTGCACACAGCTACCGCCAATGGGTGTGTTGACATTGCCTCTGCCGTATATGCCACGGACAAAAGCTCATCAGCTGTGCCGTCAAGCAAGCAAACATCGGTAACAGAGGGTTTTCCCTCAGTTAAAGTACCCGTCTTATCCGTCATAAAATACTTGACTGAATGCAGATTTTCAAGAGCCTCTGCACTCTTTATGAGTATACCCATAGACGCGCCTCTGCCCGTGCCTACCATGACCGCCGTGGGCGTTGCAAGTCCGAGAGCACAAGGACAAGATATAACAAGCACTGAAACAGCGCAATCAAGCGCGAGAGAAAGGTCTTTTGTAAATATAAGCCACAGCATAAGAGTTAACAATGATATGGACATTACTGCCGGAACAAATATTTTACTTACCTTATCAGCCATTCTTGCAATAGGAGCTTTTGAGGATGCGGCATCTTCAAGAAGTCCAATTATTTTTGCAAGCGAGGTATCTTTTCCAACGCGTACCGTCTTTATCTTTATATAACCGCTGACGAGCGTGCAGACCGCGCTTACCTCATCGCCCTTGTTTTTTTCTATCGGGATACTCTCTCCGCTAAGCGCACTTTCATCGACCGCTCCGCTGCCATCTATTATAACTCCGTCCGTCGGTATAGTTTCACCTGCTCTTACTATGAGTACGTCACCGACTGCTACCTCAGAAAGAGAAACTAAGTTTTGTTCGCCGTTCTCTTCCTTTAACACCTCGTCCGGAATCATTGAGGCAAGGCGTCCGACAGCCTTTGCGGCGTTTGCTTTTGCTCTTCCTTCAAGTGTTTTTCCAAGGGAAACAAGGGCAAGTATCATAGCCGCTGACTCAAAATAAAGACCGTGAGCATATTCATGCGCCGCAGCCATATCTCCGATCGAGTGCGCTCTGAAAATAAGAGCAAGCATTACAGTTCCGTAAATAAGAGACGCCGATGAACCGATAGCTATAAGCGAATCCATATTCGGCGAAAGTCTGAAAAGAGCGGCAAATCCATTTTTATAAAACTTGAAATTTATTACTATAACAGGTATCGTCAGCACCAGCTGAGTTATTGCGGAAATAAGAGGATCATTCAAAACAGCGGGCGATGGAAGACCCATCATATGTCCCATAGCAACGTACATTAAAACTACGGTAAGAGAAAGAGAAATTATAAGTCTTATAAGAGCATTTCTTTGCTCCTGCTTTTCTATATCTCCTCTTTTCGCTTCATCGGATACAAGTGTATATCCCGCCGATTTAAGAGCTTTTCCAAGCTCCTTAAAGAGTTTATCTTCATCAGTCCGGTCGTCTGAGGTGACAGTTATGGAATTTGTAAGCAGACTGACACTTATATTTTGTTTTCCGCATATTTTTGCTGCCGCCGCTTCAACGTGAGCAACGCAAGCGGCACAGCTCATACCTTTAACACCAAACTTAATTTTTTTCAATACTTGATTCTCCAATTTTTTAAACTGTTTTCTTGAACTTTTTTATATTATACACCCTATTTTTTCAGTTGTCAAGAAAGTTGTTTATTAATATATATATATAATTATAAATATTTATATAAAAACACTTGAAAAACAGAGCGTGTTGTGGTATAATTAACGTGGCACATTTTTAACTTTTTAAAATAAAAAAACAAGGAGAAATAAATGTCTTATCTTGACGAAATTTTGGAAATTTGGAAGCTCGCTTTCAAGAATATTTCCGCCAATAAAACAAGCTCCTTTGCAAACTTGTGGTTCAAGGATCTGAACATACATTCATACGACGGAAAAACGATAGTTTTTTCAACCGACTCTGATTTCAAATACGGAATTATAAAGAATAATCATCTCGAGCTTCTTAAAAATGCTTTGTCGGAATATCTTCCTTGCGAAGTCGATATTATTTTGCTCGGAGAGCAGAAACAAGAGATCAAACAAACTCAAGAAGTTGTTCCCGAGAATAAAGAAGAAAAGCAAGCTCACGACGTAAGCTTTGACGAGGGATTTGATCAGATACATAATCCCGAATATACGTTTGAAAACTTTATTGTCGGTAACTCAAATAAATTTGCACATGCGGCGTGTACAGCAGTTGCTCAGAAGCCCGCTATGGACTATAATCCTTTGTTTATATACGGTCCGAGCGGACTTGGAAAAACTCACCTTATATGCGCGATAGTTAATGAGATAAAGAAAAAGAAGCCCGATACTCAGGTGATATATATAACAGGTGAGGATTTTACAAATCAGCTTGTTGAAAGCATCGCAAAGAAGGATACCATTCGCTTCCACAACAGATTTAGAAGCTGTGATATACTTCTCATAGACGATATTCAGTTTATCGCGGGAAGAGTATCAACGCAGGAAGAGTTTTTCCATACCTTTAATGCGCTTCACCAGGAGCAAAAACAGATAATCCTCACGTCTGACCGTCCGCCTAAGGACATAGCAACGCTTGAGGAAAGATTGAGAACAAGATTTGAGTGGGGACTTATAGCTGATATCCAGCCACCCGATCTCGAACTCAGACTTGCGATATTTAAGAAAAAGGTCGAGCAGGCAAAGATAAATATTTCTGACGACGTTCTCCTTTTCCTTGCGGAAAATCTCCGTTCAAACATAAGGCAGATAGAGGGAGCTATTAAAAAGCTTTCCGCGAAGAGCCTTATTATGAATCAAACTATAGATATGGAGCTTGCAAAGAGCTGTCTTAATGAGCTTCTCGGCGGCAGTGAGCCTGTGAGCACCACGGTAGATAAGATATTCTCGGCAGTATACGATAAATACGGAGTTTCAAAGGAAGAAATAAAGGGAAAGAACAGAGTTAAGAGAATAGCTTGGGCAAGACAGTTAACTATTTATCTCATTCGTGAGATAACCGAGCTTTCCTTCCCGGATATAGGAGATATAGTTGAAAAAGACCATTCAACAGTTATGTACTCTTATGAGCAGGTTGGAAAGAAGATAACTTCAAATCCCATGATCGAGCTTGAGATTGGAGAGCTTCAAAAAGACATTTTGGGTTGATATCAACAGCTTTTCAACATTTCAAAATAACATAACATATACTTAGTATTGCTTTTTCCACAATAATTAAAAAACATTAAATGTTGAAAAAAAACATAAAAAATCAACTTTTTAAAAAAACTGCTTAAAAGTTGTTTGATTTCGGTTCAATTTTTTTAAAGATGCGTTTTTCTTGCTTTTTTAAGTATTGAAAACTCAGTTTTTTTCAACATCCAATCAACTGTTAATCACCATCTTTTGAATTTTTTAACAAGTCAAAAACTCGCATTTTTCAATGCGTCTTTGGACTTTTAAACAGTTTCAACAGCCCCTAATAATACTATTACTATTTTATATTATATTTATATTTTTTATAGGCGTCGCGGACGGAAAAAATGTCGGTTAAAAAAAAGTGAAAAAACGCCTGTGGAAAAAAGAAAGGAAGAATTATGAAAATAATATTCAACAGAAACGCAGTCAGCGCAGCAGTAGCTCCCCTTATGTGTGCAGTTTCGGGTAAATCCACACTTTCTACCATTGAGGGTATACTTATAGAGGCAAGATTTCCCGACGTATGTACAATGACGACCTATGACCTTGAAAAGGGTGTAAGAATAACTATCGAAGCAAAGGTAATTGAAGAGGGAAGCTTTATAATCAATGCTCAAAAATTTAATCAAACACTCAGAGTTATGGACGGTGAGGAGATAACACTCACAGTTGATGACAGACTTACGGCAACTATAGTAAGCGGACGCTCGTCCCATAAAATGAACGCTCTTCGCGGAGAGGACTTTCCTATGGTCCCCGATCTTAAGAGTGACAGAAGCTTTATTATAGGTCAGTCGGTTCTTAAGGATATGCTTTCAAAGGTAGACTTTGCTATGGGTATAAACGACCAGAGAGCAGTTCTTAACGGTACTTATATGAAGATAAGCGACGATACCGTAATGGTAGTGTCCTGCGATAGCTTCAAGCTTGCAAAGTGCGCAAAGAAAACAGAGCTTGTAAATAAGAATACAAACGGTAAGGATCACCTTGAATATGCGTTTATAATTCCCGTAAAGACGGTAAACGAGCTTTCAAGACTTCTTTCCGATGACAATGATGCTCTTACTCAAATATATGTTACAAGAAAGCACATAGTTTTGCTTATAGGCGAGCTTACGTTCTTCTCCAGACTTATAGAGGGAGAGTATATCGATTACGATAGAATAATCGTAAAGACACATAAGATAGAAGTTAAGGTAGATAAGAGAGAAATACTCGGCGCGCTTGACAGAGCAGCTCTTGTTACCGAGGAAAAGATAGCCGGAAGCATGCGCTCGCACGTAAAGCTTGAGGCTTCTGGCGACGTACTTAAGATATCCGCTGTATCAACTGCGGGAAGCACGTATGAAGAGCTGTTTATTGAGCACGAGGGCGACGATATCGTTATCGCGTTTAATAATAAGTATCTTATAGACAGTATAAAGGCGTGTGATAGCGAAAAGATACTTCTCAATCTTTCTTCTCCTCTCACGAGCATGAATATTCAGCCTGCAGATGAGGGTGAAGATGTTAACGATGAGATCTTTATGCTTCTGCCCGTAAGAACAAAGGACTGATAAATTGTACTGTAAGAGTATTTCAGTAAGAGATTTCCGCAATATTGAGAACGCTGAGGTCACGTTTTGTGAGGGTGTGAACGTACTTGCGGGTGAGAATGCGCAGGGAAAGACAAACCTGCTTGAAGCGATTTTTTATGCTTCAGTGGGAAGAAGCTTTCGTTCGGCATATACCTCTCAAATGATACGCTTCGGCTGTGAGAGCGCGGATATATCTCTTAATTTCAGGGATAGTAAGAGAGACCAGAATATTCACGTCCGTATTTTTCACGACAAGCAAAGACTTGTTGAAAAAAACGGAGTTAGAGCTGAAAAGCTTTCGGATATAATGGGAAGCTTCAGAAGCGTTTTATTTTGTCCCGAGCATTTGTCGCTTATAAAGGACGGTCCGTCGGAGAGACGCGCTTACCTTGATATGGCGATAAGCAGAATGTATCCTATGTATATACATTCGTTGCAAAAATATAATCATATTCTCAAGCAGAGAAACGCTCTTATAAAAAATGCGGTAGCCGATAGAGAGACATTTAACTCAACCGTTGAGCTTTGGAGCATGCAGCTCGCTCACGAGGCGGCTGTTATATCGGATATGAGACTTAGGTTTATAAGACGTGCTGAGGTATATATATCGAGATTTTTCAGTGAGATGACTGACGGCGGAGAACAGCCAAAGGTAATATATCACGGAAATGCGGGTCTTTGTGAGGATGATTATCTTGACAGAAAAAAGACAGAAGAGAGATATTTGGAGCTTTTGATGAGCTCTCACGAGCGTGAGATCTACACAGGAGCAACGCTTTTTGGAACTCATAAAGATGATCTTGATATAAGCTTAAACGGCAAGAGCGCAAGAATTTACGCCTCTCAGGGGCAGCAAAGGTCTTTGGCTCTTTCTATGAAGCTTGCAGAGGGAGAGATATGTCGCGAAGAATTTGGTGATTATCCCGTGTTTTTGTTTGATGACGTGCTCTCTGAGCTTGACGTCAGACGAAGAGATTATCTTATAAACCGAATGAAGGATAAGCAGGTCATAATCACGACCTGCGAGCCCGATGCTTTATCAGCTTTGATAGACGGTGTAAAGATAAAAGTAAGCGGCGGAAAATATCAAAGCATTTAATACCCTTGAAAAGCTTAAAAGGGGGAACTTATGTACTTACATATAGGTAACAACAGAATAATAAGGACCGGCAGTATAGTCGGAATATTCGAAATGGATAATGCGACTGTATCAATGGTAACAAGAAACTTTTTAAGTAATATGCAAAAGGATTATCTTGTTGAGGCGGCTTCTTATGAAATACCAAAATCCTTTATTCTCTATGAGGAGCACGGAGAATGTAAGGTATGCTTTTCTCCTTTGTCGGTATCGGCTCTTAAGGGAAGAATAGCGGAAAAAAAGATATAAGTAATTAAGACAATTATTAAAAAGGACGGTCAAAAAATGGAAAACAACGCACATCAGGTCTATGATGAAAATCAAATACAAGTATTGGAGGGCCTTGAGGCGGTAAGAAAACGCCCGGGTATGTATATAGGAACGACCTCTATACGCGGTTTGCATCACCTTGTGTACGAGATCGTTGATAACTCGATAGACGAAGCTCTGGCGGGTTATTGCGATAAAATAACTGTAACTATAAATAAGGGAGACAGCATAACTGTTGAGGATAACGGTCGAGGTATCCCCGCGGCTATACACCCGAAGCAGGGAATACCAACGCCCGAGGTGGTCTATACCATACTTCACGCGGGCGGAAAATTCGGCGGTGGCGGATATAAGATAGCGGGCGGACTTCACGGAGTCGGAGCATCTGTCGTAAACGCGCTTTCCGAGTGGGTAGAGCTTGACGACTGTTATGAGGGAAGAAGATATACCGAGAGATTTGAAAGAGGAAGAGTTGCAAGAGCCTTCCGCGATGAGGGAGAGTATCCCGAAAGACCTCACGGTGTAAAGGTGACATTCCAGCCTGACCCCACCATTTTTGAGGAGACTGTTTTTGAATATGATATACTTGCCAACCGTATGCGCGAGCAGGCGTTTCTTAACGGTGGCATAAGAATAGTTCTTCGCGACGAAAGAGGAGAAGAGCTTATAGAAAACGAATATCACTATGAAGGCGGTATAAAAACTTTTGTAAGCTATCTTACAGAGAACAAGCATTGTGAGCCCGTTCATAACGACGTTATCTATATGAGAGCCGAAAAGGGCTCGAGCGTTGCGGAGATCGCGCTTCAGTATAACGATTCCTATAACCCCCTCATATTGACCTTCGCAAACAATATGAATACAATTGAGGGCGGTACTCACGAAACAGGATTTAAGACGGGACTTACAAAGGTACTCAACGATTACGCAAGAAAGAACGGAATACTTAAGGAAAGCGATAAGAACCTTTCGGGTGACGACGTTCAGGAGGGTATTTGCGCGATAGTCAGCGTAAAGCTTGAGGACGCACAGTTTGAAAGCCAGACAAAGGCAAAGCTCGGTAACTCCGATATAAGAACACTTGTTGACAGTACTATAAAAACAAAGCTTGCGGAATACCTTGAGGAAAATCCCGCGACTGCAAGAGCGATCCTTGAAAAGGCGCTTGCGGCGTCTCGCGCGAGAGAGGCAGCAAGAAAGGCAAGAGAGCTTACAAGACGTAAGAGCCCTCTTGACTCCACTCTTCCCGGTAAGCTTCGTGACTGTAATGATAAGAGAGTTGAGTTTACAGAGCTGTATCTCGTAGAGGGAGACTCCGCAGGAGGTTCGGCAACTCAGGGAAGAAATTCGAAGTTCCAGGCTATCCTTCCTCTCCGCGGTAAAGTTCTCAACGTTGAGAAGTCGAGACTTGATAAGGTATATTCAAACCTTTCGCTTATACCTATCATTCAGGCTCTCGGCTGTGGAATAGGCGAGGATTTTGATATATCCAAGCTCAGATACGGTAAGATAATCATTATGGCGGATGCCGACGTAGACGGTTCGCATATTCGTATATTGCTTTTGACGTTCTTCTTCAGACATATGCGTCAGCTTATAGACGACGGTCACGTTTATCTCGCACAGCCGCCTCTTTACAGAGTATATAAGAGAAGCGGCAAGGGTCCCGAGCTTTATGCTTTCTCCGACGCGGAGAGAGATAGATGCATAGCAGAGCTTGGCGGTGGATCAAACGTTGAAGCGGATAGATATAAGGGTCTTGGTGAGATGGACGCTGAGCAGCTTTGGGAGACAACTATGGACCCCGAGAAGAGAACGCTGCTTAAGGTCACGACCGAGGATGCGGTAGCGTGTGACGAAATGTTCTCGCTTCTTATGGGTGACAAGGTCGAGCCCAGAAAGGAATTTATCGAGGCAAACGCTAAGTTCGCAGAAAACCTTGATATCTGATAAAGTTTTCCACAGGCTGTGGAAAAAAATGTGTAAAACTTGATATAAAACTGCCGAGAAGGCAATGGATACAACAAAAGAATAGGTATTTGGAAAAGCTATACAGCTTGAGCAAAAGCTGTTGAAACAGAGTGAAAACCTATTTGCGAAAGGTAGGAACATCGAATTGGAAAATGAAAATATAGCGTTTGAAAATCAAAAAATAGTCGAAGTGGATATGGAAAAAGAGGTAAAGAGATCCTTTATCGAATATTCTATGTCTGTTATCGCGGCACGTGCGCTTCCCGACGTAAGAGACGGTATGAAGCCAGGTCAGAGAAGGATCATGTATGCTATGTACGAGGACCATCTGACAAGTGATAAGCCGTTCAGAAAGTCGGCAACCACAGTCGGTAACGTGCTCGGTAGATATCACCCTCACGGAGACAGCGCGGTATACGGCACAATGGTAAGAATGGCTCAGGACTTCTCATACCGTTATCCGCTCGTTGAGGGTCACGGAAACTTCGGCTCGGTCGACGGAGACGGAGCTGCTGCATACCGTTATACCGAGGCAAGAATGGCAAAGATAGCGGACGAGCTTATGAGAGATCTCGAAAAAGAGGTCGTTGACTTCGTGCCGAACTTCGATAACCGTTTGCGCGAGCCCAAGGTATTGCCCTCGCGTTTTCCCAATCTGCTTGTAAATGGAGCTGTCGGTATAGCTGTCGGTATGGCTACGAATATCCCGCCTCATAATCTTGGCGAGGTAATTGACGCTACTATATACCGTATGGACAATCCCGAGTGTGAGGTCCTCGACCTTATGGAATACGTAAAGGGTCCCGATTTCCCCACGAGCGCAACGGTTTACGGCGTTAACGGAATCGTCCAGGCGTATACGACGGGACGTGGCCGTGTAATGGTCAGAGCAAAGGCTGAGGTCGATGAGGATAATCACCGTATTATCGTTACGGAGATTCCTTACGGTGTAAATAAGAGCACACTTGTTGAGGTCATAGCAGGTCTTGGCAAGGATAAGAGAATAGACGGACTTACCGAGATAAGAGACGAATCTGGCAGAGACGGTATGCGTATCGTTATCGAGCACCGCAGAGACGCAAACGGTCAGGTAATTCTCAATCAGCTTTATAAGTATTCCGAGATGCAGAGCACCTGCGCTATAAATATGCTTGCGCTTGTAAATAACGAGCCTAAGATACTCTCGCTTCCTCAGATACTCGATCTTTATATTGAGCATCAGAAGTCAGTCATATATCGTAGAACGCAGTTTGAGCTTGAAAAGGCAAAGGCAAGAGCGCATATATATGAGGGATATCATATAGCTATCGATAATATCGACAGAATTATCGAGATAATGAAGAGCTCTATGTCTATTCCCGAGGCAAAGCAGAGACTTATGGAGGAGTTCTTTACCGTAACTTATAAGGACGGCTATGAGAACGAGCTTGGAAATATCCGCCAGCTCTCCGATGCTCAGGCTCAGGCGATAGTCGAGATGACGCTCGGTAAGCTCACGGGAATGGAAAGAGACAAGATAGAGGAAGAGCTTGCAAGACTTCACGGTATAATTCTTGAGCTCGAAGGCATTCTTGCAGATCCCGCAAAGGTAGTTCAGATCATTAAGGATGAGATGCTTGAGATAAAGAGAAAATATTCCGACGCAAGACGCACCGAGATAATCGCTGCGACCGATGATATCGACCTTGAGGACCTTATAGAGAAGCATGAGTGTGTTATCACTATGTCTCACGCAGGCTATATCAAGCGTCAGCCCGCAGATACTTATTCCGCGCAGAGAAGAGGCGGAAAGGGTATTATCGGAATGACAACAAAGGAAGACGACTTTATCGAAAAGGTAATAGGTGTTCACAGTCATTCCTACCTTATGCTCTTTACAAGCAAGGGAAGAGTGCATACGCGTAAGGCATATCAGATACCCGAGGCTTCAAGAACGGCAAAGGGAACTAATATCGTAAATATCCTTGAGCTGTTCCCCGAGGAAAAGATAACCTCTATGATAAGTGTAGATGGCTTTAATGAGGGCGAATACCTTACAATGGTAACAAATAAGGGCGTTATCAAGAGAACGCTGCTCTCCGAGTATGAATATCAGAGAAAGAGCGGAAAGATAGCTCTCAAACTTGACGAGGACGACGAGCTGGTATTCGTAATGCATACAACCGGTGAAAAGGAGATAGTTCTCGCAACCAGAAACGGAAACGCGGTCAAGTACGCCGAGCAGAATGTTCGCGCTATGGGCAGAACCGCGCGAGGAGTACGCGGTATCAGCCTCAGAGGAGACGACTACGTAACGGGTGTTGCTATCGTTGAAGAGGGCAAGAAGCTTATAACCGTAACAGAGAACGGCTTTGGAAAGCGCACCGACTTCGATGACTTCAGAGTAATGAAGAACAGAGGCGGCTTTGGCGTTATATGTCATAACATATCCGAAAAGACAGGAGAGCTGTGCGGAATAGCTACCGTTGGCGACGAGGACGACCTTATGATGATAACCGACAGCGGAACTATCATCCGTACTCCCGTTGCGGATATCCCCACGTATTCAAGAAGCGCAGGCGGTGTCATTGTTATGAGACTTAACGAGGGACAAAAGCTTGTAAACTTTACGCGCGTGCCTCACGAGGACGCAGAGGAGACCGAGGCAGAGGAGCAAAGCTCCGAGACACAGGTAGTAACCGAAGCTGTCGAGACCAGCGAGGAATAAGACGTAAAAACAAGGGGAAGGCAAAATATCGCTTTCCCCTTGAAATATAAGGAGTTTATATGAAAAAAAGGATTGTCAGCATAATACTTTGCATGATTTTGCTTTGCTTGACGGTGACGTCCGTGAGCTCATGCTCAAAGCCCCCCGAGTATGCGGAGGTAGAAGCCCGTTTTAAGGAGCTTGTAGAAGCATCTTATGACGTAAATAAGCTGCTCTTCGGAGAGGGCCTTCCCACGTATGAAAGAATATACGAGGCGGTCGACGAGGTCTATAAATCCGAGGGTGAAGGCGGAAAGATGACCTATATCTACTATCATTATCTTGAGGACGCATCTCTTGGCAAGATACTGTCATATAAAAAGGGAACGATAGGAAGCAAGAGACTGTATTTACAGGTGCTTTCCGCGGCTGACTCGAGCAAGGGAGAGGCTGTTTACGTTGATACGCAGACGGGAGAGCATTATTATGCTTTAGAAAATTACAGTGAGCCCGAATACGAATTCTACTATTCGGCAAATGACCCCGACAATTACGATTTTGTAAGATACGACAGCGGATATCTTACGGTTGACGATATCAAGATAGCGGCGGAGAAGGTGTATTCGAAGGACTATCTTGAAACGTCGGTATACGTTGCTTTGTTTACGGGTGCGGTCATAAACCAGAATCTCAGCGGATTTTCGGCGAGATATATCGAATACAGCGACGCGGTCGAGGGAGATGTACGTCTTATGATGTCGAACGAGTACGAGCCCCTTATCACTGAGACCAGAAAGTTCGATTTCTCCACCGCAAGGGTCGTTAAACCGGGAAGTAAGGATCTCGTTAATATTGAGGTTGAGACCTATCTTGAATCAAAGCCCGACGAGAGAGTGACCGTTCGTGTCACAATGGTAAAGCAAGACGACGGACAATGGTATCTCGACAGCGGAACTTATTAAAATAAAAAAAGAGGCAAAAGCCTCTTTTTTTATTTTCCAACGCAGAATTTTGAGAATATTTCGGCGACGACGTCCTCGCCGATCTCTCTGCCGTCGACCTGTCCTATCTGTGACATTGCCGTCTCTATGCCGATACAGCAAAGGTCAAGTGCAGTGCCCGCACGGAGCTCCGCAAGGGAAGCGGAAAGCGCAACTGCCGCTTGCTCGAGCGCCGCATATTGGCGCGCGCCAGTGATAACTGCGTCGTTATCTATATCGATACTTCCGTCGATGAACATTTCATCGACCGTTCTCGCAAGCTCGTCAAATCCCGCTCCCGTGGCGGTGCTTATCACGATATATCGCTCAAAGCTATTCGCGATCTTTTCCTGCGTTTTTGCATTGCTCTCAAGATCGGCTTTGTTTATCAGCGCGATACAGCGTTGTTTTATAACGCTCAATCTTTCAATAAGCTCAAGGTCGTCTGCGGAGAGTTCGGACGAGCCGTCGAAAACCGCAAGAATAAGCTCGGCAGTGCTTATCTCGTCAAGCGCGCGGTCAATGCCGATGCTTTCGACCTTATCGTCGGTGCTTCGTATTCCCGCCGTGTCGCAGAGCAAAAGCGTGGTGTTCCCAAGAGTTGCCTGTTCACGAAGGATATCTCTTGTCGTGCCCTCAATGTCGGTGACTATTGCGGCATCGTAACCGAGAATTTTATTGTATACCGAGCTTTTTCCCGCATTTGTGCGTCCGCATATGACCGTTTGTATTCCCTCGGTCACGGCGCGGCCCGTGCGATAAGTAGACGAAAGTGCTTTGATCTGTGCGAGCGTACTGTCAAGCATAGCTATCATTTGCTCACGCGATAGCTCCGAAAGGTCCTCGTCGGGAAAGTCGATAGCCGCGAAGATGCTGGTCATAACGTCGCGAAGACTTTTGTATATGCTCTCGGTCTTAGCGTCGAGATTTCCTCTCATTCCGCTTCTCGCGAGGCGCAGCTGACTGTCGGTGTTAGCTTCCAGCAGATTTCCGAGTGCCTCAGCGCTACCAAGGCTCATTTTTCCCGATACAAATGCTCTGCGAGTAAATTCTCCCGCCTCAGCGGCTCTCGCGCCCGCCGCAAGAGCGGCACTGAGCACTTTTCTTGTTACGAGAGTGCCGCCGTGGCAATATATCTCGACGGTATTCTCTCCCGTAAATGAGCGAGGAGCTTTGAATACCACAGCCATTCCGTCGTCAATGCTTATGCTGTTATCAAAAGGAGAAAAGATC
The DNA here is from genome assembly GCA_015063845.1 of Oscillospiraceae bacterium. Classification (GTDB taxonomy): domain Bacteria; phylum Bacillota; class Clostridia; order Oscillospirales; family CAG-272; genus HGM12713. Next base: position 30,137 of record SVTJ01000002.1, read on the forward strand.
TCTCCGTACGTCATTTTTGCGTGCTCGAGGGAGAGGACGGATGCTCCGTTTGCGGGACGGAATATTTTGCTTGCTATATCAAAAGCCTCATATCCCGATATTCTTATCATAGCGACGCCGCCCTTTCCAAAGGGGGTGGATATAGCGGCGATAGTGTCAATAAGCTTCATTTTATACTCCAAAAAATCAAAGGGAGCATTGCTCGCGGCAATGCTCCCCGTGTTTTGATGATCAATTACTCAGCAGCCTCGATAGCCTCGATATCATCGTCTTCGCAATCGCAATCGAAGTCGCAATCCTCAAGAAGGTCGTCATAAACTGTCTCTTCCTTGTACTTCTTTACGAGCTTGTAGATAACAACAGCAATAACGGAAGCCGCAGCTACAGCCGCAATAGAGATAACTATGATCTTTGTGTAGTTGGTTTTCTTTTTGAAAAGATTCATTATTTTATCCTCCTTATATGAAATATAAATAATTTCTTAATTATAGTATATCACATTTTTTGAAAATTGCAATAGCAAATAAATAATTTTTTTAAAAAAATTGATGCTTATCCAAGTATTACGTCAAGGCACATCATCAAGAGAAAACCCAAAGCGAAGCTGAGAATGGTAGTGCTTTTTCTGTTTTGCAAGTCGATGTCGGGCGTGCAAAAGCCGTCGATGACGGCATATATCATAGCTCCTGCCGCAAAGCCCAAAAGGTAGGGAAGCAGAGGTACGGCGATACCCGCCGCGAGAACGGTAATAAACGCGCCAAGCGGTTCAACAGCTCCCGAAAGTGCTCCGAGCGCAAACGCCTTGACTCTTTTTGTGCCGCTTGAGTAAAGAGGCATAGATACTATCGCACCCTCGGGAAGGTTTTGCACGGCGATGCCAATCGACAAAGCCATTGCCGCCGATAGGTGAGTGGCGTTGCCGTCGCTCAGCACCTCAGCAAATACCGCTCCTACCGCCATTCCTTCCGGAAGGTTGTGAAGGGCTATTGCAAAGCAGGTAAGAAACACCTTTGGTGTTTGCTTTCCGTTTTGTTTTATGAGCTTTTGCTCGCGTATATCTATAAGACGGTCGCACAGCAGAAAAAAGAGGACACCGAGCGCAAAGCCAAGCGCGGCGGGAAACGCGGGTATAATGCCTCTCTCTTCAGCGAGCTCCATCGACGGTATCAAAAGGCTCCAGACACACGCCGCCACCATAACTCCCGCCGAAAAGCCCGATATTGCCGCGCGCACGCCCTCTCCCGTATGTTTTCGCACGAAAAAAACGAGAGACGCGCCAAGCACCGTTCCCCAAAAGGGAATAAGCATTCCGTTTATCGCATATATTAGAATTTTTCCCCCTCCTCTCATATTACGCTATTATTCATAATATGCGGCGAGAGCAAAGGGGTGCAAACACAAATATAGCGTGATACCCTTGTGAGTATCACGCTATATTAAATGGTTTAGAATATCTTTTTAAGTCCTTCAATTACACCGTTTGCGTAGTAAGTGAAGCCCTCGTTATTGGGATGTATTTTGAGGTCTTCGAATACGTCAGGAGTATGGGGGAGAAAATCGAAGCACTCTATAACTGTCATATTGGGTATCTTTTTCTCTAACTCGTGGAACTTATCCGCTATATAAGTGAAGGGGCCGACCTTAGTAGGCTTTTGGAAATCTACGCGGTAGATAGGGGCAAGAGAAATTATCTTTGCGGCGGGATAGAGCTTTGAGAGTGTCATATAGAACTCCTCGCTGTTTTTGTCAAAGGTCTCCTTATCTGTCTGAGACCAGTCGTTGGTGCCGTACGCAACGCTGATCACGTCGGGAGTGAAATTCTCAGCCATCTTGCAAAGCTCGGGGCGGAACACCTCTCCGCCGATGCCCTTGTTGACTGCGTCCGCATCAAGAAAATCTGCGATAAGAGAAGAGTATGCCTTAGAGGGGCCCTTAGCGTCGTAGCCGTGTGTTATGGAGTCACCGAAGACAAGCATCTTGCGGCTGTATGTATAGGGAACGAGCGTTGCGCCGTCATCGAGCTCGAGTGAGCATATGCGAAGGTCAACAGACCAAGGCAAATAGAGGCATACCTCCTTGTCTCCCTCTCCGAGGTCGTAAGTGCCGTTTGCGTATTTGTTGGATATCTCCTCTCCGTCCTTGAGGTTGCCCGAGAGAGTGTATTTGAGCTCACCGTTAACAAAGATATCTACGTCAAAAAAATATCTCGACGAAGAGGGCTTTGCGAATACGTTAAGCGCGAGTGTTTTGGAATTGGTTTTGAACTTGAGCTTTATTCCCGCAGTGGAGTAGGTCTTGTTGTAAAAGTCCTTGCGAACGGTCTTGTAAAGCTCGGTCTGCTCCTCGCTGAAACGGAAGAGGCGAATTGCTCCGTCTTCTTCGGTGATTCTTACGGCACCTGCCGTAATGCTTTTGATCTGTTCAAGATTAAGCTTCATTTTTTTATCTCCTTTTTATTGATTGACATTTATTTTTTAACAGCCGAGAGGGCTATTCTTTCACATAATTCGTCGTAATCCATTCCTACCGCTGCCGCTTCCTGAGGGAAAAGGCTGGTGGGAGTCATACCGGGAAGAGTATTCGCTTCAAGACACCAAGCGCGTCCGTCAGCGTCGAGGATATAGTCAAATCTCGCGTATGAGCGAAGTCTTAGCGCGGCAAACCCTCTCTTGGTCGCCTTGTAGACTGCCTCCGTTGCCTCTTTGCCTATGGGCGCGGGGCATATCTCGACGGTTGCATTCGCCTGATATTTGTTGACGTAATCGTAAAATCCGTTTTTGGGGATTATCTCAACGGGTGGCAGTGCCTCACCGTCAAGATATGCGCACGTCAGCTCTCTGCCGTCTATCTTCTTCTCGACCATAACGTATTGCTCGTGCTTGCCCGCCTCGCGTATTGCTTTTTCAAGCCCATCTGCGGTATCAACTATACAAACGCCAACGCTTGAGCCGCAAGAGCAGGGCTTTACCACAACGGGAAGACCAAGCTCGTTTATGATGTCCTCGGTATTCGGCGGAGTTTTAGCATCGATACGCAGCCAATCAGGGGTGAGAAGTCCCTCACTGCGAAGCATTCTTTTCGCGATGTCCTTATCCATTGCGAGCATACTTCCGAGATATCCCGAGCCCGTATACGGAATGCCGTGAATATCGAGCATAGCCTGGAGCTGACCGTTTTCTCCGATATCTCCGTGTAGCGCAAGAAATACCGCGTCTGCCGCAAGGCAAGCTTCTATAACTCCCTCGCCTACGGGCAGCTCTCTTCCGCCGTTTTGCCTTATAAGCTCATCTCGGTCGGGAATGCTTTCGGATACTGTATGACAGCTCTCTTCGTTTGTTGTGAAAAGGCTGTCTATTTTTGTTTTGTCAACACCGAGATAAAGGTCAAGAGCGAGAACGCGGTGTCCTTTTCTGCGAAGTGCCGCGGCTATCAGAGAGCCTGATGACAGTGAAACGTTTCTTTCGGGCGAAAGACCGCCCATAAGTACGGTGATTTTCAAAATATATCTCCTTGTTAGTTCGTGTCGGTAGAATTATCTTATGACGGGACAAGCCTCACTTATGTCTGAGAGTGCTTTGTCAGATACGCAACACGGTCGTTGCTTGAATAGTCCTTGTATACCTCGCAGCCAAATCCATTATTTGCGGCAATAGTCGCCACGGCTTTTGCTTGGTCGCAGCCTATCTCAAAGAGCATAGTGCCGCCGTCCTTGAGGTATTTTCCGTAATTACCGATGATGGCACGGTAGAAATCAAGTCCGTCGTCACCTCCGTCGAGGGCGGCTTCGGGCTCGAACGAAAGCTCTTCGTCAAGTAGCTCGATATGTTTTGTCTCTATATACGGCGGATTGGATATTATACAGTCAAACTTTCCAAGCTCCTCCATAAATTCGGGGGCAAGAACGTCGCGAGCGATAAAGCCGAGTCTTTCTCCAACTCCGTTTTGTTCAGCGTTTTCACGTGCTATCTCCAAGGTCTTTTCAAAAAGGTCGACTGCCACTGCCCTGCAATCGGGGCGTGCGGCAAGCGTGGATATCGCCACACATCCGCTACCCGTGCACAGATCGATAAATCTTGCTCCCTGGGGAAGCAGTCTTACCGCAAGCTCGACAAGCTTTTCTGTGTCGGAGCGGGGAATGAGTGTGTCCTCGGTGACTCTGTAAGTTTCCTTGCAGAACTGCCAATAACCAAGTATATATTGTAAGGGGTAGTGACGGCAGCGTCGTTGTACTGCCGCGCGAAGCTCCTCACTGTCAAAATCTTCGTCTCTGCGCATCAAGAGCTCTGCCTGATTAAGTCCGCAGAAGTGGCAGATGAGCATAGAAGCCTCACCTCTGTTATTTTCGATCTCGGCGTTTGCGAGTGCTATGCAGATCTCGTTATATGTCATGATACCTCCGTGGTTAATTTATTCTCGGTCTACCGTGATAACGGCAAAGAAATCGGGATTTATCTTGCTTATTTTTTGTTGTGTAAGCTCGATAATATTTGCGTTTGAGAGCTTGACCTCAAACGGTGCGGTCACGTCAAATATAAGGTTTGAATGTGTCGGACCCTGAACAAAGCGAAAGTCGTGAATATTCAGGCGGCTGTCTATTTGCTTGACTGCCTCAAGTGTGAGCGCGCGAAGCTCGTTCACTCGCTCGTCTCCCGTGACGATAGGGTCCATATGTATAGTAGCGCGCACGCCGAGCTGCTCGTATAGCTTCTTTTCGGCGTTGTCGATCACGTCGTGGATAAGATAAACGTCCTCTTTTCCGTCGACCTCAGCGTGGAGAGAGGCAATGGTGTTTCCGGGGCCGTAGTTGTGGACGACGAGGTCGTGTATGCCGAGTATCTCGGGATATTCGGCGGTTATAGAGCGTATTGCTTCGATTATCTCGGGGTCGGGGGGAGAACCGAGAATGGAGTTCTTGGTGTCATTGAGTATTTTGATGCCCGCTATCATAATTACGACGGAAACGGCGGCACCCATATATGCGTCCGTTTGGAAGCCCGTGAAGCGAGATATAAGCGCGGAGACGAGCACCGCAGAGGTCGCGATGGCATCGGAAAGGCTGTCAGCGGACGTTGCGCGGATAACGGACGAGCCTATTCTTTTTGCAACTCTTTTGCCCGAGAAACCGAGCCACAGCTTTCCCGCGATTGAGATGCACAAAACTATAATGACGGCATTGCTGAAATCCGCCTTTACGGGCTCGATTATTTTTGCTATGGATTCGCTCATAAGCTCCCAGCCGACAAGAAGAACGAGAAACGACACTATCATAGACGCGACGTATTCGATCCTCGCATGACCGAACGGGTGGTCACGGTCTGCGGGTTTTGAGGAGATCTTAAAGCTTATAAGCGATATTATCTGAGAGCCTGCGTCGGAAAGATTGTTGAGCGCGTCCGCAGTGACGGCAATAGAGCCGCACAGGGTTCCGAAAACCAGCTTTAGCATAGAAAGAACAAGGTTTGTGACTATACCCACAATGCTCATGAGCATACCGTATGCATGTCTTACCTTGGGGTCTTTGATATTATCTTTATCTTTGATAAATAACTTAGCGAGTAGGTTTATCATCTTTACCTCTTAAAATCTGAAATATAGAAAGGGATTATATCCCGAAGCTGCAACGTAACAGGTCGAAATGACCAAGGATAAAACGGCGAGTGCGCTCGAAGCGACACGTGCCGCGAGAGGTGCTTTTGCGAAAAAGCGTTCGAAAGTTCTTTTGGGCAGGGGAGTACACCCTACTGCCAGAATAATAAGAAAGGGAATATTTCGAACAAGCTCAAAAAGCGTGTCGTTGTTCCAAGGTGTAGCTCCTATACCGAAAAGCTGACCGGCATAAGCGATACCGCCGACAGTGCCGTCTGATGCGAATATCAGCCATCCCACAAGAATAAAGAATATGGCGTATGCGTGTGTCGCGATAGACGGCGCGCGCGACAGCCACTTGAGCAAAAATGCTTTTTCGAGCGAGAGCAAAACAAAAAAGTAAAGCCCCCATAAAAGAAAGTTGGGTGTTGCTCCGTGCCAAAGACCCGTGAGCGACCAAACGATAAGAAGATTTACGTACATTCTTGCCCGTCCCCGTCTGTTTCCGCCTAACGGGATATATACGTATTCTCTGAACCACAGCGAGAGGGTGATGTGCCAGCGCCGCCAAAAATCGGTAATGCTTTTTGCGGCGTACGGATAACGGAAGTTCTCGGGAAAATCAAATCCGAATATCTTGCCAAGCCCACGTGCCATATCCGAGTATCCCGAAAAATCAAAGTATATCTGGAACGCGAAAAATACCACGCCCAGCCACGCGCCAAGCACCGTACCGTCAGTCTTTGAGTAAGCCGCGAGACGTTCCCATTCCTCTCCCGCGCTGTTTGCGAGTATCAGCTTTTTGGCAAGACCTACGCAAAAAAGCTTTATGCCGTCGCAGGCAAGAGAGATAGAATGCTTCCTTTTTGAGAGGGCCTTATCAATATCGCAATAGCGTACGATAGGACCTGCTATCAGCTGCGGAAAAAGAGAGACGTAGGTCAAGAACAAAAGCGGATCTTTTTGTGCGCGCGAGGCTCGTCTGTAAACATCGCAGACATACGACATCGCTTGAAAGGTGTAGAACGATATTCCAACGGGGAGAGTGATACCGAGCGTATGCGCTCCAAAAAGAGAGAGTAGGGGATCGAGATACTTAAAAAAGAACAGTATCCCTACGTTTGAGATCATCGCAACGGCAACAAGAGCCTTTGCGCGTTTTTCCTTTTGCGAAAAAAGGCTTTTTTCCACCGCAAGTCCAAGCGCAAAGTCGGCAAGGCATACCGCAAGCAAGAGCGGTAACAAAGACGGCTCTGCAATTCCGTAAAAAACAAGGCTTGCGAAAAGAAGGATATAATTTTTTGCGCCGTTCGGCGAAAGAAAATAAAGAAGCACCGTCAGCGGCAGAAACAGATACAAAAACTCAAGAGAGGAAAACAGCATATGCGCCTCACTAAAAATATTTTATGTATCTGTTTTTGCGCGCTACCGATTTTTATTTAATGATAATATCCGAGTAAACGGGGGAGTGGTCGGAAATAGGAAGATAATACTCGGGAGAGTGTCTGATAAAATTCAACACGTCGATACCCTCCGAGACAAGGATATGGTCGATAGCCATTTTGAAGCCGCCCTCATAATATGAGTCACCGTATCCTGTGTGGGTACAGCGGTGAGTTCCTCTGGTATGGTCGACCTCTCCCGTAGCTATCTCGTGTGCGTGGAGCATACCGTTGTTTATGAGGTGATTAAGCGCATAGGAATTCCAAGCGGCGTTGAAGTCGCCGACGATAATATAAGGGCAGGAATGCTTTGCGGCGATCTCCTTGAGCTTTGCGAGAGCGAGGGATATCTGATACTCTCTTGCCTCGTCGGAGAACGGGTGATAGCTCTTGGACTCGGGATTGTTGCTCATCCACCAGATATGCGTGGACATAAAAGCAAAGACCTTGCCCGTTTGCTTGTTGCGGAAAACGCCAATACACCACGACTTTGTCCTGCCATTGTTGAATACTCCCTCGTGTCCGGGGAACTCCTCGGGATAGAGAAAATAGTCGTAATCTATAACGTCAAACTTGTCCTGGCGGTAGAGAATGGGAGTGTCCTTGCCCCAAAGCACGCCATAACGGATGTCGCTCTGCGCGAGCCCGCCTAAAATATAGTCGAGCATAACGTCCGAGCTCTCCTGCATTCCGATGATATCGGGCTGTATCTCTGAGTAGACGCGGATAAATCCGGGTGCTCTTGCTCTTGCCGAGCAGTTGAGCCCCAGCGCTTCCCAATCGGGGCTGTTCTTATCGTTTTTCCAAAGGTTGTTGCTCATTATACGAATAGTTTCCATTTTAATTCTCCCCTTTAGTAGGTATTGAATTCAGCACTTCCTGTACTGATGACATTATTCCTATCTTTCCGCTTTCATAAGTAAGTCCACCCTGAAGATATGCGGTATACGGCTCGCGCAGAGGTCCGTCGGCGGAAAGCTCTATGGACGAGCCCTGCGTAAACGCGCCTGCCGCCATTATTACCTTGTCGGTATATCCCGGCATCTCCCAAGGCTCGGGGGTCACGTAAGAGTCTATGGGCGAGCCCGCCTGTATTCCTCTGCATATAGCGCAAAGTCCCTCGGGAGAATGCGTAATTACTGCCTGTATTATGTCGTATCTCTTGTCGTTCCATTCGGGCTCAACGTCAAAGCCAAGTCCGCGACTGCCAAACATATACGCGGCGAGGTGCGCGGTCTTAAGCGCTTGCGCCGTGGTGTGCGGCGCATAGAACAGCCCCTTGTAAAGGCTCTTGTTCTGACCGAGCGTAGCTCCGACTTCGAGGCCGCAACCGACCGAGGTCAAGCGATAAGACGCAAGCTCGACTGCCTTTGCGCTTCCCGCTATGTAGCCGCCGCTCTCCGCCATTCCGCCGCCGGGGTTTTTTATGAGCGAGCCAATGACCATATCCGCGCCTACCGCGCAAGGCTCACGCGTCTCGGTGAATTCGCCGTAACAGTTGTCAACCACAACATAGCAGTCCTTCTTTATCGAGCGAACGAACTCGATCACCTTACCTATCTCGTCAACGCTGAGAGTTTTTCTGTTAAGATATCCCTTGGAGCGCTGAATGAATACGACCTTTACTCGGTCTCCCTCGTTTGTAAGCACCTCTTTGATGCGCGAAAGGTCAAATGAGCCGTCCTCGCCAAGGTCTGCCTGACGGTATTCAACACCGAAGTCACGCAGAGAGCCGTTGCCTGCCTCTCCGACGTTTCCGATGACCTCGTCAAGCGTGTCATAAGGCTTCCCTGCGATAGAGAAAAGTATATCGCCCGGGCGCAAAAGACCGAAAAGACCGATGGTCAGCGCCTGTGTTCCGTTGACTATGCTGTGGCGAACGAATGCCGCCTCAGCGCCGAAAACGTCTGCCCAGACCTCGTCGAGCACCTCTCGTCCGCGGTCGTTATAGCCATATCCGCTTGTGCCGTTGAACACCATATCGCTGACGCGGTGCTCATGGAAAGCGTCCATTATCTTCTGAGTGTTTTCAAACGACACCCTGTCGATCTCGGCAAAGATGTCAGTCAGCTCTTTCTCCGCTTCTGCGGCAAGAGAAATAACTTTTTGTGAAAATTCCATTTTTTATCTCCGTTCTTATGCGCGTTTGATATATTCTGCCGCGAGCTTGATGCAGCACTCTGCGTCCGCAAGGTCGCATATCTCGACACCCGAGTGTATCGATCTTGTGGGTATGGATATCGCGCCGACAGCCGCGCCTGCTCCCGCCATTTGCAAAGAGCTTGTGTCTGTTCCGCCCTTTAAGAGAACTTCTCTTTGATGCTTTATATTACATTCCTTTGCAACGTCGCAAATAGCGCGCACTACGTTTTCGTCGCATATTACAGATGCATCTCTTACCTTTATTGCCGCTCCGTCACCGAGTCTGCATGCCATAGGCACAGCTCCCGGGGTGTCCCCCGTACCCGTAACGTCAAAGCACAGCGCGATGTCGGGCTGTATCGCAAACGCAGAAGTCAAAGCGCCCTTGCGCCCGAATTCCTCCTGAACCGAGAAAACGTAGTAAACGTCGTTCTCCAGCTTTTCGTCTGCGAGCATCTCTGCAACGCCGAGCACTACGGCGCAGCCTATTCTGTCGTCAAGCGGACGGCCGCACACGCGCGTACCGATCAGCTTGTCAAGCACGGGTGTGCCTACAAAGAAGTCACCGATAGCGACCTTTGCCTCAGCCTGCTTTCTGTTCTTCGCGCCGATATCGATATAAAAGAATTCCGACTTGGGAAAGTCCTCGGGCTTTGTTCTCGTATCGGGCACGAGAGCTCCGTGAACTCCTCTCTCGGAGACAACACGGGTAAACGCCGACGCTTCAAAAGAGAACCAGCCGATGGGAGCAACGCGCAGCATGCCGTTGTCCTCTATATAGTTTACGATAAGACCTATCTCGTCCATATGCGCGGCGAGCATTATCTTTTTGCCGCCTCCGTTGCCTTTTTTTACGGCGATAAGACTGCCGAGAGCGTCGGTGCGAAGCTCGTCGCAAAAGGGAGCGACCATTGCCGAAAGCTTTTCTCTTATCTTTTGCTCTCTGCCCGAAACTGACGGACAAAGGCAAAGCTCTTTAAGTGTATTGTAAAGCGTCATATTTCCTCCTTGAACTCTCTTATCAGTTGCTCGCAAAGCATTGATACAGTCTCATAGTCGTCAAGCTTTGCAACGCAAGCGGGAGAGTGAAGATATCTTGTGGGAACGGATATAGCCAGAGTTTTTATGCCCTCTGCGGTCTTATGGATAGGACCTGCGTCGTTTCCGCCGGATACGTATCTCTTGAGCTGAGCTTTTATGCCGTTGTTGTTTGCCGTTTCTATCGCCTTGTTTACCAGTGTACGGTCGTACATTGTTGACTTGTCCATAACGGAGATGACCGCTCCGCTTCCTGTGTCTGCAACTCTCTTTGCCGCGGGCGTGTCCGCGATGTCCGCAACGGCTGTCGTTTCGAGAACTATCGCAAGGTCGGGGCGAATACGGAACGCGACTGCATGTGCGCCCGAAAGACCTATCTCCTCGCGCACTGTAAAGCAGAAATAAACGTCCACATCATTCTCGGCAGGCTGAGCGTGAAGTCTGTGCATCATTTCTATCATTGCCGCACAGCCCATTCTGTCGTCAAGCGCCTTGCCCTTTACGTATCCGTCGCCAAACGCATAAAACTCGCTCTCAAACGTAGCGAAATCACCGACGCCAACGTATTCCTTTGCCTGGTCGCCGTCACGTGCGCCGATGTCGATATAAAGCTTGTCTATGGGGGTGGTCTTTTTTCTATCTTTTCTAGGCTTGTGATGAATTGCCTTTGACGCGATAACTCCGTTTATAAGTCCTTTTTTGGAGAGCACGCTCACGCGTCTGCCGGCAAGCACACTGTCGGAAATCCCGCCAACTGTGGCTATACCGAGATATCCGTTTGACTTTATCTCGTTTATCATAAAGCCGACCTCGTCCATATGGGCGCAAACCATTATCTTTTTTCTTTTAACGGCATTTAGGTCTCCAAAGCGCATAGTCGCTATGAGATTGCCCATTCTGTCGGTAGATACGTTTTGACAATCGTCCGAAATTTCTCTTTTGATAAGCTCTGCCACGGCATCCTCACAGCCCGTAGGGCCGAAGGTGTTACACAAACGTTTTATAAGCTCGAATGAATTCATATAAGCTCCTCCTCGCGTTTGTATTTTGCCGCGATCTCCTTGTCGCAGATAAATTCAGCAACAAGAGAAGTAAGCGTTTCCGCGTCTTTCAGGGAGATCACCTCGTTATAGGTATGCATAGACGCGAGCGGAAGTCCTACGTCCACCACGGGAACTCCAAGCCCCACAAGATTTATCGAGGTGGCGTTCGTACCCGTAGAGTCGGGCGCGGCAACAAGCACGTGATCAAGCTCTTTTTGCTTGCAAAGTTCTGCCGTGTCAAGTGTCAGACGGCGATGGGTAGCCGCACACATAGATATAGATACTCCCTCGTCCATATTGACAGTTTCAAACGACTTTGTATCGGGAACTCTTGCGAGGTTTACGTCAATTACCATAGCGTAATCGGGGTCAGCTGCAAAGACAGCCGATGCCGCGCCTCCGATGGCGTTCGTCTCCTCGACCGCGGAGAGCTGTACGTAAACGTCACCGCAAATCGCCTCGCGAGGTGTGTTTGCAACAGCCCATATAGCGCAAGCGGCGCACGCCTTATCGTCAAAGCTCTTTCCCATGATCTTGTCGTTCAAAAGCTCGGAATAAACGGGAGCAAAGCCAACAGGCGTACCTACTTCTATAAGCTCTTTTGCTTGCTTTTCGCTAAGGCCCGTGTCGATAATGACCTCAAACGGCTCGGGGAGCTCGTCGTCTTTTTTGAGATGCGGGGGAGTGGAGCAAATAACTCCGCGAAGTGTTTGCTTGCCGTATATGATAACGTCCGATGCCTGCATTATTGAGACGTCTATCCCGCCCAAGGGAAGAACACGCAAGAATCCGCCCTCGCACACCTCTCGGACAAGAAGACCTATCTCGTCAAGATGCGTGTCGATAAGTATACGGGGCGCGTTCTCCTTGCCGCATCGCTTAATAAGCGTGAGGTTTCCTACGCCGTCTTTGCGTATCTCGTCGAAATCTTTCCCAACGAGAGCGCATATATCATTGTGTGCGCGCTTTTCAAAGCCCGATACTGACGGTATTGCGCACAGTGAAAATATAAAGCTCTTTAGCTGTTGTCTGTCAATATTTAACCTTTTCACTTTTCACTATTACCTTTTACTTTAGTTTTGTCCCCAATATTTTTTATCGAGACTTCTATACTGTATTGCTTCCGCTATGTGCTTAGCTCCTATGGTTTCGCTTCTGTCAAGGTCTGCTATGGTACGTGCCACACGCAATATTCTGTCGTATCCGCGAGCGGACATACCGAGACGCTCGTATGCGGATTTTAAAAGCGCGGTGGCGCTTGCGTCGAGCACACAGTATTTGCGTATTTGCGCCGAGCCAAGCTGAGCGTTGCAGTAGATACCTTTTTCGTCAGCCATTCTTGCGGCGGCGAATTCACGGGCGGAGACTACTCTTTCTCTCACTGACGCCGAGCTCTCTCCGGGCTCGCTGCGTGCCGACAGCTCGTCGTACGAGAGAGAGGGGAGCTCGATCTGTATGTCTATTCTGTCAAGCATAGGGCCGCTTATTTTTGACACGTATCTCTTGACGTCGTTTGGTGAGCAGGTGCACTTTTGTGTCGGGTGACCGAAATAACCGCAACGGCAGGGATTCATAGCGCCCACCAGCATAAAGGAGCAGGGATATGTAACGCGTCCGTTAGCTCTGGTTATGGTAACTCTTCTGTCCTCTAGCGGCTGTCGCAGAGAATCAGTTACTACTTTGGGAAATTCGGGGAGCTCGTCGAGAAACAGCACTCCGTTATGCGCGAGCGATACCTCTCCGGGCAGTGGGTTGATACCGCCACCGACAAGGCTGACAGCGCTCATGGTGTGGTGAGGCGAGCGGAAGGCTCTCTTCGTTATCAAGGAAACTCCCTCGGGAAGAGTGCCCGAAACGGAGTGGATCTTAGTAGTTTCTATTGCCTCGTCGAAGTTCATTGGAGGCAGAATAGTGGGAAGTCTTTTTGCGAGCATAGACTTTCCCGTGCCGGGAGGGCCGATGAGAAGTATGTTGTGTCCGCCCGCAGCGGCGATCTCCATAGCTCGCTTTGCCATAGCCTGTCCCTTGACGTCCGAGAAATCAACATCAGTCATAGCGGTCGAGGTCTCAAACGCGGAGATGTCACGTTCGACGGGGGAGAGCGGTTCATTACCGTTCAGATGCAATATGAGTTCGCGCATATTCTTTACGGAATATACCTTTATTCCCTCAACAGCTGCCGCTTCTCCGGCGTTGTCCGCGGGAACGTAAAACTCACGAAAGCCTGCCGCTCTTGCCGCCGCGCACATGCAAAGCGCGCCTCTCACGGGGCGAAGCTCGCCCGAAAGGGAAAGCTCACCGACAAAGCACTTGTCGGAAAAATCAACGCCATAGCCTATAACACCTGCGCAGTGAAGAATAACGAGAAGCATTGCCGTATCAAATGCCGAGCCCTCTTTTCTTCTGTCTGCGGGGGCAAGATTAAGAGTTAGCTCAAGTGCGGGAAAACGATAACCGCTGTTCTCACACGCTGTACGAACTCGCTCCTTTGCCTCTTTGACGGCAAGGTCGGGAAGACCGACAAGCTCAAATGCGGGTATTCTGTTTTGTGCGTTACATTCCACCGTAACGATATATCCGTCTATGCCGAAAAGTCCTGCGCTGAATACCGTTGAAAGCATAAAGATCCCCCTTAAAGCAGATGTATAGTTAAAAATGTATATACACTATTATTTTACCACAAATTGTTTTTTTTTACAATAGAATTAAATAATATATAATAAGTTTTTCTTGTTGAAAAAGCAAGAAATATGTGGTATACTCATAATATATCTCACGATAGAGGTGCTTATGAAAATACTTTATGAGGATAAATATATCGTTGTTTGCGAAAAGGCAGCGGGGGAGCTCTCCGAGGGTGAAGGAAGTAATGCTCTGCCGTCTTTGCTTTGCGCTTATTTTAAAGAAAAGGGCGTGGATAATACCACGGTATTTACCGTTCACAGGCTTGATCGAGAAACAACTGGTATTATGGTTTTCGCGCGTGACGCGAAGAGCGCGGCGCTGCTTTCGGAGAGTTTTAGGCAGAGAGACACGCAAAAGACATATCTTGCCGTGTGTCACGGAGAACTCGGGCAAAAAAGCGGAGAGCTTTGCGACCTGTTGTTTTATGACAGACGCGCGGGCAAAAGCTACGTAACGGATAAAAAAAGAAACGGCGTCAAAGAGGCGTCTCTCGAATATGAGGTGCTTGACGAGAAAGAGGGACTGTCGCTGTTGCGAGTAAAGCTTCACACAGGAAGAACGCACCAAATAAGAGTGCAATTTGCTTCACGCAAGCATCCGCTTGTAGGTGACAGACGCTACGGCGCACCAAAGAGTGAGTATGTTGGTGTGGCGCTCGTGGCGCATAGGCTTATTTTTGAGCACCCCGTAAGTAAAGAACAAATGACCTTTGAGAGTGATGTGCCAAACACACCGCTGTGGAATGCGTTTAAAAAAACGAATTAGGATTTGTCGGGGACGCGTTTTTTGAGGGAAACTTCTTGAAAGAAGTTTCCCTCAAACTCCCTTCAAGAACTTTAAAACAAAATAGTTATTGTTACAGCCATAGGAAATATATAACTTTATTGTTTTTCTCTGAGGTAAAAACTCGTCGGACCCTACGTACCGACGAGTTTTATGGGTATTTGAACGTTCTGCACGGCAATGAGTTTTTCAGCCCAATTAAAAAATAATAATTTCTTTGTGTTAAAGTTCTTAGAGAGGAACACTCGCAAGCGTCGGCAAGCCTGTGCTAACCCACCGATAAATCCTAATTTATCTTTCTATTGCCACTGTAAAAAACAAAAGGAGCAACTCCAAAGAATGGGTTGCTCCTCGTTTTTTTATTTATATTCAAAAAATTTAGTATTATACGCGACGCATATCTCCTGCGTTTCATTCAGGATAATAAGATAGAACTCATCTCCGA
Source organism: Oscillospiraceae bacterium (assembly GCA_015063845.1). Lineage (GTDB taxonomy): Bacteria > Bacillota > Clostridia > Oscillospirales > CAG-272 > HGM12713. The sequence goes on from SVTJ01000002.1 coordinate 45,301, forward strand.
TGACCGAGGTGTTGCAGATGCCGTCTCCGCTCATGTTGTAAAGAGAGCTCCATTCATAGCAGCGTCTTGGGATACACCAATGTCTTGATGAAAAATAAAGAGCTTCCACCTCATCGACAGAATAGCGGTTATTGTTTGGATAAAGAGGGCTTATCCTACGTTTTCTGACGACGGTTTCGTGAGCGATATTAACAAGCTTATCCTTGATGACCGTGTACTCTCCGCAAGTTACGGTGTTCTCAGATATATGCGCTGCGCGTATACGCGGTATAAAGATGATAGCGACTATTACGGGCAAAGCGAGAGAAAGCGTACCTGCTATCCAATGAAACTTAAACGCAACGGCTATAACGATGATCGACAATATCAAAAATGCGATAAGATATTCTATGATGTTCAAAAATTTTCGAGGATGTCTTTTCTTGAACGCTATTATATCTTGAGATATATTATTGTCCGTTAATACTTCTTTTCTCATGCGCTTTTCCTTGTCTTATAAAAGAGTTTTTCTCAGCTCTTCTGCCGAGAGAGGGGAGAGAAGTGCGGGGGCAACGTCAAATACGGTCTTACAGCCGCTTTCGCCTCTTTGATTCATTCTGACGGCAGCTCTCGCGTATGCAACTATGACAGACGCCGTAAACTCGGGATTGGAGTCGAGCTTGAGGCTATACTCGATAACGTGACTGTGCTCCTTGTTAAAGCCTGTTTTGCCCGTGCGGATAACAAAACCACCGTGAGGAATGCCGCTGTGGTCGCGTTCAAGCTCCTCTTTCGATATAAAATGAACGGTGGTGTCGTAGTCGGCAAAATAGTTGGGCATAGTTTTTATCTCGTTTTCGATGCGCGCAAGATCAGCGCCCTCTTTTGCAACCACGAAGCACTCGCGGATATGCTTTTGTCTCGTTGTTAGCTCAGGGCAGCTTCCGCTTCTCACCGCTTCAAGAGCGGCTTCTACGGGAATGGTGTACTGCTTTGCATCGGCAACTCCGTCTATACGGCGGATCGCATCCGAATGTCCCTGGCTTACTCCCTTGCCCCAGAAGGTGTAGTCCTTGCCCTCGGGAAGCACTGCGCCTGCATACATTCTGTTGAGTGAGAACATACCGGGGTCCCAACCGACGGAAATTATCGCGACCTTTCCTGCCGCTGCCGCTGCCTTGTTTACGTTCTCAAAGTGCTCGGGGATCTTCGCGTGGGTATCAAAGCTGTCAACAACATTGAAAAGCTTAGCGAGCGTAGGGGTCTGCACAGGCAGGTCTGTCGCGCTTCCACCGCAAAGTATCATAACGTCTATATCGTTTTTATGGTCGGAAACCGTGTCGGCGTGATAAACGGGGACGCCAACGGTGTTTATTTTCACTGTCTCGGGAGCTCTGCGCGTAAAGACTGCCGCAAGCTCCATATCGGGGTTTTGACGTATTGCTGCTTCTATACCGCGTCCGAGGTTTCCGTATCCGAAAATACCAACTCTTATGCTCATAATTCTACCTCCGTGGGGATAATCAAAAAATCACAAAAAAATTATAGCACAAAAGAGACGCGGTTTCAATAGAAAGCGAGAAGTTTTTGTAAATTTTTACGCGAGAACGTTCTCGGAAACACCTACGATTGATTGTATACCGACGCCGTCCGCAAGAGCTGAAAACGCCTGTTCGTAGGGAAGCTCTATCATAGAGCCAAGAACGTGAAGAATACGCATCGTGGTAAATCCGTAGGTTGAAAGGCGACGGTCGAGCGCATCGTTGCTGTGAGCGCAAACGAGGATATCTCCGTCGGTAAAGCCCGATATTATGAGCGTGTGATAAAAGTCACCCGTGCTGTTGGCAAGTTGCACCACGTCGCCGACGGCAACGTCAGCCGCTCCTCTCGCGACAGTTGCGTACGGACCTTGGCTCATCTGACCCACAAAGTCATTACTTTTGGTGAGAAAATCATAAAGAGCTTCAACGCTCGACCAAGCGGGAGCGCGGTCGTTTACCGTTCGGTAATACCAGCCGAACGTGGGGGTGAAATCCATAACGGGAGCACCCGCAAGTAGCGATTGAGACACAAAATTCGTGCAGTTTCCACCACCGCCTGTGAAGTCTACGAAAAGCGGATTGCGAGACAGTGCCCACTTCCTCGCATATTCTACCGCTTTATCTCTGTTATATGGGATTTGTACAAGCATAAATACCTCCGAAAAAATATTCTTTACAGTATATGCAATCGCAATAATCCCCTTGAAGAATTTGTTGCGGTATGTTATAATAGTAAGTGATATTAAAGATAAGGGAGGAAGAGGAATGAGATTTCTCCATACGGGTGACTTTCACCTTGACAGTGCGTTTGGCGCGAGAGGAGCTGTGGCATCGCAGCTATGCCGCCAAAGACAAAGAGAACTGCTGAAAAGAGTATTTCGGCTTGCAAAGAGTGAGGAGTGCGATATGGTCCTTATCGCGGGAGACCTGCTTGACACTCTGTTTGTGTCTCCCGATACGCAAAAGGCTTGTATCTCGGTGTTTGCCGATTTTGAAAAACCTATAATAATTGCCCCGGGCAATCACGATTACTATACGGACGGCGGTTTTTACGCAAGTAAGGATATGCCGAAAAACGTTTACGTGTTCAATTCTCCCGAGCTTCAGTACTTTGATTTTCCAACGTTAAAGGTCACCGTGGCGGGATATGCTTTCACGTCCCCCGCGCTGTTGCGTTCGCCTCTTTGCGAGGTGGGAAGGCAGAGAGAGCAGTCGGCGGATATTTTGCTGCTTTGTGCTCACGCGGACGTGAATTCTCCAACGTCAAGATATGCTCCCGTGACAGAGGGAGACCTCTCGCGTCACGGCTTTGATTACATAGCTCTCGGACACGTTCATAACCCCAATGCAGAGTATCTTGGCGGCAGGGCGATATACTGCGGCTTCCCTGAGGGAAGGGCGTTTGACGAGCTCGGAGAGGGCGGTGTTTACGTCGTTGATATAGGAAGCGACCGAAAGGCAAGCGTTACACGTCATAAGACATCTCGCGTAAGATACGTCAGCGAGAATTTGACACTTGAGGGGGTATCGGACGCTGAGCAAATAAATGAACTTATTAAAGAGAAGCTCGATGAGCTCGGTGCAGATGCGTATACGCATGTAAGACTTGAGCTTGAGGGCGTTATAAATCTTGATACCGAGATAGACACGGCACAGATTGAAAAGAGCTTTGCGGAGTGTCTTGCGTCAATAGAGATAACCGATGCCACGCTTTGTTTGCCCGACGGAGATTATCTTGACAAGGACGTAACTCTAAAGGGTGAATTCTACCGCACGCTCAGACCTTTGCTTTACAGCGACGATGCGGCAGAGCGAGCAAAAGCGCTGAGAGCGTTGAAGATAGGACTTGCGGCTATCGAGGGCAAAGATTTTACCGACAGGAGGGCAGAGAATGAAGATAACAGGGATTAATATCGTTGAATTCGGCTGCCTTAAGGACACGGTGATATCCGTCAGCGACGGAATGAACATTCTTTCGGGAAAAAACGAGAGCGGAAAGAGCACGGTGATGTTGTTTATCCGCTTTATGCTGTACGGTCTGCCGAAAAGGTCGAGCAAGAATTACGACAGAGAAAGATGCCTGAGCTTCGACGGTCACCGCGCTGCGGGAAGTATGACACTTGTGCACGGTGGGAAAAACTATAAGATCGAAAGAAGCGCGGTTGGTACAAGCAAGATAAGCGAAACGCTCACGGTCGTTTGTACCGATACGGGAGAAAAGATACCGGGAGAGCCGCACGAGCTGTTTCTTGGAGTGCCGGGAGAGGTGTTCGAGAGCAGCTGCTCGGTAGGACAGATGAGAGCGGCAGACATAAGCCGCGCGCAGGCGGCGAGTGCTGTTGAAAATCTTATGGTCAGCGCGGACGAGAGCATTGACGTTAAAAAGGTGCTCGATAAGCTCGATAAGGTGAGAAGAGAGTACAAGCTCAACAAGGGCGAGGGCGGTTTGCTTTATAAGACGCAGGAGGAGATCTCCGAGCTTACCGCAAAGAAAAGAGCGGCAACCGAAAGATACGTAAGGTTTAACGAGCAAAAGGCACGCCTTGAAAGAAAGGAAAAGGACCTTGCGCTCACCCAGGCAGAGCTTTCTGACGGTGAGAGCAGGCTTGAAAAAATAAGAGCCGCACAAACTCTTGAGAGATTTGAGCGACTCGAAGCGTCGAGAAAAACACTGCTTATAAATAAAGAAGAGCTGAACTCGCTTGAAAACAGCTTTAGTGAGACGGGATTCGTGCCCGATGAGACGCACGTATTTTCGTTGCGCTCAGCTCTCGGAGAGCTTGGTGAAGCGGGTGGCGCGCTTAATCGTGCACAGAAGGAATACGAATGTGCCTCGGCAACAGGAGCGGACGCAGCTCTTGCCGAGATCGGCCGCAAGGCAGAGGCGGGCGGCGGAGTGGCGGCTATTATGGAGACGGCGGACAACGCCGATAGAAAGAGCCGTTCTGCGGTGGTTATTGGTGCGATATGTGCTTGTATCGGTGTTGTGCTTGCGGTAGTCGCGGCGCTTATGCTGTCATTGGCAGTCACCGTGGCTTGTGCGGCGATAGCGGTTATACTTGCAGTGGTTGCTGTATTGGAATTTATATCTTCTTCGAGCTTGAAAAAGCGTCGTGATGCGATCTGCTCGGAATACGGCAAGGAATATGCGGAGCTTGAGGGATATCTTTCGGAGTGTGTCGGACAGCTTGCGAGAAAAAGACAGGAAGAAGCCCAAATGGTCGCCGCAAGAGTTAAGAGAGACGCGGCAGTCGAGAGCGCGGAGAGAGCGAGACAAAGACTTGCTTCGCTGGTTGCCTTGTCGAGAGCTCAAAAATGCGAGACGGTGATGGCACTTTGTGAGGCGGCGAATGCCGAGATACAAAGAAGTGAGCTGTTTTGTGCGCGACGAGACGAAATAAATAAGCAGATATACGCGCTTCGCGCGCTTTGCGAAAGTGATGCGGCGGCGCTTTCGGATTATGACGAGGAAGCGCTTCGCGCGTTTGTAGGCGATGATGTCCCCGCCACCGATGCGGCAAGTGTTGCGGCGGTTGAAAAGATAGTGAGATTTAACAAGGCGAAGCTTGCGGCGTTGTCTCTCGAGGTATCAAATCTTCGTGAATCCCAAGCGGCGCTTGGCGCGGGACTTTACGAAGACCCCGTTGAGCTCGGAGACCGAATTTTGGCTCTTGATAAAAAGCTTGAGCGTGATACGGAGTGCTTTGAGGCGCTTATGCTCGCAAAGGAGAGTATAGAGCAAGCAAGTACGTCCATGAGCGGAAACTTCACTCCCGAGATCAGCAGACGGGCGGGGGAGATGCTCGCGCAGATAAGCGAAGGAAAGCATGCGTCCGCTCAGACCAATAAGAGTCTCGACCTCAATGTAGAGCAGGACGGATTCACCTTCTCGGCGGATATGCTCAGCGGAGGAACTCGCGACGCGGCATACGTTTGCCTGAGGATAGCGCTGATGATAAAGCTTTTCGGGGCAGAGCTGCCGCCGTTGATGCTTGATGAGGCGATGTGTCAGTTTGATGACGGAAGAACAAAGACGATGCTTTCGCTTTTGTCAAGGCTTTATGAGGAGCTCGGTCTGCAGACATTGATATTCACTTGTCACAACCGCGAAGCGGAGATGTGTGAACAGCTCGGAATAAAAGCAAACAGTATAAAAATGTAATAAAAAAAGGCAGAAGCACGCTTCTGCCTTTTTGATTTATAAAAATTTAATTGCTTTTATTGCTGAGCCGTCGGGATAGTCGCGGACTTCGCCGAGCGCGAAAAACTCTCCGCTTTCCGAGCACAGTCGCACACGCGTGCCAAGTTCAAAAGATGTGTGTATTTTCTTTTGATATATTTCGCAACCGTTTGTGCACAGCTTGTGATAAAAAGCGGGTAAGCGTACAGCGGCGAGGTCCTCGAAAAGACTTTGTGTGGGCAACAGCAGCTTAAGTCTTTCCTCTTCCGTTATGTCGGCGAGCTGTTCAAGAGTTACCGCGTTGCCGATGGAAAATCCGCCTGCCATAGTTCTGCAAAGTGTCGCCATCGTACCGCCACAGCCGAGCGCCGCGCCTATATCCGCGCAAAGGGTGCGTATGTACGTGCCCGATGAGCAGGTGACGTCAAGCAAATAGTCGCCTTCCGTATCGCAAGGCTCGGAGCTGATAGAGAAAACAGTGATCTTTCTCGGCTGTCGCTCTACGACAACGCCCGCTCTCGCAAGGTCACAAAGCTTTTTTCCGTCTACCTTCAGCGCACTGTACATAGGTGGTATCTGTTCTGTCTCCCCCAAAAATGAGCAGACCGCGTTTTTTACTTCCTCGTCAGAGGGGAGAACGCCCTCAAAACGGGTAAGCACAGTTCCTGTTATATCCTCAGTGTCGGTGGTCATGCCGAGGCGTAGTGTTGCTTTGTAAGCTTTTTTGTCGCTCACAAGATACTCCGCAGCCTTAGCGGCGCGACCGATGAGCATAACCAAAACTCCTTCCGCAAGCGGGTCGAGAGTGCCCGTGTGACCGACACGCTTTGTGCCGTAAAGCTTGCGTATCTTATATACCGCATCGTGAGAGGTAATACCGATGGGCTTATGAAGTACGAGTATTCCTGACGGTTCTGTCATTACTGCGTTTTCTGCCATATATTACCTCCTTTTTGTTTTTTACTTAATGATTATTTGATCAAGCTCTCTTTTGGGCACATAATGGACGTTATTTTCGTCTCTGTAATACTTTGTATCTCCGTCTTTCGCGGTGGTAAGAACCACCTCGTCTTCAGGCACGCCTATGCCAAGCAACAAAACGGGTGTCAGCTCATCGGAGAGCGAGAGTGCATCTTGTATGACCTTAGCGGTTGCAGACCCTATCATACATCCGCCATATCCGTCTTCGGTGGCGGCGAGCATAACGGTCTGCGCGCATATGCCGACGTCTATCATAAATATAGGCTTGATAGGGGCGATAGACGTATCGTGGCACATTACCACAAATGCCGTGGGGCCGTGTCCCTCAGGTGGAAGCTTTTTTGAGAGAGATGCCGCCCAGCGAGTAAGAGGAAGAAGCTTTGCTACCTCTTTGGAGTTGGTGACTATCTTATACTTTAACGCCTGTAGGTTCATAGCGGCGGGGCAGTGATTTGCCATTGCTATCCAGCGGCGTATGCTTTGCTCGGGAACAGCCGCGCCACTCACAAATTCTCTGTGGCTTCTGTTTTTGTCAACAAGCTCTTTTAACATATTTTTCTCCGTTTAGTTGAATTTTGCCCAGACAGAGCAGATGCTCTGACCCTTGTCCGAAAAATTCTTTTCGTATTCTGTCATAACGTTGTCTGCATTTTGAGGCTCCGAGTGAAGGTCGCGCGTTTGCCACACTATCTGCATACCAAACGCTTCGAATTCTTCAAGCGAAAAGTCGAAAAGACCTACGTTGTCGGTCTTGAATTTTAATATTCCGTCGTCCTTGAGGAGATTTTTGTATATCTCAAGAAACGTACGGTAGGTAAGGCGACGCTTTGCGTGCCCCGACTTTGGCCACGGATCGCTGAAGTTGAGATAAATGCAGTCAAGTGACTTCGCGCGAACGTTCTCGGCAAGCGTTTTTGCATCACCGATAATAAATCTAAGATTGTCGTTCGGTCTTTCATCTGCGCGTGACTTGGCTTTTTCAAGCGCGATGCAGCATACGTCGGGCACTTTTTCCATTGCCACAAAGTTGACGTCGGGATATTTTTGCGCCATACCGCAGGCAAAATTGCCCTTTCCGCAACCGATCTCCATATGAACGGGATGTTTATCGGCAAATACTCCGTCAAAGCCGTCCTTTAATACCTCAATATTTTCTATCAATAGCTCGGAGCAAGCGGCGATCCTCTCCGCTCCGTGCTTTTTCTTTCTCATTCTCATTTTTTCTCCTGCTTTTGAGAAAGAAAAGCGGCAAAAAATCACCACTCAACTATCCAAAAGAATTTTAAAAAGTTATTGAAAGGGATTTGGGGGAAGCTTCCTTCAAGAAGCTTTCCCCCATCGCGTCCCTTATACGTTAAATCTGAAGAGGACGATATCTCCGTCCTTCATAACGTAGTCCTTGCCTTCGCTGCGGTAGAGGCCGGCTTCTTTTACAGCGTTCATACTGCCGTATTTTTTAAGGTCGTCGAAGGAGACGATCTCCGCTCTGATAAATCCGCGTTCAAAGTCGCTGTGTATCTTTCCGGCAGCTCCGGGGGCTTTTGTTCCGCGAGTGATCGTCCAAGCGCGGACCTCCTGAGGTCCTGCCGTAAGATAGCTGATAAGACCGAGCAGAGAATAGCTTGCCTTGATAAGTCTGTCAAGACCGCTTTCGGCAATGCCAAGGTCCTCGAGGAACATCTGCTTTTCCTCTCCGTCAAGCTCGGCGATCTCCGCCTCAAGCTGAGCGCATACCGCGATGATCTGCGAGTGCTCTCTCTCCGCCTGCTCTTTGAGCGCAACGTAGTCCGCATTGTCAAGCGGCTCGCCGCCAACCTCGTCCTCTCCCACGTTCGCAACGTATATAACGGGCTTCATAGAGAGCAGAGGCGTGTCGTAAAGGCAAGCCTTTTCGTCGTCATCAAGCTCTACCTCGCGTGCGCATTTTCCGTCAGAGAGAGCGGCGTGAAGCTTTTCGAACACCGCAAGCTCGCTTGCGAGCGTCTTGTCTCCCTTCATAGCCTTCTTTGTGCGGTCGATCCTTCTCTCAACCATTTCGATGTCGGAGAAGATAAGCTCAAGATTTATAGTTTCGAGATCACGAAGGGAATTTATGTTTCCGTCAACGTGAATGATGTTGTCGTTTTTGAAGCAACGGACAACGTGAACTATCGCGTCAACCTCTCTGATGTGTGAGAGAAATTTATTACCGAGACCTTCTCCCTGAGAAGCACCCTTCACGAGTCCCGCGATGTCAACGAATTCGATGACGGCAGGCGTATATTTTTCGGGCTTGTGCATCTCTGCAAGATAATCGAGACGCGAGTCGGGAACGGCAACTACGCCGACGTTCGGCTCGATCGTGCAGAACGGATAGTTTGCAGACTCTGCGCCCGCACCCGTAAGAGCATTAAAAAGCGTACTTTTTCCAACGTTGGGAAGTCCCACGATACCAAGTTTCATATCTTATTTTTCCTTTTTAATAGTTTTATTTCTAACAATTTATTATACTACAAAATTGAAGACAAATCAAGGTCTTTAGCGAATTTTATATTTGCCTTGCAAAAAAACACCCCGCATAAGCGAGGTGTTTTTTGCTTTGTGTATTGTTGAACGGAAGATCTACTTATTTCCGTACATCTTTTTGTAGTAATTCTGATACTCTCCGCTGATAATGGTCTCCCACCAAGAGCGATTATCCAGATACCACTTAATGGTCTGCTTGATGCCGTCAGCAAATTTTGTTTCGGGAAGCCAACCGAGCTCGTTGTGGATCTTTGTGGGGTCGATAGCATAGCGCATATCGTGTCCCTTTCTGTCCGTAACGTAAGTAATAAGTGTTTCCGGCTTGCCAAGCTCTTTGCATATAAGCTTGACTATGTCGATGTTCTTCATCTCGTTGTGACCGCCGATGTTGTATACCTCGCCCACACGTCCCTTGTGGATAACAAGATCTATTGCCTTGCAATGGTCTTCAACGTACAGCCAGTCGCGAACGTTCAAGCCCTCTCCGTATACGGGTAACGGCTTGTCAGCAAGACAGTTTGCTATCATTAACGGGATAAGCTTTTCGGGGAAATGATACGGGCCGTAGTTATTAGAGCAACGGCTGATAGATATAGGAAGACCGTATGTTCTGTGGTATGCCTGGACCAAAAGGTCTGCAGATGCCTTTGATGCTGAATAGGGGCTGCTGGTATGGATAGGTGTTTGCTCGGTGAAGAATAGGTCGGGGCGGTCCAAGGGCAGATCGCCGTATACCTCGTCCGTTGAAACCTGATGATAACGCTTAATGCCGTACTTGCAACATGCGTCCAAAAGAACCGAAGTGCCCATAATATTGGTTCTTAGGAAAATGTCGGGATTTTCGATCGAACGGTCAACGTGGCTTTCTGCCGCAAAGTTGACTATCATATCGGGATGCTCTTCCTCAAAGAGCTTATATACCGCATCGCGATCGCAGATATCTGCTTTTACAAAGCGGAAGTTTGGGTCATCCATCACCGAAGCAAGCGTGGAAAGATTGCCTGCGTAGGTCAGCTTATCCAAGCAAACAATACGGTATTCGGGGTATTTCTTGAGCATATGGAAAATAAAATTTGATCCAATAAATCCGGCTCCACCGGTCACGATAATAGTCATTTGTTTTCCTCCTTTAGGATCCTTCCGCAAAACCTGATCCGCTTGCGGGGATGTTAACCTCAATATATTAGTTTAAAATAATGTCACAGATAGTATCAACTTCTTCTGTTGAAAGGTCCGCATAGAGCGGCAATGTCAAAACGCATTCTGCAATGTGAGCCGCAACGGGTGTTTTTTCCGCGCCTGCGGTGGGAAGGGAAGTATAACACTTAAACGTATTGGTCAATGGGAAGAAGTACTTTCTTGCAATAACATTGTTTTCCGCAAGCAATGCGAACACCTGATCTCTATCGTACTTGTAGCCGTCGAAGACTACGGGGAAGTATGCGTAGTTTGATTTTACATCGGGGAGCTCAGCGCAAAGCTTTATGCCCGAAACGTTTGAAAGGCGCTTGCGATATTGCTCGGCGGCTATTCTTCGCTTTTCTATCTCTTCTTCGAGATGACGGAGATTGCATATCCCCATTGCTGCCTGAAACTCGTTCATTTTGGCATTTCCGCCTATGTAAACTACGCCTTCTCCGCTCAATCCAAAGTTACGGCGTCTTGAATATACGGTTACCATATCGTCATCTGCGAAGCACAGTGCTCCGCCCTCGATGGTGTTGAAGACCTTGGTGGCGTGGAAGCTGAACATTGATACGTCACCGAGAGATGCCACACTCTTGCCGTTTTTTGTTACGCCAAATGCGTGAGCCGCATCATAAATGACTTTCAATCCGTGCTTTTTAGCAATTTCTGCGATCGCATCGGAGTCGCAGAGATTTCCGTATACGTGAACGGGCATTATCGCTACGGTCTTGTCTGTGATGAGCGCCTCGATCTTGGAAACGTCAATGGTATAGTCTTCGGGGTTGATATCGCAGAACACGGGAACCAGCCCGCTTCTTGCGATCGAGTGTGTTGTGGAAGCAAAGGTGAACGGGGTGGTTATTACTTCGCTTCCGGGCTGAAAGTCAAATGCTTCGAAGGCATTTTCCAGTGCCAGGTGTCCGTTTGTATAAAGTGCAACGTGCGGTACGTTCAGATATTTTTCCAATTCTGCTTGGAGCTGAACGTGCTTTGCTCCCATATTAGTCAACCAATGGCTTTCCCAAAGCTCCTTGATCTCCTCGCAATATTCCTCAAAGGGAGGCATTGAAGAGCGTGTAACATTAATAGACATAACTTACCTCATATTTATTTAGTTGCTTTTGAATGTATTTCAAAAGATCGTTAGCAGATCTTTGCGCATCATATCGTTACCGCAGTCATCCAATACTCTCATATTATCGACTGCCCTTACGTGCTTTTGGTACAACTCCTCGGTGGTATCTGCTTGAACGGTAAAGCCCGCAATACGGTCTCCGCTGTTTTCGATAGTGTCAAATTCGGCGCCCTTCCATTTGAACAGATAGTAGTCCGAGATAGTACCCTCAGACTTTAGTTCTTCAAAGCCTTCCAAACGGTCAAAGCGACCCGGCTTGCAATAAATGAACTCATTTACGATGTGCTTGTTTTCGGGAGTGACTTTTTGAACGTGCGGTCTCTTGCCGAGAGTAAGGTCGACAACTGCCGAGATCACGTCGAAGCCGGACGCCTTTTTGATGAGCAGATATTTGACTCCGCCACCTGTTCTAGCACTGAATTCCAACACGAAAGCACGTTCTCCGTCACTGATCATTTGGATAAGCATGGGGGAGTTTTTAAGCTTGAAGGCATCGGCGATCTGTTGGGCGATACCGCGCACAAGCTCGTGTACGCGCTCCAGCTTTTCCGAGGAATAGCGTCCTCTGAAAATAACGAATTTATCGTTGTCGGCGATCTTGTCGAGTATTGATACGGACAAAACGTGTGCTACGCCTTCTTCCACGTAAATATCAACACTCAACTCCTCTCCGTCAATAAATTCTTCTACAAGAGCCGTGTCAGTCCTGCTGAGCTTGATGGCAGTATCAAACGCCACTTTTAATTCTTCATCGTTTTCTACGCGCTTGACACCCTTAGAGCTATTACAGTCAACGGGTTTTACGATCAAAGGATATCTCATTCCGTCAAGCCGAGCCATATCGAGCTCTGCCATGATAACGTGCTTAGCAGTTGAGATATTGTACTGGTTGAACACCTTTTTCATATACTGCTTGTTAGTGACGTTTAACGCAGTCTGGTAGTCTATATAGCAGGGAAGCCCCAAGGCTTCCGAAACACGCGCAACCGTCAAAAGTGCCTGGTCGGTACACGCCGTGATCAAAAAATCCACCTTTTCTTTTTTAGCTATATCTGTGATAGCCTCAACATCAAGGGTCGAGGCGCGGTAGAAAAGATCCGCGTACGGCTTTGCGACGGGGTTTTCATAATAATCGGCAAGGACGGTAAAAATGCCTCTTTTGCGCAATTCCTCAAGCAGTGCGATCTGAGGAAAACCGCCCGCAAGAACCAAAGCTTTTTTTGCCATTGGTGTTCTCCTTGTTTTTATTTTGTTATTCGATAAAGTTATTCTTTCGCCTTATTGCTCTTTTTGCGCAAATAACTCTTCGCCGTAGAAAGTACGTATGAAAAGCTTTCCAAGCGGAAAAGCTTAGATCCCAATATGTAGATAAGAGCACCGAGAGGTATCTGGATCAAAAGCATCAGATACTCATGGATCGGCAAAAATGTAACGCAGTATACGATAGCGCCCATACCGATCGAAAGTGCGATCTGCGGGAGCATATCCTTCACCTGCTGCAAATAGCTGTAGCCCAAGAGTTTTTTATTTGGAGCTGCATTTACTATCTGCGAGATGAGAGCAGTGAAAAGCAGACTGTATGCCATCGCCTCTACACTTATCCACATGGTCGCGAGAAGTACGGTAATACCTATACCTTTTTTAATTATTTCAAGCTTTAAAAATATATCGCTTCGCCCCATTGCCTTCATGGCGTTGAGGTTTGCCGTATGAATGGGATAGAACGCCATCGTGATACAGAAAATGCGCATAAAGAATACGCACGGAAGCCATTTTTCGGTTAAAAGAAGCTTAATGAAGGGCTCGGCGCATACCGCGAGACCGATCATAATAGGCATCATAAGATAGGTGCTTGTCTTGATGGCTCTGCGTGTCATTGCCTTGACTCGCTCACGCTCGTCCTGCGCAGATGCCATGGCAGGGAAAAGAACGCTGTCGATAGATGTATTGATGTTAGTGACGACAAGCTGGGGGAACTGATGTCCTTTGTTATAAAAGGCGAGGTCTTCGGAAGTATAAAGCTTACCGATGATCAGTTGTCGGATATCGTTATAAACGGTATTTATGAGGTTGGAGACCAGTAGCTTCCAGCCAAATGAAAACAGTCCCTTGAGCCTTTTGAATGAAAACATCCATTTTGGACGCCATTTTACCGTGAACCAAAGAATAACGGTTCCGACCAAGGAATTGAACAAGCTCTGAGCAACCAATGCCCAGACGCCAAATCCTGCGATAGCCATTCCTATACCGACGGCTGCAGCTCCGATAGTACCGCCGATGGTTGAATAAAAGAAGCGTTTGAACAGCATATTCTTTGAAACGTATGCCTGCTGAATGTTTTTTACGCCCGATATGACGAGAGTCAAGCTCAAAACACGAACAATGGGTGTAAGCTCAGGTCTTTCGTAAAATGAGGCGATGAGAGGGGCGCAAAAGAACATTATTGCGTACAGTACGGTACACGCTACGATGTTAAAATAGAACACCGTGGAGAAATCAAGATCGTCCGCGTCCTTTTTTTGTATCAGCGCATTGCCCAAGCCGCTGTCCACAAACACCTGCATAATGGTGGTAAATACGGTAACCAGTGCGATCGTGCCGTAGATCGTGGGATCCAACAAGCGTGCGAGTACGATAGAGACCACAAAGGTGACACCTTGTGCTCCTATGCGCTCGAGCAATCGCCAAAAGAAATTGTTGAGAACTTTTTTGTTTTCCATAACTACTTTCTTATTTTCCTTACAAATTTGATCAAGAATGGAAACGTTGCCTTGATACGGATCTTGATCCTGCTCTTGAATGGAAGATTGCGGAATATGTCTTTGTATTCCTTATTGAGCATCTTTTTCCAGTTTTCGCGCATGGAGAGAAGCTCGAATTCGATCTCTCGAAGCTTCTTATGAATGACAAGATCGTATTTTTTCTCGGTATCTTCGTTTAATGCCAATAATGATTCGCGCAGCTTTGCATAGTGCTTTTCGCGCTTTTCGACGTTGAGTGCCACACGTGCAGTCCAAGAACCTGCCACCATCGCACGATAGACAGTTGTTATATCGCAAAGATACAGCAGACCGCCTCGTAATGATCCCTGAATCTGGCAAGTGTAGTCGTAGCGAAGGATTTGGCGGAATCTGGGCAGTTCGTAAAGCAGATACGCTCGATAAAAGAGAGAGGCTGTAGCAACGAATCCACCACCACCTGCGATCACGTCGGTTACTGGAATAATGGTATCGTGGTCCGAGGGGCAGATACGGGAAAGCTCTCTTCCGCTTTCGGCGTCAATGCGTACAGCTCCCGTGGCGCACATATCTACTTCTGGATGCGCTTCCAAAGCGTCAAATTGTTTTTGTAGCTTTAGTGGGTCTGTCCAACAATCGTCCCCTTCGCAAAGAGCAACATAGTCTCCTTTGATACGCGGAAGCTGAAAGGTATGGAGTATGCCAATACCCTTGGAATACTGATTTTCTGTTTGATATATCGGCTTGATAAGATCGGGATATTTTGCCTCGAACTCTCTTATGATTTCCGCTGTGTTGTCCGTGGAGGCATCGTCGTGAATAAGTACTTCAAATGCAAAATCTGTCTTTTGCATAACAAAGCCGTCCAACGCTTCCCGTATGTATTTTCCGTGATTGTATGCATTGCACACAACGCTGACTCTTATTTTTTTGGTGGCTTCCATATTTAACTCCTTGTATCAGCAGATATTTTTTAACATACAGTTACAAATTTATTATATCACAGCACCATAAAAATGTCAACTGCAAACATTGATTTTGGAAAACGGCGAACGTTGCAGGGCTTCGGACAAACCAAAACGGCAAAAAAGTGAAGAAAAGGTGACAGATAAAAGTTTTTTTAAAGAAATTTAAGAAAATTTTAAAAAAGTGTTTGCAATTTGGGAAAATGTATGGTATAATGTTATGTGTTAACATAGGTAATTATGCTCGGTTGCAGGAACTGCTTGCTTCTGTGGCGAAAATAAAGAATTTTGGAGGTGCTTAAATGCTGGATACGAAAATTCTTGTCGTAGACGACGACGAAAATATATGCGAGCTGCTTAAGCTTTATTTTGAAAGCGAGGGCTATGGCGTAAAGCTTGCGCGTGATGGTGCTGAGGGTATTAACTTTTTTAAGATCTACGAGCCCGATCTTGTGCTTCTTGACATTATGCTTCCCAAGAAAGACGGTTGGCAGGTATGCCGCGAGATAAGAGAGATGTCCTCAAAGCCCATTATCATGATAACTGCTAAGGGAGAGGTTTTTGACAAGGTTCTCGGTCTTGAGCTTGGAGCTGACGATTTTGTGGTCAAGCCCTTCGATATGAAGGAACTCAGCGCAAGAGTAAAATCCGTGCTTCGCCGCTATCAGGCACACACAAACCAGAACGATGAAGAGGTCATAAAGTTTGACAACATAGAGATAAGCCATCAGAAGTATGAGCTCAAGCTCAAGGGCAAGCCGATAGACGTGCCTCCGAAGGAGCTCGAGCTGCTCTACTTCCTCGCTTCCAACTACAATAGAGTTTTTACGCGCGACCAGCTTCTTGACAAGGTCTGGGGATTTGATTATCTCGGAGACTCCAGAACGGTAGACGTTCACGTAAAGCGCTTGCGCGAGAAGCTTGAGGGCGTATCCGACAAATGGACGCTTAAGACCGTTTGGGGCGTTGGATACAAGTTTGAGCTGTTAGGCTGATAACGAATTAAAAAAAGCGGCAGGAGCGCCCGTCCCGCACGGTCGTTCCTGCTTTTTGATTTTTTGACGCAGAAAGGAGAAAGAATATGTTCAAGAGTATATTTGCAAAATATGTATCAGCATTTATGCTTATAATACTTTCAAGCTTTCTGGTCATTATTTTTATAATCTCATCAATAATAAGCAACTATTCAACCGATGCAAAATCCGAGATAATGGCAAACAGCGCAAAGTCGGCGGCCACCTACGTTGAAGGACTTTTCGATCACTCTGACAAGGATAGTGTAGCGGACGTGGTTGATGAGTCTCGACAGTCTGTGGCGGATATGCTTGGGGCTATCGCGCAGAACTCGGACGATATAACGCTGCTCATATCGGATAACGAGGGAGCTATCGTGATGTCGGTCGGAGCTGAGCGAACAAAGGATGGCGCGCGTATCCCCAAGGCTTTTATGGCTGAGGTGAACAGCGGAAACGCGCTGACGGGCGACGAAAAGCTTGTGGGTGTATTTGAAAGCTCAAAATACGTTTACGCAATGCCCATTTACAACAACGACAATGCCGTTTGCGGAACGGTCTTTGCTTGCGCGGAGTCGGTCATGCTCACCGAGCTGCTTGAGGTCATTATCAAAACGATAGTTGTGTCCATTCTTTGGGTGCTTCTTGCGGCGCTGATAGCGGTGTATTTTATAACCGAAAAAATAACTGGACCGCTTAAGGAAATAAGCAGAGCGGCAAAGCAATTTGCAAACGGAAAGTTCGATGTTCGCGTTCCCGTAAGAGGAAACGACGAGGTCTCCGAGCTTGCTTTGGCTGTCAACAATATGGCGCAATCTCTCGATAGGTACGATGATATGAGAAATACCTTTATGTCAAACGTATCGCACGACCTGCGCTCGCCGATGACGTCCATATCCGGATTTATTGACGGAATACTTGACGGTGTCATTCCACCCGAAAAGCACGAGTATTATCTGAGGATCGTGTCTACCGAGATAAAGAGGCTGTCAAGACTTGTCGCGACGCTGCTGGATCTTTCGAGAATTCAGGCGGGAGAACGAAAGTTCACTATGGCGCCGTTCGATATTTGCGAGATGAGCAGAGAGATAATAATCTCCTTTGAGCAGAAGTTTAACGACAAGAAGCTTGAGGTCGAATTTGATTGTCCCGATGAATCTCTCAGTGTTGTCGCTGACAGAGATGCTATATATCAAATAGCGTATAACTTGTGCGATAACGCCATAAAATTCGCGGGAGAGGGCGCACTCATACGCGTCAGCATCAAGAAGCTTAAGAATAAGAAGGCACTTGTTACCGTATATAACGAGGGGCAGGGAATATCCGAGGCGGATCTGCCATACGTGTTTGAGAGGTTTTATAAGAGCGACAAGAGCCGAGGCATAAACAAGACGGGTGTCGGACTTGGATTGTTTATTTCAAAGACGATAATCGAGGCACACGGTGAGACCATCTGGGTAGAGAGCGAATTTGAAAAGAATTGCAGTTTCAGCTTCACCTTGCCGCTTGAATAATAAAAACAAAAAAAGAGAACTGAAATCAGTTCTCTTTTTTAATTGGCAGGCATACATTCTACGTGAAATTCTCTGTAGAAATTATAGAACGTGTGATTATACATAGATAAACCAACCATATCGGAACGTTCGATGGCATCAAATAAAACGTAATACATTATTGAATTATCCTTGTCACAACAAGACACAACGTAATACATATAGTCGCCATTGTGGATCTGTTTTTTCTCAATAAGCCTATGGTAACGGGTCTCTGTTTCTCCTATAAAACCGTCTACTCCAAAGTCACTTCCCGTTTTCAAGATCTCATCTCGCTTGGAAATATACGTTTGCGCATCATATTTAGCGGCTACTACGGTAAAAACCGTTTTTGAGTATATTCCGTCGCCGCAATATACAAATTCAACATCCGTGGCATTTTTTGAAACATCCTCGTATTTAGGAAGATACTTCGAGGCGATCTTGCCGTATCTTGTAAACCCGAAGCCGAATTTTGAGTATGAGCCGTCGGAATAGTATTCAACGCCTCTGCGATAGGGCTGCATATGTTTTATAAAATCGCCAAACACACCCCAAAATACAGCAAAAAGAACAACAATAACCGATAGTACGATTATCAGTACCTTTACACGCTTTTTCATCTTTAATATACTCTCCGTTTTCAATGTGCTGTGGAATATACCCACCACAATTATACGATAAAACGCCAATGTTGTCAAGGAAATATATTTTTATAGAATAAAACAATGAATGTCTGCGCATTACTAATATTAACAGTTAGGTACAGGAGATGTATGTCAATGAGGGAAATACGCAGAAGAAATCCGCACATAAAAAATACGGACATAGGAGCGCTTGACGACGTAAACGAGCAGGAGCTTGCCAAGGACGGCGCGAACGACGGAGTGCTTGAGCAACAGCAAGAGACAAAAAAGGTGTCGTTGACGGACAAGGCGGCAGAACGCGATAAAAAAGCGCCTTTGCCATTGAAGGTTGAAAAAAAGGAAGAGCAAGTGGTCATAGCGACTGAGCCAGAGCAAACAGAGACCGAAAGCGAGCCCAAGCAAGCCCCGCCACGACCTGAGCGAGAGGAGACAGAGGAGCAAGAGGACGAGCCCAAGGAGAGAAAAACAGGTGGGCTGTACGTGGCTTTTATTGCGCTCTGCGCACTTTTGAGCGTTGCAGTCGTATTATATGCGGCACTTGGTAGACCCTCGGAGCAGATGCCCACAGAGCGACTGCCGTCTGAAGAGATGCAAACAGATGCAAGCGACAGCACTGTTGTTGACCCCCGTCCGCTTTATGAGCGAATTGCAGACTGTGCTGTTACCGTTCGCATACGTACCGAGGATGGAACTCGGATAAGCTCGGGAACGGTCGTGTTTTCCGATGGATACGTAGCCACGCTTTGGGATGCCGTGGAAAATGCCGAGCTCTTAGAGGTGACCTTAAAAAACGGAGCAAGCTACGAGGCTACGCTGGTTGGCGGAAATGCGCTTTCCGAGCTTGCTCTTTTGAAAATAGAAGCGACTGCGCTTGAAGTGCCCGTGGCGGCGGACGGTATAAGCGTGGGGCAGACGGTATATGCGGTAGGCGCGATGGGCAGTAATGCTTATGCGTCACTTTCGTCGAGCCTCTGCAGCGGAAATGTCTCTTTCGGTACGCGAAATCTGCGAGTAAACGACGGAGATGCGCAGAAATTCATCAAGGCGATACAGCTTGACGGCTTTAATGCCGAGGCTCTTGGAGGTTGCCCCGTTTTCAATGAAGACGGAGCGGTGGTAGCTATTATGATAAATATCGGTAATGACGCTGCAAGCTTTGCCTTGCCGATAGGAGAGGTAATGAGTGTGCTGTCGTCTGTCAGGGCGGGAGAGGAATTGACAGAACAAGCGGTGAGCGCGCTCGCGTATCCATGCCCTCGTCTCGGTGTTGCGTGCGAGACGGTTGAAGACGGGATAAAAATAGCTGCGTTTACGTCAGTTGAGAGCGACGTCGCAAAAAAGCTAAGGATAGGTGACGTTATCGTTAAAGTCGGAGAAGCGACGGTCACCGATACAGACTCCCTAAGAGCGCAGATAGAAAAGCACAAGGTGGGGGAAACAGTGGAAATATTCGTCCAAAGATACGGTCAGATACTGTCATTTTACGTTGAATTAAGCATTTGATGTACAAAAAAACGAAAAACTATTGCAAAATTCCAAAGAATGTTGTATAATATTTAGAATACAACATTCTTTTTTGCACGCTTTTTGATAAAAAGAATAAAATGATAACACAAATACTAAGAATGGGAGGAAAAAATGGTTACCTTATCCATATGGGATATGCTTCTGCGCGTCGGCGTTGCTGTGCTGTGCGGTGGCGTTATCGGTATAGAAAGAGGAAGAAAGCGCCGTCCTGCGGGATTCAGAACGTATATGCTCGTGTGTGTTGGCGCGGCGATGACGATGATCCTCAGTACATATCTTGCGGCAATGCTTACGGGTCCTTGGGCGGCGGTGCTTCCCGTTGACTACACAAAAATAGACGTTTCACGTTTTGGCGCGCAGGTCATAAACGGAATAGGCTTTCTTGGCGCTGGCACTATCATAGTTACGGGCCGTCAGCAGATAAAGGGAATGACCACAGCTGCGGGACTTTGGGCATCTGCCTGCATGGGACTTGCGATCGGAGCGGGCTTTTATATGGCATCGCTTATCTGCTGTGTTCTCATAATACTTACTGTCGTAGTTTTCTCAAAGCTTGAACATCTGATACTTTCACGCTCCAGAAATATCAACCTTTACGTCGAATTTGAAAACACTGACGATATCTCCGATATAGTCGAGAGAATAAAGTCAAAGCAGGTCAAGATATTCGACGTTGAGGTCACAAAAGCAAAGTATTCGGAGAGCAAATATCCTAATGCGATATTCTCGCTTCAGCTTCCCAAGAAAATGTCGCATACCGTTGTTATGACGGCTATCGCGGAGATCGAATCGGTGCGAAGCATCGAAGAGCTTTAAGGGGGTGGACATATGTTAGAATGTTTGAATTTTTTGAGAGGCACCAGCCTTGATTGGATATCCGTTACCGTCCGCCTCGTGCTTGCGGTGATATGCGGAGGAATTATCGGTATCGAGCGTGAGCGTAAGCGCCGTCCTGCGGGCTTCCGCACACATATACTTATCTGCCTCGGTGCGGCGATGACAACGCTCACCAGCCAGTTCCTCGTTCTTGAAATGGGACTGTTTACCGATATGGCGCGTCTTGGGGCGCAGGTAATAGCGGGAATCGGCTTTATCGGTGCGGGAACCATCATTATTACAAAGCGACGTCAGGTAAAGGGACTTACAACAGCGGCAGGTCTTTGGACAGCGGCAATAGTCGGTCTTTGCTGCGGTGCGGGATACGTTGAGGGAGCACTCGCGACCACATTGGTGATCATACTTGCGGAGCTTGTTTTTGCAAGACTTGAATATTTTATCGTATCGAACGCACGTACGTTCAATCTTTACGTCGAGTATACCGACAGCGGAAATCTCGGAAGTATAATCGATACGGTAAAGAGAAAAGGCGGATACATAGTTGATATGGAGATAACCAAGAATGCCGCTGAGGGCAGAAACCCATGCGTTATCTTCTCACTAAGCACACCGAGAAAAACATCTCTTCAAGCGCTTATGACGGTTATCGCAAAGCTCGACGGAGTTGTTTCGGTCGAGGAGCTTTAAGAAAAACAAAAAACGCTTATGGCGAATGCCATAAGCGTTTTCTTTTTTGAAATTATCTGTTATTGATAAGCTTTGTGAGCTCAACGGGGGGAACAATAACGCCGTCCTTGTAGACACGCATATTTCCAGAAGCTATCTCGTCGATGAGAACTACTTCTCCGTTGTTGTAACCAAACTCAAACTTTATATCCCAAAGGTCAAGACCGATGGTCTTAAGGTCGTCGGCAACTATCTTTGTTATCTTGAGCGTCTGCTCCTTGAGGCTCTCGAACGCCTCAGCGGTCATAACCTTAAGAGCAACGAGACCCTCGCCCGTTACGAGCGGGTCGCCCTTAGCGTCGTTCTTAAAGGTGCACTCAACGTAACCACCCTCAAGAGGTGTACCATCCTTTATGTACTCGCCGTATCTGCGGATAAAGCTACCCGTAGCAACGAGACGGCAAATGACCTCAAGTCCGCCGCCGCCAAGCTTCTTGCCGAAGCACTCTGCGTCAAGAACTTCCATAGTAGCGTTTTCGATATCAGCGCTTACGTAGTGCGTCTTGATACCTGCCTTTTTAAGAAGCTCAAAGTAATAAACAGAGGTCTGGAGATTAGCCTTGCCGATACCGTCGATCGTGAGACCAACTGCGTTCTCGCCGGGATCGAATACGCCGTCCTTACCCGTGCAATCGTCCTTGAATTTAAGCATTACGTTGCCGTTATCAAGAGCATAAACGTCTTTTGTCTTGCCTTCGTAAACCTTTTTCATAAACAAACTCCTTTTGTCGTTGTGCGACTTGAAATATACTAATATTTTATCACAAAAAATGACGTTTGTATATACCTTTTTGCAAAAAAGTATTTGTTATATCATAAAATTTTTGCAACGGTAACTGTGGATTTTTATAAATATAAAACAAAAAATCCTAATTAATAACAAAAAACACGGGCGAGACTTCATTTGAAGTCTCGCCCATATTTATTAGGTTTTAACTAACTGAATTAGTCGTTAGCGTAGAGGTCGACCATCTTCTGGAGTCTCTCGTACTTAGCCTTTGCATTAGCCTCACCCTGAGCGAAGAGAACTTCTGCCTTTTCGGGGTTGGTCTGTACAAGACGAGCGTAACGGTTCTCAGACTTGATGAAGTCAACGTAGCTGCCTGTGGGCTCCTTAGAGTCGAGCGTGAAGGGGTTCTTGCCTTCTGCCTTCGCAGCGGGGTTGAAGCGGAACATCTGCCAGTAACCTGCTTCAACTGCCTTCTTCATCTCGAGCTGGCAGTTCTGCATCGTTCCCTTGATGCCGTGCATCTCACAAGGAGCGTAGCCGATGATGATGGAAGGTCCGTTGTATGCCTCAGCCTCTGTGAGAGCCTTGAGGAGCTGGTTCATATCAGCGCCCATTGCAACCTGTGCAACGTATACGTAGCCGTAGGACATAGCGATCTCTGCAAGGTTCTTCTTGCCGATTGCCTTACCTGCTGCTGCGAACTGAGCAACCTGACCGATGTTGGAAGCCTTGGAAGCCTGTCCACCTGTGTTGGAGTAAACCTCGGTATCGAATACCATGATGTTTACGTCCTCACCGGAAGCGAGTACGTGGTCGAGACCGCCAAATCCGATATCGTATGCCCAACCGTCTCCACCGAAGATCCATGTGGACTTCTTGCCGAGATAGGTCTTTTCAGCGAGTACTTCGGGAGCTGTGGGACAGCCTGCAGCAGCTGCCTTCTCAAGCTCTGCGATAAGTGCCTTAGTGGGCTCAACGTTAGCCTTGGAGCTATCCTTTGTTGCCATGAATGCGTCAACAGCAGCCTTGAACTCATCACTTGCCTTATCGGAAGCAGCCATCTCAGCTACCTTGCGGATGAGCTTCTCACGAATGGTCTTCTGACCAAGGTGAATTCCGAGACCGTGCTCAGCGTTGTCCTCGAAGAGGGAGTTAGCCCAAGCGGGTCCGCGTCCGCTCTCACGGTTTACAGTGTAAGGAGTTGCGGGAGCAGAACCACCCCAAATAGAGGAGCATCCTGTTGCGTTGGAGATGTACATAGACTCACCGAAGAGCTGTGTGATAAGACGAGCGTAAGAGGTCTCAGCACATCCTGCGCAAGAGCCGGAGAACTCAAGCAGAGGCTGCTTGAACTGAGAGCCCTTAACGGTTGTGTTGATAAGCTCGGTCTTCTCGGATACGTTTGCAACAGCGTAATCCCAAGGAGCCTGCTGATCAGCCTGTGTAGCTGCGGGAACCATCTCGATAGCTGTACCCATCTTAGGATTGTTGTTAACGGGACATGCCTTTACGCAGAGCGTACAACCCATACAGTCAGCGGGAGAGATGGACATTGTGAACTTGTAGTTTGTCTTGATAACGGGCTTTGCTGCGAACTTTGTAGTCTCGGGAGCGTTTGCAGCCTCCTCCTCGGTCATAGCGAAGGGACGGATACAAGCGTGAGGACATACGAACGCACAGTTGTTACACTGGATACAAGCCTCGGGGTGCCATGTAGGAACGTAAACAGCAACGCCTCTCTTCTCGGAAGCGGTGGATCCCTGCGGGAACGTACCGTCAGCATACTCTGTGAACGCGGATACGGGGAGACTGTCTCCTGCCATTGCGTTAACGGGAGTAACTACGTTATTTACGAACTTTGTGAGGTCTGCACGAGGACTCTCGAATGCAGCCTTGGGTGCGTCAACACCTGCGTTCTTCCAAGCCTCGGGAACCTTAACCTCAACGTAAGCGTCAGAGCCTGCGTCGATAGCTGCATAGTTGAGGTCAACTATTGCCTGTCCCTTCTTGATGTAGGACTTGTAAGCAGCCTTCTTCATGTAATCAATAGCCTCATCCTTAGGAAGAATGTTAGCGAGAGAGAAGAATGCGGACTGAAGAACCGTGTTCTTAACCTTTGCGTTACCGATCTGCTTTGTAGCGATGGTGGTAGCGTCGATGATTATGAACTTGATGTTGTTGTTAGCGATGTAACCCTTAACCTTTTCAGGGAGGTTAGCGTCGAGCTCGTCTACGCTCCAAGCACAGTCGAGAAGGAACGTACCGCCGGGTTTAACGTCGCTTATCATATCATACTTCTTAAGGTATGCGGAGTTGTGGCAAGCAACGAAGTCAGCCTTGTTGATGTAGTAAGGAGACTTGATGGGGTTGTCACCAAAACGAAGGTGAGAAATGGTGATACCGGAAGTCTTCTTGGAGTCATACTGGAAGTATGCCTGGATGTACTTGTCGGTGTGGTCACCGATGATCTTGATGGAGTTCTTGTTTGCTCCGACAGTTCCGTCTCCGCCCAGACCCCAGAACTTACAAGCGATAGTGCCTGCAGCTGCTGTGTCGGGAGCGGGCTTTTCATCAAGAGAAGTTCCCGTAACGTCGTCTACGATACCGATCGTAAAGCCGTTCTTGGGAGCATCCTTAGCGAGCTCGTCGTAAATTGCGAAGATAGAAGAAGGAGGAGTATCCTTAGAACCGAGACCGTAACGGCCGCCAACTACCTTTGCGCTTACGCCACCCTGTGCAAGAGCGGTAACAACGTCGAGGTAAAGAGGCTCACCGAGAGAGCCGGGCTCTTTTGTTCTGTCAAGAACTGCGATCTTCTTAGCTGTTGCGGGGATAGCTGCGATGAGCTTGTCTGCAACGAAGGGACGGTAAAGTCTTACCTTGATAAGACCAACCTTCTCACCCTTAGCGGTGAGGTAGTCGATAACTTCCTCTGCTACGTCACAGATAGATCCCATAGCGACGATAACTCTGTCAGCATCGGGAGCACCGTAGTAGTTGAAGAGCTGGTAGTTGGTACCGATCTTCTCGTTTACCTTGTCCATGTAATCCTCAACGATTGCGGGAAGTGCATCGTAGTAACGGTTGCAAGCCTCTCTGTGCTGGAAGAAGATATCTCCGTTTTCAGCAGAGCCGCGGAGCACGGGGTGCTCAGGGTTGAGAGAGCGTGCACGGAACTCAGCGATAGCGTCCATGTCAACCATCTCCTTGAGATCTTCATAATCCCAAGTCTCGATCTTCTGGATCTCGTGAGAGGTACGGAAGCCGTCGAAGAAGTTAATGAAAGGAACTCTGCCCTTGATCGTGGAGAGGTGAGCAACTGCACCAAGGTCCATAACCTCCTGAGGGTTAGAGCCAGCGATCATAGCGAAGCCTGTCTGACGGCACGCATATACGTCGGAGTGGTCACCGAAGATATTGAGCGCGTGAGAAGCTACGCAACGAGCGGATACGTGAATAACGCAGGGAAGAAGCTCGCCGGCGATCTTATACATGTTGGGGATCATCAACAAAAGTCCCTGAGAAGCCGTATAAGTCGTGGTGAGAGCGCCTGCTGCGAGAGAACCGTGAACGGTACCTGCAGCTCCTGCCTCGGACTGCATCTCCATAACCTTAACGTTTTCGCCCATGATGTTCTTAAGTCCTGTTGCGGACCAAGCATCGGTGAGCTCAGCCATTACGGATGAAGGTGTGATAGGGTAAATAGCGGCAACCTCAGTGAACGCGTACGATACGTGCGCGGCAGCTGTGTTACCGTCCATGGACATCTTTTTTCTTTGAATAGCCATGATATTTATTTCCTCCGTTTTAAAAAATTTTTTCCACTTAATATAATAACATAAAAAGACAAATAAGTAAAGGGTTTTTTGAAAATTTCTACGTAAAAATAAGTGAAGATTTTTTGTAAAAACTCAATAAATAAGCGTATTTGTTAAAAAATAGTCAAATTTCCTTTGAGTAATGTTCGCATCGGCAAAACCGAAAATTGAAAAAAATCTTGACAGAAAGGGCATTTATGTGTATAATATTTGAGAATTACTCTCAATTTTGGAGGAGCTGACAGTGGCGCAGTACGTAACCGAACAAAAGACAATATTGAAAAAGCTGCTCGTGGATAATTGCGACAGAGCTTATACGGTGGAAGAGCTTGTAAATAAGCTCGAGAACCAAAACAGTGCCACTTCTCTCGGAAAAAGCACGGTCTACCGACTTATCACAAAGATGGTCGAGGAAGGTACGGTCAAGCGCTTTGTCAGAGGAAACAGCCGAAAGTTTGCGTATCAGATAGTTATAGGCGAGCATTGTGACTGCCACTTGCATCTTAAATGTACGGATTGCGGAAAGCTCATACATCTTGATGACGGTGTATCGGACGAGCTGCTTGACAAGGTAAGAAGCGCAAGCGGTTTTTCCGTAAACGAGGAAACCACCGTGCTCTTTGGAAGGTGCGGAGAATGTAAGAAAACTAACGCGGAGAAAAATGTATAGATGGTTAAATTTTTAAAAATAACGTCGCTTGTCTTGGCGATATTCCTTTTTGTCGGCGTTTTTGTCGGCTGTGCGGGGAAGAAGGATGGCGACGGAGGGATAAAGATACTTTGCAGCGTATTCCCCGAATACGATTGGGTGAGAAATATAGTCGGTGACGCCGATGGCGTCGAAGTGGAGCTGCTTGTATCCAACGGACAGGAGCTGCATAGCTACGAAGCCTCTCCTAAAGATATAATGGATATAAAGGAAAGCGACGTCGTGATAAGCGTTGGAGGGACTTCAGATGCTTGGATAAGCGAAGCAATAGACGGCTCGGATGCAAAGCATATCAAGCTTACAAAGATAGATGGAATAGCACTGCGCGAGGTACGCGCACATAGCAGTGACCACGAAGATGAGCACGATCATGAGCATACAGAGATAGACGAGCACGTGTGGCTGTCGCTGAAAAATGCCGAAATAATAGTGGAATATTTGAGTGAGGAGCTGTCTGCACTCGACAAAAACAATGCCGAAAAATACAAAACAAACGCGGAAAAATACATAGGAGAGTTGAAAAGTCTCGATCAAAGAATGACGAATATTTCAACCGAGGCGCATACGCTGCTGTTTGCCGACCGATTTCCGTTCGTCTACCTTCTTGAGGATTACGGAATTGGCTATTACGCCGCTTTCGAGGGGTGCAGCTCGGATATAAGCTGGACACCCGAGACTACCGTTGACCTCGCCTCAAGACTTGACGCGTCAAACGAAAAATATCTTTTTGTTACCGAGAGCTCGGACGGAGAGCTTGCAAAGCTTGTCATTTCTACGTCCGCAGGCGGCGGACAAACAGTGGTTCTGAATTCTATGCAGTCGGTCTCAATAACAGCCGCAGAAACGACGAGTTACGTTAAAATAATGACCGAAAACGTAGAGGCGCTTGAGCGCATTTTGGGAGATTGATTGGCGTCGAATGGCAAAAAAATCAAAAAAGTTAAAAAAAGTATTGATTTTTCCAAAGCTTTGTGGTAGAATACTATTTGCTAATGAATTGTTCTGCCGAGGGAGACCGAGGCGTTAAAACTATTTTGGAGGTGTATAACGATGGGAACGTTGGAGATGGTTCTTGGCATCATCATTCTTGTGATGTCCGCTATAATAGTAGCATTAGTCCTTTGCCAGTCGGGTAAGGACAAGAGACTTTCCGGCGCGATTGCCGGTGCAGCTGAGACCTTTTTTGCAAAGGGACAGAGCAAAAAGAGAGATAAGATACTTTCCGCTATAACGACTGTGATGTCATTCATGCTTGTTGTTTTGGTAGTAGTTCTTTATATCCATATTGCTGCGTAAGTAATAGGCAAACGAAGTCAATAAAAAAGAGTGAACGCTCAGCAGATGCTTGCGGCGTTCACTCTTTTTTGTTTGTGTGCTTGGCGATTTTGCGAAAAAAAGACAAAAAATGTGCAAAATCGGCTTTGTTTTTTGCTTTTTTCGACGGCTTTTTGTTGACTTTTCATATATGTTGTGATATAATAAGAAGTAATAATTATAATGGGTGGAGTGTGCGAAGCTCACACAGTGATATTATGGAGGCAGCTATGAGTGAAAAGATGAATATTCCGTTTTCTCCCCCCGACGTGGGAGAGCAAGAGATCAACGAGGTCGCAGAGGCGCTTCGTTCGGGTTGGATAACTACGGGTCCGAGAACAAAGAAGCTTGAAAGAAACGTCGCAGACTACGTAGGCGCTCCTATGAGCGTGTGCCTCAATTCCCAAACGGCATGCGCGGAAATGGCGCTTCGTTTGCTTGGCGTCGGAGATGGCGACGAGGTGATAACCTCTGCGTATACTTATACGGCATCGGCATCCGTTATAGACCACGTAGGAGCAAAGATCGTGCTCGTTGACACTCAAAAAGATAGCCTTGAGATAGATTACGATGCGCTTGAAGCGGCAATAAACGAAAAGACAAAGGCGATAATTCCCGTGGATATAGCGGGTATTCCTTGCGATTATGATAGAATATATGAGATAGTTGAGCGCAAGAAGGGGCTGTTCTCTGCTAAGGGACGCATTCAGGAGGCGCTTGGCAGAGTGGCAGTGATGGCAGATACCGCTCATTCATTTGGCGCGAGCCGAAAGGGAACTATGGCGGGAATGCTGGCGGACTTTTCGTCTTTCTCGTTCCACGCGGTGAAAAATCTTACTACCGCCGAGGGCGGAGCGCTCACTTGGCGAACTATCGAAGGCATCGACGATACAGAGATATATAAGCAGCTTCAGCTCTTTAGCTTGCACGGTCAGAGCAAGGACGCTCTTGCCAAAACTCAACTTGGAGCTTGGGAATACGATATTGTCGGTACGTGGTATAAGTGCAATATGACCGACGTCGCGGCTGCTATCGGTCTTGTACAGCTCGAAAGATACACGGAGCTGTTGGCGAGAAGAAAAGAGATAATAAAGAGATATGATGCGGCATTCAAGCCGCTTGGCGTGGAGACACTGGAGCATTATACCGAGGAGTACACCTCGTCGGGTCACTTGTATCTCACACGCATTCCGAATATTACGGCAGAGCAGAGAAACGAGATAATAATCAAGATGGCGGAGAGGGGAGTTGCATGCAACGTCCACTATAAGCCGTTGCCGATGCATACGGCGTACAAAAAGCTGGGATTTGATATCGCAGACTATCCCAACGCGTACGCACACTTTGCAAACGAGATAACACTCCCGCTTCATACCTGCCTTACGGATGAGCAGATAGAGTACGTTATAGGAAATTATTGTGAAGTGCTTAAGGAATATATTGGAGACTGACGATGTATAAGAAATTTTTTAAGAGACTGATAGACATAATCATAGGACTTTTG
Organism: Oscillospiraceae bacterium; assembly: GCA_015063845.1. Taxonomy (GTDB): domain Bacteria; phylum Bacillota; class Clostridia; order Oscillospirales; family CAG-272; genus HGM12713. The sequence continues at coordinate 74,870 of SVTJ01000002.1, forward strand.
GCTCTGCCCTTCGTCCTGCTTGCGATCATTATTTTCGCTCCCATCATCTATTTTACCGACAAGGGCCCTGTTTTCTATAATGCGCCACGTGTCGGTAAAGACGGCAAGGTGTTCAAAATGTTCAAGCTTCGTTCTATGTATGTGAACGCGCCTGACATACGAAATGCCGACGGTTCTACATATAACGCGGCTGATGATCCGCGCGTTACAAAAATAGGAAGAATCATGAGAAAGCTCTCAATAGATGAGCTTCCTCAAATACTTAACGTTATTTTGGGACATATGAGTTTTATAGGTCCGCGTCCTGCTACACCTAAGATACTCGACGATCTGACCCCGCTGAAGCAAGAGCGCTTGAAGGTGCGTCCGGGAATCACGGGATATACTCAGATGATGTACCGAAACAGCGCGCAGGGCGATGCTCGTTATGAGTCGGACAAGTTTTATGTAGAGAACGTCAGCTTCGTGCTAGACGTAAAGATACTTTTTAAGACGGTAATAAAAGTAATAAAGCGCGAAAACATATATAACACGGTCAGCCAAACCACACAAGAAGAAAAAACTGAAGAAAAGGTAGGAAAATAATATGAGACACGATGGAAAAACATTACTTATTCTTGGCGCAACGGCATACTCCATAAACGTTATAAAGATAGCTAAAGGCATGGGCGCAAGAACTATAGTTGTCGACCCCGTTATCGGCGCTCCCGCTAAGGAGCATGCGGATATGTTTTATGATGTTGACACAACGGACATTGACAAGCTCTATGATATAGCAATAAAGGAAAAGGTCGATGGAATATTCACAGGATATTCGGACGTTAATTTGTTCTCTTGTCGTGCTTTGTGCGATAAGCTCGGTCTGAATTTTTACGGATCTCTCGAAAATCTTAAAAAAACGACCGATAAGCTTATGTTTAAAGACATGTGCCGCAAATATGGCGTAGGAACGGTTCCTCAGTATGACGAATCGGAGCTTGCAAGCATTCCGTATCCGATAATTATAAAGCCCGCGGATAGCTGGGGAAGTAAGGGTATATCCGTTTGCTATTCATACGATGATACTCCTGCCGCTGTTGAAAAGGCGCGCAAATATTCAAAGACCAACCAGATCATAGTTGAAAAGTATATGGGCGGTTGTGAGGTGGTTAACTTCGACTACGTGATGCAAGACGGCAAGATATTGCTAAGTGCGGTTGGAGACAGATACGTTAATACAGAACAGAAGGGACTTTCTCCTTTGACGGCTGCCGGCGTTTACCCCTCAAAGTATTTGAAGGAATACGTTGAAACGGTTGACGGAAAGGTCAAGGAAATGTTCTACGGAGAGGGAATGTACAACGGTACTGCGTTTATTCAGTCTTTCTATGAAGACGGAAAGTTCTATTTCTTTGAAATGGGTTACAGAACGGGTGGCGGACAGGGTTCTATTCCACTAAAGGTAATTTGCGATCTTGATTATGTTGAGTGTCTTATAAATTTTGCGTTTACAGGCAAAATGTCCGATAGAGATCTTTCGAAATACGCAAATCCCGTATATGAAAAATGCTCTTGCGCGGTAGTTACGATACTCAAGAGCGGTGTTATTGCTAAGATAGAGGGAATGGCAGAGATAGCTGCGTTGCCTGAAAACATAAATATTACCCAGTTTTATAGAGAGGGTGAAGAAGTAAAGCAGAGCGTTATTGGTAATCTTGGTCAGAGCTTATGCAGAATGCATTTCGTTGCCGACAATTGGGAGCAGCTGTATAAGGCAGTTAATTTTGCCTTCAACACTCTTAAGGTTACTTCAACTGACGGAGATAATATGATAGTTGCGGGTGGATTTGACGGTTCCGCTTTGCTTGAAAGAAAATAAGAACAGTTAAAAGCTTTGCGCGATATTTCTTGCGGTGAAAAACACCTGAGTTGGGTTGATAAGTACACAGCTTAAGGAAATAAGTATATTTGCGGTTGGAGAAACATATGAAGATATTAAAATTGCCGGCATATCACGATCCCGAACAAACAGCTAGCTCCCATTTGGCGCACGACCTTGAGGATGCGTATATTGCTGCGGGAATTGTAACAGAAGTATATTGTCCTACTCCTACAAGAGGTATTTCGGACGATATAAGAAAAAAATACAAAAAGATAAAACTTGAGGAGACGTATGAAGGCAAGATAATCGTTCATCGTTTCTCTATGTTCCGAGAGGGAAAAAATCCAATACAGAGAGCATTGCGTTACGTTCTTGTTAATTTCAAACAGTATAACAAGGGAAGCGGAGCAGAGAATATCGACGTTATAATGTCAGGAAGCACTCCGCCCACACAAGGGATGCTTTGTGCAAAAGTAAAAAAGAAGCTATCTCGAAGGTACAAAAGAGAAGTACCTATGATCTTGGCTCTTCAGGATATCTTCCCCGATTCTCTCGTTACCGCAAAGATGACCAAGAAGGGCTCGCTTATATGGAAGATAGGCAGAAAGATAGAGGATTATACCTATAAGAATGCCGATAAGATAATCGTTATCAGCGAGGACTTTAAGAAAAACATTATGGAAAAGGGAGTTCCCGAGGATAAGATCGTTGTTGTCCCTAACTGGGTGGATTCCGAAAAGGTATATCCCATCGAAAGAAAAGACAATATTCTCTTTGAGAGATACGGACTTGATAAGGACAAGTTCTACGTAACGTATAGCGGAAATATCGGACATTCACAGAATATGAGAATGCTTCTCGATGCCGCAAAGCAGCTCCGCGACACGCTTCCCGACCTGCGCTTTGTGCTCATAGGAGAGGGCGCGGCAAAGGAAGAGGTTGAAAAGGCTATTGCGGACGAGGGAGTGGATACCGTTATTATGCTTCCGTTCCAGCCTTATGAGGATATCGCTCACGTGTTCAGTCTTGGTGATGCCGGACTAATAATATCCAAGTCGGGTACGGGAAATAACTCCGTGCCGAGTAAAACGTGGAGCATTATGGCGGCGGCACGTCCCGTGCTTGCGTCGTTTGACGAGGGAAGCGCACTGTCTAACCTTATTGCAGAGGTCGGTTGCGGTGTAACTGCTAAGGCTGACGACATAGACGAGCTTAAGGCGGCGATCGTCAAGCTTTATGAGAATAGGGATAACAATTCCGCGATGGGAGCGCTCGGCAGAGCATACCTTAAAGAGTATCTCGATAAGGATAAGTGCGTCGGAATGTACGTAGAAACTATAAAGAATTCTGTAAAATAAAGGGGATCTCTATGAAATACCTTTGGATAGGCGTTGGAAACTCTGAAGAGGGGCGTGCGCACATATTAAAAAATGGCGGCAAGCTTTTGTCAGCGGAGATATCTAACGATGCTCTGGTTGCGGGCCTTGATGCGAACGGTGTTTTTTGTGATATGATCAATTCAAGCCGTATTGCTGCTTATCCCAAATACCCGGAAAAAAGAATAAAGCCCTATACTTGGACTACCGCAAACGGTGCAGAATGTCAAAACGTCGGATATTTGAACTTAAAATATATCAACCTGCTATCCAAGAAAAAGTCGCTTGTCAAGGCGGCGAGGGAGTGGGCAAAAAAACATAAAAATGAGGATGTTACGGTATTCGTTTATCAGATGCATACCCCATTTATGGCAGCGGCAAGTGCTGTGAAAAAGCTTATCCCAAATGCGAAATTTGTATTGATAGTGCCTGACCTCCCCCAGTTTATGGATATGAACATGTCGCGCCTTAAGAAAACACTTAAGGCTATTGACTGGAAAAACATACGAAAGCTTATGAAGTCAGTCGATAAATACATACTTTATTCAAAGCATATGGCAGAGTATCTTTGTCTCGCGGACGGAACGTGGACGGTAATGGAAGGCTCGTATGACGCGTCTTTGCTTGTTGAGGACAAGGACGTGCAGAAGAACGAGAGCAAGATATCCGTTATGTATTCGGGCGTGCTTGACCTTCGCTACGGTATCAGGGAGCTGCTTGATGCGTTCGAGCATCTTGACGGAGACTACGAGCTTTGGCTGACAGGTAACGGAAATGCCGTTCCACTTATAAACGAAAGAGCAGAGAAGGATGAGCGCATAAAGTTTTACGGATACTTGCCGTCGCGCTACGAGCTTCTCAAAAAGCAGAGAGAGGCAACTATGCTCATAAGCACGAGAGATCCCTCTGAGCAGGCTTCGGCATATTGCTTTCCATCGAAGATATTTGAGTATATGGTTTCGGGAAATCCCGTTATATCGACAGAGATAAAGGGAATACCCGACGAATACTTCGATTATCTCGTTCCGCTAAAGACAATATCTCCCGAGGAGATAGCGGGAACGATAAAAAAGGTTGCAGATATGGATGCGGCGCAAAGAAAAGCTGTTGGCGACGGCGGAAGAAGATTTATTCTTGAGAAAAAGAATAATGTCGCTCAGGCTAAAAAAATGATTGAATTTGTGGAGTGATATTACAATGTCTAAGCCATTTTTTACGATAGCAGTTGTAAGCCTTAATGCCGAAAAATTAATAAAAATGACGATAGACTCAGCTCTTGAGCAGACAATTGACGATTATGAGATAATCGTCAAGGACGGGCTTTCCAAAGACGGAACCGTTTCACAGATCCCCTCGGATCCCAAGATAAAGCTGTATGAGGAAAGCGACAAGAGTATTTATGATGCGATGAATCAAGCCATTGGGCATTCGTCGGGAAAATACGTTATTTTTATGAATTGCGGTGACGTTTTCGCGTCTAATGACGTTCTTGAAAAAATAAAAGAGGGTATTGGCGACGGACAGTACGGAATGGTGTACGGAGATTACACCAGAGACGGTATTGTGCATAAGCAGCCGAGCGTGCTTTCGAGATTTTATATGTATAGAACTCCGCTTTGCCATCAGACGATATTTTTTGACGGAGAGTATCTGAGAGATGGGAACGTGTACAATACGGACTATAAAATACTTGGTGACTACGACCTCGAACTAAGAATAATGGTGAACAAGCCGACAAAATACATAAATTGTACTGTTTGCGCTTACCTCGGAGGCGGTGTTTCCGAATCGGAAAAGGGGATCCGTCAAAAGAAATCGGAGCGCGAGCGTATTTTGAAGAACAATTACACAAAAAAGGAAAGAGTAAAGTTTTACGTTCACAGGAAGTTGACGTTTCCTAAATTGCGTTCAAAGCTGGTTCGATCCAAGAATCCAATGATAAAAAAGCTATATCAGAAAACGGTTAATTCCTTAAATCGTTAAAGTTTTGGAGAAAGTATGAAAATTTGTTTTTGCATAGGAAAATTGACCTTCAGCGGAGCTGAAAATGTAATAAGGTATCTTGCGGGAGAGCTTATAAAGAAAGGGTACGATGTGTCTGTTGTGCTAACGGGCGAGATGCCGGGAGAGAACGATTCGATAGAAGGATTAACTGTGGAGGGCGCAATAGTTCGCGGAAGCGGAATAAAGAATACGGTTAAGCGTATACTTGCCGTTCGCAGAGCCCTGAAAAAGCTTCGCCCTGATGTGTTTGTTATATTTAACTTTGCAATGGCGTTTACTGCTGTTCCCGCTGCTATGTTCTTTAGAAAAACAAAGGTCGTAGTTTGCGAAAGAAACGATCCTACGTCAGTACCACCAAGCAAAAAAAGACAAAAGGCAAGAAATTTTGTATTTGGTTTGTCAGACGTATGTGTCTCTCAGACGGATAACATAGCGGAGTATTTCAAAGACGTTGTAAAGAACAATGTCGTCATTCCAAATCCTATCAGAGCAAGGGGAGAGATGTGCGCGGATGTTTCCGAAAGAAGCCGAGTGTTTGCAACGGTCGCGCGACTTGATGATTATCAAAAAAATCAAACGATGATGATTCGCGCATTTGCCTCTGTCGTAAAAAAACATCCGGAATATGAGCTTCATTTTCTCGGAAGTGGCCCCGACCTGGAAAAATACACGAAATTAATATCAGAGCTTGGTATAGAGGATAACGTGAGGTTGCTCGGGAATGTAGCGGCACCTTTGGATTACATAAGGAATTGCAGAGGATTTTTGCTTTCTTCCAAATACGAAGGAATGCCAAATGCTTTGATAGAGGCTATGTCTATCGGTCTACCCTGTGTTTCGACTGATTGTCTGGGCGGTGGAGCGGCAGCTTTGATCGCTGATGGCGAGAACGGATTTTTGGTTGGATTGAATGATGAGACGGCGTTTGCCGACCGCATTTGTAAGCTCATAGAGGACGACGAGCTTTGCAGAAAACTCGGTAATAGTGCATACGAGATCAACGAAACGTTGAACGGCGAAAAGATAGTTTCAAAGTGGGAGAGTTTGTTCGATAGCTGCTCGCAAAAATAGGAGGATGATGATGAAGTTAAGATTTGCGGATCAAAAAATCAATAACAAGCCGCTGTCTTTTTCAACACACGGATTGGCGGTATTGTCAATATGCATTTATATCGTTTGTGCGGTTGTTTTTGAGTTTACAGCTATTTCTTTGCCTGTTATTTCCTCATATTCTCTATATTTTTGCTTAGCTTGCTGTGCATTGAACTGTTTGGTAAAGGGGAAGATAACTTTTCACTGGACTATGGGCGCTCTTTTGCTGCTCGGAATATTGATCTGGATATCGTGCCTGTATACTCCTGCGAGCGCAAGGTATACTGACACATACCTATATAGATATTGGACATCTTTCGTTTTGTGTTTTTTGATAGTAAGTGTAAGGCCTAAAGAGAAGGACATTTTCAAAATCGTATATGCATTTATTATTGCTGGGGTAATATTGGCAAGTTACGTATATGTTTATTACGGTGTAGATGTATTGATCAATTTGGGCTCTCGAATGGAGCATAGCAATTTTGGAAACGTAAACGTAGTTGGATCGTATTGTGCCATGTCCGCAATGTTGGCAATATACGCTATGCTTGCCTTGAAAGGAAATAAGATACTTTGTATTGCGGCAACGGTTATTTGTGTACCGTGTATACTTTTCACGGGTTCACGAAGGGCGCTGTTAACGGTGGTCGTATGTATTCTTGCGTTTTTATTCATATATTATAAAAACAGTTCATTGATCAAAAGGATATTGATCTCGGTCTCCTTGGTGCTTGTAATACTTTGGATCATTGATACGGTTCCTGCGTTTGAGCCTATCCGAGAAAGATTTGTTGGACTGTTTGATATGTTTTCCGGTAACGATGCTACGATCGAAGGCGATGAAAATAGAATCTATTATATGACCGAAGGTCTGAAGATGTTTTGGGAAAGACCATTATTTGGTAATGGATTTTGCTATTCCTACTATGTATTCGGTACGTATTCTCACAACAACTATGTAGAGATGCTTATGTGTAACGGAATAGTTGGATTTGTGCTTTATTATTCAGTGCTGGTTGGAGTGATGATAGGTTGCTTCAGAAGTCAAATTGATGAGCGTATTAAGATGCTTGTATATATATTGTTGGTTAAATTCGTTATGGATGACATAGGAATGGTAACCTACTATAACAGAATGTCGTTTGTTATAATAGCGCTGTTGATTTGTTGTGTACTGACCGGAGAAGCAAAGAATAAAATCGACACCAACAATTCTATGAAAATACAGAATAAATCTTTAAATTCTAAACACTGAAAGAGGTTGTTTATGCTTAACAATAACGTGGATTTAAAAAATAAAGTTATACTTGTTACCGGAGCTGCAGGATTTATTGGCTCAAATCTGGTAAAAGAGCTCTTTTGTAGCGTTCCAAACGTACATGTTGTCGGCCTTGACAATTTGAACGACTACTATGACGTATCTATAAAGGAATATAGACTTTCTGAGATAGATAGAATTGTCGCTGAACATAGCGAGTGCAAGTGGACGTTTATAAAGGGAGACATTTCAGATCGCATATTGATAGACGAGTTGTTTGATAAACACCGTTTTTCGGTGGTTGTCAATCTTGCGGCGCAGGCGGGTGTTAGATATTCGATAACAAATCCCGATGTGTACATAGAATCAAATATAATTGGATTTTATAACATACTTGAAGCTTGCCGTGCCTCTATGAGATCTGAGCACCCTGTTGAGCATTTGGTATACGCGTCTTCTTCCTCGGTTTATGGAACGAACAAAAAAATACCGTATTCAACAGACGACAAGGTGGATAATCCCGTATCTTTGTATGCGGCAACCAAAAAGAGCAACGAGCTTATGGCTCATGCATATTCAAAGCTTTACAATATCCCTTCGACAGGTTTGCGCTTTTTCACGGTATACGGCCCTGCCGGCCGTCCCGATATGGCGTATTTTGGTTTTACCAATAAGCTTCTTAAGGGCGACACCATAGAAATATTTAATTACGGTAATTGTAAACGAGATTTTACGTACGTAGATGATATTGTTGAAGGTGTAAAGCGTGTTATGCAGCATGCGCCAGAGAAGAAAGACGGAGAGGACGGACTTCCTTTGCCGCCATATGCGGTATACAATATTGGAAACAACAGTCCCGAGAATTTGTTGGACTTTGTGACGATATTGCAAGAGGAGTTGATCAGGGCTGAGGTTTTGCCTCTTGACTATGACTTTGAAGCTCACAAGAAGCTTGTTGCTATGCAGCCCGGAGATGTTCCGATAACATATGCCGATACCTCTGCGCTTGAAAGAGATTTTGGCTTTAAACCATCTACGTCGCTTCGTGAAGGTTTGCGTAATTTCGCGGAGTGGTATCACGAATTTTATCAAAGCAAATAAACATTTATTGCATATACGGTTGCCATGGAGATGCCCTCGTAGGGACTAAACGATGCATATTTTAATAATATAATAAGGAGTGTCCTGAAAAATGAAAATTGCAGTTGCAGGAACCGGTTACGTCGGTCTATCTATGGCGGTTCTGCTTGCGCAGAACAATGAAGTAATTGCGGTTGACGTGATCCCTGAAAAGGTTGAAATGATCAACTCAAAAAAATCTCCTATCGTGGACAAGGAGATACAAGAATATCTGTCCACCAAGAAGCTTGATCTTGTTGCTACGACAGATGGAGCATCCGCATACAAGGATGCCGAGCTTATTATTATATCGACTCCAACCAACTATGATCCAAACAAGAATTATTTTGACACGTCCTCTGTTGAATCGGTGATAGCTCAAGTTATTGAAGCTAATCCCGACGCCATTATGATCGTAAAGTCAACCGTTCCTGTTGGATTTACCGAGAAGGTTCGTGCTGATTTTTGCTGTGACAATATTCTGTTCAGCCCCGAATTTCTTCGCGAGGGTAGGGCTCTTTATGACAATCTTTATCCAAGCCGTATAATTGTGGGAGTTCCCGTTGCCAATAAGCGTTTGGAAAAAGCGGCAGAGACTTTTGCGGCTTTGCTTCAAGAAGGTGCATTAAAGGAGAATATTGAGGTCCGATATATGAATCCGACCGAGGCTGAGGCGGTCAAGCTTTTTGCGAATACGTATCTTGCTTTGCGTGTATCGTTCTTTAACGAGCTCGATACGTATGCGGCGGTGCGTGGGTTGGATACAAAATCCATTATAGAGGGCGTTGGGCTTGATCCCAGAATAGGCTCACATTATAACAATCCATCATTTGGATACGGTGGATATTGTTTGCCGAAGGATACAAAGCAGTTGCTTGCTAATTACAATGATGTTCCGCAGAATATCATCTCGGCTATTGTTGCGGCTAACGGCACACGAAAGGATTTTATTGCGGATCAGATCATTGCAATGCAGCCCAAAGTTGTTGGCGTATACCGCCTTACGATGAAGGCGGGGTCGGATAATTTCCGTCAGTCGTCCATACAGGGTGTTATGAAGCGAATCAAGGCCAAAGGAATCGAAGTGGTTATTTATGAGCCGACAATGAAGGAAAACAAGTTTTTTAACAGTCGAGTTATTAGAGATCTCGATGAGTTCAAGAGCGTTTCCGATGTGATTTTGGCGAATCGTTATAATGATGAGATTTCCGATGTTCTCCAAAAGGTATATACCCGAGATCTATATTTCAGAGATTGAAGAAAGATTGAGGAATGAGTTGTGAAGTGTTTGATTTTGGCAGCAGGATATGCTACAAGGTTATATCCTTTAACTGAGAATTTCCCAAAGCCTCTTCTTGATGTTGGGGGTAAGACCATTCTTGATTGGTTGATAGATGACGTTGACACACTTGGGTTGATCGACGAATATATCGTGATCTCCAATCATAAATACGTTCATCATTTTGACGAGTGGGCAAAGACCAAGAAGCAAAAGGTCGTTGTTATAGATGACGGAACCGAAACTAACGAAACACGTCTTGGGGCGGTCAAGGATATTCAGTACGCAATAGACACGTTGAATATTGATGACGATATATTCGTGGCGGCCGGCGATAATGTTCTTGATTTTAGTCTGACAAAGTTTATCGCTTACGCAAAAGAAAAGCAAGCGTCTTGTACGATGCGTTATTATGAATCTAATGAAAAGAAGCTGCTTAAGTGCGGAGTGGTTACGGTCGACGAGAATGATAGAATAGTGAGAATGACCGAAAAATCTCCGACTCCTGAGACGCATTGGGTCTGTCCTGCATTTTATTATTATTCGCGTGAAGATGCTAAGCTTGTACAAAAGGGTATCGATAGCGGTTGTGGGACTGATGCTCCTGGTAGTTATATTGCGTGGCTGTGCACACAAACTACCGTTTATGCGATGGAAATGCCGGGAAGCCGTTACGATATAGGTGATATTGAAACCTATGACAAGGTTAGGTCCGAGTATAAAGGAATAACCAAAGGCTAATAAAAACCTATGCTAAATATCTTATTCTAAAAAAGAGGTGCTTAATTATGTCCAAGTACAAAAACCTCTTCTTACGTCAATCTTATTTGGATTCGTATGAAGAATATGAAAAATCACTGAATAAGGAGAATTATCCCAAGTGGGATTATGTGGTGCTGACGGCGTCCAATGAGGCGCAGGCCGAAACCTACCGCGAGCAGATACGTTTGAGACTTGAGGGGGGATTTTTACCTGCGGATACTCACTACGCTGTTTTGCCGGATCCTGACGGAAAGAGAGTTGGGTCGGGTGGCGCGACACTCAACGTAATGAAGTACATAGCGGAGCATCGTGGAAGCGCGGATTTTACGGGTATTAAGATATTGTGCATCCATTCCGGCGGCGATAGCAAGAGAGTGCCGCAGTATTCCGCTTGCGGAAAGCTGTTTTCTCCCGTGCCTCGTGAGCTGCCCGATGGCAGACGCTCCACCCTTTTTGATGAATTTATTATAGGTATGACGGGCGTTCCCGTTAGAATTTCAGGCGGAATGCTGGTCTGTTCGGGAGACGTGCTCCTCTTATTTAATCCGCTTCAGCTGGATTTCTACGGTTGCGGCGCGGCTGCGCTCTCCATCAAGGAGAACGTATCCACGGGAAAGAATCACGGAGTATTTCTGCGTGATAATGACGGAAATGTGGGTAGATTTTTGCACAAGCAAACGGTAGAGACACTTACGTCAGCCGGTGCTGTCGATGCTCGCGGAAACGTTGACATTGATACTGGAGCGGTCATTTTTGACAGCACGCTTCTTAGCGACCTATATTCTTTGATAGACACCGACGAGAAGTTTGCCGCTTGTGTCAACGAGCACGTGCGCCTTTCGTTCTATGCGGACTTCCTTTATCCGCTTGCGTCCGAGGCTACTCTTGAGGACTTCTACAAAGAAACTCCCGAGGGAGATTTTTCTCCTGAGCTTGATGCTTGCCGAGAGCAGATATGGGCGGTGCTTCACAAGTACAAGATGAAGCTATTGCGCTTTTCTCCCGCGTCATTTATTCACTTTGGCACAACGAGAGAGCTTCTCAAGCTTATGACCGACGATATGCCGATGTACTCATATCTTGATTGGTCGGCAAACGTAAACACAAACAGCAAGGCTACGACCTTTGCGGCATCCAACTCTTACGTAAGCAAGAGGGCGATAGTTGGCAAGGGAAGCTACATAGAAGACAGCTACATCCACAAGGGAACTGTCGGAGAGGGCTGTGTTATAAGCGGAATCACTCTTTGGGGAGAAACTGTTCCCGATGGAACGGTATTGCACGGTCTTAAGCTTCTTGACGGAAGATTTGTTGTCAGAATGTACGGTGTGAATGACAATCCCAAGGAAAACAAGTGGTTTGGCAAGGATATAGGTGAGCCTTTATGGACAGCAAAGCTGTTCATTCCTTGCACCACCATCGAGGAAGCACTCAAAAAGACGCTTGCAGGAGAAAGATCTGACGATGCACTTTCACTTTGTTCGAGCTTCAATATGGCAGACGCGATCGATATTCCGTTATGGCAGGCAAAGCTTGACGATAGGGTAAAGGTGGAGACCTTCCTTGAAGCGATAGACAATAGAACGTCTCTTTATGAGACCAAAAAGCTCTTTGTCCGCGGAATTACAGACAGAATAGAGCGAGACCTTGCAAAGAGAGCGGATGCGCTCAATATGGGTGAGCTCGGAGAGTTTGGCAAGAAAATAAGAATATATTATTATCTCTCTAAGATGGTAGAGGATAAAAAGAGAAGAGACGCGTATGCGAATATGTGCTTTGATACTATTTGCGCCTCTTTGATAAACGCATCCGCGGGAGAAACACTTTACAGACCGACGGCAAAGATAGCTAAGGACGAGGTGGTGGTCAGCCTTCCCGTCAGAGTGAATTTTGGCGGTGGATGGTCGGATACGCCCCCGTATTGCAACGAGCACGGCGGAACTGTACTTAATGCGGCAATAACGCTTAACGGCATCTGCCCGATCGAGGCGGTGCTTAAGAGACTTCCCGAGAACAAGATAGTTCTCGCGAGTGAGGACAACGGCTCGTACCGTGAGTTTACGGATATTTCCAAGCTTCAGAGCTGTTCTGACCCGGGAGATCCGTTTGCACTTCACAAGGCAGCTCTGCTTGCTTGCGGTGTTGTACCGATGAGCGAGAGCATTACGATGGAGGAGCTGACAGCTCGACTTGGCGGAGGAGTTTATCTCTCAACGCAGGCTATAAACATTCCTCGCGGTTCAGGACTTGGCACAAGCTCAATTCTTGCGGGCGCGTGCGTAAAGGCGATACTTGAATTTCTCGGAGAGGACGTCAGCGATAACGAGCTTTACGGCACTGTGCTTTGTATGGAACAGCTTATGTCCACGGGCGGCGGCTGGCAGGATCAGGTCGGAGGGCTTGCAAAGGGCTTTAAGATGGTATCGGCAGATGCGGGACTTAATCAGTCGCTTACGTGTATGCAGCTCAATATAGACAGAGAGACGGTATCCAAGCTCAACGAGCGTTTCGCTCTTATCTATACGGGTCAGAGAAGACTTGCGAGAAATCTGCTTCGCGAGATAGTTGGAAAGTATATTGCTTCCGATCCCGACACACTCGAGGTTCTTTATGAGATACAGCGTGTTGCTGTGCTTATGCGCTTTGAGCTGGAAAAGGGGAATATAGACGGCTTCTGCGGACTTCTCAACGCGCATTGGGAGCTTTCAAAGAAGCTTGACAGAGGCTGTACCAATACTTGTATCGATCAGATATTCAATTCCGTTGAGGATCTTATAGACGGTAAGATGATATGCGGAGCAGGCGGTGGGGGCTTCCTTCAGGTGGTTATGAAAGAAGGCGTTACACTTGACGATCTCCGCGAGAGACTTGACGGAATATTTGCGGGCTCGGGCGTTGAGGTCTGGAGCTGCGACTTTGTAATGTAAAGGAGAAAGACGATATGTTAAAGAATGTTTCCCCCTTGATTTCCCCCCAGCTTCTTAAGGTGCTTTGCGAGATGGGACACGGAGACGAGATAGTTCTCGCCGATGCAAACTTTCCCGCTGAGAGCATAGCTCAGAACAATCAGATAATCCGCGCTGACGGACTTGGAATAGTCGACCTGCTCAATGCGATACTTCCTCTGTTTCCTCTTGACCCTTATACCGATAAGAGCTTTATCGTTATGAGCGTTGAGGAGAGAGACGGCGATTACGTACCCGAGATATGGAGTGAATTCGAGCAAGTGCTTGAAAAGCATGAGCCTGATTTCAAGATGACGTTTATGAGCCGTTTTGACTACTATGAGCACTCTAAAAAGGCATATGCGGTGATCGCTACGGGTGAAAAGGCGACCTACGCGAACGTAATTCTCAAGAAGGGCGTTATATAAAAATGAGATTTTCAATGAATATTAAAAAGCTTAACGAAAAGGCGATAGTTCCGACCTACGGTTCTGCTTGTGCCGCAGGCGCGGACCTTTATGCTTGCGAGGACGGTGCCGTTACCATAGGGGTTGGTGAGACAGTTCTTGTGCATACGGGAATTGCTATGGCGATACCCGAGGGGTACGTTGGACTTGTGTACGCAAGAAGCGGACTTGCTTCCAAAAGAGGACTTGCTCCCGCGAACAAGGTAGGGGTTATCGACAGCGACTATCGCGGAGAGATAATGGTGGCGCTTCATAATCACGGGACGGTTGAACAGACCATAGAGAGTGGTGAGCGCATAGCACAAATAGTTTTCACACCTTACGTCGCTGCTGATTTTGACGTTGTCGAGGAGCTTGACGATACTGCTCGCGGCGCTGGCGGCTTCGGCTCTACGGGCAGTAAATAAGATATAAGAACACGATGAGGGGTACTTTTCTTTCAAGAAAAGTACCCCTCAAGCTCTCCGAAAAGAGCTTTAAAATAGTTTTTAGAAGTTATTGAAAAGGGTGTGGGAAAAACCTCTTGAAAGAAGTTTTTCCCACATTTTTTTGTTATCTCTTATTGTCTTCCGTATTCCTTATCAGGGGCAACGGTATTGACGTTTGAGGGGAAGAGGCGGAACGAAAAATCAAAATCGTATTCATCTATACGGTATTTTTCATCAAGCTTCGGACCACATGCGGCAGAGCCTGCGCCTGCGTTTCGGTAGTCGATATTTACGACCGTTTCACGTATAGGCGTGAGCTCGTAGTCGTGCATCGTTTCTGTCAGCTGCTTTGAAGTGTAGTGACAGCAGTTAAAGCTGAAGGTCTTGTCCATGCTCAGCGCAAGCAGACCGTTTCCGCCAACGTCGGTTACCGACATCCAACGAGTCTCGAAGTGCGCGCTGTTTTCTTGAGGCTTTATATAATGCTCATAGTTTTCGGTCACGGTAGTCTTGTATACGTCAAGTCTTGTGGAGTGTCTGAGGTCCTCATAGCTTTCGTGCGGGCCTCTGCCGAAGAATACGATATTCTCGTAGTCCTCGGGCATCTTGAACTCAAATCCAAAGCGTGGTAGAGTGGGAGACGCTATCTCATGGTTGTAGTCTACACGCTTTGCTTTGGTAGCGATAACAAGTCCGCCCTCGGCATAAACTGTATACGTTATATCAAGTCTAAGGAAAGGATAGGACGACGGCAGACCCATAGTAACGTAAGAGCGTATGCAAGCATATTTTTGGTTTACTTCGGTTATGCCAAACTCTAAGCAATTGGGGATAGGACGGTGATATCCCGCCTTTCTCCAATCCGCGACGATTCTTCTATCGTTATCCATAGGAGCGCGCCAGACCGTGGGAGAGATGGGAGTGGCGATAAGCTTCTCGCCGTTTCGGTCTATGGACTTGACAAGTCCCGTTGTTTTGTCAAAGGTATATACAGCTTCCTTGGTGGTAGCGTATACGTTTTCTTTGTCCTCGCTTACCTTGAGCGTGCTGTCGGGGAAGTCGAAGTCAAGAAGACTTGGCTTGGTCAGATTGACAGGCTCGAAGGATATTTGCTCAAACCCTACCTCATATCCTGCATCTGCCCATTCGGTTGCATTGTTTTGCGTAAGCTTTATGGTAAGCTCTCCGCCAAGAGCGGGCTTGATGTCGCCGAGGTCAATAGTTATCTTTTGGCTTTCACCCGGCTGTGCTGTAAGCGTGGGGATAAATCCGCCTGCAAGCGTTTTGCCCTCACGCTCGAATATCCAGGAGAGGGAATACTCACCAAGAGAAGTAAAAAACTTCATGTTTTGAATATAAAAGCTTCCGTCCTCTAAGTTTGCGTCGTATATCTTGAAGGGCTTGAGCACCTGCTTGTACTCGAGCATACCCGTATGAGGACGGCGGTCGGGATAAACGAGACCGTCAACGCAGAAGTTTCCACTATGTGGCTGCTCATCCCAGTCGCCGCCGTAGGTGTATCCCTTTTTGGTGAGCATAGAGTGGTCGCAGAATTCCCAAACACAGCCACCGAAGAAGCGGTCATGGGCGTATATCATATCCCAATAAGACTTGAGGTCACCGGGGCCAACACCCATTGCATGTGAGTATTCGCAAAGGAACACAGGTTGGTCGGCAAATGCACCGACATCGATATAGTACTCCTTTATATCCTCAGGCTTCCAGTACATATGGCTGACTATATCACAGCACTTGTCCTGCTCACGCCATTCGTTTTTCAGCGCGTGCTTGCTACCGTTATTATCATATCCGAGAATATGGCGAGCGTAACGTCTGTTGAAGTCCTCGCAATGAACTATGCACTCGGGTACTCTTTCGTGGATATATTTATAAGCTCTCGACTGATTTATTCCGTTGCCCATCTCGTTGCCAAGTGACCACATAATTACGCACGTGTGGTTCTTATCACGCTCAAACATACGCTCTATTCTATCGAGGAATGCGTCTTTCCATTCATCGCTATTTACGATTATATCCCAGAAATTTACGTTTATCGCGCCGTGTGTTTCGATATCCGCCTCGTCAATGACGTAAAAACCAAGTCGGTCACAAAGTCCGGGAAAACGGGGGTCGTTGGGATAATGACTTGTACGGACGGTGTTTATATTATGGCGTTTCATTATATAAAGGTCCTCAAGCATATGCTCATAAGGCACAGCCGCACCGAGCGTGGGGTGGCTGTCGTGGCGGTTTACTCCGCGTGCCTTGACCTTTTTACCGTTAATGAATATTACGCCGTTTACTACCTTCAGGTCCTTAAAGCCTATGGGCAGACAAATATACTCACTGCCGCAGCTTATAACGAGATCATAAAGGGTGGGTATCTCGTCGCACCAAAGCTCGGGGGAGCATACCTCTAACGTAGGTACTTCAGCTGTATTCGCCGTGCCGATTGCAACTTCCTTGCCGTCGGGCGAAAGAAGCTTATAGGAGTATTCAAGCTCGGTGTCCGCAAGTGTTTCGATGCTAAGATTTGCGAGAGTATAGTCGTTGTTAAGAGAGGGGCGCAGATATATGTCCTTTATATGCTGCTTGTCGCGGGCAAGTAGGTATACCTCGCGGAAGATACCCGAGAGGCGGTACTTGTCCTGGTCCTCAAGATAAGAGCCGTCGCACCATTTGAATACAAGCACCTTAATATTGTTTTTACCCTCGTGCAAAAGAGAGGTTACGTTTATCTCGCTCGTGCAGTGGCTGACCTGGCTGTATCCTGCAAACACGTTGTTTATATAGAGATAGAAGCAGGAGTCCACGCCCTCAAAGTTTATGTATATTTCTCTTGAAAGGAAGCTTTTGGTGAGAATTACGTCTCTTGAATAAAGTGCCGATGGATTTGCCGAGGGGACGTGAGGCGGATCGAAGGGGAAGGGATAGAGATGGTTGGTATACATCGGTACATCATAGCCCTTGCCGAGCACAGTCTGCCAGCTTCTCGGAACGTCCATTTTGTCGAAGCCGTCAACAGAGAAGCTCTCGTCAGTGAAATCGTCAATGTCGCACGGACGGGGATAATACTTAAAATCCCATTCTCCGCAGAGCGAAACAAGACGGTCACTGACGTTTCTGTCACCGTCCACCGCCTTTTTTTCACTGTCAAATGGAATAAAATAAGCGCGAGGCTTTTCACAGTTTACGTGAAGTACGTCGTGGGAAGTGTGGTACTTAAATTCAAGCATTTTTACTTTTCCTTTCTTTTAACAAGAGCAATATATTCATCATATGTAAGCAGTATGCGTAAAGCCGCAAGAAGTGCGTTTGCGCTCATGCCGTGAGGAAGTCCCAATGAGAGCGCGAGCTCGTCGCGTTTTTTTGAGCTATCCTCGCCGCCCGAAAGACCGTCTATGTAAAGGTCGGTCTTGGAAAGCGGATTTTCAGCGGCACGTTTTACCGCCTCTCCGTCCTCGAAGGGGGCGAGCAGGTCGTAAAGCAGGTCAAGTTCCATTCCCTCAACACCGAGAGTGCCCTCGGCGGAGGGAGCTTTTTTTCTTCTTTCCTTACCCTTTATCTGGGGAATGTATAGTTGTATTATTTTGTCCTTGTCGATAGCCGACGTCAGATGCGAGCGTATGAGCTTGCCTGCTCCGTCGCTGTCCGTCAGTACGATTATAGGCATTTTTTTGCTGAGCTCGCGAAACAGCGCGAGCTTTTCGCTTTTCTTGAATACCCCAAAGCCGTCGGTGGTGATTATATTAGCAGAGCAGACCTCAAGCAATCTCTGCCTGTCATATCTTCCCTCTACCACTATGGTGTTTGGGATATTCAGTTTTTTACGTTCCATATTTTTTACCTCGTAATAAAATATCCAAGCACCAAAGCTCCGAGAATTATTCTATAAACTCCAAACGGCGAAAAGCCGTGCTTTTTCACAAAATCCATAAGAAATCTAATGGTTATCATAGATACCGCAAACGCCGCCGCGCTTGCAAAAGCAAGACATAGCCACGCCGTAAGCGGTACTTTTATGCCGCACTCTCCCACAAACGAGAAAAACGACCAAGCTTTTACAAGGCTACCGCCTGCCATCGCGGGAATGCTCATAAAAAATGAGAACTCCGCCGCAACGTCCGAGGTGAATCCCAATATACGCGCTCCAAGCATCGTAGAGCCCGAGCGTGACGTCCCCGGGACTATCGAAAGCGCCTGAAAGCAGCCGATAAGCGTCGCTTGCGAAAGAGTTATACCGTCGGTTGACGTTACCGTGTTGCGATTTATATTTACTCGCTCAACGACAATAAATAAAATGCCGTAAACGATAAGCGCGACCGCTACCGTAAAGGGCGTATATATCCAGCCGTCGATATCCTTTCCGCTGAGGCGTTCGATCATTTTGTCAAGCACTATGCCGACAAAGGCGGCAGGGAGGCTTGCCACGAATATCTTGCTCCATAGCGATAGGGTGGCTCTTTTTTGCTTCTTGCTCTTAGTCCTCGAAAAGGGGAAGAGCTTTGAGAAAAACGAAACCGCCACAGCGAGTATTGCGCCAAGCTGAATGACGACTTCGAACATATCGAAATATTCGTCCGCAAAGAGTTTTCCCAAGGAAGGCGCAATTTTAAGAGGGACAAGCTCTCGTAACAGTATAAGGTGTCCTGTTGAGCTTATGGGCAACCATTCGGTCGTTCCTTCGAGAATGCCGTAAAGTAACGCCTTGATTATTTCTATCACCGTTTACTCCTTTTACGCATAAGAGTGTAAAGGAAAGTAAAGGTTGAACGGTTATTCTCCCGAGCGAATTATGTCGCCTGCCTGCACCTCAAACGGCACTCGCACGAAAAATCTTTGCGCGGGATGAGGGGCTGCCTCTATTGGCTCGCCTGCCTCACTGTAAAGCTCGGTGACCGTAAACGGCTGTCCAAGCTTGCAGGGGGAAATTATCTCTGCCTTGTCTCCAACGCATATCTTATTTCGCTGAATGAAGGGATAAAGGCGACCGCCGTCTGTGACAGCGCAAAGCGTGTCGGGAACGCAAAGCTCGTCTTTATCAAGCGCCGTAGCAAAATATGCCTTTTCGCGGATATATCCCGTTGTTGAAGACAGCTGAGCCGCATCGATAGGCATATCAAGATAGTAGCCCGTGCAGTATTCGCGGTGCGAAACGCTTTCAAGCTCTCGCATAAGTCTTTCGTCGAATACGTATCCGTCGGGGTCATTGTAATATGCGTCTATTGCCATTCGGTATGCGTTTGTGACGACCGCGGTGTAGTACGCACTCTTCATGCGTCCCTCAATCTTAAATGAGTTGATGCCCGCCTCTATAAGTTCGGGGATCATAGACACAGTACACATATCCTTTGATGACATAATGAACGTGCCAAGCTCGTTTTCTTCGATTGGGAGCGGAACGTCAGGGCGCTTTTCTTCAACTATGGTGTAATTCCAACGGCAGGGCTGCGTGCAAGCACCGCGATTGGCGTCTCTGCCTGTCAGATGATGAGAAAGCATACATCTTCCGCTGTAAGAAACGCACATAGAGCCGTGAACGAACGCTTCAAGCTCAACGTCCTCGGGGAGTGCCCGGCGTATCTCTTTTATCTCACCAAGCGTGAGCTCACGCGCAAGTACAAGACGCTTTGCGCCAAGCCTTACGAACGCAAGCGCCGATTGCGCGCTAACGATACCTGCCTGTGTGGATACGTGAATCTCCACGTCGCAAAGTATCTGCTTTACAAGCTCAAGCACACCGAGGTCAGCAACTATAACGGCATCGATACCGGCATTCTTTATGTCGCGCAAAAACTCCTCAAGCGCGGCATATTCGTCGCCGTGAGGCATTGTATTCAGTGTAAGATAAAGCTTTTTTCCTCTTTCGTGGACGTAGCGCGATGCTTCGTATAGCTCTTCAACGGTAAAATTGTCTGCCGCCGAGCGCATACCAAAGCGTCTGCCCGCAAGATATACGGCATCCGCGCCGTACAGAAGCGCTGAGCGAAGCTTTTCAAAATTTCCCGCAGGGGATAACAGTTCTATCATTTATTTTCCTCTTTAACAGTATATAATCTTTCATTTTATTTTATCACATATAACTGTTAAAGTCAATAAATATAAGCTTTTTTATCAATTCGCCGCAAAGCTTTTCGCGATATTTGTCGTGGCGAGCGTATCTGCGCCGCAAAGCACAAGAATACGGTCAAATTTGCCTTTCTCAGCAAGAGTAGAAAGGTCGTCTTTACAGTACCGCGGGTCGACCGCCGTTATATCAAAATGCTCTGCGAGGATCGGAATGAGAGCATTCGCAAAGCTGTCTTTTATAAGCAAAACGCGAGGCTTGCCCGTACCCGCTTTACTTATCTCCATAAGACCGTGATTTCCGCCGAGAAAGACGGTGTATTTATCCTTGACGTTAAGTCTGTCCCACGCGTAAAGCGAGGATTGCTCGCAACCGTCGTCAAAGCATCTGACACGAACGTTCTCATCGCCTTCATAACGCAGAAGCACAAGCTCGTCCTTTGTTGTGTTTAATAACCCTGCCTTTGAATAAACGCTGCCTAAAAAAGAACTGCTCACAATTTGTCTCTCGACGTTTGTGGGAGTATATCCGAGCTCCTCGCCAAGCAGCTCGTAAAGCGCGAGAATACCCGAGGCGTTAAGATGATGATCTGTCTTGTAGTACGGGTCGGTGCCGGTTTGATACAGAGCACGTAAGTTACCGAGAAGAGTAGGCTCACATACTTGGGATACACGAGCTGATCGATCAAGCTCGGGAAAACGCACGTCAACGCTTCTCGGCACTATTATGAGCTTTGCTCCGTTTTTTTCTGAAAAGCTTTGTATTGCGGAGATATTTTTTGTGAGCATAGAGGTGTCGTCATATTCGAGACGGTCGGTCAGCACTCCGTTGCTTGAAAATATAACTCCGTTGTTTTGACGCTTGCCAAGGCAGAGCTCACATGCGGCTTTTGCGGATATCATTGTATTTCTCATGGGAATGTGATCGGAGCAAAAGCTTGACAAGGTGTCGAAAAAGCTGCCGTCAAGTAAAGCACCTAAAGAAAGCTCGGGCGGGGAAGAGAGCATTCGGTTTTCTTGCTCGGAAAAATTTTTCTTGGGAAGAAAAAATATGCCGAACCCAAGAAAAATGGCTAATAGAATGCAAGCGATAAGAAAACATAGGTCTATTTTTGTTTCTTTTTTGCGTAACATATCAACTCCAAAAGAGATAGGACCGCCATAGCTGACGGTCCTTGACGTTTTTTGTTATTCTCCGTGAGAGGCATCTATGCCGAGTGAGGCAAGCGCTTTCTCGTCGAAGTATTCAAGCGGATCGACACCAAGATCGGAAACTGTCATCTCAAAATGCAGATGCGGTTCTTCCGCTACCTCGACCATTGCGCTCTCACCAACAGAGGCAATAAGCTGTCCCGAGCGCACAGACACGCCCTCGGATATACCCTCCGGGAGTGTTTCGGCGAGATTTTTATAAATAGTGTAGCAGTTACCGTTGTGCTTTATAGCGATACAGTATCCCATAAGCGTGTCTTCCCATATCTTGTCTATCTTTCCGTCTGCCGCCGCATAAACGGGAGCGGCTGCGCTGGTTATGATGTCAAGACCGAGATGGACACGGTAATCGTTCATGGTGTTAGAGAACACCTGAGTTGAGGGATCGTGCTTTTTTGAAAGCGCGCCACTAACGGGAAGAACGAAAGAGGGAAGCTTGTCGTCAACAGTGGTCGACGGAGTGGTGGTGGGTAATTGAGTGGGAGTTTTTATAGGCTCGTCCTCTGTCTTTGGTGCTTCTTGCTCGACCTCGGGCTGTTTTGTTCCCGAATCAGCGTTGGGGTCTGTGAGAGCATCCTTTTTTGTTCTGTTGTTGGCGATAGCAACGGCTGTTACTATTATAACGGCAACCAACAAAAGAGCGGTTGAAATTATGGCAGGTCTGTTGATGTTAAGCTTTTTGAGCTTTTCAAAGAGACCCGATTCGTTGTTAAAATCTTCTGACATTCTTGTATCTCCTTTACCTTGTTTTAGTTTTTGCCTCTTGTATTTTGTATTATTGCCGTTGTCAAAAAGGTTTATTCGAGTTTGCAAAAAAATGAGGGTCGTATTATCGAATACTTGTTTTTCCACAAAAGAATGAATTTGTAAAAAATAAAAGCTTTGACTTGACAAAGCAAAGGTTGTGTGATATAATGTATGTCGTTGCGAAACAAAAGCGCAAATCTAAAAACTTAATAGTCTTACACGGAGAGGTATCGAAGTGGGGACGTTGCCGAGCGCTGCCAGTGGCAGAAGAAGCGAAGGCCACGGAGTGGCAGCGGTCGAAATTTTGTGAGCGAGAGCGAGCAAAAAATTTCGGGCACCGCAACAGGACATAACGAGGCGGAGCCGAGAAAATTTAATATTGAATGTTGAGCTTTTTTGAACTTGAACATATATACGGAGAGGTATCGAAGTGGGGACGTTGCCGAGCGCTGCCAGTGGCAGAAGAAGCGAAGGCTACGGAGTGGCAGCGGTCGAAATTTTGT
This sequence comes from Oscillospiraceae bacterium, assembly GCA_015063845.1. Taxonomy (GTDB): domain Bacteria; phylum Bacillota; class Clostridia; order Oscillospirales; family CAG-272; genus HGM12713. Next base: position 97,989 of record SVTJ01000002.1, read on the forward strand.
GAGCGAGAGCGAGCAAAAAATTTCGGGCACCGCAACAGGACATAACGAGGCGGAGCCGAGAAAATTTAATATTGAATGTTGAGCTTTTTTTGAGCTTGAACATATATACGGAGAGGTATCGAAGTGGTCATAACGAGGCGGTCTTGAAAACCGTTAGGTTTGAAAATATCAAATCTTTCAGGAAGCCTTGGAAACATTGACTTGTCGGCATCATTCCTTGGTTTAATTTTTGCTTTTTCTAACAGCTTTTCTAACAGTTTTTGAAATTTCTAATTTAATATTGTTTTTATACGGAGGCATATCGAAGTGGTCATAACGAGGCTGTCTTGAAAACAGTTTGCGCCTGAAAAGCGCACGGGGGTTCGAATCCCTCTGCCTCCGCCAAAACCCCTTGAAAATCAAGTATTTTCAAGGGGTTATTGCTTTTTTGACTCGGGGAACATATGAAGTTTAACGCAACAGTTGTAGGTAGTTACTATTACCCAAAAGTATCATGATTTACGGTAATTGTTCTTCCATTGTCGGCTTTTTTGTTTATCCAGATAATTCTTTTATTTTCTTTGTATAAAAAGGAGTATTGTTCCATTATGCCACTCTGATTTCTGCTTATTCTCAAACGCCTTATCAGTAGCAAGATAGTTAATAACGCTTCTTTTGGATATGTAATACTTGCCACTAATATTTACAGCATAAAAGTACTGTTTCTGTACGTATCGAAGTATTGTTTTCGTATTGTATCCCATAAGGCTTGCAACCTCATCTATTGTTAGTATGTCCGAAATATCTTGAAGTTGTTCTTCAAGCATCTGTTTGAACATTGCTCGCTCCTTACCGCGGAGTTTTAAATTGGTATAATCGAAACACCCACCATAGTCCGGGTCTTGCGGCTCGGAACTGTGGGGGGTGTTTGCTTTTTTAGTGCTGAAAATACCTACGGGTATCTCACGACGCTTTTCTTGGTCGCTTTTTTCTAAATAGGAGAGAACATCCTCCTTTCTTATAGAATATTTGTGCGTAGACGTATTCCGGATTTCACATGGAATGATGCCATTTTGCAACATCCACGCCGCCTTGCGCTTACTAATGTGGAGCATTTTATAAAGTTGCTCCAAGGAGATGATCTCGCGATTTTTCATATGTTACCCTCACTTTATTCTACTGCAAGCAAAGTGCTTATTACGTTTCCTGCCTCGAGCTTTGATTTAGACTCCAGATGCGAGTATATATCTGCGGTGGTGCTCATGTTACTGTGTCCGAGCCATGTTTGGATTACTTTCATGTGTATGTTTTTGCTCAGTAACATTGATGCACACGTATGGCGCAGGTCGTGAAACCGTATCTTTCGAAGTCCGTATTTGTTGAGTATTTCGGGAAAGTGAGTTGTTACATAATTGGGTTTTATTATCTCACCGATTGGGTTAAGACATATCATATTCAGATTTTCTTTTTTGTATCCGTTTCTGAATTCTTTTCTTTGTCTTTCTTGTTTTGCCTTGTGTGTCAATAGGATCTCTCGCACATCGGGAATCAGCGGAAGAGTGCGCCTTGAACTCTCTGTTTTCATGTCCTCGCTGATTATTACTATGTGTTTGCCGTTTTTGGAGTGTTCTACCGCTTTTTGACATATATGTATTTCATTCGTATCGAAGTTTACATTATTCCACGATAGTCCGAGTATCTCGCTTCTTCGCAATCCGTAGTAGGCAGCCATTACTATTGGTATGTATAGGGTATCTTCTTCGGTCAAGGCAAGCAGGGTTTGAAGTTCCTCAGGCGAGTAGAAGCTGCCTACGAACTTTTTTTGTTGAGGGCGGTCGACTTTTTCCAAGGGACTTGTTTCCAAGATATCTTCTTTCACTGCATATTTAAAAGCAACGTGAAGAAGATTGTGGTATCTGAGTATCGTTCTTTCGCAAGCGCCCTCATTTCGCAGCCAGTTATAAAAGTTGTTTATCAGTTTGTGGTCACATTCGTCTAACGTTACGGTGTTTCCAAAAAAGCGTTTCATTTTTCCATCGATGAGTCGCTTGTAACCATTGTACGTTGTTTCTTGGATCTTATGCTTTTGGACTGTTTCCAACCATTCGCACATGAAGTCGATAAACGGATAATTATGTGACTGGTTATATCCCTCAATGTATCTGAGTTCCTCTTTTTCGAGCTCGGTTATCGGGAGCTAAAATTTTTTTATTTTTTGTCATATTTTGCAAATTTTTTGCAGTTTTGTTCGTTATATATTATGAATGCTTAAAGAAGGGAGGAGCAAAAAATGAAAAAGGTAGTAATTGTTTTGATGTCGATGGTTTTGTTGTGTACAACCGTAATGATTCCTGTTGGTGCTGCTATGCCGGAAGATAATACGGTGCAGCCTTTGTGGATCAATACAACGAGTATTGATTGTACTGTGGGGGTTATTGATGGTGTGGGTTATGCAGAATGTGTTTCACGGTCTCAGGCAGGCTCTTCATCAATAAAGACGGATATCTATGTTTATGTAGCGATAGACAATAGGTGGACATATCTAACCGAAACACACGACATTAAGTACACAAGGGTTTCTGGAGTAAGTTGTCCCTTCAGTGTTAGTGTTGGTTGTGACTATCGTGCTGATTACACATTTACAGTTACTAAAAATGGGGTGGATGAAGTAATTACAAGAACAGTGTATTACACATACAATGGTTAATAGCCCTCTAACAAACTAACAAGGTGGTTTAATTTTCAAACCACCTTGTTAGCAAAAATTATTTTAGTTTAATTCCTTCTGCCACTTTGATTATTTCATCCATGCTAGCGAAAGTTCCTTCGATATTGTACTCGTATTCATTATCTTGCCACATCGCTATGTATTCACCGTTCACGCTAGTGTTTTCAATTATAATTGCGTTAAAACCATTGATAGTAGTTGCATACACTTTGTGTGATGCTGAATTGGTCCAATGTAGTTCTTCTGTTATTACATTTTGCATTAGTGAAAATACATAATTCGAATTATTATAATAGCTAATAGAATAGTAGAACCCACTATCTATGTCAACAACTGTGGTATAACTGCCAGGCAAATATGTTGCATATGCCTTTTTGATAATTTCTGTAGGCGGCGGAAGTTCTTCATTAGTTGTGTTATCGGAAGGTTGGGTTGACGAATCAGAATTAACGTCTGCGGCATCGCCCACATCTATTTTTTCAAATCTAGAAGTGTCAGGTTTTTCATTGCCAAATCCAACAGCAACAAAATCCTCCTTCCAGTCCAAGAAGAATTTCTTTATTGCTTCTCGGAGCTCCGTTATGGAAACACAGGCAGTAAGACCTATAGAGAGGGTCAAAAGACAAGCTACCGCTATCCATTTCCATTTGAGCGCAGAAGCTTTCGCCTTTTCTTTTTTGCTGTGCTTTCGTATAAGTTGCTTCATACGCTTCCTTTGTTTGTCGGTTATTTCAAAACCTTCATCGTTCACTTGCAAAAATTCTTCTGCTTGTTTCCTCGAACATTCTTCTGAAGCGACAAATAAAAGATATTCAAAATTATTATATGTGCTCATTTCACATACCCCAACGCGTACATATTTTCTTTTATAAGTTTCTTGGCTCTGAATATTCTACCATTTACCGTGTTGGTATCAACCTTTAACAGCTTTGCAATGTCTTTGTTTTTCATGTGATAGTTGTACTTCAACAATATTGGTATTTTATACATGTCTTCTAGCTGGTCCAAGGATTTGCTAAGTATCTCGTTGGTCTCCTTGGAAATCATAATATCGGATAGAGATTGGTCTTCTTCAAAAAGAGTTTGAAAATCACCCTCGAAATGATCCGTACAAATAAAAAGCTTATTCTTTCTTTGGTTTCTGCGATACATATCAATTGCTGTGGTCTTTACGCACATAAAGATCTTACCGAGAGTCTTATAGTCCTTATAATCAACAAAATCATCCGCATGCTCGCAGATATATTCCATCGTTTCCATTGCCGCATCCTCGGCATCCTGCGTATTGTTTAATATACCATACGCGACACTCTGCATTTTGGGAAAATATGTGTTGAACAGTTCGTTTATCGCATTTCTCTCTTCATCGTTTTCAATGATTTGAAGTAAGGATAGTATCATTTTATCACCGCCATTATTCTTCGCCCATACTTAGTTCGAGCTGAATGTGTGCTTCTATTCGGCGGATCTGTTCTTCACTTGCGCCTGCTAACATTCTGCCGACGCGAGATTCAATTACCTTAGTATCGTGAACGGTTATATAATCATACAGTATCTCGTCTGCAGAAACACCCAAGGCATTTATAATAGCGATAAGAGTGCCAAAGCTTGGAAATTTATCTCCTGCCTCCAATTGATTTATAAAGCTGCGCTGAACACCTACAGAATCGGCTATTTTTTGAACTGAAATGTGTTTCTCGGTTCTGATGCTCCTGATTCGCTTTCCTAATGCTTTCGCAGAAACGATGTTTTCGTCTGCACCGGTACGTCTTCTCGGCATTTTGACCTCCAATAGTAAATATTATATCTTATAGTATAAGTATAATATTTACGGTAATTTTCAGCTACATACTATTGGATAATGAAACCACTAATAGAATACAGCTTTATAAAAGGAGTACAAATAAGTGTGTATAAAACTGTAATACTCTGCTTTTTTAGATAGAAATATATGTGTCTGTAATTCTACCCGCTAAAACAACACAATGTTTGTGGAGTAACTGAAAGTATGACTTTCGGTTGCTCGTTTTTTGTTTATCTGACCCTGACATGATTTGTCAGGGTTTAGTGTTAAAATTTGAGCAAAGAGGGGAGGGGAGAATGTTGAACAGCGCTGAACGTCGCGAACGCTTAATAAGAATTTTAATATTAAGAGGACATGCTACGCTCAGCGAGCTTTCAACTGAACTTGAGGTGTGTGAGCGTACAATAATGCGAGATGTGGATATATTAAGCACAAGCGCACCTATCTTTACGATTGTTGGTAGATATGGAGGTGTATACATAGATAAGACCAATCTGAAAAACCAACCTCATCTAAAGGATCGGGAGATTGCATTGTTAGAAAAAATTGTACGAGATATTGAGGAAACATCTTTTTGCTCATTAAACGAAGGCGAGATTAAGTTGCTTAAGGAAATTATAATTGTATATTCAAGGAAAAAGTAAAAACCGATTGATGAGTTATCTTGCAATTACTTGGATTGCAATTATGAGAGAGATCAAAGCACCAAAATATGCAAAAGAAAATGCGGTTGTTGATGCTTCGGTTTCGTTTTCGGACAGCACACCATATGCGGGACTGCTTGTCATTCCGCCTGCAATTATAAAGGGAGAACCCTCTCGTTTGCGGGCAAAGAATAATTTGCATAATAGCACACCCGTAAGGATCGCGCTTATCGTAATTATAATTCCATATATGATTAAACGCACATCTAAGCTCATAGCCTGCGTGCCTGTGGAGTATCCCGTTCCGGCAAAAAAGAGCGCTAATCCTAAATTTCTGAAATTATTTAAGTGTTCTTTTGACAAAGATATTTGGTGTCGTATAAGCAAGCCTATGAGCAGTCCTACGATCAGAATTGAGGCGGTGCTGCCAATCGATATGTTCAGCAACGTTATTTTAAGAGCACCTATAATATTTCCTATAAGCGCTACAACACACAGCAGTATCAATTCATAATAAGATTTATTTTCGGCGGTAGATGTAAGTGCCGTTTTTTCTTTTTTTGGCGGAGATTTTGATGAAATGATCTGAGCGAATGAAACTGTCAAGCAAACGCCGAACAAATAGGAACTGCCATAGCCCCAGATAATACTTGCGCTATCATTAGCGTTCAGCTCGCACGCGCTTGAAAGGGCGGGTGTGCTTGTGAGCGCACCGCAAAGAGCGCCGAGCAGGGAAGAGCGGTTAACTGTTCTGTCAAGAACAGATATTAACTTCATTGCAACAACTCCGGCGGCGCTCATCAATGCGCCTATTATAAATGCACGTAATGATCCCTTTGAATTTCTTTTGAGTGAAATTCCTGTTTGTATGCCTATAACAGATACAAACAACGAAGAGCCAAGCCTTGAAAATATCTTCATTGAGTTTTGTGCATCATTAAGCAAATACTCAGGCAGCGTAGGAATGTGTGCCATGAGTGCGCCTACGGCGATGGCGGCAAACAGCACACCAGCAATTCCAAGGGAGATTTTATATACACGGATACGCCCAACGGCAAATCCGAGAATAATTATAAAAAACAAGAGGCAAAAGGGGGAAAAAAGAATATGTATCATTGAAACCTTTCCGAATTACTCTTTCTTATTTGATTGAACGTATAGCTGATTAAAGTAAACGCTGGCACCTGCAGACAGAATACCCTGCGTTACCGATGTAAATATTGCGAAGGCAACGTCCTTAAGCGAGGATATGTTGCTTGTAGCAATTACCCACGAAGCGGATAGGACAACAGAAATGATTCCCAAAGTAATAGGGATAAGCGTGTCAGACAATCGACTTTTCTTGAGTCCTATGCCTACAGCGTACAGTACGGGTATCAGAATGAGGAGCTCGGGTTTTATAAATTCTTCAAAACTCATATCTTTACTCCTCATGTAAGAATCATTCCGATAACGGCAGATATAAGTCCGCCCGCAAGAGCGGCAATTATAGCGGTAACGATCTGCTGTATTCGTGCTCTCGGCTGACCTTCGATATCATCTATCTTCTGCTCGTGTCGTGCCAGGTGCTCGTTTGTGTGCTTCAGCTCAGTGGCAAGAGTGACGAGGGTTTCGTTCATTGTGCGTATCTCTGCCTGAACGGCTTTGAATTCCGATACGTCTCGTTCCAACGTTCTCAAACGCTGCTCGTGTCTCTCCAAAATGATCTGTGCATCTTCCATGAGATTTCTCCTTTCTATAATAACATTTAGCTTGGCTGTACCTGTATTATAGAGGTTAATGTGGACAACTACTGTCGTATTTAAAATAAAAAAACGCATTGGATAAGAAAAATTCAAATCCAATGCGGTAAAACTATTCAGTTTTTGTTGGGAGGAGAGAAGTACACCGTGTATTCGTTAATTAACACACAGAACTATCCCCCTGTGTTACTGTGTTAAGGTGTATGAAAGTCAATTTTTTAATTTATTTCAGGCGATAAACTCTCGTTTAATGTGGTTGTTGGGTGTAAATTTTGCCAAAATTGCGTGTATATTAAGGCTGTGTCTTCGAATATAGGGTAAACTTCATCTATAAGGGCCTTGTTATCAATGTATACAAAATACATAATGGTATTATCCGTATCAGAACAACCTATGATATAATATAGTTTCTCACCGTTTATACGAGACTTGGTGTCAACAAGTCGGTATTGGCGAAGATTTGCATTTTGTAATATATAATCATCTCCAAAATCCGTACCCAACTTCAAAATCTCATCTCGTTTAGCGACATAAATGTCGGGATCATAGATAGCTCCTGCGGCGATAATTACATATTTATGAACACCAAATGAGGAATCTTTATAATAGAAATCGAGATGATTTGCATTTTCACAGATATCTTTATATTTGGGTATATAGTCAGATGCAATTTTACCATATCTGTTAAATCCAATGCCGAAATTCATATAAGATTCGTTCTCATAGAATTCCACACCATGATGTACCTCACTGTGAAAGCTCGGAAAGAAATATCGCATCAAAAACAAAGTTATTAACAGCAGGGAAAGAATTATTAAAAGTATGGTTCTTTTTTTAAATCTTGTTGTTTTGCTTTTCATACTCTCCTCCATATTCTTGATGTGTGGTTGTTTACTGGTTTAGAATATTTATTAAGTCCTCATAATATGCGTGAGGCGCATCACGATTATTTGTTCTTACGTATTCATTTATGCTTTCATGAATATTAGTGCCTTGACTTAATATCTCGTTTACGTAATGTAGGCAATTATTGTTAAGCAAATTCCATTTTCCATTGTAATCATTATTTGGATTTGCCGCGATGCTTTTAGCTGTTTCTAAACTTCCTCTATAGTTGCCACACAAAATAATGTGGTGCATTTTTTCTTGAACTAAATACTCATCTTTACGTTCCTCGCTGATAGGAATACATTCAATAAACGAATCTGTCGGAGTAGTTCCTCGGAATTGTGTTTTGAACCAACCCCCATCGTCTCCTCGAATAAGCAAAAGGGCATGTCCTACGACTGGAATGTCATCATGAGCGCACAAATAGATAATTTTATGCCTACCATTTCGAACCCATTGTTCATATGCAAATGGCGGAAATCCCTGAGATTCTCTTAAACAATCCTTTTCACTATTACTATATTTGAATCCCAATTCCCACCACATTTCATTTCCAATTTCCGGAAGGGTTATTACCGTAAGAGTACAATCACCGTAAACATTGCTTCCATCAGTAGCCGTTGCTCTAATTGTTGTTGTGCCAGGTGCTATTCCCGTGACACCACCTGTTGCATTGACAGTGGCAACAGCTTCGTTTGTGCTAGACCACCTTACGGAGTTTGAAGCGGTAAAGGGTTCTATGATAGCTTGCAAGCTGGTATATGCACCAAGAACTATTGTTCTTGAAGAAGGATCTATTGTTATAGAAGTTGTTGATGCTGCACGTACAACATTAATAGCAACCCTTGTAAAGATCCTGCCGCTATCGCAAGCAGTAGCGGTGATCACGGCAGAACCCTCTGCCAGAGCACTTACCAAACCGCTGTTACTTATAACAGTAGCGACACTTGAATTGCTACTCGACCAACAAACATTGGGGTTGGTTGCGTCCGTAGGTGTTATGATTGCTCGTGCAAAGAATGAATTTCCTATATTGATGTTATTGTTTTCGTCGACTACATCTTCATCCAATCTGATGGATATTGATCGCACAAGGACATCTCCTGTAACAGTTACGAGACAACGTGCACTTATGTTGGGATTGCTAGTTGACGTTGCGGTGATATATGTATCTCCTGTGGAGATGCCACAGACAGTTCCATCCTCACCAACGTATGCTATGTGTTCATTATCACTCGACCACGTTACAGACTTATTCGACGCATTTGAAGGAGCAACTGTAGCAACAAGTACGTCGCTTGTATCTTCTTCGATGGAAAGAGAAGAGGTATTCAAAGATATGGAAGTTACAGGGATATTGCTATTTACCGTAACTGTAATATAATCGCTACATTCACTTCCATCTGTTGCTGTAGCGTAGATGTTTGCCGTGCCAAGCGAATTTGCGTAAATATATCCGGTGGATTCATTGACACTTGCCACATTGGGATTGTTGCTGTGCCATACCACATCAGTGCAATCAGCGTCGGAAGGACTTACCTCTGCAGATGCGTAGTAATACCAATCTCCGACCTTCAATGTGAGTGCTTTTGGGGTGACAGTAACTGAATTTATACAAGTCATTTTTATTCTCCTTTATTATATCATATGATTGTTTTTATTTCAAGTATTTGTTAAAACATTTTGGTAATAACGATATTAGCATTTCTAATCAAATTAAGATTAAATGTCGTTATTTGTCCCATATCGTCCTCTATGGGGTGGCAGTCCTTTCCATACTGCCAGATAGCTATCTCTCGGCGAGTGATAGCAGAGGGCGCGAAGGGTCTCCAATTATCGGGGTGAATAAGGTGTGATGTGGTTATGCCGTCGTATTCGGCAACGGTGGGCGCAACAGCCCAAATAAGACACTTGTTAAAAATATCTGTTTCAATTCGCGTGGCTCTACTAAATTCACGGTCGAACGAGTATTTAGCATCCGTATTTGCCTTGAATCCAGGGGTATATCCTTCTTCTATAAGAGCTTTTGTGTATCCTATCATAAACTCCGAGGTAACATTTTCGGCTTCATTGATTTCAAGAAAGATTGCCTTTCCTACCGGAATGCCGAGTTCAAAAGCACATACATCAATCTTCTTGGCAAGTGCCGCTCCCTGTTCTTCGGTGAGCTTTTCACCACTGTCATCAATGTAGACGGGAGCAATCTTGCAGCCCTTACCATGGAGGAACTTTATCTCATCCTTGGTAAGACATCCTTCACCGTTGATGTGTCTTCCAAAAAAGTTGGGATATATCTTGTTGCGCACTATCCACTCGAACTCCGATATGTTGTTTTGGAGCAGATCGTTTGCTTGCGTTTTTGAATCAACTCCGAAGAGGAGACGATCCACCGTTGTCTCAACAACAGGCTGTATAACGGAAGAGGAAATCATTCCTGCTTCTTTCATCATTTTTTTGTAAGCATTTCTACATGCCATAATTTTAATTCTCCTTTTTAAATATAATTTTTTGAATTTTGTTTGCAGCTGCAGGTATATTGTAATGCCTAATTATGACAAGTACTGTCGTAAATAAAATATTGACAAAAAATATTTTTCAGTGTATAATACAAACAGTACATACACGGAGGTGTTTTATGAAAAAATTTGCATGTTTACTGTTGGCTATGGTTTTGTTTATAACATTATTCTCAGGATGTAATTCACAGAGTAATGAAGACAAAAATGGCGTACAAAATGATGGTGACAACAAATCTGATGATAATATAGATAATAATGCGCAACAGAAAGAAGATACTAATCCTATAAAAGAAAGTCCAGTTGAGGATTTTGAATATCAAGTTAATGGTGGAAATGTTATAATTACAAAATATAAGGGGGTCGATACGCTAGTAGGCATTCCTGAAAAAATAGAACAAAAAGATGTTGTTCAAATTGAAGAAGCTGCCTTTAAGGGAAACACAAATATTGTTTCAGTAAGTTTTCCTAATACGATTGTTTCTATAGGGCATCAAGCGTTTGCGCAATGTGCTTCGTTGACAACTGTGAAACTTTCTGATACATTAGAAACAATACATGGCGAAGCATTTAGAGATTGTACAAATCTTTCTACAATTACATTGCCACAAACATTAACTGCTATATATGCAAATGCTTTTGTGAATTGTGCATCGTTGAAAGAAATAAAGATTCCTAAAGGGGTATTGGAATGGGGGACGCAGACTTTTGCGTATTCCGGTCTTGAACGCGTGGAGTTTGAACAAGGTCTTGTGTCAATCGGAAGTTATGCTTTTCTTAAGACAAAAATCAAGCAAATTACTATTCCTTCTAGCGTAAAAACTATAGATGTCGCTGCCTTTAGTCATTGTTTGGAGTTGGAGTCCGTTGTTCTTAATGAAGGTGTTGAAACGATATCGCCATCCGCGTTTGCATCAAATACTAGATTAATTGAATTTGTTGTTCCTGCGTCGGTAAAAGATATTCACGAACTTGTCTTTGATAAGTGTACGGCGCTTGAAGCGGTGAGATTTGAAGGTAATGCCCCTGATAAATATATTTACGAAGGCTCGTCATATAAGGCGGAAGGTGTAAATTATACCATCTATTATCATAGCGCCGCACAGGGATTTACATCTCCTGTATGGAATGGATATAAAACAGAAATTTGGTAACAAAGAGTGCTCAGGATATTCCTGGGCATTCTTTGTTACTTGTTAGCTTTACTTGTATTTGTTACAAATGTCTTTTACCGATATAGGTGCTCCTGATTCTAACATAATATAAGTTTTATAATTGTCAGCGTTGACTCTGTTGTATATGCTGATATGTCCAAGATTGGGAGGCGTGAAGATATCAAAGAAGTCTTGGACTGTGGATACAATCACACCGGCTATGGGAGAAACCCAGTTAAAAAACTTGTTGGTGAGATTGTTAGAAGTTAAATAGTCATCCAAAAATCCAGAAACTGTGCTTGATGTTGCATTTGCAATTGAACCAGAATAAAATAAAAGTTGATATGCTTGAACGCCACGTGATATTGCCGATGTAACATCGGAGTAAGTGTCGGAAAATATTCCCAAAGCAGCATCCACAATATTAATAATAACTTTAGCCCCAAACACGTGCCGTTCAAAAGCGCCAGTCATTGAGTGTGCCCCAAACAACACTTCTGCTTCTGAATAATAATCTTCACGGTTATCAGTACTAACATTGGTATAATATGTTATTGTGTCATCTGGCCAGACCTTGAAAAATTGAGGTTTTTTGCCAAAAATTTTTTCATATACGTTGTCTTTGAAAAACAGCAGAGCTTTATTCGTATAAAAAGGGCAGTGTTTTACATAATGTTCTACTCCCAAGGGATCAAACAAATATATGTATGCGAGTTGTTCTTCTGTGAAGTTTTGATCTAGATTATAAAGATTTCTGTCATAAGCACTGTCGGGTATAGTCATGGAAGCATCAGGGTTGCCCAAATCATATTCGATGCTTTTCCAGACTCGGCCATTGTTAAAGGTAATATTGAAATAATATTTTCCACCGTAACTATCATAAGCACTTTGGGTTATATAGACACTGCTACGAGTATCTGCCGGTGTAACAGTAAGGATGCACTCGGCTTTTTTGTATCCATCAACAGTAATGACGGTAATTGTTGTTTCACCTGGTGCAATTGCGGTTACACACCCATTTTTTACTGTGGCGACAGAGGTGTTGCTACTTGACCACATCACAGATTTATTGGTCGCATTATAAGGAACAACCCAATGCAAAAAACATTTATCGTTGCCTGCCTCCATCGTGTATGTGCTAGCTTCTATATCAATTCCTGTTACATAAATCCTTCGCACAGTAATAGTAACGCTAGCACTAACTCCGCTGCCATCACAAGCAGTAGCGGTAATCACAGCAGAACCCTCTGCCAGAGTAGTTACCAGACCGGTGTTGCTTATAACAGTAGCAACACTAGGATTGCTACTCGACCACGAAACGCAATGATTGGTTGCATCTGTAGGTGTTATAATTGCTCGTGCAAAGAATGAATTTCCTATATCGATGTTATTGTTTTCATCAATTTCATCTCCATCCAATCTGATGGAGATTGACTGTACAAGAATATCACCAGTAACGGTTACGTGACAATGTGCACTTATGTTGGGGTTGCTATTGGAAGTTGCAGTAATATATGTATCTCCGGTGGACATGCCGCAAACTGTTCCATCCTCTCCAACAAAAGCGACACCTTCATTGTCACTAGACCAAGTTACGGAAGAATCGGATGCGTTGAGAGGATAAACGGTAGCCACGAGCAAATTGCTTGTTCCTTCTTCGATAGAAAGGGAAGAGTTGTTCAACGATACCATAGTGACAGGGATAGTGTCACTTACGGTAACCGTCATACAATCGCAGCATTCGCTGCCATCTGTTGTAGTAGCATAAATGGTTGTTGTGCCAAGCGAGTTGGCGAAGATGTATCCGTTCGATTCGTTTACACTTGCAATATCAGGGTCGTCGCTGTGCCACACCACATCGGTGCAATCAGCGTCGGAAGGAGTGATTTCGGCACAGGCACAGTAGTACCAATCTCCGACCTTAAGAGTGATTGTTTTAGGGGTGACATTAATTGAAGTTATACAAGACATAGTGCACCTCCTATATTTAAAAAATTTGTTCTGTAAGCATTTCTACATGCCATAATTTTAATTCTCCTTTTTAAATATAATTTTTTGAATTTTGTTTGCAGCTGCAGGTATATTGTAATGCCTAATTATGACAACTACTGTCGTATATAAAATATTGACAAAAAATATTTTTTAGTGTATAATACAAACAGTACATACACGGAGGTGCTTTATGAAAAAATTGGTATGTTTACTGCTGGTTATAGTTTTGTTTGTATCATTACTTGCGGGTTGTAATACACAGAGTAATGGAGACAATAACGGTGAGCAGAACAATGGAAATGAAAATCAGTTGGATGACAATGGCGGAGCGGTTCAAAGTAAATGGGACGGAACTGTTGCGGCATCCTTTGAATCCGGAAGTGGAACAGAAGCAGATCCTTACAAGATAGCGACACCTTCGCAACTTGCCTATCTTGCCAAGCAAGTTAATGAGGGTAATTCATATGAGGGAAGCTATTTTGAGCTTACGAGTAATATAGATTTGAATAATATTTCGTGGACACCGATTGGAGATGGTACACGCGCTTTTAAAGCAAACTTTGACGGAAAAGGGCACACTGTTTTGAATTTGAAAATAACAGAAGTGTTTAGTTATTTTGAATCATACGGTGATGTGTCGTTTAATTACGGGTTGACCGGACTGTTTGCGTTTTGCGAAAATGCAATCATTAAAAATATGAATATTGATACTGCGGTTGTTGTATTGGAAAACAACAAAAAATATGATGGTTTGTACATAGGAGTTTTGGCAGGTCGTCTTGAAGTAACATCAAAATCCGAAATAAGCAACATAAGGATTCTTGATTCGTCGATTTCACTTGCCACATCAGACACATTATCAAATGTAGGAACTTCAGGATTGTGTGCCGGTGGATTGGTAGGTTTTGTTTCTGTTTCGGAAAATTCACAAAGTGTCTTTGATAGAGTCGAAAGTAATATCGCAATAATTACAAAGGACGTGTACATAAAGACAAATATAAATGGTGGTATTATTGGTCTTTTGAACAACTATAGTATTTTTGAATGTGATCGGTTTGCATCGTATTTGATGATTCGGTGGTCTGATTATCAAGTTTCGAATTATGCAGCGGCTTTTGGAACTATTACAAATGATCCGAGCGCCATAACAAAGCTTAGTGACGGTTTTTCAGAAAATAGTATAAACAAGTCACTTGAACCATATTATGGCTATAACTTTTATAATGCTTCTGCAATTATTTGCGATGCACGGCAAGTAAAAAATCCCGATGGAACAATTAGTGGTAGCTTTGAATTTGAAAATCTGTTTGGTTGTGTAAAGCCTATCGATGAAACGGCAGGATTTACTGAGCCGATTTGTCAGCTTTATAATATGCCTTCAAACGCTGTTTACACTGAGAATAATTGTCAAGCGTGTGACACACTTCCGCAAAATCACGGATTTGACGAGAGTGTTTGGGATTTGAGCAACCTTTCGGCGCCTAAATTGAAATAAAAAATATATCCCACGGTTTCGTTTGAAACCGTGGGGATTTTTGTAATATTAATCGTTAGAACAAAGCTCGATAATATCCTCTGTGAATAATGCGTTAGAGCCAGCACAGAACTGAACAATATACGAATCCTGTCTGTTTACCTTATCGTATATTTCAAGGTCTTTGAGATTTTTAAGATTCAAAATATCATTTATTCCATGTGTCAATTCATAAATAGAATTTAATAGAGAGTTGGGCCATTCCATTATTTTTATTTCACCGTCAAATGCATCTGTGATAGAGTTGTCTATATACTCATCTAGATAATCTGCTATAACTTCAGAAAAACCTTCTTTAATGGAGCTGGCGAACAAAAAAGTTTTTGCAGCCTGAGCTACATCGACACCTACTTGGATCCACGAGTCATCAGGTATTATTTTATCAAAAAGCTCTAGTATTATATCTGCGGCATGTTCCAAAAGTTCTATAACATCCACTACATTGTGCGCACCGAATATAAGTTCTGAATCTCTATAATAGTCAAGTCTATCGTAACGTCCAGATATACTCATGCGTTCACCGTTATCCGAAAGAATGAATGGACTTGGGTAAACACCAAATATTTCCTCGTACAACTCATCTTTGAAGTTCAGAACACGTCTAAGTTTGGAATTATAATCGGGGTAATCGTCAGGAAATTGTTCCACTACCTTATAGATATCGTAAGATTTCATATAAAATTCAACGCCGTAGGGATCGAGAAGATACAAAAGCGCAAGCTCCTTTTTTGAAAAAAATTTGCTGAAATTATCAAGAAATCTTTTTTCCGATTTGTTCAAAAAAGAGAGCTGTCCATATAAAGGATCCATGGAATAACCAGATCGATTTTCATCGAGTGTCAAATCGCAACCAATACTTTTCCAAACAGGTCCGCCTTCAAAGCTAACAGTAAAAAAGTCTCCCGTTTCTTTTGTTACAAAAACAGATTGCCTGCTATCAATCGCAATTTTGCAAGTGCTTCTCAGATTTCCATCGACCGTTCTTGCCGTGACAGTAGGTGATCCAACTCGCTTTGCTGTAACTCTTACCAAATTGTTTTCTTCGTCTACTTCCATATCGGCAGCGGTTGAAGAAATATCCCAGACGATTCTTTTATCGCTTGCGTTCCAAGGTAAAATAGTAGCTTTGATTTCTGCTGTTTTGTTTGTGGTGGTATTCAACACACACGTTTGCGGGCATATCTCAAATTTAGTAATCGGGATCCTTCGCACAGTAATAGTAACGCTAGCACTAACTCCGCTGCCATCACAAGCAGTAGCGGTAATCACAGCAGAACCCTCTGCCAGAGTAGTTACCAGACCGGTGTTGCTTATAACAGTAGCAACACTAGGATTGCTACTCGACCACGAAACGCAATGATTGGTTGCATCTGTAGGTGTTATAATTGCTCGTGCAAAGAATGAATTTCCTATATCGATGTTATTGTTTTCATCAATTTCATCTCCATCCAATCTGATGGAGATTGACTGTACAAGAATATCACCAGTAACGGTTACGTGACAATGTGCACTTATGTTGGGGTTGCTATTGGAAGTTGCAGTAATATATGTATCTCCGGTGGACATGCCGCAAACTGTTCCATCCTCTCCAACAAAAGCGACACCTTCATTGTCACTAGACCAAGTTACGGAAGAATCGGATGCGTTGAGAGGATAAACGGTAGCCACGAGCAAATTGCTTGTTCCTTCTTCGATAGAAAGGGAAGAGTTGTTCAACGATACCATAGTGACAGGGATAGTGTCACTTACGGTAACCGTCATACAATCGCAGCATTCGCTGCCATCTGTTGTAGTAGCATAAATGGTTGTTGTGCCAAGCGAGTTGGCGAAGATGTATCCGTTCGATTCGTTTACACTTGCAATATCAGGGTCGTCGCTGTGCCACACCACATCGGTGCAATCAGCGTCGGAAGGAGTGATTTCGGCACAGGCACAGTAGTACCAATCTCCGACCTTAAGAGTGATTGTTTTAGGGGTGACATTAATTGAAGTTATACAAGACATAGTGCACCTCCTATATTTAAAAAATTTGTTCTGTAAGCATTTCTACATGCCATAATTTTAATTCTCCTTTTTAAATATAATTTTTTGAATTTTGTTTGCAGCTGCAGGTATATTGTAATGCCTAATTATGACAAGTACTGTCGTAATTGAATTTTTTTGTTTTTTCGAAAAATCTTTTGGATTTGCTATTTGAATTCTTAACACGTTTGCAAAGATTACTTTCGGTCAAGAACGGAAATTTGTACTGCAAGAGATCGAAAAACACCTTAAGTGCAACAAGCGCTGTTTGCTCGTATTCGGGTAGATATTCTATCTCAAGCTCATAATCTATGTATCCGAGATAACTGTTCTTGTCCAGCACTACTTCACATACTTTATTTTTGAACAGAACAAGGCGCTCTGTAACAAGATTGCCTTGAAGGATCAATCCCATATCAATAAAAGCATTGTCATGTATGCCGTTTCGCACCTCTATTTCGTTTTCAGTGCTGTAATTGGCATTTGACGCGTGCTTTTTTATCGTTCCTTTATATTTTCCGTCCTTCAGTCGAATGCGGCAGGTCGTGTTCTGACTGTTCATTGAAAGATTATCGGTATCAAAATAGTAATTAGTTTGTTTTACGATCGGTTTGTTTTTCCCCAATCCAACAAGCAGATACTCGTATTCATCCTTTGTAAGCAACATTTTCTTTTCGTGTTCCATCATAGTGATTACCTCCTGATTATTTTACCTGAACCGTTTTTGGGGAGCTCGTCCGATAACTCGATGATAGATGGTACTTGAAATGACGGAAGGGAAGTAGCGCAAAGCTGCTTAATTTCTTCAACTGATTTGAAATCACCAACGATCTTCAGACCGATTTGCGTGCCCAACTGATTATTTATTCCGTACACGAGAACTTCTTTGACTCTTGTGTCCTTTTTCAGTTCTGCTTCTATCTCGGCGGGATATATGTTCATTCCAGACTTTATGATGAGATCATCGTTTCTTCCTTTGATCTTAAGAAATCCCGATTTGTTGATAGTAGCAATGTCACCCGTGCATAACCACTCGTCACGAAGTACCTTCTGAGTCTTATCCGGGTCGCGATAATATCCAAGCATAACGTTATCGCCTTTGACAAAAAGCATTCCTTCTTCGTTTTCTTTGCAAATCTCTCCCGCTATGTTTATTATTTTTATCGATACCGACTTCAGAGGAATTCCTACACAGTCTGGGTGCTCTGAAAAATATTTTGGCGGGAGATAACTCACACGAGGGCACGCCTCGGTAAGTCCGTATACGTGGTATATGTTGCTGTTAGGGAATGCTTGAGAAATTTTGTGTCCTGTTTCGCGGCTCATGCATTCGCCGCTAATGCAAATGTGCTTAAGCGTGTCTGTATGTGAAGTTCTATTGAATCTCGCCATCATAGAGAGAAGAGTGGGAGTTCCGCAGAACGCGGTTATTTCGTATTTCTCAATGAGCTCAAGCATTTTTGCAGGATTGAATTGTTCTGAGTAAAAGCGAATATCTGATCCTTTTACGAGTGCCGTCAGGAATTCTCCTGTAAGTACCGCGCAGTGGTAGAGAGGACGGGAGATAAGAATGTTATCGTTTGTATCCAACACAAAATAATCTGCGATGTCCGAAACATTTGTGATAATGTTTTTTTCGCTTAGCATAGCACCTTTAGGTATTCCTGTCGTACCCGAAGTGCACATGATAAGTGCCGGATGTTCTTTTGGTTCTATATACTGGCTTTCTTTTATCTTATATACAGTGATCTCACCGCCGACATCCATAATTATGGCGTCCGGACTTATTGAGTTAAGGATCTTGTTACAGTGCTTTTCTCCATATCTCATAGAGAGCGGAACGGCTGTTGCCTGCGCGGCGAAGCACGCAAGAAGAGACATGGCGGCTGCCATTTCAGATGAACACAGTACGGCGCAACAATGAACTCCTTGTAGTTTGTCGGCAAAGCACTCTGCCCAAATGGCGGTTTCTTCATACGAAAGGCTTGCACTGTCTTCGTATATTTTTGACGAGGGATTTTTCAGCATATGATTTTTTATATAGTTCCAAAGAGTCATGGCGTATTAGCTCCTTTTGCTTTTGTTAGAAGCTTTTCTAAAAGATCTTGTTCAAGAGATTTCAACGTTAAAAGTTTCTTTTTAATAATAGGCAGAACAGAGTCTCGGCGTTTCATATGGTGTGAGGCGTAAAGCATCCTGCAGGTATCGGCTTCGCGAACTACAGTTTCGTATTCTTTGCCGATTGAGCCGTCAAGCTTAAGTTCTTGCTCTATCAGCAGTATTCTTGTGAGCATTACTTTTTTATGTTCCCAAATCAATCTAAAAATGCGGCGATCCAACTTCTCGTATGGAACCGATCCATTATAAAGCATATCGAGATATTGGGCTATAAAATTATGTACGATTATCCCGTGAATTTTCTCTTTGTTGAAATAATCTTTCTCAACAGACAAATATTCAGCAATCTTCTCCAATGATTTTTGGAATGAGAAAACAACTACATCTTGCTGGGGTTTAATTCCGCAAATGTAACCGAACTCTCCTTCTTTGAAAAGAGCCCGCCTTCCTTTGTCAAAATTTTTTTGAGGTGCCCAAAACTTCTTATAAAGCCAGTTTTGATCATATGCATAGATGCAATATGTCTTTTCTGTTTGGTTATACCCGCAAATACAACCATCGTGAGAAAAGTGTTTTTCTCCAAAGTCGCTTTTTCCATCAACGTAAAAGTCATCTATTCCGTTAAAATATACATAGTAATCATTATCTATCAAGTTTCGGATTACATAATGAATATATCCGTCTACAAATTGCATTTCATACCACTTTTTATCTAAGTATGGATTGCATTTCCATGATGAATTTGAGATGTTAATTTCGGGAGATGTAAAACCGGACAGGAATTTTAGCGTACAACTCAAATTTAATACCTCATTGAGATACCAATTAATTATAGATGGGTTGCTTTCAAGGAAAGCTGTTCCACAACCTTGATAGTGATAAGCACCATAAATCGGTTCAAAAATAGGAAGCTCAATCTTGTTTTTCTTCACTGCCATCACCGTCCACATATTTTTCTACGAGTTTTATGACCTGTTCAACTGTGATAAGGTCAAAGGGATTCATATCAGCTTCATCCAAGAGGATATTGAAATTATCTTCTATCATTATCAAAAGCGTGACCATTTGCAGGCTGTCAAGAGCGAGATCCTTTGCAAGCTCTTGCTCGGCACTGATGTCTTCTATACCGCAAAGATCTGTTAAAATCGTTGATACCTTATTAAGCACATCCATTGTTTAATATCTCCTTTACTGCGTTTTTTACGAGTGTGTAGCAGTCATCTTCGGGCTGCATAGTTGAAATAAGTATTCCATCGTTTGAATAGCAGATATCTACGTATTCCTTGCGGAGCTTGTACTGAAGCTCCATATCGATATATCGGTCCTTTTCTTCTGGTCGACGGCGTACTCTTGCGACTGCTTCTTCTACTGGAACGTCAAAGAAAAAGGCAATGTCGGGTTTGATAACGGACTCTGCAATTTCATATATCCACTCATCATCTTCAAATCCTCTTGCACGGAGGTTGGAAAGGCACGAATAGAAATACCTGTCGCTAAGAACGATCTTACTTTTTTTCATCTCCGGCTCGATCACCTTGTTTACGTGCTGCAAACGGTCACTTGCTGCGAGCAGGGAAAGGCTGCGGTAGTCAAAAGCATCGTGGTCGGGACAATCCATATAATTTCTGAATATCTCGGAATTGCGCACGGCATTTGTCGGCTGCTTGGTTACAAATATATCGTAGTCATGCTGAAGGTCAGAAATCAGTCTATTCATCATAGTCGTCTTTCCGCACCCGTCCAAGCCGCAGAAGGTAATGAGAAGACCGGGAGTATCATTTTTTCGCATATTAAGCTTTTTCATTAACGTTCACCTCCTTCAAGTCATCTGCTCTGGAGCTCATAAAGAAGCGTTCAGTCGCACTTGCCGTCTTGTAGATAAGATTCTTTTTGTCTTTGGGGGAGATAACCTTGAGACAAAAATCAGTGTCGCCTACAAGTGCGCTTGTGGCACGGTCATGGGCAAGCTTGTTGTTCATGTCAAACAGGTCCATCGTTTCGAGAATGCAATAGGCGCATATTTTTTCCATACCGAGTGCGTATGCACGCTCAAAAATACGATCGAGCTTTTCGTCCGACATTTCCGAAAGAAGCATATAAATATCACAATACTTATATAGAGTCATATCTCGACGCATTTCGATCCACGGTAGTGTGGTTGCTTCCTTATAAAGATGGGCGCAAAGGTGGATAAAGAAATCCTCGTCGCACAACGTGGGAATAGAGATATCCTTCTCTGCCTTTATGCAGACTTTCGAGAGCATGTCCGAAAGTATATCTGCATCGGAGTTCTTATAGTCAAGAGAAAAATTGATATCGACCTCAAAAAATCTCATAAACGGAAGTCCTACTTCCAAAATATACGGCACAGTCTCTCCGCGCATCATTTTGGACTCGATTATTTCCTGTCTTGTTGCAGGGACAAACTCTCTGTTCCTGATATTTCCTTGCTTGAAGCCTGCACCCAAAAGGAGATTTCCTATCTTTGTAACGTCCTTGGGAGAAACGAGCAGATCTACGTCATTAGAAGTCCTGTAACCATCCGGGTAGTGATTACAAAGATATGCGCCCTTCAGCATTGCCACTTTACAATCCACAGCAGAGAGGAGATCTGAAAGCATAGAAACGCATTGTCTGAAGCTTTCATTTTTCTTTGCGTTCTGGTCAAATGCTGCGCCTAGGGAGTTTCTGAACTCTCGGTTTACTTTGCCAAGAAACCCGTTTTTCTTGAGCGTGTCATAGGCTATACCCTGCATACGATTGAAGAAAAGGTGGCCTAGAACAGCGGGGGAGGCAAATTCGATCAAGGAAGGATCCTTGAAGTCATTTTTGAATTTACACAATGCTTTGAATAGCAGTTTTTCGTTTTCTTTCATAACAAATCCTTTCATAATTTTGCTTTTGGTTTGGTGTATTGCGAGATAAGAAGCTCAAGCCGGTTTTTCTCATCAAATGTCAACAACTCTGCATTCTCGTCAGCTGCTATGTATAATTTTTTTAATACATCGAGTTCTGTGTCTGTCATATACATTCGATTCATATAGTAGCCTGAAACGACGTACACACCTCCGCCATGTTTACCTGTTTGCGTATAGATAGGCTCTGTCAGACTTAAAACTTCTATATCTCGCTGGATAGTCCTCATGGAAACACCCAACTCGGACGCTAAATTGCGCATGTTTTCATATCTGCGTCGGCACAGTATTTTCATAATTTCGTATCTTCGTTCGGTCGCTCCCATAAGGTTCTCACCTCCAATCCAACAACATTCTAAAGCTTAACCCAGACAACTACTGTCCGGGTTAAAAAATATTTTTGGAAAATTAGAGAGAAATTTTTGGTTATAGCAGAAAAGAAAAAACAATGTTGGGCGTTTTTTGATACGCGTTTTTATTCCCAACATTGTTATCTTATTTTCTGTTATAATTATTTATATTGATATAGTTAACCTTGTAGGTCCATCGTGACACCAGCCTTTGTTCAGTAGGTAGAAACACTTATCCCTTGGTTGTGCGGTGTTGATTTAAATGGGGTATGGTGTAGAGCAGAGTGCTGTTAGCACCGTTTGTACGATAACGTTGCTCAACTTTTACGTAGCCATGTGAGATCAGATCTGCGAGAGCGCGTTTTACGGTGGATTTGGATAATGACAGATCTGATGCTATACGACGCTCGGACGGCCAACATTGACCGTCCGAGTTTGCTCTGTTTACAAGATACATGTAAACGGATATGGCTCGATTTGGTAGGTTATCAGAATAGATCGAGTCAAAATAATTCAAGAACAAATATCCTCCTTTGGAGTGCCTTTGCTATGTTTTAGACGGCGCATTTCCGCGTCGGTGGTAGGGAAGGGGCTTTCCCGCATATTGTTTTCAACGAGAAAACTGCCGGATGGGATTTCGCTGTCTTCTTTGGTTTTGTCTGAATTTTTATGGTATTTATTTGTGATTTCTTCTATTGGCTTTTCCTTGGTCGCATAGCGAATAACACTTATATCTCTTATAGGTACGCAGTAGGGCTCAGATTCAAATTCTATACCCCACTCAAAGAACAGTTTTAATTTTACTTTTATCGGATAGGATCCCGTTTTGGTAACAATAAAAGTTCCTTTAGGCAGGGATTTTAACTAATCCGGTGTCATCAGCGCTCTTTCTATCATTTGCAGAGAACGTGAAGGATCGTTTTTGCTGTGGTTGACAGATCCTGATTGTACCGTTTTGTTAAAATATGATTTTGATGGCTTACCCAGTATTGATATGATTGATTTGGTTGAAAAAACTGGATATCCACATATATGTTTTTCTTTATTAATTCTAACACTTTTTCTAACACTTTTCAAAAAATGGTGTTAGAATGGGGGTTTGAGCGGTATAAAGGGGAGTGGGTATTTTTGATGTCAAAAAGTCGCGAAAGCCTTGTAAACGCTAGGGGTTTAGCGTACGATAAGGTGGGTTATAATCACCTATGTTATTGAGCGGATGACTTACTTGAAACCCGTTTGGGCTCACGCCCACGTGGGTTCGCATTCGAGCCAAAAGACGTCGGTGAGCTCACTCACCAGCGGCTTGGCGAAGAATCTTCAGCTTGCAAAGCAAGCTTGAATATCCAACAAAAGAGAGGCACCAATAGGGTGCCTTTTTGTTTTGGCGGAAGATTTGTCTTGAAAAAAGAAAGCTTATATGATATAATTCTAAGTGAAGAAACTATAGTTGCTTATCAAAGGAGGTACTTATGGCGAGAATCTTTACGGAAGAAGAGTTTTACACAGTATATAAAAGCAGGGTCAAGATATATTCGGATGCGCTGTATTATGATTCTACATCAAAAGGTTATGATCTTTATCAGGCGTATTACTCCGCTACGCACGAGCTGCAAAGATATCTGGTGCAGAAGCATATAGGCGAAGGCTTTACCGAAGTGATGGCATACAATATGTATAATCTTTTAACGGGCGGTCCGTTGAAGCCTCCGAAGACCTATGAGTATATCAACGCGGACAGATACCCCGAGCTTGGCCGTATGCACAGGGAAGCGGAGGCAGCTCGCGAAAAGTACAACATCTTTGTATGGAACAGATTGGTCAGCTATATAGACAGATGTTATGAAGTAAGAAAGCGTTTGGAATGGAATGCAGTCAAGCCCGAGTATCTTCAGGCGGCAAAGGATTTTGTTGCTATGGAAGACAGGCTAACAGAGATCAAGGAAAAGGAATACTGGGGATACGGAGAAAACACAAAAAAGTACGACGAGGAGCAGGAGAAAAAGAAGCAAAAATATGAGAACGATTTCGCGGCTGCTCACCCGGGATACAAGCAAGAGTGTGACGATGCTTATAGAGAAGGACACTATGGCTGGGAAAAAGGTAAAAATTTGCGAAAGGTACAAGAGAAGTACGGCTTTAAGGAATTCGAGAAAGAAGAAGACGTTATAAGACGCCTTAAGACAATATACTATGACATAATAGAGGATTTGGAAAGACAGGTTTATCAAAAGCAAAAGTCTCTTGGAAATCTTGAGAACTATACTCGCGCCGTTATCAGAGCGGTCAAGGACAATTATCCAAGGTTTACGGACGAGGAATGCTTGGACTACTGGAAAAGGCACTTTGATATTTCTCTGAGTATTCCCACCGAGAAGAAGGTGCAGACTGTCAGTGCCCCGAAGGTCAAGCCTGCCGCTCCAAAGAAAACGGTAAAGGCGGCAGAGCCAAAGCCAGTGGCGGCGCCCAAGCCCGTTATACCGACACCTGAGGAGATCAAAAAAAGCTGTCGAATAGGCAGTAAAGGCAAGCTATTTGAGTATTTTGGCGATGCAGATTACGTAACCTTGCCGAGTGGCATAACCGAAATAAGCGCGCTCGCTTTTGAAAGTGTAAAGCCGCGATTGAGGGGAGTTGTGCTGCCCGAGGGATTTTGGTGGTTGAATCTCAATACCTTTGCGGATTGTCCGAAGCTGGAGGAGGTTATTTTGCCCAAATCTTTGACGGGTATTGGAGAGAGGGCGTTCGCAAACTGTCCGATGCTTAAAACCATAAGCATTCCAAGCGGAATATTGAATATTGCGGAGCACGCATTCGAGGGCTGTGTCGGTCTGAAAAGTGTGGAGCTTCCCGATGACTGTCTCTACTTCGACTCGTCTTTCCCAAAGACCTGTAAGATCAAGCTCATCCCGGCGGCAAGCGCTGCACAGCCCACAAACACAGTAAGCGTGTCACAGCCTACAAGTACTGTGCCCACGGAGGATGCTTCGTTCAAAATAGAAAACAAGATATGCAAAAAATATCTTGGCAGTGAAGAGCACGTGGTCATACCCGACGGTGTTACAAAGATAGGCTCGTCATCATTCGGTAAGGCTCGAAGTTTCCTAAAGAGCGTTGTCATACCCGAAGGAGTAACGGAGATCGCATCTCTTGCGTTTTGTGAATGTAAGAAGCTTGAGCGCGTCACGTTGCCGAGCTCGTTGCGGATAATCAAAAATCAAGCGTTTTATGGCTGTCCTGCTCTGACTGAGATATGCTTGCCAGAGGGTGTGACGAGCATTGACGGCTATGCGTTCGGCGCTTGTCCGAATTTAGGAACTGTGAGTATCCCAAGCACCGTACAGGAGATCGCGCCAAACGCTTTCTCGGGATGCGATAAGCTGCGGGAGGTAGTCGTGCCCTATGCGCTTAGGACATCAGACGTTTCAAACGCATTTCCGCTGAGCTGCAATGTGAAGTTTGCCAAGCTGACGACAACAGGGCAGAGAACAACTACGACAGGGTCTGTAGCCACAGACAATGCTTCCTTTGAAATAGAAGACGGTATTTGCAGAAAATACAAAGGAAAAAGTACAGACGTTATAATACCCGACGGAGTTATCAAGATAGATCCCTCAACCTTTATCAAGGCTCGTGGTTTCTTAAAGAGTGTCGTCGTGCCCGAGGGGGTAACGGAAATAGATACAAGTACGTTTTTGGGTTGCGAAAAGTTGGAAAGCGTTACGCTTCCTACGTCACTGAGGGTAATAAATAAGCTGGCATTCGATCACTGCACAGCACTTACCGAGATCTATCTACCCGAAGGAGTTAAGGAGATCGGTGTCTGCTCGTTTTTTGGTTGTGAAAACTTGAAGACAGTACGTATTCCAAGCACTGTTCGGGAGATCACGCCATATGCTTTCTCTGGATGCGACAAGCTGACTGAGGTGGTCGTACCCCATACGCTAAAATCGGCGGATCTTTCAAATGCATTTCCGCCAAACTGCAAGGTGACGTTTGTCGATAAGAAGACAATAGCACAGCAAGCGCAGACAAGGTCCACGGCAACAGCGGCTTCTGCGCCCATCCCCAAGAGTGACGTATCCGCGCATAATAACGTGGAAAAATATTGCAAGATGAGCGGAAACAGCTTAATAGGATTTACCGGGGATATGGATTACGTTGTTTTGCCCGATAGTGTTAAAGAAATATATGGCTTTGCATTCGATGACGTAAAAAAGAGCTTAAGAGTAGTCGTTATACCAGAGGGTGTTACCGAGATACCCGAAAAAACATTTAAAGACTGCACAAATCTCGAAGAGATCCGTTTGCCGAGCTCCTTGAAAAAGATAGGGCCTTGGGCATTTGGATACTGTAAAAATCTTAAAAACATCACGTTCCCGAACGGCATTATCAATATTGCCGCGAATGCTTTTGAGGGGTGTCATAGCTTGACCGAGGTATCTGTGCCGAGCGGCTGCTATTACAATAAAAACCGCCGCATGGCGTCTTTCCCACAGAATTGCAAGGTGAATATGATATAGGAGCGCGATAAAAAGCAAAAACGGCAAAGGACGAATTCGTCCTTTGCCGTTTGATTTATTTTCTTTGTAAGAGCTTTCGAACGGACGGAATATCTTCTATTGCCGAGAAGATGACCACAGAGCCGATAATACCCGCAAGTCCTTGCAGTGCGTTTCCGCCGATACTTGCGAGCGCGCCCATTCCGTAGCCGATGGCGAATGCGTCGTAGAGCAGATAACCGCCCACCATTATGACCTCGCACAAAAGCGCGACGGCTGCTCGCAGCAAAACTTCCGTATGCCGAGGAAACTTAGAGAGACTTTGACACAGCAAAAAAGCGATCAGAGCCATGAGACCTTTTATAACAGCCGTTGCGGGAGCGTATATTGCCGCGCCGAGAAAGACGTCCGCGAGTGCAGAGCCTATCGCTGCCGAGGCGATACCGGGCAAACCAAGACACCACGCGCCTGCGATAACTATCGTATCCCCGAGATTGAAGTATCCAACGGGAAGTGGAATGGATATCAGCGTTGCCACACACGTGAGAGCTGCAAATACCGCGCAAAAGCAAAGCGTTCTGACAGCGGTCTTTCTTTTTGTCATAAAATCATCTCCTTAAAAAAAGTATAGCTTATTATAATACAATCAAAAACCATTATCAATTCGCATATTTCACAAGATAAAAAGGCGCTTTTTGTGCAATCTGCCTTTGGAAATTTATTGGAATTTATGGTATAATTAAAGCGTTGGATTTTAACGCTATATTGGGAGGGGTAGAATGTTTGAGATCGGAAGTCGGGTAGTTTACCGTGCAGAGGGTGTTTGCGTGGTTTCGGATATAAGAAACGAAAACTTCGGAACGATAGGAAAAGAGGAGCAGTATTATATACTGACCCCCATAAACGACGGTAGATCCACCGTTTTCGTACCGCTTGCCAATGAGCTGTTGGTTGGATATATGAGAGAGCTGATGAGCGCGGAAGAGATAAACGCAATGGTTGACGAGATCAGGGAAGAGCGACTCGAGTGGCCGACGGATAACAGAGCTCGAAATAACGTTTTCAAGGAAACACTTGCGCTTGGAGAAAGACGCCAGCTTTGCGTGCTTGTAAACACTGTGACAGAGAAGCTCGAAAAGGCGGCGGCACTCGGCAAAAAGGCGGGAACGACCGACCTCGGCGTGCTTCACAAGGCGCTTACGATGCTTTATGAGGAATTCAGCGCGACTACCGACATAGATACTCCCGAGAAGATACTTCCACTACTTCGCGGAGAGATAAAGCTTGGCGAAAAGGCTCTTGAGTCGTGAGCTAAAATCTTTTTGTAAAGATATAAAAAACATATTGACAAAAAGAAGCAAATGGGGTATAATAGTCAGTGCAAGCTTTGAAAAACGGCGAGCTTGCCATATGGAGAAGTACTCAAGAGGCCGAAGAGGCGCCCCTGCTAAGGGTGTAGGTCGGTGATACCGGCGCGAGAGTTCAAATCTCTCCTTCTCCGCCAACAAAAAAGGGCATCGCAATAGCGGTGTCCTTTTTTGTTGGCGGCGTGGGCGGCTTGAATTCGTAAGAGCGACGGACCGGCAAGGGTAGCAAGCCAAAAACAACTGAGTGTTGTTTTTGGCGAAGCGAAACCGCCCAAAGCAAGGAGCGGACAGAGCCGAGCGCGCGCAGGCGATAGGTCGCGACTATGCGACGGTGGAGGGTGGCGTAGCCACGAAAATCTCTCCTTCTCCGCCAAAAAAATAGGGTAGACTAAATGGTCTATCCTATTTTTTCTTTTGTGTCGAAGGGATTTGAACTCGAGCGCCGTTTTGTGTTGTGTAGATACTTTGATTCTCTCTTTTTTGTAATACGGTATCTTTTTTTGTTTTCCACTTGCGATTTTTAAAGTATTGTGATATACTTTATTTAAATAGAGAATTATCGCGAAAAAGATGTACGGAGGTGAGCGAATGCCGATAGTTGGATTGGCACTTGATGCTTTTGGATTTATTGCCACTTTAATAATCTTTTTGAGCTGTCTTGAGGAAAGAGTCAAGAGAGAAACAAGCTCAAACGGATTTATCTTGCTGACTGCTGCAATCATGGCGGCTCTTATCGCTCACATCGTTGCCGCGATAGGTACGCTTGTTGCAATAGAAAAAATGGTGATAATCGGAAAAACGGTCGCTTCTTGCTTGTGCTACGTCGCTATTTTGTTTTTTGTGTTTCATCTCAAGGAGACGTTGTACGGTAACGTAAGGTCGGCAAAGGCCATATGCGTAATAGCGGGTATTATTTGTGTATTGTCGGTAGTTATGGCGGTTTTGGGAGCACACGTGGCTCTTACCGAGACACTTTCGGACGACAGTGTAAAGGGTGCTGTCAGAATGCTTGTAAATCTACAGTTCCCGCTCATTTCGTTTTTCATAGTCACGCTTATGATACTTTTGGCGAGGGACGTAGTAACTCGAGATAGAGTGATATGTCTGATGTACGGAGTTTTCCCGACGGTAGGCGCATTGTTTGATTATTTTGTTTTGAATCTGTCGCTGACATATGCAGGTCTTGTGATAAGTACAATGGTCATCTATGCTAACATCTACATTCAAAAGAGGCGTGTGATAGCGGAGCAAAAGACTGCGCTTATGATGTCACAGATAAATCCTCACTTTATGTATAATACGCTAACTACAATTGCATCTCTTTGCGAGCTTGAGCCCAAGGCGGCGAAGTCGCTCACGATTGAGTTTTCGTCGTTTCTCAGAAGAAATATCGACACGTTGAACACGACCGAGCTCATACCGTTTGAGAAAGAGCTTTCGCACGTTGAGTGTTATCTCAAGATAGAAAAGGCAAGATTTAAGGAAAAGATAAATATAACGTGGTCTATTCAGTCAAAGGACTTTTTGATTCCCGCGCTTTGTGTGCAGCCTATCGTAGAGAATGCCGTCAAGCACGGTATATCTAAGAAGGTTGATGGCGGCACGGTCAAGATCTCGTCTTACGCAACTGATAACGCGTATTTTGTCGAGATCAAGGACGACGGTGTTGGGTATGAAGTGGGCACAGTGCCGGATGACGATAGAGCGCATGTAGGGCTTATAAACGTGAGAGACCGTCTTAAGGATATGTGTGGCGGCACGCTGACCGTGAAGAGTATGGTCGGAGTTGGAACAAGAGTGTTGATCGAAATACCTAAGAAGAAAGGAAAACGCGGATGAACATCTTAGCTGTTGACGATGAATACCATGCGCTGAAAATGCTGGAAAGCGCGATAAGTGAAGCTGTGAGCGATGCGGTGGTCTATCTTTGCCGTTCATCGGAGGCGGCACTCCAAACAGCGGGGGCTGTGCATGTCGACGTAGCTTTTCTTGACATACATATGGCGGGAATGAACGGAATCGAGCTTGCTCGCGAGCTAAAGCTTATAAATCCCAAGATAAATATTATTTTTGCTACGGGCTTTTCTGACTATATGAGAGAGGGAATAGAGCTTCGTATGAGCGGATATCTGTTCAAGCCCGTGACTGCGGAAGCTGTTAAAACCGAGATGGACAACCTTAGAAATCCTATCGAGTGGAAGTCGGGCAAAAAGCTGCGGGTGGTGACCTTTGGAAATTTTGAGGTCTACGTGGGAGATACACCTGTGAAATTTGCGAGAAAGCAGGCAAAGGAGATATTTGCCTACATTATAGATAAAAGAGGAACGTCGGTCACTTATTCGGAGCTTGCAGCTGTGCTTTGGGAAGACGGAGATTATGACCGTACTGAGCAAAAAAATCTGCAGGTATACGTCGCAAGCCTTGTTAAGAGCCTTGATGAGGTTGGGGCGAAGGACGTTATCCTTAAGAGCAGACAGGGAATTATGGTAAACACCTCGCTCGTGGATTGCGACTATTATAGATTTCTTGACGGAGACGTTACCGCGATCAATTCCTTTACAGGTCAGTATATGAGCGCATATTCCTGGGCGGAATTTACCACGGGATATCTCGATAACCAACTAAATAAAATCAAACGCTGAGACACACGAGGATGTGTGTAAGTGGGATGCGTTGAGGGGGGCTTTCTTTTAAGAACATCCCCCTCAAAGAACTTTAAAACAAATTATTATACACACCTGTTTTGTTGGGTGTGTTTTTGTTTTTTTTAGAAAAATCAAAAAAATTTTTATTTTTGTAGTCGTGATGTAGTCATTACGTGTTAAAATGCACTTGTAGAGCTATAAAAAGCTCGATTTGGCTTTAAAATTAATAGGTCTAATAGGGAGGGCCTTGTTAATTATAAATTCTTTCTGATAAGGAGAAAACAAAATGAAAAAGAGAAGAACATTAATCATCGCACTTTTGCTCGTAGCAGCATTGGCACTCGGTATCGGTTATGCAGCTGTTGAAGGTAAGCTGTATATCCATGGTAAGGTAACGACCGCAGCACAGCCCTTCGACGTAGTATTCACTGAATACCAAACCGAGGGAACACCCAGCGAAGGTGTTGTAGGAGCTATTGTTGACCAGCTTCCCGCACAGACTGTTAAGTTCACCGTAACAGGTATGGACGAGGCAGGCGACACCATCACAGGTAAGTTCACCATCAAGAACAACAACGAGTTTACAATGTATCTCTCGGATCCCACTATTGTCTACACAAATGATGCCAACGGCACAGACGTAGCAGGTAACGGTATGTTTACAGTTACCACAAGTTGGGGAACAGCCGGAACAACTCTTGCAACAGGCGCTGAAACTGAGGTTTTCGTAACTGTTACAATGAATAAGGGTATGGATGCAGAGGTAAATGAGGAGTTCACGCTTACCATCAACGCAACTTCCACAAACCCCAATCCCTAATAGCTGATAGTATTTAGTATAACGAAAAGTTCTAACTAAGAAAGGAGGACAACGATGACTAAAGACAAAAAGAAGCTTTATCTCATATCTTTAATATTACTCGCTGTCCTCCTTGTCAGCTTTTTTGCTCCGACGGGCAGCAGCAAGATAGCGGCTGCTTGCATACTCGTGCCTTTTGCGTTTATAGTATGGCTGTTCATCAAGAAAAGAGGTTCGGTATCTATAAACAAAGGCGAAGTGCTTCTGCTTTTGGCAGTTGTCGGCGCGCTTTACGTGGTATTGATGCAGCTCACGGGCTTTATCTTTGAGTTTTACGAAAATCCCTATTTCGTAAATCAAGAGATATTCTTCAGGGCTGTCGTGCCTCTTACAGCTATAATCATAGCGATAGAGATCATAAGACACGTTATGCTGATGCAGAAAAACAAGGTCGTTGACGTGCTCATCTACCTTTCGGGCATTGCGGTAGACGTTCTGATGTTCTCGAATTTATCAAGCATAAACAGCTTTAACAACTTTATGGACCTCGTGGGACTTACACTGTTTCCCGCGATAAGCGCAAACGTATTCTACAATTTCGTTTCGCGCAGATACGGAATGTTGCCCAACATAGCGTACAGATTGATAACAACGCTTTACGTTTATCTTCTTCCCACCACAACGGGAATATCCGAAGCGTTGCACTCGTGTATAAAAATAGTTATGCCGATAGTATTGCTTGCGCTTGTTATGGCAATGTTTGAAAAGAAAAAGAAAAACGCCGTCAGAAAGGGAAGAAAGCTTTCCGTTGTCGGTATTGCGCTCTCCGTCGCCGTTATAGTATCGGTGGCGATGCTGATCTCCTGCCAATTCAGATTTGGCGCGCTCGTTATTGCAACTGACAGTATGACGGGTGAGATAAACAAGGGAGATATGATCATCTATGAGCAGTATGATGATCAAAACATTCAAGAGGGACAAGTAATTGTCTTTGAAAAGAACGAAAACAAGATAGTACACAGAGTTATTAGGATAGAAAATATCGGCGGCGAAGTGAGATATTACACCAAGGGTGATGCCAATGCCGATGTAGACGAGGGCTATATAGGCAAAGAGGCGATCGTCGGAGTTACCGACTTCAAACTTGCGTATCTTGGCTATCCCGCTTTGTGGCTGCGAGAAATGATCAAAACAAATTGAAAGAAAGGAGGTTATGTGTAAATGTCGGAAGCTGAAAAGAAAAAACGCAGAGATTACCGTAAAAACCGCGACAAATGGATATTCGGTCAGGCTTTTCTCATTATCGTGCTGACACTTGCAGTGTTGATATCCTCGATAGTAGCCGTTAATTTCAATAAGACTTATTACGTTGATTACGTAGAGGGCGGAAGCATTGACTACAATGTTTTCCTTAAGGAGAACGAGTTTTATGACAAGGCTTATCTCGAAAAGGATCAGGCGTACGTAGCATCATTGATAGACCATATCATAGCGGACTTCAATTACGGCATAGATATGGCTGCGGAGAACGTAAATTACCGTTACTCGTACACAGTAAAGTCAAGACTTGAGATCGTTGACACAACGTCAGAGGTCGCTATTTTCAAGCCCGAGCAGGTGCTCGTTGAGAAGGCAAACAAGACGCACAACAGCTCAAGCAAGCTGGCAATAAACGAGATAATCGTGCTTGACTATGACGAATACAACGAACTTGCGGCAAGGTTTATTGAGACCTATTCGCTGACAAACACCAGAAGTAACATAGTAGTTACACTTGAGGTCGACGTGCTGAGCGAATGCGATGCAATGTCGGGCAGCGGAGTTCAGAATTACGTTTCCGAATTGCGTATACCTCTTACAACGAAAACTGTAAACATCGAAATGACCTCAACCGTTCCCAACAGCGGAGCTAAAATGCTCGCTTGCTCAAGGGGAGTGGCGGGAGAAGTATTCAAGACCGTGGCTATCGTTCTCGGTGTTGTCGACGTGCTGCTTATACTCTTGTTCGTAGCGTTCATTTATCTGACGAGAACAGAGGATATCACATATACAGCACGCGTCAAGAAGATACTTTCTCAGTATAAGTCGTATATACAGAAGATCAACAACGCGTTTGACAGATCGGGTTATCAGCTCATATTTGTTGACACGTTTGATGAGATGCTGGAGATCAGAGACACTATTCAGGCACCTATCCTTATGTATGAAAATGAGGACAAGACCTGCGCTAAGTTCTTCATACCTACTGACAGCAAGCTTTTGTATATGTATGAGATCAAGATCGAGGGCTATTCCGAGCCCGAACCCGAGCCCCGTGCAGAGACCGAAGCTACAACGATAGTTAAGCCTAACATAACAAACGTTGTTCGTCCCGTTGTCAAGGTCGTGGTAAATACTCCTGCGCCTGCCGCAAAGGACGAAGAAGAGCCTGAGGAAGAGGCAGAGATCGAGACTGTTCTCGAAGAGCCCGAGGTCGAAGTCGAGGCGGACGAAGAAGTAGTAGTTATCGCTGAAACAGTCGAGGAAGAGCCTGAGGTTGAGCCTGAGGACGAAAATGGTGTTGATGCCATCGATGTGTTCTGGAAAGAAAGAAACAATGACGGTAAGACCTACCGCTACGATCCCGACGGAAACGACGTTGACGAAGGAGACACGGTGCTCGTTCCCACAAGAGACGTTGCAAACGACAGAGAGGTAGTCAGAGAGGCAGAGGTAGCGAGAGGGAACTACAAAATAGATCCCGAAAAGCTTGACCACCCCCTCAAGAAGATAATCGCTGTTGTTAAGCGTAAGGCTGAAAAGGCATTCACAAGTATGATAACCCCCGAGGAGAACAACTCCGCGGAAGAATAAAAAAACGCAGAAAGGAGAGTGAATACCTATGAAAAAATGGATAAAAGCATTACTGTGTATCTCACTCTCCTGTATGTGCTTTTTTACATGTGTCGGTTACGCGGCAATAACCTCTAACATGATTTTGCATGGCGAGGTTGATATAAAGCCGCCAAAGGAAGTCTTTATAACTACGATAACCACAAGCGAGACCAACGGAGCGACAGTTGCCGTTAACGGTTATACGGGTACGGTGGTAAACAGTACCTTGAACCTTGGAACGACAAGCGGCGCATCGGTAATATTCACGATAACCGTGTTCAATAATACCGACGTGGATCACGGATATAACGCAAAGATATATACGGTTGGCGAGATGACGTATGATAACGAAAATATTCATCTGGACCCCGATATCGAGCGAAGGACCGTGGTGAAGGCGGGAGAATACTTGACCTTTAACGTAATGGCAAGCTATGTAAAACCCGGTAGTATTACAGATACGGTGCTCAACTCCATAGTCACGTACGAGTTTTTACCGCTTGATGAGATCCCCGAGGACGAGGGAGAGATCGCGGTAAGCGGAGTTCTCGGACAGTTTGAGAGAATACTCAACGACGAGATAAACGAAATCCCCGACAGCTATACACAGCTGGTAGACCAGATGTCCGACTATAATAACAACGATAGATACGATGATTCGTATATCGGAAATGTTGACGGCGCGTCTGATGCAGATAATAATTTGCTTGATGAGCTTTTCCAAGGACAGCTTATGCTGAATATCAACGGAGTTGACACGGCAGTTACGCTGCTTATCAAATCCGAGGATATTGACGGAAACACGGCAAATGGCAAGGAAATGGTTATTTATATGACTACGGATGACCTGCAAAAGTCCTCTGTTTGGCGTACTGAATATGCCCCCGTTTACGTGGCTGTATTCAGAAACGTAACTCTTGATGACGGAACTAAAGAATGGCAGCAGATAGGTGATATGTATTACGGTTCTGCTACTATCAAGCAGTATAACGGTTATCCCGGAAACGGATCGTTCGATACCGATACGTGGAGATTGGTCAATGCGTCTGGCAACAGAACGAATACCACAATCGAAAACATTATTCAAGACATTGTTTAACTAAAAAAGAACTCCGAGTGAAGATACTCGGAGTTCTTTTTTGATATTAATAAAGCTTGATCTCGCTTGTTTCGATCCAAGGAATGAAGTTTTCGTCGTGAGGGCAGAAGTTTTCAACAAGCTCAACGCGAACGTATTTTGCTTCAACGGGTGTATCGAGTACGATGTGCTGCCATGCCTCTTCCATTGTGATGTCGAACGTGCATATCTTTGTCCACTCAACGTCGTCTATCTTGTCTTCCTTGCGGCGAAGCTTCAGGGGCTCGTCGGTGGTGCTTACGTAGATATTGATGTTCTTTGCAAGCTCCTCGAGAATACTAATGGTGATGCCAACATTTTTGAAAATGGAGATCTTGCTGATGGTCTGTGTTTCTCCAAAGAAATCAAGCACAGCGTTTGCCGTTGTCTCGGAGTTAGCGCCCCAAGTACCGCCGTTGCGCTCAAGGTCGTCGTTGATAAGGTTGTTTACCCAGAACGTGGGGTCGTTTTCAGTAACGTCAGCCCAGAGCACACGCGTGTAATAAGAGCCGTCTCTTCTGACGCCTATAGGTAATAATTCTTTGCTCATTTTTTATACCTCCTGCCATATGGCTTTATTAAGTTTATTATACAACGCCGAAGTCAGTT
This sequence comes from Oscillospiraceae bacterium, assembly GCA_015063845.1. GTDB lineage: Bacteria > Bacillota > Clostridia > Oscillospirales > CAG-272 > HGM12713. The sequence goes on from SVTJ01000002.1 coordinate 134,285, forward strand.
TGTCAAGTCGGTTTTGCTTGACAAGCTTTGCTGTATGTGATAAAATAATTACGAAAAAGAAAAGAGGTACTGATAATGGCAAAAATGAAGTGGAAGGGCGGAGCGTTGCTCTCTCCCGTGCCGCCTGCTATGGTGAGCTGCTCTCATGGTGGCAAGGATAATATAATAACTATTGCTTGGACGGGTATTGTAAACACCGACCCGCCAAAAACATATATCTCCGTGAGACCGTCCCGTCATTCATATGAAATGATAAAGCAAAGTGGCGTTTTTGCAATCAATCTTACTACCAAGGAGCTCGCTAGAAGCGCGGATTGGTGCGGTGTTTATACGGGTGCTAAGGTCGATAAGTTCGAGAGATGCAAGCTTACAAAAGGACACGCGACCGAGATAGATTGCGTAACCGTCGAGGAAAGCCCGTTGACACTTGAGTGCAGAGTTACCGATATCATTCCGCTGGGAACTCACGATATGTTTCTTGCGGATATAGTAGCAGTAGACGTTGATGACCGTCTGATAGATGAAAAGGGCAAGCTTTGTCTTGAGAAAGCTGGGCTGGTAGCTTATGCCCACGGAGACTATTTTGAACTCGGCAAGAGAATTGGGGGCTTTGGATATTCTGTCGCGAAGAAGAAAAAGAAGCCCGCAAAAAGAAACAAGAGGACGTAAAAATGCAGAAAGAGATAAGAATACATATCATTTCGGAAAATTATGAGGTGGAAGCTTCTTTGTTCGGTTTGGATGGCGACGACGAGCTGTTGACCGATGATGAAATTTCCGCTATGCTCGAGCCCGAGAAGACCGAAATAAAGACCTTCGGAACGCTTACACTGACTGATGACGGAAGAGCCGAGGTGGCATATGAAGAGACAGAGGCATCCGGAATGGAAGGCTCTAAAACGGCTGTCTCCTTTGATACGGCAAATCCCGAAATAGTAACTATGACACGAACGGGCATGGTATCGACCACGCTGGTCTTTGAAAAGGGCAAGCGTCATCATTGTGTTTATAACACGCCGTATATGCCCTTTGAGGTATGTGTCAAATCGGTAAACGTTAATAACACCATATTGCAAGCGGGAACACTTGAGCTTGACTACTTTGTTGAAATACGCGGAGCAAAGGCGGAGAGAACCAAATTCTTTATGAAAATAATGGATTGAGGTGCGCGGATGAAATCACTTCTGAAATATCTCGGGAAGGCAAAGCTTTTTATAGCTATTGCCCTTATCATCAAGGTATCGGCAACGCTTATTGAACTGGCTATTCCGTACATTCTCAGCCATATTCTTGACAACGTCGTCCCCACGAAGAGCATAAAGACGATAGTATTTTATGGCATTGCGATGATAGCTTGCGCTTGCCTTGCGTGCGTTGGAAATATAACGGCGAACAGAATGGCGGCGAGAGTGGCGAGAAACACCACAAAAGAGCTGCGCCACGATCTGTTCGTACGTACGATGGGGCTGAGCTCAAAGCAGATAGACAAATACACAATTCCAAGTCTTGAATCAAGACTTACCTCGGATACGTACCACGTTCATCATTTTGTGGGCATGAGTATGCGTATGGGCGTGCGAGCTCCCATACTTCTCGTCGGCGGACTGTTCGTCACGGCGACACTTGACCCCATACTAACGCTGGTAATGGCGTTAATTCTTCCTTTTATTACCTTTACGATATACTTTATCAGCCGAAAGGGTATACCGCTTTTCAGAAAGATACAGCATTCTGTCGACGGTATGACAAGGATAGTCCGCGAGGACGCGCAGGGTATACGGGTAATAAAGGCGCTTTCAAAGGTGGATTACGAAAAGCGCAGATACGACAAGGCGAATAAGGAGCTGGTTGCGGACGGCACACGCGCGGACACCACCATGGCTGTGTCAAACCCCGTTGTTACGCTGCTTTTGAATATAGGACTTGTCAGTGTTATCGTTGTCGGTGCTTTTCGTGTCAACGGCAATTTCAGCGAGGTCGGCAAGATAATCGCGTTTATTCAGTATTTCACTATGATATCTATGGCGATGAGAGGTCTTGCGCGTATCTTTATAGGATATACGCGCGGAGCTGCGTCGGCACAGAGAATTGCGGAGGTCATAAACACTCCGCACGATCTTGAGGTGCAGAGTGAGGACAAGCATCCGAGGATAGAAACGGACGATATCATAACCTTTGAGGACGTAAGCTTTTCCTTTGGTGGAAAGAAGAATACCGTTTCCAACATAAGCTTTTCGCTTAAGAAAGGACAGAGCATTGGAATCATCGGTGCTACGGGTAGCGGAAAGACCACTCTTCTTCAGCTTCTTATGCGTTTTTATGACGTAGACAGCGGAAGCATACGCATTGAGGGAAGAGACGTTCGCACCATACCTCACGGTGAGCTTAATACAAAATTCGGCGTTGTTATGCAGAACGATTTTATATATGCGGGAAGCATACGAGACAACGTTGATTTTGGCAGAAACATAGACGATGCCGCAATAAGAAGAGCGGCGCGCATCGCTCAGGCGGCGGAGTTTATTGAAGCGTACGACGACGGATACGACCATATGCTCAACTCCAAGGGAACAAACCTTAGCGGTGGACAGAGGCAGAGATTGCTTATTACAAGAGCTGTTGCGGGAGACCCACAGATACTTGTGCTTGACGACTCGTCGTCGGCACTCGACTATAAGACCGATGCCCGCCTCAGGCACGCCATTAACGAGGAGCTTGCGGACGTAACTACTGTAATAGTCGCGCAGCGTGTAAGCTCTGTTATGAATTGCGACATTATACTTGTGCTTGACGACGGAGAACTTATAGGAAAAGGAACTCACGAAGAGCTTCTCCTTGCTTGCGACGTATATAAGGAGATAAGCGATTCGCAGATAGGAGGTGCTTTCGTTGACTGATAAGACAAAAAAGCAAAGCCTATTCAGAGAAAAGAGACCGTCTTTTAAGATAACCGACGAGGTGCAGGACGGCAAAAAGGGTACGATAAAGATCGCAGTTCTGAAAAGAATGGCAAAATATTTGCTCGAGCACAAGGTCATGCTTGCGGCATGCTTTTTGGTGATGCTCTTGTCAAACGGTCTGGCACTTGCCGCGCCCAAACTTTCACAGCGAGCGATAGATGCAATAGAACCCGGAGTTGGGGCTGTTGAATTTAAACAAGTATTCTTTTACGCCGCGCTTATGATACTGTTTTATGTGGTATCTGCACTGCTTTCGTACGCGCTTGCTATAATGATGGTAAAGCTCGGTCAAAAGATAATCTACACCATGCGCCGTCAGCTGTTTGAGCACCTGACAACACTACCCGTGTCTTTCTTTGATACCCACGCAACGGGTGAACTGATAAGTAGGATATCTTACGATATCGACACGGTCAACACCTCGCTTTCACACGACCTTTTGCAGATATGCACCAGCCTTGTGACGGTCATAGGCTCGCTGGTTATGATGGCAAGCATCTCTCCGATGCTTTTGCTTGTATTCGTGATAACTGTGCCAATGTCCATAATCTATACAAAGTTCCGTTCAAAGAGGGTTCGTCCTTTGTTCAGACGGCGCTCGCAAAAGCTCGGAGAGCTTAACGGATACGCAGAGGAGATGCTTTCGGGACAGAAGACCATTCACGCATACAACAAAGAGGGCGTGATTTGCGACCGCTTTGACCAAAAGAACGATGAGGCGGTCAAGGCATACTATACCGCGGAATACTATGCGGGCACTTTGGGCCCCACGGTAAACTTTATAAACAATCTCTCGCTAGCGCTCGTCGCTACGCTCGGCGGAGTATTTTTCCTCTTTTACTCACTCAACGCGTCAGGGGAGGCGAATATACTGCCGATGTTTACGATATCGCTCGGCGGTATAACGGCGTTCGTGCAGTATTCGAGAAAGTTTGCGGGCCCGATAAACGAATTTGCAAACATTATAAGCGATCTGCAGTCGGCTTGCTCGTCGGCTGAGAAGATATTCGTAATACTCGATACCCCCTCCGAGCCCGCAGATGCGCCCGACGCGCAGGTGCTCGAAAACGTAGAGGGCGAGGTCGAGCTTGAGAATGTCAGATTTGGATACGTTCCCGAAAGAACTATCATCAAGGATCTTTCGCTCAAGGCAAAGAAGGGTAATCTTATTGCAATAGTAGGACCTACGGGTGCAGGAAAGACAACTATAATAAACTTGCTTATGCGCTTTTATGACGTTGATAGCGGAGAGATTCGTATCGACGGCAAGGAGATAAGGGGAGTAACGAGAGACAGTTTGCGCGGCGCGTTTACGATGGTGCTCCAGGACACGTGGCTGTTCTGCGGAACGATATATGATAACATAACCTACGGTAAAGAGGGTGCTACGCGCGAGCAAGTCATAAACGCTGCCAAGATGGCAAGGATACATTCATATATCGAGAGCCTACCCGACGGATATGACACCGTGCTTTCGGACGACGGAGTGAATATATCCAAGGGTCATAAGCAGCTTATTACCATAGCGCGCGCTATGCTTGCGGATACACCTATGCTCATACTCGATGAAGCTACCTCGAACGTAGACTCACGTACCGAGCAGCAGATACAAAAGGCGATGTATGCGCTGATGGAGGGAAGAACGTGCTTTGTTATTGCGCACAGACTCTCTACCATACAAAACGCGGATGCTATTCTTGTCGTTAAGGACGGAAATATCATTGAGCAGGGAGACCACGACACACTTATGTCGCAAAAGGGATTTTACTACTCTTTGTATCATTCGCAGTTTGAAAACTAAATATAAAAGACCGTGGCAGGAAATGTCCTTGCCACGGTTTTTTAATATTCGTATTTTTTTCTTTTTATAGCGATAAACAAGATGCCTACCGCGACTGCCATGATTTCCGCTACAACGATAGATATCCATATGCCGTCTATCCCCCAAACAAGCGGAAGAAGCAGAACCGCCGCTATTTGGAAGACAAGAGTTCTCAAAAAGGAGATTATTGCTGAAGTAAGTCCGTCGTTCAGTGCCGTGAAAAAGCCCGAACAAAATATGGCAAACCCCGCAAAAGGGAACGAGAGCGAGAATATGAGAAAGCCACGCTTTGTAAGCGAGAATAATTCAGCATCATATCCTACGAAGATTCTTGAAAGCGGGGTGGCGAGAGCAATTGCGAGAGCTAACATAAATACCGAGCAAACTGATATTATAACGGTGCTCTTTTTCAGCAGACTTCTTAGCTCTCCCTGTGTTTTTGCGCCAAAGTGGTACCCGATAATAGGTGCAGTGCCGATCGAGTATCCGATAAATATTGCTATGAATATCATATTGACATACATCATTACTCCGTATGCCGCAACCCCGTTTTCTCCGGCATATTTCAAAAGCTGTACGTTGTAGAGCATACCCACAAGCGACATTGAGACGTTGCTCATCAGCTCAGAAGAACCGTTTGTGCAAGTTTTGAGCAGAGCTTTTCCGTCAAAAACTGTTTTGCCAAGTTGCAGAAGGCTGCTGTTGGGACGCAAAAAATATATCACGGGTATAATTCCGCCGATAGCTTGGCTTATCGCAGTTGCCGCCGCCGCGCCAACAAGACCGAGAGGGAATACTCCAACCAAAAGAGCGTCAAGCACCATATTGGCAACTCCCGATGCTACCGTTACCCAAAGTCCAAGCTGAGGCTTTTCTGCGGTAACAAAAAAGCTCTGAAATTCCATTTGAAGTATAAAGGTGGGGAGAGCGAGAAGTATTATGCGTCCGTATATGACGCAGTTGTCGAGCATCTCTCCCTGCGCTCCGAGCATTGCCGCTACGGGGCGGAGAAAAACTATGCCGAGAATTGCTATTGCAACGCCAAGAGCCGCAGAAATGTAAACCAGCAGAGAGAATATGCGGTTTGCTTTTTCCGTGTCTCCCTCGCCCATGGTTTTCGCAACAAGTGCGCTGCCTCCGGTGCCAAACATAAATCCAAGTGTGCCGAGTATCATCAAAAACGGCATAATAAAGTTTACTGCCGCAAATGGCGTTTTACCAACAAAGTTAGAGACGAAAAAACCGTCGACTACTCCGTATATCGACGTGAATATCATCATGGCGATGGACGGAAGAGTAAACCGCAGCAGGCGTTTGTAGGTAAAATGATTAGAAAGCTGTATTTTCATCAGTCTATCAGAGTGTATTCAAGCATTTCGTAGTGAAGCTTGCTGCCGATATCCGTTCCAAGCGGAAGCAGTGCCATTGCGATGAAAAGCTCATCGCCCGTTTGTGCGTCCTTGAGAATAGCATATTCTCCCTCTATCTTGCTTACTGTATAATCCTTTGGTTCCATAACGTTTCCTTTCATAGATACTCCAAAGATTATACTATATATGAGAAGTTTTGTCAACAGAGACAAGCGTATTTTGTGATTAAACGATTGACTTTACGGTGTTTATGTGCTATAATTAATTTTTGGTAAATAAGTATTTTCAGGAGATGTAAAATGCAAAAAAATGCTATTCAAACGGCAGATGCCGAAAGAAAGGAAACTAAAGTATCAAGCAGCTATCTTTTGTTTTTGGCGTGCTGGTTGGTATATACCTGCGCTTATATAGCCAGAGGTAATTTTTCGTTCGCGCGTTCGTTGATGATGGAAGAAGGACTTATCGGTGTCGGCGTTGCGGGCGCGGTAAGCTCGGTTTATTTCATATGCTATGCTGTCGGTCAGATGGTGAACGGAGCGCTTGCCGATAAAAAATCGCCTTTTGGTATGGTCGCTATCGGACTTGCTCTCGTTGTTGCCTCCAATCTCGCTATGACGCTTGCTCAGCCTTCATGGCTGTTCTGCGTATGGTGGGCGGTCAACGGCTTTGGTCAGTCTATGCTTTGGTCTCCTGTTTTCTTTATAATATCTAACATACTGCACAGTAAGGTGCGCTTTTTCGCGGTTACCGCCATAGCTCTTTCCACGCCTGCGGGCAAGATGAGCTGTAGCTTGCTCTCAAGCCTTGCGCTTAAGGGCGGTAAGTGGGCTAACGTCTTTTATATGGCAAGTTTTATTATTGCCGCAATGCTTCTTTTGTGGATAGCGGCATATTTGGCGGTCAGAAAAAACGTTATAAATAACGCCGTAGTAAAGGAAAATAAGGCAAATGATGAGGAAAAAGCAGAAAAAGGCTCACACTCGGCACTTGCACTCTTCCTTGGCGGCGGTCTTATAGCTCTTATTCCTTCGCTTCTCGTTTACGGAGTGCTTTGTAACGGTGTAAGTGAGGTCGTTCCGAGTATACTTTCGGGTGAGTACGGGCTTTCCGCTTCTGCGGCTGCTCTGCTTGATACCGTAATACCGATAATCGGTATAGTCGGAGTATTCTTCAGTAACTTCTGCTATCTTAAAATGTTCAAGAGAAACGAGGTCAGCGCGGCGTTCTTTTGTATGATGATGTGCGTACCTCCCGTTCTGGTAATGCTTGCTATGGCTCTTTTGAGCAAGGACGGATTTGTGTTCGGTCAGTATGCGGATGCGGCAATATTTGTTGTTGCTTACGCGCTCATATATCTGCTCCAGCTTGCGTTTGCTCATCTTATCATCTCTCTTATGGCTATGAAGTTCTCACGCTTCTCACTTGCGGCTACCGCTTCGGGTCTTACCAATGCGGCGGCATACGGCGGAAGCGCGATAGCTACTTACGGACTCAGCTATGCTATCGAGCTGCTTCCTCTTTGGGGAACGCTGCTCATATGGCTCGGTTGCCTTGCGGTAGCGGCCGTATCGCTGTTCTTTGGACTTAAGCAGTGGAAGCGCTTTTCAAAAGAGAATAAGCTGATATAAGGATAAGAAAAATGACGAGAATAATGTTCGTTTGCCACGGCAATATCTGCCGTAGCCCTATGGCGGAGTTTATATTCAAAAAGCTTGTCCGTGAAAAAGGACTTGAAAAGGATTTCTACGTTTGTTCAAGCGCGACGAGCACCGAGGAGATTTGGGGTGGCGTTGGCAATCCCGTTTATCCGCCCGCGCGTGAGGAGCTTGCGCGCCACGGTATCGGCTGTGCGGGGAAAAGAGCGGTACAGCTCACGCGCGCCGATGCAGACAAATACGATATGTTTGTGGGTATGGATAGTGCGAATATACGAAATATGCATAGAATGCTCGGAGATGGTGCGTCGGATAGGATATTTAAGCTTATGAGCTTTACGGGGAGAGACGCGGACGTATCCGACCCTTGGTATTCCGATCGATTTGATATAGCTTACAGAGATATATACGAGGGCTGTGAGGCACTTCTTGATCATCTTACAGGAAAGGGAAAATAATGCTTGAATTAAAAAAAGGCCGTCCCGAAACAAACGAGGGCAGGCTGGATAAAGAAATAAGGGTTTACGATATGCTTGACGCGCTTGGCGTGGAATACGAGCGTATCGACCACGAGGCGGCAATGACAATGGAAGTTTGTGCGGATATAGACGCGGCTCTTGAAGCTACTATATGCAAAAATCTCTTTCTTTGCAACCGTCAACAGACTGACTTTTATCTTCTTATGATACCGGGCGACAAGCATTTTAAGACTAAAGACATTTCCGCTCAGATAGGCAGTTCAAGACTGTCGTTCGCAAATGCGGAGCATATGGAGCGATTTCTTGACATAACCCCGGGTTCTGTGAGCGTGCTCGGACTTATGAACGATAAAGAGGGAAGCGTGAGGCTTCTTATTGACGAGGACGTGCTTAAGGGAGAGTATATCGGCTGTCATCCGTGCATAAACACATCAAGCTTGAAGCTGAGGACAGACGATCTTATGAATAAAATAATCCCCGCAATGAAGCATGCTCCAACCATGGTGAAGCTCTGAGGAGAAAATATGACATACGAGGAAAGAAAAGCGCAGGTCAAGTCGTATCTCGGGAAGGTCGTTAAAATTGGTATTGACAGACCTATCGGCTACGTGCATAAAAAAGAGAAGTACACGCTGACCTACAACATAAATTACGGATATATCCCTGGAGTTCTCGGCGGAGACGACGAGGAGCTTGACGTATATCTTTTGGGTGTTGATACCCCTGTTGAGGAATACGAAGCGAGAATAATCGCCATAGTTCACCGCGAGAACGACATTGAGGACAAGCTGGTTGCCGCACCCGTCGGCAAAAGCTTTACGTCAGAAGAAATACGTTCCGCCGTCGATTTTCAGGAAAAGTATTATATCTCAAGAATAGAAACGTTATAAAAATTAACGCCACCAAGAAGATCCCTTGGTGGCGTTTACTATTTTTGTTATTGTTCCTCTATTGCTTCTGCGGTATTTGTGCTGTTATCTGCGAGGGGCTTCATCGTCGGGAAGAGAAGCACGTCGCGGATAGACGCGGAGTCGGTGAGAAGCATTACGAGACGGTCAACGCCAAAGCCAAGTCCGCCCGTGGGGGGCATACCGTGCTCAAGCGCCATAACGTAGTCGTAATCGACCTGCGCGTTCGAGTTCGGGTCGAGCATCTTTCTCTCTGCGACCTGTCTCTCAAATCTCTCCTTCTGGTCGATAGGATCGTTGAGCTCGGAGAATGCGTTTCCGTACTCCGTCGCGTTGATAAAGTACTCAAATCTCTCTGTGAACATAGGATCGTCGGGCTTGCGCTTTGCGAGAGGCGAATTCTCAACGGGGTAGTCGTAGATGAACGTAGGCTGAATGAGATGCTCCTCAACGAACGCATCGAAGAACTCTGCGAGTATCGCTCCCTTTGTGGGTATTTCGGGAAGCTCAACGTGCTTCTCCTTGGCGATAGCGATTGCTTCCTCGTCTGTCTTGATCTCAGAGAAATCAACACCCGAATACTTCTTGACAGCATCTATCATCGTAAGACGTTCCCAATGTCCGAGGTCTATCTCCTTGCCCTGATATGTTATCTTTGTCGTGCCGCAAACAGCAACTACAAGCTTCTTCATCATATCCTCAACAAGGTCCATCATTCCCTTGAAGTCGGTATATGCCTGATAAAGCTCTATTGAGGTAAATTCGGGGTTGTGCTTTGTATCCATACCCTCGTTACGGAATATACGTCCGACCTCGTAAACCTTTTCAAAGCCGCCCACGATAAGTCTCTTAAGATAAAGCTCTGTTTCGATACGGAGCACCATATCAATATCGAGAGTATTGTGGTGAGTGATGAAGGGACGCGCGGAAGCTCCTATCTCCAGCGTCTGGAGAATGGGGGTATCAACCTCAAGGAAACCGTTTTCGTTGAGGTAGCTGCGCAAAAAGTCGAGTATCTTGCTTCTTGTAATAAAGGTCTTTCTGACCTCGGGGTTCATAATGAGGTCGACCTCTCTGTGACGGTACTTCGCGTCTATATCCTTAAGACCCTTGAACTTCTCAGGCAGAGGACGAAGCGCCTTTGAGAGCATTTCTATATGAGTTGCGTGGACAGAGACCTCTCCGCTGTTGGTCTTGAAGGCAATACCGCGAACACCTACTATGTCGCCGATATCAAAGTCCTTCTTGAAGGACATATAGTCTTCCTCGCCAACGTCGTCACGCTTTACGTAAACCTGTATCTCTCCTTCTCTGTCTGAAAGGTGCATAAAGGAAGCTTTACCCATAATTCTACGGGACATCATTCTTCCTGCGATAGAGAATTCCTTGCCCTCGCACTCCTCAAAATTATCCTTGATATCGGTGGAGTGAGCGGTTACCGCATATTCGGTCTTGACGTAGGGGTTCTTGCCCTCGTCAGTCATCTTCTTCAATTTCTCGCGACGGACAAGCTCCTGCTCGGAAAGAGAAAGATTTGCGCTAACATTGTTTTCCATTTTTATCTCCTTAAATAATAATAAACATAAAACTTCAATTTAATATTTTATCACACAAACTTCGAAATGTCAAGGAAAAAGCGAAAATAAGACCTCAAAAACATATGTGCAAGGAAAAGCTTTTGCTTTTCCTTGCACAACAGTCTTTACTGTTCTTTTTTCTCCGAATAAATGATGTCGGACGCCGTAACGTTGTTCTTGTCTCCGAGATCGTCCTCGAAATAGGTATATCCTATGGGAACACCGTTATCCTTGAGCTTGTAGATATAGAGGTCGCCGACCTGACCGATCACCTGATACTTGGAATCCTTGACCGAGATAAACCAATCCTGAATATCGCGCTGACCCATACGTCCGCCTTTTCTGAACAGCGCCTCGTGTACGTCCCAGCAAGACGTGCCGACATCGTGCCATATTATGATATCGGGCGGCGTTTCGGCAATAGTCTTTGCGTCTGCCGCGGCATAGTTATCGGGACAAACGTCGAAGTAATGAACGGGAACAAAGCCCACTTCGTCGATGTGACCTGTAAGTTGATTGAATATCTTTACGTAGGGGAAGCCGAGCACAACGCTTTCCTCGCTGGTATTATCCATAACCACCTTGTATACTTCCTCGTACGTTGTCTTTTCCTTTTCGGAGAGGCGGAAGCCTTCAAGGCCCGGTACATCCACAGCCTCGGTCTTTGTATACAACGGGTCTTCATGATAACCCCACCAAGAATAAGGAGCGGATGCTTTGAGCGCGAGAACCGAGAAAGAGGAGATCAGGCAAAGCGCGATAAGCGCCGAGTATGCATAAACCTTCCACTTCTTAAAGCAGTTGAGCAGCATACAGAATGCCAGGGGGAATGCAAAATATCCAACTCTGAGCGGCATATCTCCCGCCGTAGCGCCTGCCGCCATAAACGCGCTGTACAAGCTCGAGAATACAGCGAGCGCGCATATCAAAAGCTGAATTGGAACGACTTGCTCTCTCTTTACGAGACACAGCACTATTCCGACAAACAGGAAAGCAGTTGTAAATATTACAAGCAGCTGAGAGAATACGTCTTTAAGTCCTACGGTAGGCGTTTGCGAAATAGATATCGCAAATTGAGGATTTGCGAACAGCAGCAGAGCAAAACCGACAAAAGCGATAATAATAGGTACTACCACAGCCATATATCCGAGAATGCTTTGCGTCTTTGCGTTTTGTGATCTTGAAAGCACGATATAGGTAACTATTGCCGCTATAACAAGCACCAAAAAGATCGGGAATATAATAGACTTCGCCAAGGTGGCTACCATTCCGAATACTACGCCGCGCTTTACTATCACCAATATGACAGCCGCTATCAAAAGCGCACCCAAGGGAATACCTACAAACAAAAGTTTTGCTTTTTTTATAGCAGCGGGCTGCGGATGCTTCTTTATATAACGCTTATAAAGGATAAGGCAAAGTACAAACAGCGCGATACCGAGGAATATTATCCAGAAGCGTACCAAGGATGCCCAGTAGAAGCTTGCGATGTTTCTGAAGAGCATAGTGCCAAGACCGCCCTTGGAGGAAGCGCCGAAGAATATCTGCTGTATAGCTGCGGGCAGTGCGCCGAGACACGCGAGAATGATCGCGGCTATCGCGATGGGACATATGACGCCGATAAATGCCGCAAGAATATACCAACCAAACTTCTTATCCTTGTTCCAGAAGCACCACAAGCAAAGGAAAAGCGCGTAGAGCATAATGGATATTGCGCCCGTGGATTGCTTGCAAAGGAAGATAAGACCGAGGAAAACTCCCGCTATTGCGAGCTTTCGGTATTTTATCTTTTGTATCGGTTCTTCCGCGAATCTTATTGCGAACAATGCGGTGAGTATTATCAAAAACTCCGCTGTCTGGTTGTAGTCTCCCATAAGGTCATAGGTATTTCCGCCACCTATGAGACCTGCAAAGAAGCAAGCAACGAACACGATCTTGTGGTCGTAGTACTTAGACAGCATAAAGAACACGACTTCCATCATCGCGATCCTCTCGAGAAGTCTCAGTATTCTAAAGACCAGCATCGAGCCGAACGAGAGCGACCAGAGAAGGGGGTCTATGACCAGATTCAGAGGGGGAAGATAGTAAAAGAAGTCACGGTACGGTACGTTTCCCGCGCGCATAAGCTCCGCATAATAGCTGTGCCACCCCTCAGCTAAAGGAAATGCTTTGTTAAGGTATATCAAATAATATAAGAAAAGACAAATTCCCAAGGCAGCGGCAAACAACAGCTTTTGCTTTCTGTTCTTTCGTTTGCTCTCTGTATCGGTATTGATCTCAAACAGACGGCTACACGCGGCACTCAGCATTATAAGAGACTCCTTTCGATCATATTGATTAAAACAACTTATAATAATAGTATAACTATGACTTACAATTATTATTTATTCTATCATATTTTTGCGAAATAGTCAATACTCTCAAAGTATTTTACGCCAAGTCGGCAAGCATACAAAATAAAAAAGCAGTAGCGTAAAACTACTGCTTCGGGTTTAGAAACATATACTTGCGCTGAACATATTCACTATAAAAAGCGGTGGGTTAGTGAACAGCTCCAAAACAAATACGATCACGCAAGCGCTAACGGCTACGAAGAAAAGTCCGCGTCCGAAATATGCGAGCGCTATCGCCGCAATAAGCGCAACTGCCGCAGCTATGGGCGACTGTGTTGCCGAGAGTATTGCGGGAAAGGTCATTACCGCAAGAGTTACGTACGGTACGTAGTAAAGAAACGAACGTACGGTTTTGTTTTTTATCTCCTTGCGTATGAGAGTGAGCGGAAGAACTCGTATAAGAAACGTAACTCCCGCCATACAAGCGATATATATGAAAATATTATGTGTCATTTTCGCTCGCCTCCTTTACGGGGAAGAATATTGCCGCGACGAGAGAGATGACCACTGTGAGGATTATCACGCGTATACCGCTTGAAATGTCTCTGACAAAGGGGAGCTTTTCAAAGGCAAAGCTTGCCGCAAAGCTTATTGCTACGAGAGCGGCGACTATCTTGTTTTTCTTTGCTTCGGGTATAAACACCGATATGAACATACCGTACAGACCCACGGCAAGCGCGCTCATAAGGCGCAGAGGAAGAACGTCGCCAAGCACAGCACCGATAAACGTACCGCTCGTCCAGCCCGCCGTTGCTACCACGAAAGCACCGTAAGTAAAACACGGAGATAGATATCCGTCTATTGATATGGAAGCTCCGAAAATTTCATCGGTGACCGTGAAGCCGAGCAGAAGACGCTGCCAAAGCTTTGTTTTTGGGTTTAGCTTTTGAGAGAGGGAAGCGGACATAAGGAGATATCTCGCGTTTGCTACTGCTTCCATAAGCAGCACTTCCACGTAGGATGCGCCTACGGCTATTAGCGAAAAGCCCGCGTATTCACCCGCCGAGGCGTTTATGAGCAGACTGGTGATAGCCGCTTGCAGCGCCGTGATACCCGCGCCTTTGGCTGTGATGCCAAGGGCTATCGAGACTGCGAAATACCCAAGACATATGGGCACTCCCGCTCTCATTCCTTTTAAAAACCATTGTTTGTTTGACATTTGAGACCTTTCCTTGGGGCGTATAATACGGGGAAACTCCCAAAAAGGAGCTTCCCCATAAATTATATTGGTGTGATCCTTGCCTTGATTTGATTACTCTGCGTCTTTGTCGTCATCAGCAGCCTTTGCTTTCTTTGAGAGCATAAGGTTTGTGAGTATGCCGAGGATAAGAGCGCAAGCAATAGCGGTGATAGTTACCTTGCCGATAGCGATAGCCATGCCGCCGATACCGCAGATAAGTATTACTGATGCGGTGAAGAGGTTTTCGTGCTTCTCAAGGTCTACCTTCTGGATCATCTTGAGACCGGAAACTGCGATGAAGCCGTAGAGGGTGACACAAACACCGCCCATTACGCAACCGGGAATGGAGTCAAGGAATGCAACAAAGGGAGATACGAAGGAGATGAGCACTGCAAGAATAGCAGTCGTCGTTATTGTAGCGACAGAAGCGTTTCTTGTTATAGCTACACAACCTACGGACTCACCGTATGTGGTGTTGGGGCATCCGCCGAATATAGCGCCTGCGATAGAACCAACGCCGTCACCGAGAAGTGTGCGGTGAAGACCCGGTTCCTCGAGAAGGTCAGCTTCGATTATTGTGGAGAGATTCTTATGGTCAGCAATATGCTCAGCGAAAACAACGAACGCAACGGGAGCATACGCCACAGCGATCGTAGCAACGTAGGACCACTCAAAATCCTTAACGCCCTTGATCGCGGTAAGGAACGTAAAGTCGGGTATAGCGAGGAAGGTCTTGATGCCAACGCCGTCAGCGACGAGTGCCTTGAAGGGAGCAAAGTCGATAACGAGGAGAGCGTCGTTTCCTGTTGCTATGCCTATAACCGTGAATATCAAAGCAACCGCGTAGCCTGCGAGAATACCGATAATAAAGGGAATGAGTTTAGCCATTTTCTTGCCGTATACGGAGCAGATGGTAACAACTGCAAGTGTTACGAGTGCGCAGATGAGAGATACCCATATGCTTGTACTCATAACGAACGCGCCGTTAGAGTCCTGAGGACCGTATGAGAATACGTCGTTTATAGCCGCACCGGCAAGGGAGAGACCGATAAGCGCAACCGTGGGACCGATAACAACGGGAGGCATAAGCTTGTTTATCCATTTAACGCCTGCGAATTTTACAACGATAGCGATTATTACGTAAACAAGTCCTGCGACCACCGCGCCTATGATGAGGCCGAGATAACCGAGAGCCATTGAGGTCGCTCCTGCAAATGCAGCAAGCATAGAGCCAATGAATGCGAATGAGGAGCCAAGAAATACGGGGCTTCTGAATTTTGTGAAGAGCTGATATACGATAGTGCCGACGCCTGCGCCGAAGAGAGCAGCGGAAGCGGACATATCGTTACCTACGATTGCGGGAACAGCAATAGTTGCTGCCATTATAGCAAGCAATTGCTGTATTGCAAAAACGATCAGCTGAGGAAATTTGGGTTTGTCTTTGACATTGTAGATGAGCTTCATTTTTTGTCCTCCGTTTTTTGTTTTTTTGAAGTCCGCGTCGTAGACCTTTGCGTAAAAAACGCTCCCACAACGGAAAAAGAACCGTATGCGGCAGCGCACGTGAAGAAAGACTGCTTGTCCTTCCTTTAAACGCATCTGCCGTTTTCTGCGGACAACCTCTTATAAATAAGTATATCACAAATTTCGTGTTTTGTAAACAGTATTTTTACACAAACAGACACTTTTTGCGAAAAAACTTCAAATATTTTTCTATCTATAAGATTTGATGAAGAAAAAAGATGTTTACTCTTTTTACAAAAAATACGTCATATCAAATGAAGATAAGCGAGCACGGACATCTGCTTCATCTTTATTACGGAGAAAAGCTTGAAGATAGAGATCTTTCTTATCTTATACCGCAAATATGCAGCAGTCACGAGTCAAATCCCGCAGAGGCAGGAGAGGATAGAATATACTCGCTTTGTGCCTTTCCTCAAGAGTTTTCTTCGAACGACGCAGGCGACTTCGATCTGATAGAGTTTTACGGTCATCACTTCCTCGAAAGACAGTTCGACAGAAAGAGGATCACACACGGCATAACGGAGATGGGGTCATCAAGAGGAGTGTCGGCATACTTTTGCCGCCCACAGCACCGCAGTACACGGCTTTTGCTTTTAAGATAACAAAAATATAACATTCTAAACCGGACTGATATCAGTCCGGTTTTTTGATATGTAAATTATGAGTTATCGGTTACCCAACACAAAAAAATCACATAAAAATCATTCTAAAATTATATAAAGAATAGCATAGTTCATAAAATGTTTATAAATATATGGTATAATGATATTTGTGTAACTGTAAGTAAACTGAAGAAAGGAATTTTCTTTTATGATAAAAATAGAGCACTTGGTCAAAAACTACGGCTCGACCTGCGCTGTCGACGACATAAGCTTTGAGGTCGGAAAGGGTGAGATCGTTGGTTTACTCGGTCCTAACGGAGCGGGAAAGAGCACTACGATGAATATTCTCACGGGATATCTTTCCTCTACGTCGGGAAGCGTGTCGGTTGCGGGAGTGGACGTGTTGGACGATCCTATCGAGGCGAAGAAGCATATCGGATATCTTCCCGAACAGCCCCCTCTTTACCTTGATATGACGGTTGAGGAGTATCTGATATTCAACTACAACCTTAAAGGCTGTAAGCTCAATAGAAATAAGCACCTCGAGGAGATCTGCGAGGTGGTTAAGATAAAGGACGTTTATAAGAGAGTTATCAAAAATCTCTCCAAGGGTTATCGCCAGAGAGTTGGTATCGCACAGGCGCTCATAGGCAGTCCCGAGGTAATAATCTTTGACGAGCCTACCGTCGGACTTGACCCAAAGCAGATAATCGAGGTGAGAAATCTTCTCCGCAATCTCGGAAAAGATCATACGGTCATTCTTTCCACACATATTCTGCAAGAGGTGCAGGCTGTGTGTGACAGAATAGTTATCATCAACAAGGGTAAGATCGTTGCCGATGAAAAGACTGAGAACATTACAAGAGCGGTCGAAAACAACAGACGCTTCAACGTAAAGATAAGCGGACCTCAGAAAGAGGTGCTCGCTATGCTTCGCTCAAAGCCGGGTATCGTGTATGCCGAGGTGCTTCCTCAAAGAGACGGAGACGCCTACTCTTATATGATCGAGAGCGAGGTCGGAATTGACATAAGAAAGAGCCTGTTTTATTCGCTTGCTGAAAAGAAATGGCCTCTTATCGGTATGGAGGCTATGGGCATGAGCCTTGAGGATATTTTTATTGCCATAGTCGATCAAAGCGCGCCCAAGCAGAGATATGAGCGCAAGAGCGCAAAGACACGCGGAAGGGCAGAGGCGGAAAACGAGATCGCCAAGACCATAACGCAAAAGACCGCGAAGTCCGCAGAGGAGCGATATTCCGCGCTCTTTGACGACGATAGCGACAAAAAGTGATCCACTCACTCATCTCATTTCTTGACATAACGAAAGGAGCTTCCGTCTTTCTCTTATGACGGTGGAAAAATAATATATGTTTGCAATTTTCAAAAAAGAGCTTCGCTCTTACTTTATAAATGCCATAGGCTACGTTTTCGTAGGCGTGTTCCTTGTGGTGTCCGCTATACTTTGCTGTTATACCACTCTCGGTCAGCAGTCGTATTCCACGGATAACTACTTCACGTTTATGATATTTGCATTTATCATTCTCATTCCGCTTCTCACGATGAAGCTGTTTGCTGAGGAGAAAAAGCTGAGAACGGAGCAGCTGCTCCTGACAGCACCCATATCCGTATGGCAGATGGTGCTCGGCAAGTTCTTTGCGGCATTCGCGCTTTTCTTTGGCGCTACGGCGGTATCATGCATAAACTTTTTCCCGCTTTACGCATACGCGAGAGCGGAGAGAGCGGCAGAGAGCTATTCGACCATACATATAGGTCCTGTAACCGCCGAGATATTCAGCTGTCTTATAGGAATACTTCTTATCGGAGCGGCGTTTATTTCCATAGGAATGTTTGTTTCCTCTCTCACGGAGAACCAGCTTGCTGCGGCTGTTATAACGGTAGCTATAATCGCAGCAATGCTCATACTCGAGATAGTTAACCAGTATATTACCGTATATGCTATACGCTTCGTTATAGATTGGGTATGCGTAATGAGCCGTTTTGACAACTTCACAAACGGAGTGCTTGATTTCGCAGCTATACTTTACTACCTGTCTATCACTGGTGTGTTCCTCTTGCTCACAGTGCGCGTTTACGATAAGCGCCGCTGGGGTTGATGCACACTCAATGCAAAGAGAAAGGTAAGGTAAAGAATTATGAAAAAGTTAAACGCAGCAACCAGCCGCAAGCTTCGTTACGGCGGAGTGTCAGCGATACTTACGGCGCTTATAATAGCTGTTGTAATAATAGTAAACGTTATTTTCGGTGCGCTCGCTCACAAGTTTATGTGGTATGCGGACCTCACCCCCGACCTTATGTTTACCGTGTCCGATGAGTGCATCAGCCTTTTGAGAGACGGAGATCCTAAATTTAAGGACAGCACAAAGTCGCCCATACAGATGGTGGACGCAATAAGGGCAGAGAAGCTGGCGGCAGACCCCGCGTTCGATGCAAGCACAGTCAAGATAAATATTATCTTTTGCACAGACCCCGATACGCTCGGAGATAACGCTCTTCAGAGATACGTATATAACACGGCTCTTGAGCTTCAAAAGGAATTTCCCGATTACATAAACATTGAGAACTACAATATTATTCGTAATCCTTCCTCTGTATCAAAGTTCAAGACAAACGCTCATTCGGTTATAAATCCAAGTGACGTTATCATCGAGTTCGGCACGGAGTACAGAGTTAAGGGTATACGCCAGTTCTACACTTACAACGCGACGACAGACGAGACACCTTGGGCATATAACGGAGAATACTGCTTCGCATCCGCGATCCTCGCAGTTACAAGAGCTGAGTCTCCCGTAGCGTGTCTGACAACAAATCACGGTGAGGTGTACGAGGACGATGCCTTTGCGCAGACGCTTATAGATGCTGGCTTCCTTGTAGAGACGCTTGATCTCGCTAACGACCCTATTCCCGAGAATTGCCGTCTTATCGTAATATTTAATCCCACGAGCGACCTTCGTGAGCCTGATGGCATTACGGACGTTGACGAGATAGGCAAGCTCGACGCTTTCCTTGACGGAACCAACTCGCTTATGGTATTTATGGATCCCGAAACACGCAGACTTACTAACTTCGAGAGATATCTTGAGGAGTGGGGAATAGCGTTTGACAGACATATCGACGGTTCGGGTACCGAGATACCCAGGCTTATTAAGGACGACAGCACGTCGCTTCTTCAGGCAGGCAACCAGAACTTTGGATATACCTTCCTTGCTGACTACGCGGTGGGCGGCTATGGCGGATATATCACAGAGTCTCTGCGTAAGAATCTCACCTCTAACGAGATAGTGTTTGAGAATGCGATGTCTATCTCCTATTCTTCTTCGTATAAGCCCGCGCACTACACTCCCGCCGAAACGGATACAGAGAGCATAGAGTATGACTATGCAAGTTATTCTCAGGACGGATATTCAAGAGCTATATACGACGTGTTCACCACTACGGCGAATGCAGCGGCTGTTGCCAACGGAGCTGTTGTTGAAAAGGCAAGTGACGTAAATAAGCTTAAGCTTATGACAGTCTCGCTTGAGGTAAGATCCACCACCGAGTCAAACTACTCATCCATTCAGCAGACCTCTTACGTATATGCCTGTGGCTCTCCCGGATTTGCGTCAAGCCAGAATCTGCTCGGCGGATCTGCTTACGGCAACCGTGACCTTTTGTTGACAGTGCTCAGAGATATAGGCAGAGAGCCTGTGCCCGTAGGACTTGAGTTCAAGCCGTTCGCTGACCTTACTATTGATACGATAACAAATGCTGAGGCGACTCAGTATACCGTAGTTCTTGCCATTATACCCGCTGTCGCAGCGCTTGCTTGCGGCGTTGTAGTCATAGTAAGGAGAAAGAACAGATGAGAAAAAAGAGATCAACGCTGCTAAGGCGGCGTACGACCGCTATCGTGGTGTCGTTAGTTGCTATCGTAGTGCTTGCGATAGCTCTGGCGGTGGTGCTTGACTACGTCAGGACCATTACCATTGTCGACCCCGCAGATAACGCGACGTACTATATAAGATTTAAAGACAAAAAATATGCACTTTACGATGCCGACAAAAAGACGGTGATGCCGACCGAGAGCACATACGGTTATTACGTTATGCGCTCGGGCAACCTTGTCAGTATAGACCAAGAGGCTGGCACGTACGAGCTCATAATCATAGATGCCACCGAGGGCAATGAAACATACGAGGGATATATGTTCAGTATAATGATGTTCCCTCATATTACCTCGGAAAACATCAGACAGCTTGACGTGTATAATTCAAAGGGCTCGTTTACCTTTTACAGATATAATAAGGAGACAGGAAAGGTGGACAACACTGCGGATTTTTCCATCAAGGGCTCTCCTCTTGTTACATTCGACCAGCAGATGTTTGCCGAGCTTTACGTCAACGCGGGATATACCATAGTTGATATGAAGATAGAAGACCCCATCAAGGATCAGAACGGCGAATTTTCGGAATACGGTCTTGTTCCCGAAACACGTCCCCTTTACGATGAAGAGACGGGTGAGCCTGTTATAGATGAGGCTACGGGACAGCAGATGACTTATGAATACGTTCCTGCTTATTACGTGCTTACGGACACAAGCGGAAACCAATATAAGGTAATAATCGGCGATATGCTCGTTACGGGTAGCGGATATTACGTTCAGTACGTGGATATGAGCACGGGCAGTGAGGTGAAGAGAGATGCCGTATACGTGCTTCCCTTTGATATCGGTAACACAATGCTTGCGGCTATCGAGGATTTCGTTACTCCTCAGATATCTTATCCGATGTCGCTCAACGATTATTTTGACGTAGAGGACTTTTATATCTACAAGTGGGATGAGAGCAAGGGACCTACAAGCGATGACAGATATGAGCCGATAATCGGATTTACCTATGTCGATCTTTCCGAAAGAGAGAATACTATAAGAGCCTCAAGACCTTATATATTCACAAGTGAGGTAAAGCAAGGATATTTCCCGTCCGACACGAACATCAGCGCATGCCTGCAAGCTCTTTACAGCCCGTCCTTCAACGGAGTTAAAAAGCTCGCTCCCAGCGCACAAGACCTTTATGACTACGGACTTGCCGTTGAAAACGGCACGGACTCTGACGGAAACAAAAAATATGCCCTTTTCTCCGAGTACCTCGTGACGTATAATTTCGACATTCGCGATGAAAACGGCAATCTCCTTGAGACCATAAACAACGTTATATATTTCAGTGAGATAAACGAGAACGGAAAGCGTTATTCGTATACTGAGATATATGCCACCGATAAGGACGGTGAACGCGGTGAGCTTTCATACACTCTCGATATGATAGTTGAGGTGAACGCTCATACGGTCGAGTTCTTGAATTGGGATTCATTTGATTGGATAACCGAGCAGTATTTTAACCTCAATATTGCATTCTGCGATAAGATAAGCATAAGCACGTCAAATTACAGCGCGCAGTTCGATCTTGACAACAGCGCATCGGGAATGACCGACAGTATCGTATCCGACAAGATATACATAGTAGCAACAGACTCTACGGGCAGAAATAAGACTACGTTCTCCACTATGAAGTTCGTTGATATCAACGGATATATCTGGGAGGTAAGTACGACGGGCATAAAGATGAAAGATGCGGCGGGTCAGGAATATAAGATAAATGACGCGCGATATGACCATAACACTCTCGGAGAGCAGGCTCTCGTTCTTGACGGATTTATTTCGTGTGCCGACGGAGCAAAGGTATACGTAAGCGCTGACGAGGTGAGAATAGTCCCTCTTGATGCGTCTCAGACTGTGACGTACGTCAGATATGACACAAGCGTGTTTAGACAGTTCTATCAGACACTGCTGTATGCGAATATAGTTAACTCCTATGAGCTCTCAGCAGAGGAAAAGACTGCGCTTGAAAACGACCCCGGCCGTAAGATGCTGACGATGACGGTGGTAGATACCGAGGGAACGACAACGGAGTATAGCTTTTACCGACTGACATCCCGTAAGGCATATATAACTATCAACGGCGCAGGTGGCTTCTACGTAATGTCCAACCGAGTAGAAAAGATAGTCAGTGATGCTCAGAAATTCTTTGAAAACCAAATGATAGACCCCACAGCAAAGAATTAAATAACAAAAGCCCTCGTTGGAAATTCCAACGAGGGCAATTTTTTTTGTTTTCAGAATTTAAGAAATCCGCCAAAGGTTATACCGAATGCCTCAAATATTGCGAATATAAGAATTATGATCAACAGAACGGGCGCAACGTAGATCATTGCCTTGAACAGCTTTGCAAGCTTAAATTTGCCCGTCAGTGACGTTTCATCAATTATTGCTTGCGGCTTCATAACGTAGCATACTACGATGCAGGTCATAATTGCAACGATTGGCATAAGAATGCTGTTCGTTATAAAGTCGAAGAACGAGAGAATGTCCATTCCCATGGGAGTGAAGCCCGACCACACGCCAAAGCCAAGTGCGGAGGGAAGACCTATAAGAAATGATGCACCGAGTACGATGGAGCAAGAGACCTTTCTCTCAAGGTGGAATTTATCTTGGATTATTGACACAACCGTTTCCATAAGAGATATGGATGAGGTGAGTGCCGCGAAAAGAACAAGAACAAAGAACAAAGCACCGATCACGTTGCCGAGTACAGGACCCATTTCATTGAAAACCTTGGGGAGAGTAACGAACATAAGTCCGGGGCCTTTGTTTAAGCCCTCAATGCCTGAATAGCTGACGACCGACGGAACTATCATAAGTCCCGCGAGGAAGGCGATACCCATATCAAAGAACTCTATCTGATGAGCGGATGACTCGAGATTTACATCCTTTTTCATATAAGAGCCGTAGGTTATCATAATACCCATTGCCAGCGACATCGAATAGAAAAGCTGACCCATTGCCGCAACAACGGTCATAATGCTAAAGTTGGAGAAGTCAGGCTTGAGGTAGTAAAGCAAGCCCTCCCATTCACCGCGTATTCCGTTGGAGATACAAACAAATGCGGCAACACCGACGGAAATAACCACAAGGATAGGCATCATTATTTTGCTGACTTTTTCAACACCCTTTTCGACACCTAAAAGAACTACAACTGCCGTTACACCGATAAAAATCGCGAAAAAGAGCAGTGACTGCCACGTGTTACCGATAAAGCCATCGAAATAACCGTCGGCAGCTGCCGTTGAAGCACCGCCGGTGCAAAAAACGGTAAGATATTTGATCACCCAACCACCGATGACTGAATAGTAGGGGAGTATCAGAGCAGGAACGAGCGCCGCGAGATATCCGATAAAAGAGCATTTTTTGTTGATTTTGTTGAATGCACCTATTGCCGAAAGTCCTGTTTTTCTTCCTATCGCGATTTCGGCGACCATAAGCGAAAAGCCGAACGTTACTGAAAGTATAAGATATACGAGCAAGAAGATTCCGCCACCGTGCTGAGCTGCAAGGTAGGGAAAACGCCAAAGATTTCCAAGACCAACAGCACTTCCCGCTGCGGCAAGAACAAAACCGATCTTACTCGTAAAGCTGCTTCTGTTTTTCTCCATAATAACTCCTGTTGATTTATTTACACTTTATACAAGTATATTGTCTCATATTTGAAGCAAAAAATCAAGACTTTTTGTCAAAATAGTAATTTACTTTGGCTTTTTTGTTATGTCCTTGGTGGTGACTTAGAGTAATTGATGAAGTTTTACAGCATATATTTAAGAATACCTATCTCAATTTAGTTGACAAGAAAAAATAAAGATGGTATAATGTAAATAAGCTCGAAAGAGATAGCTTTTTGATTTGTTTGGAGGGATTATTATGAAATTTTGCGAAAAATGCGGAACACAAAACGATGACGATGCGGTCGTATGCGCGGTCTGCGGTAATTCATTTCAAAACGGTAATGATAACGTAGTAAAAGAGGAATCGACTTTGACCAAGGTTGCTAAAGCGTTTATGATCGTGGGAACGGTTTTGATGAGTCTGTATACTTTTGGAATTGCGCTTGCTTGGTGTCTCCCTATGACACTTTCCTATTGCAAAAAGATCAAGAACGGCACTCCGATTGGCACAGGCTTCAAGGTTTGCTCACTCTTATTTGTCAGCTTGATTGCAGGTGTCCTGATGCTTTGCGAAACTAACAATTAAAAACAAAAAACACATCAAATGGATTTTCCAAATGATGTGTTTTTTCTTTCCCCTTGACTTTGTTTGTTATTTGTGATAAAATTATGAGTGTATAAGGATGTCATATGTTCTATGATATGACTTCGGTTTGATTAAAAAAGATTTGCGCAAAACATTAAATAAAAGGTAGGAAAACTATATGACAGATTACAATCGTCTTCGCGCTCTTTTGAAAGAAGCAGGAATGGATGCGAAATGGTCGGGTATGTTTGTTAAGAAGCTTGCCGATGATGAGATAGCATTTCACGTGTCGGATGAACAGAAACAGTGGGCACTTTCCCGAGGATTCTATCCCGGACGCATTGAACTATACGGTCTTAATGAAGAGAATTACCGAGATTATCTTCCTGACTTCGGATATTTTATGATACATCCGATAAACCATCATTTTCGTATATGGGTAAATGATAAACTGACATTGAAATATGTGCTTAACAGTAATGGTTGTGCGGATACAATGCCACGGTATTTCTTGTATGTAGAAAACAATGGAAATTACACGTATTTAATGGACGCTCCAAAAGATATTGCGCAAAATAAGGACTTCATTTTCAATTTGCTGGTTCGTGAAGGTACATTGGCTGCCAAGCCGAATTCCGGTACATCCGGAGGCAGAGGCTTTATGAAGCTTGAATACCGAAATGGGCAGATATATGAAAACAATAAGCCCATTGACCGCGCAAGTTTTGATGCGGCAGTTGAGCAAATGAGAAATTATATCGTTACGGAGTATGCATATCAGCATGATGCGCTTTCTGAGATCTGGCCTTCAAGTGAATGCACACTACGCGTGATTATGTTCAAGCAGCCACCTGCAACACCTTTTAAAAAGTCTGAGTGGAAATGTAGCGTTTCATACGCTCGATTTGGAACGAAAATTTCTGGGGGAGCTAGCAACTTGTCTTCGGGCGGAATTGGCATTGGATTTGATTTTGAGACGGGTAAGTATAATGACTTTGGCATCCGCTATAGAAAGTTCTGTGCGGACGGACAATGGAAATGCTATGAGCACCCAGATACGCACGTTGTATGGAAAGATTCGGGATTGCCAAATTGGACGGCAGTAAAGGAAAAAATCTTACATATTTGCGATCATGTTGGATCGTTGGATTATCTTGGATTTGATGTGATTATTACGCCTGACGGATTGAAATTATGCGAAATAAATACCCATCCAGCTTCTGATTATGAGCAGGTGATGTGTGGTCCGATTTTGAAGAAGGATGGCGCTAAAGAGTTTTTCGATTCTAAGGGAATGAACAATATAGCATTGGATGACTTCTTCAAAATGTATATGTTAAGTCAGGTTGATGATTGATTCATATTTCATAATGTAATAAAAACGACAAGGATTATCCTTGTCGTTTTTAGTTTTAAGTGATGCCCCCTATTTTAATAGAAGTCTTTTGCGGACTTTTTCAAAAATGACCTCGCGTCTTTATTACTTTGTTGCTTCTTAGATGGCACCTGCATTTTTGAGCATTGTTGCTGCCTTCACGCAGATTTCGCACTTCGCAATTCTCAAGATGTTCCTACCGAGCCTATCCAACTAGCAAAAAATATTGGACACATCATCTGGAGTTTGATTCCGAAATGATGTGTCCAACTTTTTATTGTTTAATTTTGTAGGGGTCATTCACGAATGACCCGCGGGCGCTTCGTGAAGCGCCCCCTACGAGCAATATTACTTAGATACCTCATCTAAATCAACAGGAGCACGAAGCCTATCGGACTTGAGCGCTGCCTCCATTATCTTCATTACTCTCATGACCTGAGCGTGAGTTACGATCTGTTCAGCCTTGCCGTCGATAGCAAGGCAGAAGTTACGGTAAAAATCGTGAACGTCGACCTTGGGACAAGGGACTGTATATTCCCTCATACTCTCCTTGCTTCTCGGTGCCATAGTCTTTGTAAGACCTGCCGCGGTGACAACGGGAACAACGTCTCTGTCGTTCTCATCCTTGCAACATACCACACGTGCATCGCAATTCCAAGTCTCAACGAGCGCGCTTCCGTTGCTTCCGTTTACAAAATATCTCGGAAGCTTTATAAAGTGAGAGGTTCCGACCTCTATTCTCGCAACAAGTCCGCCTTCAAAATAAAGATCCAACTTAAAGCCGTCATCTACCTCATCGTTTGTAACATGCTCACAATGGCAATATAATCTCTCTATCTTTTTGTCGTAAACGATACCGAGCATCTGGTCTATAAGATGAACACCCCAATCAAGCATCATTCCGCCACCGTGCTTTTTGTGACCTCTCCAGTCACCGGGTATTCCGTGAGAGCCAAGCACTCTCGACTCTATGTTGAACACCTCTCCGAGCTCTCCCGATGCATAAAGATCCTTGACCATAAGATAATCGCTATCCCAGCGTCTGTTCTGGTGGACAGTAAACAGCTTCCCAGTATCTGCCGACACCTCGTATATGGTCGCAAGCTCTTCGCTGCTCATACAAACGGGCTTCTCGCAGATAACGTTCTTGCCCGCTTTCATAGCGGCGAGCGCGATAGGCGCGTGGCTGTCGTTAGGCACTGCTATCGTTACTATATCTACGCTCTCGTCGGAGAGCACGTCCTCAAGCGAAGCATATGTGCTCACCCCCGTATAGCGTTCGTCCGTATTTATAACGTCATATGTGGAAGAGTCGATGTCATAAACACCGGCAAGCGTTGCTACGTCGCTGCCGAGCAGGTGTCTTACGTGCCATCTTCCCATTCCGCCAAATCCGATAACGGCAACTTTTTTCTTGTTATCAGTCATAGCCCTCTCCTCGGTTTAATTTTTTGATAAACGGTTAAGGTTATTATGACATATGAAAAAATGAAAGTCAACGCGTTTAATTAAAAAAGATTGTTTTCTTAACACGAATGCTTGTTTTTTGAACATTATTTGTCATTCTTGACGGAGTTGAAGCTTCTAAGTCTCTTGCGATATTCGGTAGCTGTTTCACCACAGACCTTTAAAAAAACACGCGAAAAATAATGTTGGTCTTCATATCCGAGCATACCGCAAACGTTCTTGATCGACAGCTCAGGGGAGTTTTGCAGCATCTCTCGGGCTCTTGCGATCTTGAATTCCGTTATATACTGAGATGGGGTGGTGTTGAACGCTTTCTTAAAATATCGTGTCAGTTGCGCTTGAGAGATATTGCAAAATCTGCAAAGATCATCAAGAGAGATCGGCTTTGTGTGATTTTGCTTTATATACCATATGGCTTTTTTCAGTGTATGCGGAAGCGCTATAGTGTCGGTATCGGTATCTGTGCTCATAAGCTGCTTCATCGTTTGCTTTGATAGCAGCGCAAGTATTTCGCAAAAATAAGCCGAAAGGAACAAAGAGCTTTCCACCTTATATCCAAGCCTAAGATCTTGAATACGCTTGCAAATAGGTATCAGCGAATCATCACCTTTGATATGAGGAAAAAGAAAAATGCTTTTTATAGAAACGGTGAAAATATTCTTGGTATCAAGAAGCGCTCTTTCTATATCGTTTCTGAGGTTATGTATAAGCTGTACGGCATCTCTGTTTTCAAGTTCTGTTACGGGCTCGTCTGTTGAAAAATGAATATACATCATCGTGCAAAGATCGTCACCGCATGGCGTTCGTTTATACGATTGCTCCGCAGGTATGAACATGCAATCGCCTTCCTTTAGAAGATAGTCGTTTCCCGCGGTTGATATATTACACTCTCCGTCTAAAATAAAAATGAGAATATTATATGGATCTGCAACCTGCCAAACCGTTTTTCGTGTAACGGTGTACGTATTTGCAATTTGAGGAAGCTTATCTATACTGAAGCTATATGTCATAAAGACCTCCAAAAATACATGATGATTTTGTCCACCAAGATGCTTGATATGTGTATTTACAATTTTAGCACAAACATCTATAATTGTAAATAGAAAATCAAAAAATTTTTTGCATCGTGATAAAATATGTCACCGTAATGCAGAGAGGAGCTTTTATGAGTAAAAAGTGGAAGGTTGCAATAATCGGCTGTGGTAGCTTTGCAAACAGTCAGTATTTCCCCAACGTATCTAAGGAGGCAAACGCCGAGACCGTTGCGGCGGTCGATATTATTCCCGAGAGAGCGCAGGCAGCTTGCGCCAAGTACGGTATACCCAACTGGTATTCAAGTGTGTACGAGCTTATTGAAAAGTGTGATTTTGATATCGCTATCGACGTAACCTCTATTCAGGCGCACCACGAGATCAATATGGCGATCCTTGGAGCAGGTAAGCATCTTATATCACAGAAGCCTGCTGCTCCTACCGTGGAAATGCTCAACGAGCAGATCGAGCTCGCTAAGAAGATGGGAGTAAAATTCTCCTGTGTTCCCGTTCATCCTATGCGCTTTGACATAAACGTCGCAAAGCAGTATATCGATAACGGTCTTATGGGCAAGGCATACTACGTAAAGTGCAATTCCTCTCACGGCGGTCCAGAGTACTTCCAGAGAAGAAATACAGACCCCTCGTTCTTCCACGAGGAGGGAGCAGGAGCGCTCGTTGATATGGGCGTTCACGGACTTCAGATAGTCACAGCCATTATGGGACCCGCAAAGCGTGTTTCCTGTATGGGTAAGATAACCACTCCCGTAAGAGTCGCTCGTTCCGGCGGCATTGACGGAATGGTGATAAAGGCTGACAAGATACCCGACCAGTACGTAATTCTGCTCGACTATGGCGAGGGCAGAATGGCAATGGTAGACACAGGTTTCTCTCAGAAGGCATCCAAAGCGCCTATGATCGAAATATTCTGCGATAAGGGAACTATATCCTTCAGCGAGCCCTACATCACAAACCCCATGCCTGAGATATATATGGACAGCGGTGAGTTCGATCTTCGCGGATGGATGAAGCCCGGTCGACCCGCACATCTTCCCAAGGGCATCAACAACCAGTGCTGTTGCCTTGGCGATATAGTCAACGCGATCGAGAAGGACACGACTCCCGTGCTCTCTCCCGAGCATGCAAGACACGTGCTTGAGATAATGTGCAAGATCCCCGAGGCAATCGAGAAGGGTTGCACACTTGACCTTGAAACAACGTTCTGAGGTGACCTATGAGTAATAAAATAAGAGTTGCGGTGTTCGGCATAGTCCACCCGCACGTAAATATGCTCTCGAAGGCTATACTTGCTTACCCCGATGACTTCGAGATGATAGGATTTGCGGAATATCCCATTCCCACAAAAGATCCCGTTCAGTACGAAAAGAGACGCGGAATGCTCTCGGAGCTTGGTATGAAAGAATATACGTACGAGGAGCTGCTCGCAGAGAAGCCCGACTTTGCACTCGTTCTGTCCGATAACGGTTCGCGCGAGGAGCTGTGCTGTATGCTTCTTGAACGTGGAATACACGTAATGGACGAAAAGCCGATGGCACCCACCTTTGATGGAGCTCAGCGCATTATGAGAACGGCGAAGGAGCACGGAGTAATGATGCTCTCCAACTGGCCCATCGCGTGGCTTAAGCCATTCCGCAAAGCAAAGGAGCTTGTTGATTCGGGCAGAATAGGAAAACTCATGAGAGTTACCTATCGCAGTCCCGCAACGTGGGGACCGTTCTCCTTCCCGCTTGAGGAGCATCTTAAAAAGTCTTGGTGGTACACACCAGAATGCGGTGGCGGAGCTCTTCTTGATTACGCTTGCTACGGCACGGTCCTTGCTACGTTTATGTTCGGCAAGCCTGCTGTGCGCGTCAGCGGTATAAAGAAGAATTTCGGAGTTACCGACGTCGGCGTTGAGGATTACAGCGCGATGATACTTGACTTCGGTGACGGAGTTGGTCTGCTTGAGGGCTCTTGGTCTACTTACAATCCCGGAGAGATCCCCACAGGTCCGATCCTTTACGGAACAGACGGAGTTATCGTTTGCGATAGATATTCAAATCAGGTAAAGGTTTATGAGGGAAGAACACACAAGCCGCAGCCGCCCGTTGAGGTGATCGATTGCGGCGAGGAGGCGCAAGCGAACTACCTTGGCGCACACCTTGCGTCTGTCTTTAAGGGCGAGTGTGAGCCCGATATAATGCTGTCCCCCGAGATAAACATAGCGGTCGTCGCGGCTCTTGACGCAGGCAGAGAGTCTGCCGATACGGGTGTAACGGTTGAGTGTAAAAAATATATTGATTAATGGAGATATGAAAATGAAAAAATTGAGAGTTGCAATAATCGGAACGGGAATGATAGCAAACAGCGCGCATTTCCCCGCACTTAACATACTTCGCAAGGAAGGACTTGTAGAGGTAGTCGGTGTTGCCGATATACGCGAGGAGGTAGCTGCCGAAACAGCTAAGAGACACGACGTTCCCAACTATTATAAAGATCCCCAGAAGATGCTTGACGAGCTCAAGCCCGACTTCGTGGCGGTTTGTACACCTAATATGTACCACAAGGAGTGGACTATAAAGGCACTTCAGGCAGGCGCGCACGTTGCTTGTGAGAAGCCTCTCGCGCTCACCGTTGCTGACGCGGAAGAGATGTGGCAGACCGCAAAGGATTGCGGAAAGATGCTCTTCCCCTGCCAGTGTATGCGTTGGAGAAACTATATGATGCAGTCCAAGGAGCTTGTTGATGCGGGTGAGCTTGGTGACGTTTATTTCTCCGATATTGAGTTCATCAGACGAATAGGCGTTCCCACGTGGGGATACTTCCATATGAAGGAGCATAACTACGGAGGTCCTTTCTGTGACCTTGGTGTTCACCTTATCGACTCGCTTCTTTGGGTCGTTGGCGACAAGAAGGTTGAGGCGGTATCGGGTAGCGCATATACCAAGATCGCAAATCAGGGCGAGGACATACTTCTCAGCATCGCCGAGAGCGGAGCTTACACAGGCGCATTTACTCCCAGAAAGTATGATTACCGTGAGTTCAACGTTGAGGATTTCGCAACAGGCTTTATGCGTCTTGAGGGCGGCATGAGCGTAAACTTCCGTTTCTCCTGGGCGCTCAATCTTCCCACTACTAACCTTGATATGGTCATCTGCGGTGATAAGAGCGGACTCCACGTAAACAAGGAAAGACTTTACAAGAATATCGGAAGATATCAGTCCGAGTGTGACCTTAAGTGGTTTGATAACGGCGAGTACAAGGGCGTTGCGTTTGAGCAGCACAGATATATGTACAGAAACATTATCAACACTCTCGCAGGCGAAGAAGAGTATCTCGTAAAGAAGCACCAGAACATCGAGGTCACCAAGGCTATCGAATGCTTCTATAAGTCCGCTGAACTCGGACGCGAGGTAAGAGCGGCTGACCTTATAACTAAGTAAGAAAGGCGATTTTATTATGTTAAAGGCTGTTATTATCGGTTTTTCACATATGCATGTCAACGAGATAGCTCTGTATCTCTCGGAGTGCAAGGACTTCCAGCTTTCGGCTATTGCCGACGTAAAGAGTGACGTAGAGCCTATTCCCGCTCTCAGATATACTCCGGCGTGGAATCTCGCAAACGTAAGAGATAACTATTGCGAGTGTGTATATGAGGATTACTGCAAAATGCTTGACGAGGTGCGCCCCGATTACGCGTTTATTCTCACAGAGAACGCGCAAAAGCCCGATGTGGTGGAGGAGTGTGCAAAGAGAGGCGTTAACGTGTGTATAGAGAAGCCTATGGCTGTAAGCCTTGATGAGGCTAAAAGAATAGAGGCAAGCGTTAAGAAGTACGGAATCAAGGCAGTCGTTAACTGGCCGGTTGCGTGGAGAGAGTATCTTCATAAGCTTAAGGCTGTGCTTGATAGCGGTATTATAGGTACGCCCATAAAGATGAGATATATCAACGGTCATACAGGCCCTCTCGGTAAGGGCGCAAAGCACCGCGGAGTGTCTGCCAACGCCGAGGAGATGACCGATGAGCAAAGATCAAAAACGTGGTGGCACAGCGCTGCACACGGCGGCGGAGTTTTTCTTGATATCTGTTGCTATGGCTGCTATTTTACCAGATGGCTGATGGGAGACGGAGAAAAAAGTGTTGTTTCTTACGGAGCTGAGCTGAATACTCCCTTTGGCGATACAGCGGACAATTTTGCGGCTATCGTTAAATATGACGGAAAGATGTCCGTGCTTGAAGGCACTTGGACCACTCCGAGAGTTGTTATCCCTTCGGGTCCTGAGGTACTTTGCACTGAGGGAGTCGTGGTGTGCACGGGAGGTGCTGAGAACGCTCCTGACGTAAAGGCTTACGACATATACGGAAACGAGCTTGAAGTTCCCGAGATAAAGCTCGGAGATGATTTCAAGAATATGCCCTGTCATCTTGCTCTGTCGGGAGATAATATCTTCCCGATGCTTACTCTTGATGAGAACGTACATTTGATGGCAATACTTGATGCTGCTATGCGTAGCTCGGAGAGCGGAAAGGAAGAGAAGATAAGTGGCACTGATAACTGATATCCGTCGAGCATCCTTTCACGACGGTGAGGGAATAAGAACCACCGTATTTTTCAAAGGCTGTCCTTTGAGGTGCGAGTGGTGTCATAATCCAGAGTGCATCTCATTTGAGCCGCAGATACTGAGCTATCCCGAGAGGTGCATAGGCTGTGGTATGTGTGACAAGGGGTGTTATGCGGGCGCAAAGGTCAGGTGTGGCAGAGAGATGAGTCCTGAGGAGATAGTCTCGGAAATACTTCTTGACAAGCCTTATTACGGTAAAGACGGAGGAGTGACCTTTTCGGGAGGAGAGCCGATGGCTTGGAAAGAGGAGCTGTCGCGCCTTGTGGATATGTGCCGCGATGAGGGCATAGGATGTGCCGTTGAGACCTCGCTTATATACTACGATGAGGAGATATTCAGAAAACTCGATATGGTCATGGCAGACCTTAAGATATGGGATTCACAGACGCACAAAAGATATACAGGAGTCGGAAACGAAAGGATAATTGAGAATTTCAAGAGATTAGATAAGCTTGGGGTTCCTATCGTTGTGCGTACTCCCGTAATACCCGAGATAGAGCAGGGGATCGATCATATATCCGAATTTGTAAAAGGGCTTGAAAACGTAAAAAAATATGAGCTTTTGCCCTATCATCCACTTGGGCAGACAAAGAGAACGGCTTTGGGCCTTGAGGCTGATAAATTTACCGTTCCCCAAAAAAATTACATGGAGGAGCTGAAAAAATATGTATTCATACGCTGACAGACTTGCGGCTATGAGGGAGACTAAAATCAAGCATACTCTCCAAAAGCGCAAGCAGAACGGATATACCGATCTTGACGATTTCGGAACTGTACCGATATCCGAGGGATACCGAGTTGAACCGTGGTACAACAGTGAAAACGGTAGCTTTTACGGACTTGACGGAATGAGCGAAAATTTCGTGAGAGTTATTGATGCGCATGTCCCATATGTGGATAAAAACGAGATGCTCTGCGGCAGATGGCGCGATATGCTGGTAAATTACCGTGGAGATCTTCACTATATGCCCGATTGGCTTAAAGACAATCTCAAAAACCTTGAGTTTATAAAGAACGGCGCGACCAATCAGTGGAGTAAGCGTTGGGATGAACAGCGCTTTCCTTACGATCACCTGAAGCCATTGCAGTTAAAGTACAACATAACCACGGGTATTGACGCAGATGCGCATTTTGCCACTGACTACAGTATAGGATTTGAGCTTGGCTTTGGCGGTTTCCTTGAGAAAATAGAAAAATATCGCCACATAAATCCCGACAAAAAGGATTTTTATGACGCGGAAGAAAAGTGCGTTAAGGCTATAATCAGATTTGTTGACAGACATATCGAGCACATTGACGCTCTGATAGCCGATGAGAGCGACGAGAGGGTAAGAGAAAATCTTATCGTTATGAGGGATACCTGTAAGGCGGTGAGATACGATGCGCCCAAGACCTTCCGACAGGTCTGCCAATGGACGGCGTTCTTCAACTGTGCCGCAAGAATATTTACAAGAGACGGAGCGGGATTTCAGCTTGACGGTCTGCTTTATCCCTATTATCTCAGAGACGTAGAGAGCGGAATACTTGACGACGAGACAGCCAAGTTCCTTATCGCGAACCTTCTTCTGATCGATCCTCACTACTATCAGCTCTCGGGAGTAGATGAAAACGATAAGGATATGACCAATCATCTGTCGTATCTTGTGCTTGAGGCGGCGGATTCTATCAACATAGCTTGTAACCTTACGGTAAGGGTACATAAAAATTGCGATAAAGAATTTGTAAAGAAAGCGGTCTATTACCTGCTCAAGAACAAAAACGGTTGGCCGCGCTTTTGTAACGACAAGACTCTTGCCGAGGGCTATATGAGAAATGGAGTTGACAAGAAGACCGCAAGGGAAAGAATAGCGGTAGGCTGCAACTGGATGTGTGTCCCGGGAAAAGAATTCCCTATGAACGATACGGTAAAGATAAACGTAGCGAAGGTTTTTGAGGAGGCGCTGAAGGATCTGAGAGCAGAGAGCGACAAGAGCACGGAAAGGCTTTTCGAAATATACGAAAGCCATTTGACACGTGCGATCGAGGTCACGGCGGAAGGAATAAATCTTCATATAGATCATATAGCAGACGTTACGCCCGAGCTTATTATGAATCTTATGATGCATAACACCATTGAGCGGGGTGAAGATATATCCCGTTGCGCTGAGTTATATACTGTTGGTGTCGACGGAGCCGGTCTTGCGGTGGTAGCGGATTCCTTTGGTGCTCTGGAGGCAAGGATTGAGAAAGAAGGCCTTCTGAGCTGGGATGAAATGTATGAAGCGCTTGACAATGACTTTTCAGACGCGCGAATTCACGCTATTATGAAGAGTGCGCCTAAATACTGTCAAGGCAATACTGTTGCCGATGCTTGGGCAAGAAGGCTCACCGACAGTTGGGCAAAGCACGTTAAGGCACAGAAGATGCCCGAGGGCAGACAGCTCGTTCCGGGATGGTTCAGCTGGTCGAGAACTATTGAGTATGGCTCAAAGGTGGGTGCTACTCCTAATGGACGACGCGCAGGTGAGCCCATATCCCACGGAGCAAATCCTAATGCGGGATTCAGAAGCGATGGAGCGGTAACGGCTCAGTCTACGGGAATCGCAGCGGTACAGTGCGGCTTTGGAAATACAGCTCCTTTGCAGCTTGAATTTGACCCGCAGGTGGCACTTGACGACGATGGCGTCGAAAGGGTTATGAATATAATTCTCACTCATTTTGGCCTTGGAGGAACGCTTATAAATATCAACGTGCTTGATGGGGAGAAGCTCATGGAGGCAAACAAAGATCCAAATCTTCACCCTGATCTCGTTGTAAGAGTGACGGGCTTTACCGCCTACTTTGCAAGTCTTTCTCCCAAGTTCAGACAGCTTGTGGTGGATAGATTCATAAACGGTATATAAAAAATTTGGACACATCACCGTGCAAAAACACGTAAATGATGTGTCCAACTTTTTATTGTTTAATTTTGTAGGGGTCATTCACGAATGACCCGCGGGCGCTTCGTGAAGCGCCCCCTACGAGCAATATTACTTAGATACCTCATCTAAATCAACAGGAGCACGAAGCCTATCGGACTTGAGCGCTGCCTCCATTATCTTCATTACTCTCATGACCTGAGCGTGAGTTACGATCTGTTCAGCCTTGCCGTCGATAGCAAGGCAGAAGTTACGGTAAAAATCGTGAACGTCGACCTTGGGACAAGGGACTGTATATTCCCTCATACTCTCCTTGCTTCTCGGTGCCATAGTCTTTGTAAGACCTGCCGCGGTGACAACGGGAACAACGTCTCTGTCGTTCTCATCCTTGCAACATACCACACGTGCATCGCAATTCCAAGTCTCAACGAGCGCGCTTCCGTTGCTTCCGTTTACAAAATATCTCGGAAGCTTTATAAAGTGAGAGGTTCCGACCTCTATTCTCGCAACAAGTCCGCCTTCAAAATAAAGATCCAACTTAAAGCCGTCATCTACCTCATCGTTTGTAACATGCTCACAATGGCAATATAATCTCTCTATCTTTTTGTCGTAAACGATACCGAGCATCTGGTCTATAAGATGAACACCCCAATCAAGCATCATTCCGCCACCGTGCTTTTTGTGACCTCTCCAGTCACCGGGTATTCCGTGAGAGCCAAGCACTCTCGACTCTATGTTGAACACCTCTCCGAGCTCTCCCGATGCATAAAGATCCTTGACCATAAGATAATCGCTATCCCAGCGTCTGTTCTGGTGGACAGTAAACAGCTTCCCAGTATCTGCCGACACCTCGTATATGGTCGCAAGCTCTTCGCTGCTCATACAAACGGGCTTCTCGCAGATAACGTTCTTGCCCGCTTTCATAGCGGCGAGCGCGATAGGCGCGTGGCTGTCGTTAGGCACTGCTATCGTTACTATATCTACGCTCTCGTCGGAGAGCACGTCCTCAAGCGAAGCATATGTGCTCACCCCCGTATAGCGTTCGTCCGTATTTATAATGTCATATTTGGCAGGATCTATGTCATAAATGCCCGTAAGCTTCGCAACGTCACTCTTAAGCAGGTGTCTTACGTGCCATCTTCCCATTCCGCCAAAGCCGATAACGGCAACTTTCTTCTTATTATCGGTCATAGCCCTCTCCTCGTTTTGATTTTTGATAATCAGTCTTATATCCAATATGCCTGTCCTGCGTCCTCTGTGATAAGAACATCCTTAAGGAAAGCTATTGCCTTTTCAAGCCCCTCTTTCTGGGACATAAGAGCATCCTCATGCTCAATGGATATAACACCGTCATATCCCACGGTACGAAGTGTACTTATAATACGATTCCATTCAAGCTTATTGTGGCCGTACCCAACCGTTCTAAACACCCAAGACCTTTCGTCTATACGGTCGTAAGACTTTGTATCAAGAACTCCGTTGACCTCAGTATTGCGCCTATCTATGAGAGTATCTTTTGCGTGGAAATGATATATCGCACCCTTAAGCGCCTTGATAGCCGCACAAGGATCTATTCCTTGCCAATACAGGTGAGAAGGATCAAGGTTTGCTCCAATAATATCACCTACGGCATCGCGGAGCTTAAGCAAGGTTTCGGGATTATATACCACAAATGCGGGATGCATCTCAAAGGCTATCTTTTTAATTCCATGAGCCTTTGCGAATGCTGCCATTTCGATCCAATAAGGAATCACCTTTTCCTCCCACTGCCATTTAAGAATCGTGAGGTTATCATTGGGCCAAGGGCAGACCACCCAGTTTGGATACATAGAGCTATCGCAATCTCCGGGACAGCCCGAAAAGCCTATAACGGTGTCAACGCCAAGCGCCTCCGCGGCAAGGATTGCGCCCCTAAATTCCCTATCAAATCTTGCGGCAATATCCTTCTGTGGATGAAGGGGGTTGCCATGGCAGGAAATGCCGGATATCTCCATATCGTATTTTTTGAGAAGCGCCTTGTAGTTGTCAACGCTCTCACTGCTCTCAAGGAGCTTTTGGGGATCAAGATGAAAATCACCGGGGTATCCTCCCGCTCCTATTTCAATTGAGTGAACACCAAGAGAGTTTAGATACTTGAGAGCTGTTTCAAAGTCCATAGCCCTAAGAACGGGATTCATTACTCCAAGCTTCATTGTGTGAAAATCCTTTCGCTGTATATTTTTAAATGCCAAATGTGTCCTTGAGGTATTTGCGGCTTTGAATAGCCGCTTCGACAGAATTTTGATCGTGCGAAGAATCACGCTCGTATATAACGTATTCTATGCCGATCTCTTCGGCCGCGGATAGTATACTTGCAATATCTTGTCTTCCTTGCCCAAGGACTGTATACTTAAATCCTCTGTTTATTTTCTTTTGTTTTCTGTCGGTTTCGGGGTCTTCATCTACCAGATCGTAAAGCGGACCGGGCGCAAGATTTACACAGTCAAAATCCTTTAAATGTATAAGGCTTACGTTTTCTTTTTGCTTCAGCATGTACGCTGCGGGATCAACACCGGCATAGTGCACCCAACAAGTATCGAGCTCTCCGCTGAATTTGCCGTCAGAGCAAGCATATATTCTGTCAAGAACATATTCTCCGTTTACCGTCTGAAACTCAAAATCGTGGTTATGATATGCAAGCTTGATCCCACCCTCGGCAAGAATATCTGCTGCGGCCTTGAAATTCTCGATCAAGCTGTCGAAGCTGTTTGCTAACGCCCCTCTCGAGGCTGATGCCAAAACGCAAAACTTGGCTCCCAATGTGTTCAGTTCGTTAACGACCGCCTCGCCTTGGTTTAGTATCGTGCTGCATTTTATACTGGAGGAAATACATTCGAGCCCCAATTCATCAAGAATTGCGCGAATTTCCGTTACACTCTTATCGTGATATCCCGCAAACTCAACGTAATCGTATCCCGCCTCTTTAAGCGCTTTGAGAGTTCCGTAAAAATCATTTTCCATTTGATCTCTTACGGAATAAAGCTGTATACCAACCTTGAAATTTTTCATTTTTTCCTCACTGATTTATGCGTTTTCGGGAAGCTCTATCTCTATCTCGTGACCGAGCGCGGCGGACTTAACAATACCGTCTATAATAGCCTGATTGTAAAGTATTTCATCTGAAGAGATGGGTGCCTTTTCACCTTCCTTTATAGCATCAAGGAAGGAGCGTATTTTATAGTAGAAGTTGCTCTCCTTGTTTTCCTCAAGCAGCGGTATCTCCGTAACGACACCCTTACCTGCTATTTCGTGATATACCTTGAGAGGTGCGCTGATCGTTCCGTTCCATGATCCGGATGAAGGAATACGGAGAGAGCCCTTTGTGCCCATAATGATCGTATCTCCCGTTGTATTCAGGTGCATAGCCCAGGATATACGGAAATCAAGCATAATGCCGCCCTCAAGACGAATAAATCCGGCAGCGAAATCGTCAACTCCAAACAGCTCTGCATAGCTTTCGGGCTTGCCCTCGGATCTCCAATATTCGGGATTCTTACCAAAGAAATCCGAAACGTATCCGGTTACGGTCAAGGGCTTCGGATAGCCGATGGCGTTTAGCACCAAGTCGAGAGAATAGCATCCAATGTCTCCCATTGCGCCGATGCCGCCCGTTTCTTTCTCAATAAACGTAGTTCCGTAAGGTGTAGGAATACCGCGTCTGCGACCGCCACCGGTCTGAATATAGTAGATCCTTCCAAGTGTGCCTGACTCGCAGATCTTCTTGATCATCTTCATATTTGCATTGAATCTTGGCTGGAAGCCAATGGAAAGCACCTTTCCGCTTGCCTTTTCCGCCTTGCGGATCTCAATAGCCTCCTCGGTAGTAACGCACATAGGCTTTTCAAGAAGTACGTTTACTCCCTTGTTGAGTGCGTAAATAGTACATTCAGCGTGAGTGCAATTGTACGTACAAATACTCACGGCATCAAGCTCCTCGTTATCCAGCATATCCGCGTGAGAAGGATAGCATCTTCCATCTATACCGTACTTTTGGGCAAATGCCTCGGCTTTTCCCGGAATAAGATCAGCAAATGCCACGACCTCAACATCGGGCATTTTAAGATACTCTTTCATATGCGCCTTTGCTATCCAGCCGCATCCTATGATGCCGACCTTTAGCTTAACACTGGTGTCTATCTCCTTAACCTCTTGATTTGTTTTAAACTCGTCGAGAATGCTTTTGCTTTCTGCCATAATAAAATCTCCTTTTCATATATTGACATACAAAATTATATATGTTACAATAAGTATAGCACAAAAATTGACACTATTCATTAGATATATTGCCATATTTTATTAAAATATTGACATTTTTGTTTTTAAGGAGATAGCAGAATATGCATAGCCAACACATCGTACCCAATATATCTCAAGTTCCTATAAAGGTATCCCATTGGCGAACGTATTCCACGAAAAGGCTTTCCCGTCTTCATTATCACAGCGAGGCTGAGCTGCTTGCATGCAGAGGGGGAGTAATTGGCGTGGTCGTAAATAATGTAAAGCATTATGTATACGACGGAGAGGTGATATTCATAAATTCAAGAGTTCCTCACGAAACCTTTTCTGAGATAAAAGGATCTAAAAATATGTATATTCAATTTAGAATAGAAGACTTTTTGCCAAGCCATTCAGAAGAAATCGCTAAATACCTTGCGTATCTCAGACGAAACACCACAAAAACGGTGCATATCATAAAAAACCCCGCCGTTTTTAACGCGATGTGCGCAATTCTTGACGAATGCAAGCAAAACAATCTGGGTAGCACCAATATGATATATGCCAATATGCATATAATATGCGGAATGCTGTCACGTGATAATGTTTTTCTTGATTACACCAAAACAGACGTGCAATCACTACAAAAGCTTTTGCCGTCCTTTAACTACATTGAAAATAATTATTCAAATGATATTTCTCTTGAAGAAATCAGCGCCATCGCGGGGTTCAACAAGCATTATTTCTGTAGACTTTTTAAAAAAGAGTGTGGTATAGGATTTTCAGAATACCTAAATCTTGTACGCGTCTTTAAAGCGCAAAAGATGCTAAAAAACACCAATAAAACTATTATTGAGATTGCCTTTGACACAGGCTTTTCGTCGATATCACATTTCAATCGTGTTTTTAAAAAGCATATCGGATGTACCCCCACAATATACAGAAGGGCCGCAAATTTCAATACATAAACTCTGTCCCACAGGTAACAAGCAACAGAAGAGACGGCTATGTGTGTGTATTAAAAAACGATCTTATAAAAATTCTTCCTATACGTAAAAAATTGGACACATCACTTAGGTAAACCCTAAAATGATGTGTCCAACTTTTTATGAAAGTTTTTGCGGAGCTTTTTTCAAAAAGCGACCCGCGTCCTATTACTTAGAAGCCTCTTCGATAGCAACTGCAACTGCTACAGTCATACCAACCATGGGGTTGTTTTACTTCGAAGCTTCCTCAATAGCAACAGCTACTGCTACCGTCATTCCTACCATAGGATTGTTACCAGCGCCGATGAGACCCATCATCTCAACACGTTAGACCCATCATTGACACATGTTGGTGTGATAAAGCCTTATAAAACCTAGCTTTTACATTGCAAAATCATATTCGCCGAACACATCATATTCAATTTTCCTGAAAACATTATATCGCGTTTTGATGTCGCCGTAAATGATGTGGCTAAAGAGTTTGCGGAAAGGTTGCGATTGACTAAGTGAAATAGGATGGCTATGATTTTCAAGATGCATAGAAAACAGTTTGTGAAAATACTGTAAATACTTAACATATCACACATTTTTTGAAATGTAATAGTATAATTGCTTTTCGGGTTGAAAAGCAACAAGTTATATGGTATAATAAAAACAGATTTTTTGTTCTAATAGTAATACAATGTTTAGAGAGGAAAACAAGGATGATAAAATTATTTGAAAAAAATTCAAATACGACTTTGAAAAAAATTATTAAACTAGCTAATAAAGGC
Organism: Oscillospiraceae bacterium; assembly: GCA_015063845.1. GTDB lineage: Bacteria > Bacillota > Clostridia > Oscillospirales > CAG-272 > HGM12713. Next base: position 176,301 of record SVTJ01000002.1, read on the forward strand.
AAAGTGGATGCTCAGCTTCAACTAGGTAATTATTATTTTGAAAGTCAGAACATAGAACAATCGTATGAGGATGCAGTAAAGTGGTATCGTAGGGCAGCAGAGCAAGGGTATGCCCCAGCCCAGCTAAAATTAGGGGGGTGTTATGTGAACGCTCGAGGCGTGGAAAAATCATTAGAAAAAGGCATTGAATGGTGTCGAAGAGCGGCAAATCAAGAGTATGCTCCTGCCCAACATGAGTTGGGATACTGCTATGCAAATGGACAAGGTGTAGCACAATCGTACGCAGAAGCAATAAAATGGTATCGTAAAGCAGCAGAGAAAGGATATGCACCGGCACAGCACGAACTAGGATTCTATTACGATCTTGGACGTGTCGTCGAACAGTCATATGAAGAAGCAATAAAATGGTACCGTAAAGCTGCAGAACAGGGATATGATAGATCACAACATAATTTAGGGTATAGTTATGAGAATGGAGAAGGTGTAAAACAGTCATATGAGGAAGCCGCAAAGTGGTATCGCAAAGCAGCGGAGCAAGGCTCTGCCGCATCACAATATAATTTGGGAAATTGTTATTATTACGGTAGAGGTGTACCTTTGTCGAGAAAAATGGCAATAAAGTGGTGGAGAAAGGCTGAGGAGCAGGGTATTATGAAAGCACGTGATGCGCTTCTTAGTGACCAATATTATTTTCCTTCACTTACAGAAAGCGATGAGGCATTTAATGAAACTATGTGTCTTAGATGTAATAGAATTTTGAATTATGGTAATATAGTATGCCCTCATTGTGGTATGATACAAGATACCAATTTGAAGATAATGATTAAGGATTATCAAAACATTTATGAACATTTGCATATCGTTGGTAAAGTTAGCTTGGAAGATTGTCCTTATGATTTTAGTCAAGCTGTAGAACTTAAACGAAGCGGAAGATATATTGAAGCAAATAGATTTTACATTGATTTATATAAAAAAACAAATGTGATATACATAGATATGGCACTTGGATGGTATAAAGTATTAGCCAGCGGAGGTGCTCCTTCGCGAGCTCTCAATTTGCTTTCACGCACACTAAAACCCCTTCGTGAAAAAAACGATATTTATACACCTGAACAAATATTGCACTTTTATGAGTTGATATTTAGAATAGAGGGAATTGGTGACTGTGAATTGAATGAATATTTAGCAGCTATTTCAGGTAACTCCAATTATACATTTGATGAAAATAAAATAGATGTTGTTTGTCAAAAAGGAAAATACATGGATGTAGTAGAAGATTTAAAAGTAGGAGATCCTAGATTATATAGAACAATATTTAATATTTGTAATTCCTAATAACACAGGGAACGGTTCTGTGTGTTCTGCTTACGAGGTGCTTCAATCGTACATATGTTTAAGTTCTCGCTTATACTTATAATAGTATTCCTAGAGCAGCCGCAGAGCTTAATGACGTCGGTGTCGTCAAGTGAGCCGCCAAAGTCTTTGCTGCGCTTCTGGATAATGGCTTTGTGGTCAATTGACTTCTTGGTAGTGAGTGTGGCGCCTTTATAAAAATAAATTAGACACATCATGATGGATTTCTCCAAAATGATGTGTCCAATTTTTTATTTAAAGTTTTTGCGGAGCTTTTTTCAAAAAGCGACCCGCGTCCTATTACTTAGAAGCCTCTTCGATAGCAACTGCAACTGCGACCGTCATACCAACCATGGGGTTGTTACCAGCGCCGATGAGTCCCATCATCTCTACGTGAGCGGGAACAGAGGAAGAGCCTGCGAACTGTGCGTCGCCGTGCATACGTCCCATAGTATCTGTCATACCATAGGAAGCAGGGCCTGCTGCCATATTGTCGGGGTGAAGTGTACGACCTGTACCGCCGCCCGATGCAACAGAGAAGTACTTAACGCCGTTCTCGTTACACCACTTCTTGTATGTTCCTGCAACGGGGTGTTGGAAGCGAGTGGGGTTAGTGGAGTTACCAGTGATGGAAACGCCAACGTTCTCAAGTCTCATTATAGCAACGCCCTCGGGAACGCTGTCGGAGCCGTAGCACTTAACCTTAGCTCTGTCGCCGTTGGAGTAAGCGGTCTCCTTGATGACCTTAACTTCCTCAGTGTAAGGATCAAACTCGGTCTGAACGTAGGTAAAGCCGTTGATTCTGGAGATGATCATAGCTGCGTCCTTGCCAAGACCGTTGAGTATTACGCGAAGGGGCTTAACTCTTACCTTGTTAGCGTTAAGCGCGATCTTGATTGCGCCCTCAGCAGCTGCGAAGGACTCGTGACCTGCGAGGAAGCAGAAGCACTCTGTCTCCTCGGAGAGGAGCATAGAGCCGAGGTTGCCGTGACCGAGACCAACCTTACGGTTCTCAGCAACGGAGCCGGGGATACAGAAGGACTGAAGTCCGATACCGATAGCGGCAGCGGCGTCAGCAGCCTTTGTGCAGCCCTTCTTGATTGCGATAGCTGCGCCGACAGTGTATGCCCACTTAGCGTTCTCGAACGCGATAGGCTGTGTCTCTTCAACTATCTTGTAGGGGTTGATGCCCTTAGCATCGCAGATCTCCTTGCACTCGTCGATGGAGGAGATGCCGTATTCCTTAAGTACGCCGAGGATCTTAGCCTCGCGTCTCTCATAACCTTCAAAATGTGCCATTATTCGTTCCTCCTTCAATTACTGCTTGCGGGGGTCGATGTACTTAACAGCGTCAGCAAATCTGCCGTATGTACCCATCGACTTTGCGTATGCTTCGTTAGGCTCCATGCCCTTCTTGATGAAGTCGGTCATCTTGCCAAGGGAAACGAACTCGTAGCCGATAACCTGATCGTTCTCGTCGAGAGCCATTCTTGTGCAGTAGCCCTCGGTCATCTCAAGGTATCTTACGCCCTTTGCCTTTGTACCGTACATAGTACCAACCATACTTCTCTCGCCCTTGCCGAGGTCTTCCATACCTGCGCCGATAACGAGACCGCCCTCGGAGAAAGCAGACTGGCTACGACCGTAAACGATCTGGAGGAAGAGCTCTCTCATAGCTGTGTTGATAGCGTCACAAACAAGGTCTGTGTTAAGAGCTTCGAGGAGTGTCTTACCGGGAAGGATCTCAGCAGCCATAGCTGCGGAGTGTGTCATACCCGAGCAACCGATGGTCTCAACGAGAGCTTCCTCGATGATACCGTTCTTTACGTTGAGGGAAAGCTTACAAGCTCCCTGCTGGGGTGCGCACCAGCCCACACCGTGGGTGTATGCGGAAATGTCTGTGATCTGCTTTGCCTGGACCCACTTGCCCTCTTCGGGAATGGGAGCGGGACCGTGATCGGGGCCCTTTGCAACGACGCACATCTTCTCAACTTCTGCGCTCATTGCATATTCGCAAGAAAATTCTTTGCTCATTTTTTATCTCCTTTAAAAAAATTTTAACTAAATTGATATTAAAGCAATTCTTCTATTGCTTCTGCGTATATCTTTCCGATAAAGGCTCTGCCGTTTACGTTAGGATGAACACCGTCGACCGAGTAATAAAGTGGCTCGGGATTTTCCTTAAGCGCCTGTTCGAAATGCTCGTGGAGCGGAACGTATACGTCTGCATACTCGTCAGCAAGACCCTTTACGATCTTGATAACTCTGTCGAGCTCCTCTCTCATTTCGGGGAGAAATTTTGCTATCTCCTTGCGCGCTCCGACTTTAGTGTCCTCATCGAACAGAAAAGGGGAGAGTATCATTATCTTTGCGTTTGACTCTTTGCGTATGCGCTCGAGAATAGAGCGATAGTTCAGTTCAAGCTGAGCATCCGAGGTAGCTATCTTGTTGCCACTGTGGCGGTGCCAGATATCGTTGATGCCGATAAGTATTGAAATAATGTCGGGATCAAACGATAGCGCGTCGTTGTAAAATCTATCAAACAGCTGACTTGTGCGGTTTCCGCTGATGCCCTGATTGATAAACTCAAACTCTATCTCGGGATGAGCCGCAACCATATGCTCAGTGGCATATTTCGCATATCCCGGGCCTACGTCGTGATAGTTTCTTCTGTCTCTGCCTGCGTCGGTTATGCTATCGCCCTGAAATACTATCTTTACCTTTTTCATTTTATATTACTTTACGATCTCGCCGTAAACTGCGCCAAATGCGCAAGCAGCGTTAGATTCATCTGTATCAATGTGCATAGCGAGAGCATAGGAATCGCTTACACGAACAACAACGTCACCGAAAACGAGAGGACGAGCGGTATCGAGCTTAACGTTTACGATCTCCTTGTCCTTGACGCCGAAAGTAGCGGCATCTGCGGTCGTCATATGTATATGACGCTTAGCGGCGATAACGCCTTCCTTTATCTCAACCTTTCCGCAAGGTCCTTCGATAACGCATCCGGGGCTGCCCGCAACGTCACCCGATTCTCTTACGGGAACGCCTGCAATACCGATAGTTCTCGCATCTGTGAGGGAGAGCTCAACCTGATCCGCGCTTCTCTCAGGACCGAGAATACTTGCCTTAAGCGAGCCCTTAGGACCGATAACAGTTACCTTTTCTTCGCAAGCGAACTGACCGGGCTGGCTAAGATCCTTCTTGTTTGTCAGAGCATGACCCTTTCCAAAGAGAACATCTACTGTTTCTCTTGTGAGATGTACGTGTCTTGCTGACGTTTCAACCAAAAAATTTGCCATTGTTTTTCACCTCTCTGAAGTATTTGAAATTTGATTGCAAATAATTTCACAAATATAATTATATCACATTTTTTTCGCCTTGTAAAGATTTAAATCGGAGATTTATGTAAATAATATAATAAAAATATCACAAATAAGGAGAAAAAAGTATGGCAGAGGAAGAAAAAAGCAAGGAAGTGACCTCTCCCGATATGGAGGGGATTATAAAGAACGGATCTGTTGTTACGGAGAATTCAAGCGGTTCTATACATTGCCTTTCGATAATCGGACAGATAGAGGGACATTATATACTTCCGGAGGGACAAAAAGCTACTAAGTATGAGCATCTTATACCGCTCCTTGTAGCTATCGAGGAAAGCGATGATATAGACGGATTGCTTATCGTGCTTAACACCATGGGCGGTGACGTTGAGGCAGGCCTTGCGCTTTCGGAGATGATAGCGTCAATGAAAAAGCCCACGGTATCTCTCGTCCTTGGAGGGGGACATTCCATAGGCGTTCCGCTTGCTACATCCGCAAAAAGATCGTTTATCGTTCCGTCTGCAACAATGACCATACATCCCGTTCGTATCAACGGGCTTGTTATCGGTGTGCCTCAGACCTTTCACTATTTCGACGAGATGCAAAAGCGCATAATCAATTTTATTTGCGCTCACTCAAAAGCAAAGCCCGAAGCCATAAAGGAGCTTATGATGCGTCCCGACGAGATAGCTACTGATATGGGTTCTATAATAGATGGCGACGAGGCGGTCAGATACGGTATCATAGATCAAGTCGGCGGACTAAGCGATGCTTTAAGTGCTTTGAAGGAAATGAGAGAAAAAGGATGAATAGATTCGAGGGGACTTTCTTTCAAGAAAGTCCCCTCGCGTGATCTTATTCGCCAATTACTATTCTGTTGATGTTTCCCGTTATGCCCTGAGTGGACACGTACTGTGTGAGTCCGTGCGTGAGCTCGCAGACGTTAAGGAAGTGCAGGTGCCCTGCAAGTATTGCCGCTATTTTGTCGGCGTTTTTATAGATAAGGTCTATGAATTCAAGGTTTTCGGCAGGACAGCCGTCGTAATTGAGACGGAAGTATTCGCTACACTTTTTGTGTATCTCGTTGTGTTCTGCCTGTATCGGCACGTGCATAGCTACTATTATTGGTTTGCCCTCGGAAAGCTTGGTCTTCAGCGCGTCTATCTGTTCTTTTGTTATCACTCTTTTTGAGTTTTCGAACGCCATTATCACAAGGTCGCCTAGGTCGAGCGTCTGTACGGGACGCTTTATCATAGCCATTGCTGTGTCGCTTGGTATATTGTCGACGTACTCGTGATTTCCGCAGGCGTAAACGTAGGGAATGCCGAGGTCTACAAATCTGTTTTCAAAAAAACGGAAATGCGCCTCGTTCAAATGGTCGAAAACGTCACCCGTGATAATAAGCGCATCGCCGTCTTGGTGAGCTGTTTTCAAGAGATTTTCAAAATGCTCTTCTGCTTCTATCTTCTGGTCGTCTCCATAGGGCTCACCGTATCTCATTGCGAATTTTTCGCGAACACGGTGCCAGTTTTCAATGCGGCTTTCGGTTTCGGCTTTTTCTTCCTCGGATGAGAGCTCATCGGAAAGATTCAGGTGGACGTCGCTAAACTGATATATTATCTTTTTGCTGACTCCCTTGACATATATTTCGTAATCGTGTATTAAAACCTTTGACATATCGTACTCCTATCTAATTATTTTTTCTCCGTCGAACAGTATGATGCCCTGACCCGAGCCCATATGATTTCCGTCCGTCAAAAATCTTTTAAAGCTTCTCTGAAGGGAGGTATCCTCGGGGAGCGTACTCATATCCATATCCTCGGTCGGAAGCACAAAAAACACTCTCCACATCTCGCGACTGCCCTCGGAAACCTTGCTTCCGAGTATATCGAACAGCTCGTAGAATTTCTTGAGATTAGAGCCTTCGGCATATAACGGAGCATGTGGCGGATATATGAGCCATGAGCTGAAATATATGGGCATGATACCGCTGACACCGTAGAATGCGTATGCTCGCTTGAACGCATCGATTATAGCGTCGTACGTAAGCGGCCCCTTTGAGGGAACGTGAAAGTTATATACGGTATCACCTTTTTTCACGATGCCTTTATAGTCGTCAAAAGGAAATTCCCGTTTTTCAAATTGCAATCTTCCGAGCGTGAAGCGTTCTGCTCTAAAAAATTCGGGATACCACCACACAACGAACGTACCCCACACGCCGTGCAGCTTTTTGCATTCATACAGCTTCTCTGTGAGGTCGAGCATAGTGTCGCGGAAGATCTCCTCGGATATTCCTTTTTGGTCGAATATCTGCTTTGCTCGATCGGTACAGGTGAGTAAAAAGATCATATCTACCGTGTAGCGATGCACACCGCTGTCCTCGGAAAGCTTTTTCAATATCTGTCTGTATTGCACGGTGTCGCCCTCGAAAAACAGATCCTTTGCGAGAGCAAGCTGTGAGCTTCCGTCTACGGTACATATTTTATTGTATCCCGTTTCAAAGACGTCGATAGCCTCTTTGGGGAATGATAATCGTTCGCAAATAGTTTTTATCATACTTATCCTTCTATAACGCTGAAAATATATTCGTAAAGCTGCTCAAAGAACTTTTCGGTTATGGGATAATCTCTGAGCGTGATGTTTCTTCCCGCAATGCGGTCGATAGCTTCTATGACCGCGTCTCTACCGACCTTTTGCTCGGCAAGCTTCAAGAGACGGATATCGTCAAGGGCGGTTTTGAAGACCTTAAGGCGCAGAGAGGGAACAACGCCGTCTCCGTACGGATAAACGCTGAATGCATCTCCGCTCGCGAATGCTTCTCCCGCATCAGTTTCACGCCAAGGGTCGACAAGACGTGTGGAATGCTGGGTATAGTAGAAGTTATATCCCCAATGCAAAAAGCCTTGGAAATCGAATTTGTATATCTGTACTCCTATCATTCTCGTTCTCGGAGATGGCATAGCAAAAAATCTGTTTGAGACCTCGAGTGATTGACCGCAGCAGTAGTAGCACCATATACCCTTTACGTTTGCTTCGAGAAAGGCGTTCATACGCGTGTCGGTGCCGACAACGGGGATTCCAACGAGCTTTTCGTTGTAAAATTCAAGATGCGAAAGAGCATCTATATGCTTACAGCCTTCAATTAGCGGCTTAAACATCTTTGATACTTTGCGGTAGGAATCGAGATGCTCGGGCGAGGGCTCGTCGGAAACGTGGAAATACAAGTTGTCGCGAGAGATGCCGTGGCTTTCAAAGTGAGCTATTACGGCAGGGATCAAAGCGGAGATAAAGTTTTGATATTCCTCTCCCGAAGCATCGGTATTCCAGCCGAAAATCTTTTTGCTTCTGCCATTTACCTTTGCTACCACTTTGGGAGCTGCTGTTGCGCCCCATTGCGTGAACATATGGTTTATCTCAAAATGCTCAAAGCCTGCCAGCCTTGCGAGCTCGATAAATCTTGTCAGCCTTGAAAAATCAAAGGAATATACGCCGTTGTCAAGCGTTATATCTACGAGCTGTACGGTCGGTCTTTCACCGCCTATCGCTGTGTCAAGCGGGGGAGTAAGGATAGGCGTGTAGAGTATGTTTATTCCGTGCTCTGCCGCCATACGAACGTATTTTTCTATAAGAGACCAATGCTTCTCCGAGAAAATCTTTACTCCGTGAACGTCTGCCATACAGTCATAGTGCACCCATTGAGTAAAGGGCAGGGGAGCGGGGAGCTCTGATATCGCGTGAATACGCACGGTAAATGTGGTTTTTGCGACAACCTCATTTTGTGAGTTGAGCAGTTTTACGGTTACTTTCTCTGTGCAGGCCTTGTGGTCGGCAGGTATTTTGAGCGAGATCCAAACGGCGTGCCAGCGTCTCATAGCTGCTATGACCTTGTCGCCGTTGCATATTGGCACAAGAGGGTCGGGAAAGAGACCTGCTGAGCGAGATATGTATTTTTTGTCATATCTATGGGGATAGGTCGCAAGGTACGAGGGAACGTTCTCGACCTTGAATATTTCAGGCGCGGCATCTATGTTTTTGCCAACCTCTACGATGAGTGTTCTTTCTTTTTTTATATATGTACTTTTTTCGATCTTGAAAGCTACCTGAAAGGATATTTCCTGACCTGCAGCACCTTCAATAAAGCGGGTATTCTTACCCACTATTTTATCGTGAAATACCTTTGCCATAGATGAAAGAGGTCTGATCTTGGTATCTGTCGTGTTCATAAAGCACCTCGCAATTTATCACTTATTTAAGTTTAGTTTATACTATTTGAAATCTTATTTCAAGGACTTCTCTCTATGCTTTACAATTTTTTAACAAGTGTTGCATTTGTTGGCTTTAATTTTGCATTTTTAGCTTTAGCTGACACAAAAAAGACGGAAACATCTCAAAAGAAGTTCCCGTCTAATACGTATTCTTAAGCCTTGCCGACAGAGCCGAAAAGCTTGATCTTTGTCTTTATCTCTTCCTTCATAGCCGCAACGCGGTCATTACGAAGATTAAGGTATGTCCACATACTGTTGAATGGAGGATTGGTTTCAAGCATCTTTGCGTTTGCTTCCATACCAACGCGGCAGATGTCGGTGAAGATATTTACCTTGCTTATGCCGTGCGCGATGGCGTTTCTGAAATCGTCGTCGGAAAGTCCGCTTCCGCCGTGCAAAACAAGCGGAACGTCAACGGCGTCACGTATGTCGGAAAGACGCTGCAAGTCGAGCTTGGGTGCGCTCTTGTAAGCGCCGTGAGCTGTGCCGATAGATACCGCAAGTGCGTCAACGCCCGTTGCCTTCTGGTACGCAACTGCCTCGGATACCTGAGTATAAAGGTCCACGGAAGTGTTGTCGCCGTCAGCTGCCTGACCTACGTGTCCGATCTCACCCTCAACTGTTGCGCCGAATGCGTGAGCTACCTTTACGACCTCAGCCGTATCCGCAATGTTCTTGGAATACTCGCTTGCAGAGCCGTCGAACATTACGCTGGAGAAGCCGAGCTGGAGAGCTTCCATACACTTCTCGAAGGTAACGCCGTGGTCATAGTGAAGTACGACAGGTACACTTGCTCTCTTTGCCGCTTCAACAAAGGAAGGGGTTATGAGCTTGAGCTCGCCGAAGGGGAGAAGCACTTCCGCTGTGCCAATGATGATAGGCGAACGGAGCTCCTCAGCCGCCGAGATCGCAGCCTCGAGCATATCTGTGTCGATAGTGTTGAATAGGCCAACGCCATAGTGATTTTTCTTTGCGTCTGCAAGTACGTCATTAAGATTAACTAACATTTTCTTTACCTCTTATATTTCTTTTCTCTTTGTTGTGGATATCATCTGCTTTATATATTCTGCCGACTTCATTCCGCTCACCGAGTCCGCGGCGGTGAGATTACAAGCAGCCGCGCCGGATGCGAATTCAAGTATCTCCTTGTCCGAAAGGCCGTTGTATATTCCCCACAGACAGCCTGCGCAGAATGCATCTCCCGCGCCGACAGTTCCCTTGATAAAGTCCTTGGGAAGCTCAAGAGAGGGAACAACGCAGAAGTCGCCGTTCTTGTTTAGGACAAAGCCTGCCTCGGGGCAGTGTATTATGATCCTCTCGCCAACGCCATGGTCCATTATGACCTGCATAGCCTTGTGCACGTTCTCGATTATTAGTTTTCCGTTCTTATCTCTTGCCTCTATGCCTGCAACGCCGCAGCCTTCGATCTCGTTCATGATAGCGTTGTCGGTATATCTGAGGGAGGGGATTACCTTTTCAGCAAACTGACCCTTGCTGTCGCTCACGACGTCGATAGACGTGCGAATGCCTGCGTCCTGAACGGCTTTCAGCGTTTTCGCCATGACAGTTCCGTATTCATCGTCCTTCTCGTCAAACTTGTCGAGTAGAAGTATATATCCTATATGGAACATCTTGCAACGCAAAGAGCTTATGCGAATGTCCTCTGGGCAAAACTCCGCGTTTGCTCCTCTGTGGTGGAAGAAGGTTCTTTCCTTTGCCCCGCCACTCATACTCATAACGTCGGTGAAGCTGGTGGGGGCTGTCTGCGAGATTATAACGCCGCTTACGTCTATTCCGCGCTTTTGAAGCTCGAGAATGGTGTCCTTACCGTTCTGGTCGTTACCCACTCTGCCTATCGCGCAAAGAGGTGTGGAACGGTCTATCTCGGCAATATCAATGAGAGTGTTTGGCACAGCGCCGCCAACGGCATGCGACATAGAGGTGATATTTACGAGCATTCCTTTTTCGGGGAAATCCTCGATTATCTTGATGTTATCGGTGATGATATTTCCCGCTATGGTTATACCTCTTCGCTCGCTTGCGATAAGGCTGTCAACGGGTACTCCGAATATCTCGGAAAGTCTTACAAGGTGAGGTATCTCGGGATATCCCGCGCCTCTCTCCCATTTACTTACCGTTTTGTTGCTGACGTAAAGTCGCTCCGCAAGTTGCTCTTGCGTCATTCCGCTTTTTTTGCGAAGCTCGGCGATGTTTGCGGCAAGATTTATTGACCTTTTGTTTTCCATACACTTTTCCTCAAATAAATAGATTTGGGTCTCTACATATTAATTATACAATCAAAATCAATGCGTGTCAACCTACTTTTCGTGTCACTTTTACGGTTCTGCCAAGATCGAAAAGTCTACGAAAAGTAGATGAGCACAAGAGCATAGCCCTAGACCTGCTTGATTTTGAGTTTTGCTAAAATGTCATTTTTTATTGCTTTTGGGGTTGATTTTTGTAGGCTTATGTACTATAATAAACATGTAACTACAAAAGGGGAGGGAATATTATGTTGAAGAATATTTCTTTTGAGGCGGTTGATCTGCACGACGGTTTTTGGAAAGACAAATACGACGTTAACCGCAAGGTGAGTATAGGCAACGTTTATCACAGATTTGAGGAGACGGGACGCTTTGATGCTCTCCGCTTTAATTGGAAGGAAAAGCAGCAGAAGATACACAAGTTCTACGATTCTGACGTGGCAAAGTGGATAGAAGCGGTCTCTTATCTTATAACGAAGGATAAGGACGGCTACGTTGAGGAACAAAAGATAATCGACGATATAGTTGAGAGTATGGAGAAAAACCAGCTTCCAAACGGATATCTCAACTCCTATTTTATACAGGTAGAGCCTGAGAACATATTTACCCTGCGTGACAGCCATGAGCTTTACACTATGGGACATATGATAGAGGCGGCTATTGCCTATCATGAAGCAACAGGCAAGAGACGTCTGCTTGACGTTATGGAAAGATGTATGGAGTGCGTTGAAAACGCATTCATAATAGAAAAGACTGCGAAGTTCGTCACTGACAGACACGAGGAGATAGAGCTTGCGCTTATCAAGCTTTACGACCATACGGGAAACAAGAAGTATCTTGATATGTGTATGCACTTCCTTGATATGCGTGGTCAGGGTCTTGAAGATGCTTTCGGCACGAGATATAACGATCTTTACAGCCAGAGCCATATACCCGTAAGGGAGCAGTTTGATGCGGTAGGTCACTGTGTAAGAGCTATGTATCTTTACATAGGAATGAACGAGGCGGCACAGAGGAGCAAAGACGAGAAGCTTCGCATTGCCTGCGAGCGTTTGTTTGATGACGTTGTTAAAAAGCGTATGTACGTAACAGGTGGCTTGGGGGCTGCAAAGCAGGGTGAGTGTTTCACCATTCCCTATGACCTCCCAAATATTGACGCGTATTCCGAGAGCTGTGCCGCAATAGGTCTTGCGCTGTTTGCTCATTCTATGCAGAAGAACGAGCTTGACTCGAAATATGCGGATATAGTGGAGCGCGTTATGTATAACAATATGCTCTCTGCAGTATCTACCGACGGAAAGGCGTTCTTCTACGTAAATCCGCTTGAGATACATCTGAGATCGGTTGGACTTGACACAGCCGTCAACGACGAGTTCAAGAGATGGTTCCCGAGAAGACAGAGACTTGAGGTATTCAACGTTTCCTGCTGTCCTCCCAACGTCAACCGTATAATCGCAAAGATAGGCGGATTTTTCTTCTCCGAGCTCGACGACTCGCTTATAGTCAATCAGTTTGGTGCACTTGCGCTTGACAACGGCAAGATAAAGCTTGATATGAAGACCGAGTATCCCGCTGACGGTAAGATAAGACTTGTTGGTAAAGAAAATACATATAAGACGCTTCTTATCCGCCGTCCTTGGTGGTGCAGAGAATACGAGCTTAAGGGTGCGCAGGTGATAGGCGAAAGAAACGGATATGTTGAAGTAGCTGTTGGCGAGAGCTTTGAGCTTGAGCTTGACCTTAAGATGCAGCCGTATTTTGTAAAGACGCATCCAATGGTAAGATACGACACGGGACGCATTGCTCTTTGCTACGGTCCGAGCGTTTACTGTATGGAGGGCGTTGACAACGCGTATGAGCTCAATGCCGTCAGCATAAGCGTTGATGCCGACATCAAGTGCGAGAGAGCAGAGGATTGCGTTGAGCTCGTAGTAAAGGGATACGTTGACGATGAGTTTGACGGACTTTATTGCTTTGCGGACAAGCCAAAAACAGAGGCGACGCTTCGCTTCCGTCCGTATAGAATGTTTGCCAACCGCGGTGAGACAGACATGCTCATCTGGACGAGAATGGCGTAAAGCATACGATATTTTAAGGGGGATTTCTTTAGAGAAATCCCCCTTAGTTCGTATTATTTATCTTTGAAATATTCTTCCATCACGCGTCCCGCCGCAAGGGAGGCGCAATAACCGTGCTGACCTTTCTCTATGATGCACGAAACCACGAGCTCGGGTTGTCCATCCACCATAGCGAAGCCTGTGAAAAGCGCGTTGGGGTCGTCTTGCCCGTCAACCTCGGCTGTACCCGTTTTTCCGCCAAGCTTGACATTGTCGGGAATGTTTTCGAAGTTTTTGAAAACCTCATCGTTGTTATATACAACCATTCCCATCGAGGTCATAAGTGTATCGTACGTAGATTGCGAGAAGTCGACGTTCTCAGCAACGCTTGGCGTATATGCGGATATAACTTCTTTGGTATAGAAGTTGCGCACAGAGCCGAGCAGATGAGTATTGTACCTTGCGCCTTTGTTGATTATCGACGAGGTGTATACGCTGAGTTGAAGCGGAGTATATCCGTGATCGGACTGACCGATAGCGGCGGAGATATCATTTCCCTTGTTCCATTCTGCGTTGTTCTGAGGCCCTGCGACCGTGCCTATGCTTTCTCCAAGCTCAATACCAGTTTTTACCCCAAGACCAAGACTTTGCGTATATCTTGTTGCGGGAGTGATGCCCATTTGATATCCGACCTCATAAAAGAAGATGTTGCAAGACTCCTGGATAGCCTCGTATAAGTTTGCTTGACCGTGAGATGCAAGGCAGGTAGGTCCGTGAAGTCGGTCGTATTTTTGGTCACACGCCAGATTTAGCTCGGGGGTGACAGTCAGTATAGACGTATTCGGGTCTGATATCGTTCCGTTTTCAAGTGCGGCAAGCGCCACGCCTATTTTATACGTCGAACCGGGGGCATATATACCCGACAGCGCTCTGTTAACAAGAGGGTTGTTTTTGTTTTCAAGCAGGGAATTATAGTAATCCTGACTTGAAAACTGCGTTAGATCATATGTGGGATAAGAAGCTATCGCAAGCACAGCACCCGTTTTGGGGTCGAGCACCGTTATTGCGCCCGAATCTCCTGTTTTACTTGACCTTGCCGCTTCTTCAAGTCCCTTCTCGGCGGCTATCTGAAGATCTATGTCTATGGTCAACCAAACGTCATTTCCGCTTATCGGCTCTTTTTCGTAGTACTTTTCCACGATGTTTCCGTCACGGTCGTATTTTATGACCATCGTACCGTCCTGACCGTGAAGTATGCTCTCAAAGGCAAGCTCACAGCCCGACGTTCCGACGTATGCGTCCATTGGATATCCAAGCTCACTGTAATGGTCAGCGCTTTCAGCTGTTATCTTTCCAACTCTGCCGAGTATATGAGAGGCGATCCCGGGATAATTATACACGCGTGTCGACATAGTCTTGAAATTAGCACCCTCGATCCCCGTTTCCTGAACGTACGTGACAAGCTCCATGCTAACGTCCTCGGCGATAGTGTAGAACTGAAAAGCTCCAAAGCCTATTCTGTCCATCTCATACCAAAGGCGCATAAGCGCGCTTATCTCTTCAGCGGTATACTTCTTTTCGTCGAGCTTGTGTCTATCCATTATATATTCCGCAAGCTCTAAGGCGGTAGTGTCCTCATCAAGCTTGGAGCTTGCGAGATATTTGGAAAGATAGTAAGCGTGGTCGGACGACGGATCGTTAACCTCGCTGACGTATATAAAGTTTGGATAAAAGCCTACGATGGGGAAGAGGTCCTCGCAAAGCTTGTCCTCGTTATCGGTCTGCTCCAACGCCTCGAGTGCTTCAAGCAGCTCTCTGTTGATATCGGCGTGCGTATCGGGCATTGCGCCGTATTCGTAGATAAGGTCATATGTCGTAGCGTTACCCACGAGAAGCTTTCCGTTGCGGTCGTATATCTCGCCGCGCAGACCGCTCACTGTAACTGTTTTTGTTATGGTATCGTCATCACCCATATAGTCGGTCTGCGGACCTCTTATCTTTACTACCGCAAGCACGACCAAAAAGGCGATGCATATAACGGAAAAGGATACGGCGAGAGCCGCATAACGAATATTCGAATTTTGGCGTTTTTGAGCTCTCATTACCGTATCCTTTCATATATTTTCATCTAAAAAATCATCCGCCGAGCGACCATACGAGATTTAAGCCGAGCATAGCGATCGCCGCCGCAATGCCGCCGTTCAAAAACAGCGGGCTTGCCCATCTCTCGGGGGGCTGCAGTATTCCTTTGTGAAGAGTAAACTCACGGCGTTTAACTATTACCATGACTATTCCCACGGTGCTTACCGTAAGCACAAATGCCTCGTAAAGAAGCAGGAGCATAAACGGAACCGCGTTGCTCGCGATAGCGGCAACGTCGCCTGATGCCAACACGTCAAAGTCAACACGCTCTACGATAAACGGAGCAACGAAGCCACCGAAGAAATTTATCAGTATATGATAAATTATCGTGTAGCGGAGCTTTCCTGTTTTTATATATATAAACGCAAGGAAAGCACCGATGAGAAATGCGTAGAAAACCTGATAGAAGTTGCCGTGTATGAGTGCAAAGAATGATGCAGAAAGAAATATCGCAAAGCCCTCTCCAAGCGCGGACAGCCTTGTGCAGATAATGTATCTGAAAAGTATCTCCTCAAGAATGGGGGCAAGTATGACCGTGGTTAGGAGATTGAACCACCACGGCACGCTGCTGACCGCCACTGCAACGGGGTTCTCTGTGGCTGTTCCGTATAAGTTTTGCATAAGCGTAAAAAATGTCTGAGAGATATTGCTTCCGACAGTCATAAGCGCCATACAAATGCAAAAGCCTATGAAAAACTTTCCGATCGGCATTTTTACGGGAATGGGTTTTTCATAAGGAAGCTTACGCAAAAATGGCAAACCGCACGGCAGAGCTATTGCGTAAATTGCAAGAAAATTAAGTATATTGCCGAAAGCAAAATGGTCAATAGCTTTGGGGTAAACTACCATAAAGGCAAGACTTACTAACAGTACAACGGCTTGAATGACAATTGTCATTGTAAAAGCAAACCAGCCGAAGCGGGAAAAATAGCGCGTTGCGCTTTGCTGTGTCAGTCTGCCTGTTGCAAGGTCAAGCTCGAAATGTTCACTTTGATTATTTTGATTATATTGGGTATTTCCGTTCATATGTGTCCTTTCTAAATGCTCTCAAAAAGAGAACTTGTTCCTTGCTCCTATGGGAAGCATACACAGCTTTATTAAAAAATAAACGGGTATGCATAGTGTAAACGTTGAGAGAAGCTCGGGGAGTATAATGCTTCCCAAGACCGATGCCGCAGGGAGCTTTCCTATGGCTATCCACAAATTAAGATACGTGCCTATGCCTCGCAAAACGAGCATTGGCAGCATAAGCAATAAAAATGACAAAAGCTTTGGAATGAGCTTTTCTCCTATAAGTATGGCAACCGTCGCGGCGATAAGATAAAACAATGCTGAAAAGCTTGGAGCCGTCGAGCCCAGCGCATCTATAAAATATCCTGCCGAGATGGCGCATATGATAGCTGCTTTTTTGTTGTCAAGCATAGCTATCGCGCATACTGTGCTTATTATAAGGTCGGGCGTTGAGCCAAAAGGGGAGAGTCGTGAGAAGAAGGAGCATTGAAGCACTCCTATGAGAAATATCGCTATACCGTATACAATAATACGGCGAAGCAGCATTCTTTTTTCTCCCGATGAGGTAAGGCTCTTCATTGCGCTACCTCCTTGTCGTATCCGCATATTATCATAACGCTTCCGAGACTATCAAGCTTTGAAAAGTCGATGGACGGCTCAACCACCGCCTTGAGCTTTCTCGTTGCTTCGTCTGCTTCTATTGAGATAATGCGGCCGATATAAAGACCGTTCGGATAAACGCTTCCCGTGCCGCTGGTATATACTCTGTCTCCGACCTTTATATCTGCGTCTGCGGCATAGCTCATAAGGCATTTACCCTGCTGACGGAGAGCTATATCACCTTCTACTGTTCCAATAACGCCCGTTCGGTCTGTGTATACGCCGACCGTGCTGGACGTTTCGACGATGCTTACCACCTTACACCAGTCAAGCCCCGTTTCGGTCACGTGTCCAAGAAGTCCCGACGAGGTTATGACTGGCATATTGTTCTTTATTCCGTGTACCGCGCCCTTGTTGAGTGTAAGCACAGTGGAGTAGTTACCTGCCTCGTGTGAAATTATGTCGGCATCGGTAAGAACGAATTGCGGATTGTTATTGTGAAGCTCAAGGTATTCTCTGAGCCATTCGTTTTCGGTCTTTAGCACCTCATTGTCGGAGGACTGATGCTTTAGTGCCTCAATTTCGGCTTTAAGCTCCTCATTCTCTTTGACAAGCTCGTCATAATCCTTAAATACCGATACAAATCCGTCTATTGCTCCCGCGACCTTGCCACCGCACCACTCAAAGGGCTTTGCAATGGTCTTAAGTCCGCTTCTGATTATGTCCACCTGACCGAATGCGGCAAGCACGGAGGGAACGAGCACTATTATGACCGCTATGATCACACACACTATAAAAAATTTAGATTTTATAAATTTCATTTTCGCTCCTCCTTTCTTGCCTTTTCACTATTATTTCTTACGTCAGATCATCTTCCTCTGTATCTCAGTAGATCGCCCATCTGTCCTTCGCTCTCAAGTACTCTCGATATTCCGATGCACACCGCTTCAAGAGGACGCTTTGCGACCGTGACCTTTATTCCTGTCTTTTCGGATATCAATCTGTCAACTCCGCGAAGCATTGCTCCGCCGCCCGTGAGCATTATGCCGTAATCGTATATATCGGACGACAGCTCAGGCGGTGTTGTTTCAAGCGTGTGTTTTATGGCGTCGATTATCTCGTACAGCGGCTCGCGCACCGCCTCTCTGATCTCACCTGACGATACCTTTATCGTTGCTCCGAGACCGCTTAGCAGATTTCTTCCCGCCACGGTCATCTCGCCCTTGTCAAATGCGGCGTGAGCCGAGCCACAGCCTCTCTTTAGGTCTTCTGCGGTTGCGGTACCTATGAGAGTGCTTCTCGTTTTTCTCAGATGCTCGACTATCGCATCGTCAAATTGGTCTCCCGCGATGCGCACCGAGCCTGCGCTCACTATACCTCCGTGGCTGATAACGGCTATTTCGGTAGAGCCGCCGCCTATGTCGACTATCATACTGCCCTTTGCCGCACCTACGCGAAGTCCCGTGCCTATCGCCGCCGCGAGCGGCTCGTCGATAAGAGCGACCGATCTCGCGCCTGCCTCGAATATGGCGTCCTCAAGCGCGCGCTTTTCAACGCCCGTTGCTTCGTGGGGGATGCAGACTATTATTGCGGGGCGAGAGAATATTGAGAATGCTCCGCTGACCTCGAGAAATCCGCGAACCATTTTGGAAGCTACCTCATATTCGGCTATAACTCCGCCACGAAGCGGTCTGAATGCCGTTATGCCCTCGGGAGTTTTACCGAGCATATTTTTTGCTGACATTCCAAGTGCCACGATCTCTCGGCTGGTGTCATTTATAGCTACCACCGACGGCGCGCGCAGAATTATGCCTCTTCCTTTGGCACAAATAAGCGTGTTTGCCGTGCCAAGGTCGATGCCGAATATTTTTGCCATCGTATGCTCTCCTTTCTCCCGTATTTTATGCGCTTTAAGACAGTTTTATATTTCGTCGGGATAACGCCCGACCACTTTTTTGAACAGCGATGAAAGCTTGTTGACGGGGAGACCTACAACTCCGAAATAGCAACCGTCAATACCGCGTACCCATTGAGAAAAACGTCCTTGGATGCCGTAACTTCCTGCTTTGTCAAATGGATCACCGCTGTCTATATATTTTTTTATTTCCTCGTGTGGGATATTGTCAACGTGTACAGTAGTGACGCTATGGTCTACGTGTGTTGTGCCGTGATAGGTGATCGCGATACCCGTGCAAACGGTATGTGCCCGTCCGCTTATAAGAGATAGCATCTCGTATGCCTCGTCCTCATTTTGAGGCTTGCCGAGAATACGTCCGTCGCAGGCAACTACGGTGTCTGCTGAAATAATTATAGCTCCCTCGTCCTCACCCTTGGCGGCAAGAGCATTGAGTGTTGCCTCTCCCTTGCGGCGCGCCAGCTCTCTCGTGAGCTCTATGGGGTCTGTCAGGTCACAGCTCTCGTCCACGTCTGCCGATACAACGCAAAAACATGCTCCCATTCCCGCGAGTATTTCCTTACGACGGGGAGAGGCAGAGGCGAGAACTATATGTTCCGAGGGGCTTTTTTGTGTCATTTGTGTACTCCGTTCTTTCGCAAATCCCGATTTTGGCACTAAAATACCATTATCCAGTATAATTATAGCACAAAACGTTCTCCATTTCAAGAATAAAGATATAATTATATATAATAATATATAACAATTTTTTGAAACTTTTTATAAAATGAGCGCTCTGTGTTGAAAAGCAACTGCTTTTGTGGTATAATCTATTTAACCGCAAGGAAAAGGAGAGAGATCGTGCGCGAAGATGGTATTTTTTCGACACTGATAAAAAGAGGTGTCAGCGTTTTTGAATATGATACGGTCGGCTCGACAAATACCGAGGCGCGCGCGTATGCGCAAAACGGCGGTATAGCTCCCGCGCTTTTTATTGCAAATGAGCAGACTGCAGGCAGAGGAAGACTTGGCAGAAGCTTTTATTCTCCCGCTGACACGGGTCTTTATATGACGCTTCTGCTTGATGTAACGGGTGATGTGGCATCGTCTGTTGTGAGGATCACGACGTGCGCGGCGGTAGCAACTGCACGCTCTATTGAGGAGTGTACGGGTATATCTGTCGCTATAAAGTGGGTAAACGATATTTATATCGACGGCAAAAAGATATGCGGTATACTTGCTCAAAATTTTGAGGCAAACGGTAAAAGATACGTTATGATAGGTGTAGGCATAAATCTCTCGACGGGAGATTTTCCCGAGGAGATAAAAGGTATTGCCGCTTCGCTTGGCGTTGAGAATGCGCCGCTTGTCGCGCGAAAGCTCGCAAATAGCATAGGCGTGAATTTGATGGATATATATGAGCGAGTAAAAAATGGAGATATCTTGTATATTGAAGAATATAAAAGGCGGTCGGCAGTTATCGGTAGAGCGGTCATATATACGGTCGGCAATAAGCAGGGTAGCGGAATTGCCGAGAATATCGACCAAAACGGTGCGCTGTACGTGCGACTTGATAACGGTGGACTTGAAATATTAAACAGCGGTGAGATCAGTTTAAGAATTAAGAAAGAGGACGAAAAATGAAGGGCAGATTTATAGTTTTCGAGGGAATAGACGGTTCGGGAAAGACGACGCAGGCAAAGCTCCTTGCGGAGTATCTCGAGGGACAAGGAAAAAAGGCGGTGCTCACAGCTGAGCCGACTAAATTGCCCACGGGTAAAGCGCTTCGCGAGGCTCTTGGCGGCAAGGTGAAAAAGAGCGAGTGCGAAATGGCAGTGCTCTTTGTACAGGATAGGATAGCGCACAATATAGTTCCCGAGGACGGCATCGAAGCGCTTGTAAACGCGGGAGTGGACGTTATTTGTGACAGATACTACTATTCAACGCTCGCTTATCAAGGACAGTCCACCGACTATGCTTGGGTAAAGTCGATGAACCTTAGCTGTCCCGAGATACGCAAGCCCGACTTGTGTATATACATCGACCTGCTCCCCGAGCAAAGTCTTGAGCGCATATCAAAGGGAAGAGACAGCGTTGAGATATATGAGAATGTCGAAACGCTGACGAAGGTGAGAGACAAGTTTTTATCGGTCATCGACGACCTTTCTGCAACTGACAATATAAAGGTCATCAATGGATACAGAACACCTGAAGAAGTGGCAGCCGAGATACAAAAAACAGTAAACGCATTATAAAAAAACAAGAGCACCGTGATGTCACGGTGCTCTTGTTTTTTAGCGTTCAAAGTAGGATTTATCGGTGTGTTCGCAAAGAGTGTTAGGGGAACTTCTTTCAAGAAGTTCCCCTAACAATGCGGTTTGTTTTTTATGCCATAGTCTCCAGCATCTTCATGTTGACTTCGTATTTGCAAGCCTCACCGCCAATATATGCTTTAAACTCGTCAAGCATATACTTGCCCATTCTGGCTACCTCGTCGCCTGAGCTTCCCGCTATGTGGGGTGTTAAGAGACAGTTTTCCAAGGTGTAGAAGGGGTGTCCCTCTATTGGTGGCTCGGGATATGTGACGTCAAGAAGAGCTGTGAGGTCGGGGCGCTCACGAAGCACGCGCACAAGGTCGTCCTCGATCACCTGCGCGCCTCTGCCCGTGTTTATAAACACGGCATTTTCGCGCATTAGAGAGAAAAGCTGATAATTGAGCATCCCTTGTGTCTGCTCGTTGTTCGCAAGGTGATTTGACACAACGAAAGAACGCTCGAAAAGCTCGTCAAGCGAGCACTTCTCAACGCCAAGCTCGTTTGCCTTTTGGTCGGGCAAAAACGGATCGAAGACTATCACCTTCAGCTCATATTGCTTGAGCATTTGAATGACGAGCTTGCCTATCATGCCTGCGCCTATGATACCAACCGTCTCACCGTAGTTTCCTTTGCATTTGTTGGCTGCGTCTCTGGCGATCCGTTTTCCGTCAGCACGGAAAAGACGGCTTGTCAGGAAAAATCCCTTGTTGGCAAGTATTATCTCAGCCACTGTCATTTCGGCAACGGGTACGGCATTTGCCGCCCAAGCGGAAAACACCTTTACACCGCACTCGAGAAACGGACGCGCAAAGCTTTGCACGCTTCCCGCGCCGTAGAAAACACACTTAAGAGCAGGGAAGCACGTGCTTATCTCGTCTGCGTTAAACGTCGGCATTCCCCAACTTGAGAAGATGTATTCGACTTCCGAAAAATCAGAGGGGGAAGCCATAACGTCTTCCTTGCCGTATATGTTGGGAGCTATATCGGTAAGCTCACCGAGCGACTGACGCGTTTGTTCGTCAAAGACGGTGATTATATGTTGAGGCTTTTCACCAAGAAATATAGCTTTCATTGTAGTCCTCCTATAATAGTTTTGAGAGCATTCGCCTCACGTTCAAGAGACGCTATGCTGTCGTCGGGCATAAATTCGAGAAGTAGCGTGCGAGGAGTTGTGAATTTTTCAAGATACGCTCTCCATTCCTCCACTCCCTCGTAAAGAGAGAAGCGCGCAGTGTCTTTCCATTGAAAAACGTGGATATGCTCGGTATATACGGCAATATTTTCGGCATAGTCAAGATTTTGCTCGATGCTCTGCCACTGAAACGGCTGCCAATACATACGGAAGCTCGGGGAATTTACCTCGTTCATAAGATACAGTGCGTCGGACAGCTTTTGCGTGTAGGTCTTTCTGTGACATTCCATACACAGCACCGCTCCCGCTTGCTCGGCGATATGCGCCGCCTGCTTGCAGAGTGCGATGAATCGAGCTCTTTCTTCGGCAGAGTAGTTGTCCGCACTTTTTTTGCCACACCAAAGGCGCAACACGTTCGTGCCGAGTATCTTTGCGGCAGCAATATAATCTTGCAACTCTTCAAGCGGTGTCTCGCCCAAATGGAAGTACGTGCCGTAGGAAGAGCAGGTAATGCCGTATTCCGCCTGAAGCCTTGCGATATCGTTAAGGCGTTGGATGTCCTTAAAAGGCGCGTGAACGTCACTGCCCCACTCTATACATTCAAGACCCGCGTCACGCACAGCCTTTATGAGCTCAAGGGGTGTTTTGTCTCTGAAAGAAATAGATACCAAGCCCAATTTATAAGCGTTATTTTTCATATCGACCGTCCTTCTTTTGCCTTGCGAGCAGTTTTTCAAACCAAAGCTCGGGGTCGGGCATCTGAGAGATGGGGACGAGCGTTGACGTCTTTTGCTTGGTAAGTGTGCGAGTTTCTCTCATCTTGCCTTCGGTGAGATCGGGAAGACGGTCTACAAACGCAGAGCCGTGCGTTCCGATGCTTTGTGCCGAGCATATCATAGCGGACAGCGCTGCGCGCTGTGTGAGTGCCATATCATAGAGCTTGAAAAGTTCAGCTGTCTCAGAGCGGTCGTTTATGATTGCTATATCAAAGAAGCTCTCGCAAAGCGCATCGACTTTCTCGAGCATAGCTTTCATTGCGTCGGTGCGTCTGTCAAAGTCCGCGACACGGCTCATCTCTGTGGTAAATTCCTCGCGTATGCCCGCGAGATTTGATACGCCGTACTTTATAGACGGTGCGGAGTATTCGGGTGATTCGAGAGTGCGCATCTGTTGCTTTGCAATATGCTGAGCCGCGCGCAAGCCGCCAACCTGTGTGGAGTTGAGCGCGCTTCCGCCCGGGCGGTAAACACCGAACGTGCCTGCCGCTTCTCCCGCAACGTAAAGTCCTTCAACGTCACTCTGCCAATTCTCATCGACAGCAACTCCGCCGTTGCAGTGCTGAGCGCAAACGGCGATCTCGAGACGTTCGCTGTAAAGGTCGATGCCGTGAGCCGCGTAAAGCTCTATCGCGCCTACATTCATTTTTTCAAGACGCTCTATAGGCGTGCCGAAAAGCGCATCGGAGTTTTTGAGATACTCGTACGTCTCCCCAGGCAAAGCATCAAAACCGTTATCTAAGCCCTTGGGATTGTGTAGAAAATCAAGATAAACTCGGTTGCCCCTCTTTATCTGCTCGGCAACAAGTATGTCTACCTTTGATGAGCCCTCGACCTTTCTTGTGTCAAACGGCCACTGATAGCCCTTGAGAAAGATAAGACCGAGAGAGGCATCTCCAAGCTTGTCGTACAAGAATTCGCTTTCCTTGCCGTCGGGGGTCACCGAAATATATCTCGGCAATACCTGCTGATACGTGCCCGACAAATTCCATCTGAAGCGCGTGCTGGCAATTCCGTACTGCCATTCCTCCATATTGGAAAGTGTCGCGCCTGCGTCTGTTGCAAGTCCCGTTGCTCCGTGCTGGCTCTCGGGGTATACGCTGTTTTTGTATATACCCGCAGGGCCACCCGTGCAGAGAATTACGTTTTGAGCGCCTATTGTTGATATCTCACCCGTAACGGTATTTGCGCAAGCTACGCCTATGACAGATGCGTCCTTTGTGAGTATCTTTATAACTCTTTGAAAGTCTATTATCTCTATGCCTTTTTCGATAACTGATCGCTCAAGAGCCTCGGTCATATATTTAGAGGTTAGAGGACCGCATGATGTCGCACGCTTTCTTGGATCGTGGTCGGTCTTGTAGCCTGCATATTCTCCGTATTCGTTTGTGGGGAAGGGTACTCCGAGCTCAACAAGGTGCATAAAGCAACGTACCGAGTACGCCGCCTCGCAAAGCGCGTGCTCTCCCATTACTCCGCCGCCCGAGTAAAGCGTGTCCGCCATTTCGCGCACGCTGTCTGCGTCGTTTCCGCACAAGGAGAGCTTGTAATAGGTCTGCTTGTCGCTTCCCGTATTTCTCGACGTTCCCATAAAGCGTCCCTCAGTTACAACGGCAATATCACGCACACCGAGAGAAAACAGTCTTTCTGCCGCGTTGTATCCTGCGCAGCCCGTACCGATTATCAGCGTATGGTAGGTGTTTTTCATAGCTTTCTTATGTGCATACCTCCGTCAAGAATAAAGGACTGTCCCGTGGTATATCCGAAAGTGCCGTCCGAGAGAGCAACGACCGCCTTTGCGATATCATCGGGAGATCCCCAACGGCCAAGGGGAACAAGACCGTTCGCGATAAGGTTGTCGTATTTTTCCTTTACTGCCGCCGTCATACCCGTGGCGATAATGCCTGGACATATCTCGTTGACCGTTATGCCATCATTTGCAAGTCTGTCGGCAAACAGCTTTGTTATCATAGAAACTCCTGCCTTGGAAATGCAGTATTCTCCGCGGCTTGTAGAGCTTGTGTATGCTGAGCAAGAGGAGATGTTGACGATAGCACCGCCATTTTTCTGCTCGATCATTCTGTTTGCAACTGCTTGCGTGAGGAAGAGAGTACCCTTGGTATTGATGCCCATAACGAAGTCGTAGCTTTCCTCGGTCATCTCAAGTATATCTCTGCGCACCTTGGGGGCAACGCCCGCTACGTTTACAAGGACGGAGATATTGCCTTTGCTAACAGCGGTATCTACAAGTGCTTCTCTTGAGGCAGCACTTGAAAGGTCGCCTTTGACGTATGTAAAATCATATCCTTCAAATTCGGAGATATCCGTAGCGTCGATCACATCCATTCCGACCACCGAAAAGCCTGCGCGGCAAAGCTGAAGCGCGCTTTCCTTTCCAATTCCTCCGAGTACGCCTGTTACAATAGCTATTTTCATTTTTTTGCCCCCTTTCTTATTTTTGAATGCTCTTCAAAAGATCTCTATAATACTTGTTGAATACAGCACAGCCCGATACCTGCTTGTTTCTCATAAGAACTGTGCACTTGGAGCAGGCAAGACAGCACTTTTTTGCTTCAAAAACTCCGCTTGTGTAGTCTCTATAAAACTCGGGATATGCCAGCCACATTCTGCCAAAGCCAACAAGGTCACAAACACCCTCGTTGAGCTGACGCTCGGACTGCTCAAAGAGGTCGTCGCGGTAATAGGAAAGTCCCGAGCCTACGACAGTCAGATCAGGGAAACGCTCCTTGACGTGCTTCTCAATGACCTCAAAACGTGCAAGTCCGTCGGATGCTGCCTCGGGGGGCGTGTATCCTCCGTTGCGGTATGGACGGTTGACATGGGGGTTGTAATAGGGATTTCCAACGGTGACGTTGAGCATCTGCAAGCCCTCTCCCAAAAGCTTTTCTATAAGCATATCGGGCTCGGCAAAGTCAAGCTCGTTTTGCTCGGTCGTGCCGAATCCGTAAGGCTTTTGCACCATATCCGAAACACTCAGACGCGTCGTCAGCAAAATGTTTTCTGGAATAGCCGCCTTTACCGCTCTGACACAGTCAAGATAAAGTCTCGTTCTGTTCTCGAAGCTGC
Organism: Oscillospiraceae bacterium; assembly: GCA_015063845.1. GTDB lineage: Bacteria > Bacillota > Clostridia > Oscillospirales > CAG-272 > HGM12713. The sequence continues at coordinate 202,523 of SVTJ01000002.1, forward strand.
CGCCGTAGCGTCCGTCTCTGCAAAATGCGGACAAAAGCTCCTGGAAAAGATAACCGTGGCAGCTCTTTACGTCAACGCCGTCAAAGCCTGCTTCAATGGCTAACAAAGCGGAAGAGACGTACTTTTCGGGGAGAGTGTCAAGGTATTCGTCACTTACAATATTTTCATCGCTGACAGGTCGCTTTTCCTCATATACGGGGTTGCGATATGCTATCATAGGGGTGATGCTCTGTCTTCCCGAATGCGTCAGCTGGAGAATGAACACGGGGGAGATGCCACACTCGTCAAGTGCGATCTTGCGTAGGTTGGAGAGCAATGCCTTGAAAGTGGGAAGGTTTTGCTCGGTGAGCATCATCTGGCGAGGGTTTGTTCTTCCCTCGGGACAAACGGCATTCGCCTCAAACCATATAAGTCCAGCTCCGCTTTTTGCAGCGCGTATGTATTTTGCGACAGTAAGCTCGCTGGGACTACCGTCCGTATTGCAGTCACAGCCCTCCATCGGCTGGAGCACGACACGGTTGGGGATCATTTTAGAATTTACGTAAATAGGAGTATTGAGCATTTTGATACTTCCTTTCTTTTTCTTTAATGCTATTATAGCATAAAACAAAAGCAATAGATATATCAAAATTTGCAAATAACATTGCTTTTATTGCAAATACGTGATATAATATACGAAAAGGTGGTGACGTCATGGGATATAGGATCTATACAAACGATTTTGTGATAGAATATAACGAGGAAATAATCGACCGTTCCGTGCTTTGGGAGAGCCACTGTCACGCGCTGTTTGAGATGATAGCGGTGGTGGAGGGAGATGTAGATATTATGCTTGAGGGAACAGGGTATCGACTTAAGGAAAACCAGGTCATAATAATTCCGCCTCTTTGTTATCACTCTATAACCGTAAATGAAAGCAGAGCATACAAAAGAGTGACGGTGCTTTTTGACGGAGATGCTATTCCCGAGGTACTGAGGAAGGAGCTTGCAAAGCGAGGAGCGCAGACTCCCGTATTGCTTTCCGCCAAGGTGGACAAGCTTAAAAGAATATGCGAGGAGGACCGCCCTGAATTTTTTGCGCCCCTTGCGCACAGCCTTATGATACAGCTGCTTTATGATGCCTTGCAAAGCTCAAGGAATAACGTGGGAGAGATGGACGAATTTCTGCAAAGAGTGATAGTTTATATCGACGCTCATTTGCGTGAAAAGATACTTCTTGACGACCTCGCGAGACATACCAGCCGTTCAAAATCGTCGTTTTGCCACTTGTTTGAGGAGAAGATGAACATTTCTCCAAAGCAGTATATACTGCAAAAAAAGCTCGCTCTTGCGGATAAGCTGATAGGAGAGGGAGTGCCGCCTACGGTCGTGGCGATGCAGATAGGCTATGATAATTACAGTAATTTTTATCGCGTATACAAAAAACACATCGGTAAAAGTCCAAACTCTTATTGACAAAATGAGAGGAACATATTATAATTGATTAACAAATATAACTGCGGTGAGTTAGGAGAATATTCAAAATGAAAAAGGTAGTTTTGCTTGGTGATTCCATAAGAATGAACTATTGTAAATATGTAAAAGATAGACTTGCGGGAGTGGCAGAGGTGTATTACCCTGATGATAATTGCCGCTTTGCACAGTACCTTTTGCGCTTTGCACACGACTATAAGAAAAAGGGCGGTTGGCCCGATGATGTTGACGTGGTGCATTGGAATGCGGGACTGTGGGATATTATGGAGCTTTACGGTGACGGACCTATAAGCACTCTTGAATATTACTCCTCGGTCATACCTCGTATAGATAAAAGGCTTCGTATGCTTTATCCGAACGCGAAGATAATATTTGCGACCACGACTGCGGTACGTGAGGAGGAATACACGGGCAATATCGTCCGCCGCAACAGCACCATACGTCAGTACAACGGAGTGGCGATAGAGGCTCTTGCCAATACCGATACCGTGATAAACGACCTTTACTCCATAACGGAGAGCATACCGCGAGACTATTGCTCGGATATGACGCATTTCGCGACGGAAAAGGGAATCGCGCTTCTCGGAGATAAGGTGATATCGGCAATTTGCGAGCAGATGGATGTCACGCTTGACGGCACGAACGACGGCAAGGTGGAGGCAGAAAACTATTCTGCGGAAATGATAGGGTATTAAGGAGAGAGGTATCTCTCAAGGCGAATATAAAAAATCCAAGTCGTATGACTTGGATTTTTTTATTGGCAGGAGGATTCCAACTTCGCTCGTGTTCACTCGCTCCGTCGCAAGTTTGTCTTGCGGTCAAAGACCGCATTTTGCGGAGCAAAAACGCCAAACGTTGCGCCCGTTCACCGCTTTGCGGTGAGCGGGTTCGAACGACCAAGCCGCATACGAAACAAAAAAGCCCACCGCCTACGGCGATGGACTTTTTTGTTTGGCAGGGGCAGGAGGATTCGAACCCGCGACCCACGGTTTTGGAGACCGGTACTCTACCAGCTGAGCTATACCCCTGTATTTCACACCCGTATATTATATCACACTTCTTTTGGTTTTGCAAGCCTTTTTTTGAAGTTTTTTTACTTTTTTTATTCGGCTTGCCAGCCGTCTTTGGTGCATATCTCGGGAGCTGTCTCGTGCCAGCCTATCATATGTGCTGTCATGTCCGAAAAGGTGATCTCGTCAAGGCTCGTTGCCGCTATCAGCATTATATCGGTGGGATACACCTCAGCTGCGAGCGTAGCTCGCTCATCGGGTGTATAAAAATCCTCTGCTCCGTAAAGGTGCAAAAATTCGTGTGCTACTGTTGGCGCGCGTGTCTCTTCAAGCTGGGGGTCTCCCTCATAAGCTTGCGCAAACAGCACGCAATGCTCGGTATACTCAAGCGCGGGATTGGTTACCTGCATGCAGGTGTAAGAGCGTCCTGGCATATTAAACACGTTTATGTAAGCTATTTCAACGTTGGAATACTGAGCTCTATGCATTGACAGCATACTGTCAGGCGTGACAAATCCAAGGTCTTTTGCGGTATGCTCCAAAACGTCCTTTGACATAGAGCTTCCGTCAGTACCCGTACCGACCGAGCCTTCGTATTTTATCTCTGTGCCGCTGATAACGGTTGCGAATACGCCAATCTCAAACTGAAGCTCGATATTCCAGTTTTTCGCTTGGTCCGCAAGATAAAGAAGGGCAGGCTTAGCTTGATATTCAACGAACGATGCTATTTCCTGATACGTCCACGTACTTGTATTATCGTCGACGAATGCCATAAGAACAACTATTCTTCCGCTAAGCTCCTTGTTACTGCCGAGATTATAGCAGGGGCGTGTTTCGGACACCTCAAACGTATTATTTTCGCCGTCATTTATAACAGGCGGAGTTTGCTCGGTTTTGGGATAAGGTACTGCCCCAGGGTTATATATAGGCAGATCAAGCTCGGCCTTTACTTCCTCTTGCTGAAAAAAAGAGGGGGTAGTGAGCACAAGACCGCAACCGCTCAAGCAAACTGTTATGCTAAGCAAAAGCGCGACAAGAAGCGCGAGATGTCTCTTTTTCATACTACCTCCTCAAATAATATTATTTTACTACGTCTACTGCAAGCACACCGTAGGTCCCAAGCAGACGCGCCGCGGCATCAGTTATTATTTCACCGCTGACGATTATGGGGACTGCGGGTGGGCAGGATACGGTGGGGGTTGCGCACACTCTGCCGACAGCGTTGGCTATATTGACCGCTTCGGCTGTGCAAAAGGTTGCTTTTCGTATCGACATAGCCCTCTCGCACTTGCATATAGGTGCGCGCTTTGTTTTGATCGGTGTGCGCTTTTCAAGCTTTTTAAGCGACAAAACGACACTGTCAAGCTCCGCGTCGGTGTTCTGCACGGACGCCATAAGCACAACGAATTCATCGTCTGCGAATTCACATTCTATTCCTTGCTCGCGCAGATGCTGTGCGAGCTGCACGCCGCTATAACCGATATCGCAAGCGTTGAGTGTAAGCTTTAACGGCTCGTCACCGTACACGGTCATGCCCATATTGACAAGCTCAAGCTTTATCTTTTCAAGTTTGTTTACAAGTGTGGCGAGCTTTTGAGAGTATTCGTCGGCAATATAAGCGTTGCAAAGGTCGAGGGAGGAGAGCGTCAGATACGACGGACTTGTCGACGCGAAAACAGCGAGTGTATTTCGCGCGTTCTCGACAAATCTCTCTGCCTTTTTTGCTATATGCAGATATGCGCCGCCCGTAAGCACGGGCAAGGTCTTATGCGCGGAATCGCAGCACATAGATGCTCCAAGGTCAAGTGGGTGCAGGGAAGTGTCCAAAAATCCGAGATATGCGCCGTGCGCATTGTCCACGATGAGCGGAACACCGTATTTATCGCACACCTCGGATATCTCCCTGATATCCGCAAGGTTTCCGAGATAGTCGGGTGAGGTTATATACACGGCACAAGGCAAGCTATCCGCGCTGTCGAGCGCTTTTTTTACTTCATCCGCGCCTATCTTGCATACGCAGAGATGCTCGGAGCTGTCAGGATACAGCCAGTCAACGTCAAGGTCGAGCAGAGCAGCGGCATAAACGAACGCCTTGTGTACGTTCCTTGCGGCTATGACGCGCCTTTGTCCGCTTGGCGTATTTGCTGTCACAAGAGCAAGCATAGCCTTTATGCAAAGAGATGAGCCCTCAGTTGAGAAAAACGTATGAGCAGAGCCGAAAAGCTCGCTTGCGTTATTCTCGCTTTCCGCTATTATGCCGTCCGCGGAATACAGCACGTCAGCGCCCACGATCTCCGTGATGTCAAAAGCTTCACAGCCGAGAGGGCCGTTTCCCTTATGTCCTGGCATATGCAGTCTGACAGTGCCCGATGCGGCATAGTCCTTTACGAAATCGTATATCGGTGTTTTCATTTTATTCTTCGTCAGCCTCTGCGACCTTCATCATAACGGCGCACTCTATGCGCTTCTTGAAAAGCTCGCAGCCGTATTTGTATACTCCGCCGATGCTTCCCGTTGCGTGGTATGCGTTCGCGGCGCAGCCACCCGAGCAATAAAGTCTTGCCCAGCAGTCCTTACATTCGGGTCTCGCGTAGGCATTGCAGGAGCGGAACTCGTCCTGAACGGCGGTGTTCTTGACACCGTCCCACACGTTGCCGAGGCTGTATTTGGGGTCACCAACAAATTGGTGGCAGGGATAGAGCTCTCCCCAAGGAGTAACTGCCATATATTCCGTTCCAGAGCCACAGCCCGTAATTCTCTTGTAGATGCACGGACCGTTCTTGAGATCAAGCATATAGTGATAGAATGTAAAGGGACGTCCCTCACGCTTTCTCTTTATCATTTCATTTGCGAGTATCTCGTACTGTTCAAAGAGAAGGGGAAGGTCCTCTTCCGTAAGAGCATAAGGATCGTCGGGCGGGCACACTACGGGCTCCATGCTGAGCTCGGTAAATCCAAGGTCAGCCATATGGAATATATCGTTTGTGAAGTCCACGTTGTTGTGTGTAAAGGTTCCGCGCATATAATAGTTTTTGCCCTCGCGAGCATCTACGAGCTTTCTGAATTTGGGTACGATAGTCTCATAGCTTCCGCGTCCTGCGTGGTCGACACGGAAATGGTCGTTTATCTCTTTTCTTCCGTCAAGGCTGAGCACTACGTTGCTCATCTCACGATTGCAAAAATCTATCACGTCATCGTCGATAAGCACGCCGTTTGTCGTGAGAGTGAAGCGGAAGTTTTTGTTGTGCTGTTTTTCAACGCTTCTCGCGTAAGCTACCAGCTGTTTTACCACATCCCAGTTCATTAGCGGCTCGCCGCCGAAGAAGTCGACCTCAAGATTGCGTCTCGTTCCCGAGTTTGCGATAAGAAAATCAAACGCCTGCTTGCCGACCTCAAAGCTCATAAGAGCTCGCTCGCCCTGATATTTGCCCTGACTTGCAAAGCAATAGGAGCAGCTGAGATTACACGTATGAGCAACGTGCAGACAAAGCGCCTTTACGACCTTACTGTTGTTCTTATAGTCGGTCGCAAGACCCTCGTAGATGTCCTTGGAGAACAGCTTACCCGCTTTTTCGAGTGCCTTTACGTCCTCAAGGCATTCCAGCACCTCTGCCTCGTTTACGTCGGGCAGATGCGCATATTTTTCGGTTATGATCTTGACGATATTCTTTTGTGTCTCCGTCTTATACAAAGCTATTACGTCGTATGCGACCTCATCGACTGTATGTACAGAGCCCGAGCATGTGTCAAGCACTATATTGTATCCGTTAAGCTTATATTGATGTACCATATGTAACTCCTTATATATAATGCGAAACGCTGTCTTTTAAAAGACAGCGTTCATATCAGAAAGATCAAAGCTTATTTCTGATTTTCGCATTGCTGATTTGCAACGCCGCAAGAGGTCTTGCAAGCAGACTGGCAGGAGGTCTGGCACTCGCCGCAACCGCCGTTTTCAACAGTCTTTGCAACATCCTTTGTTTCGATAGTCTTAATTCTGCTCATGATAAAATCTTCGCTTTCTTTGGTATTTTTGGGCGGAACACTCTCCGCTCTTATTTGAATTTATTATATCACAACGCAAAAATAATGTCAATAGAAATCAGCAAAAACATTGTTTTTAGCGAACGTCTTTTTAGTGTTGCGGCATTATTCAGCTTTGCTTTTTGAAATATCCGCTCTCTGCCTGACATACGGGGCACTTAATGGGAGCATCCTTTGCGGTGACTACGTATCCGCAGTTAAGACATATCCATTTTGTTTCGGCGGAGTTTGAGGTAAGAAGAGTTTTATCCTCAATGGAATTATAGTATTGCATATATCTCTCTTCGTGTCTACGCTCTATTTCTCCTACGCGCTCAAACAGTCCCGCCAAAAATTCAAAGCCTTCCTCTCGGGCGTCGCGTGCAAAATCGGCATACATAGTCGCCCATTCGTAATGCTCACCCATTGCCGCGTTTTTGAGATTGTGCTCGGTGTCCTGCCATCCGCCGAGAAAACGAAACCATATCTCGGCGTGCTCCTTCTCGTTGTCTGCCGTTTCGCAAAAAATATCGGCTACTTCGATAAGCCCTTGACGCCTTGCGTGCTGCTCAAACCATTTGTATTTGAGATACGCTCGCGACTCTCCCGCAAGTGCTGTGTTCAGATTTTGTTCGGTCTTTGTTCCCTTGAGTGACTCAGCACCTCTGCCGTCGATCTTGTAATAAAGCTCCATATTATTTCTCCTTTACAAAGTATTTCCAATAGTATTATCCGCAAAAAATGTACGTCGTATTCAAAAAACTTGACAAAGAACAAAATGGAGTATATAATATTATTACAAAATAAAAAGGGGCAAAAAAATGAGAAGGATAACAAGCTTTTCGGTCGACCACGACCTTATTGGAAAAGGAATATATATTTCAAGAATAGACGGAGATATCACAACCTACGATATGAGAACTCGCGTACCCAACGCGGGAGACTATATGGATAATCTCACGATGCACTCGCTTGAGCATATGTTCGCGACGTATATTCGCAACTCCGATATAGGCGATAGCGTTATTTATTTCGGACCTATGGGATGTCGCACGGGCTTTTATCTGCTTGTCAGAGATATAGCTCCCGAGAGAGTGCTTGACGAGGTCAAAAAAGCACTTTTCGGCATAGCCGAGGAAGCGACACAGATGTTTGGCGCGGAGCGTAAGGAATGCGGAAACTACAAAGAGCTCTCGCTCGATGCCGCGAAGCGCGAGGCAAGGGAATATCTTGCCGTGCTTGACGCCGACACTAACGGTTTTAAATATCCAACAGAATGACAAGTTAAAGGGGAGCTTCTTTTGAGAAGCTCCCCTTGCTCGTTGTTGTATCCCTATTCTGCAAGTCCTTCGTAGAGACAATTGCGTAGCTCGGGATGTATCTTGCCGTAGGCATAGCCACAGCCCTTGATGTGAGTACCGAAATACATTGCGATGCGGTTATCCGTATCTATCATAACGAACGCAGCCGCCGCACCGTCCCAGCCCATCTCGCCAACGGGAGAGAGACTGAACGACAGCTCGGGACGCATATGAGTACGACAGCAAAGTCCCCAGCCGTAGCCGTATTTTGCAAAGTCGTCGAGCGCCTTGTCACAGAGCCTGTTCTGCTTCATCATCTCGATAGTTTCGGGGCGGAGAAGCACGTATCCGTCCTTTGTCGTGCCGCCGCAGGCAACGGTTGTTATTATCTTGATATACTCGTCAACCGTTGCGAAAAGACCTGCACCTCCGCTGTCATAGTCGTGAGAAAGCCAATATGGATTAGCGGTCTCTATAAGAGTAGACTTCGCAATTCCGCTTCTGTATGAATACATAGCGGAGAAGCGAGATCTTTGCTCGTCATTAGGTCTGAAGCCCATATCCACGATACCGAGCGGCTCGAATATATTCTTTTGCAGATAGTCGGAGTAACGCATACCGCTCGCTACTTCAACGACAGCCGCAAGCACGTCGTGACAAAAGCTGTACTTATATCTCGTTCCGGGTTCAAAGCACAGCGGCTTTTTCGCCATCGCGCGAACAAGTCCGAGTGTGCTCCTGTCAGTCGCCTCCACTATGTTGGGAGATTTAAGATCGTAGTCCAAGCCGCCCGTCATAGTAAACAGATGAACTATTTTCATCGTCTCCTTTGCGGGGGTAATGCTTCCGTCCTTGTTTTGCACGGTCAAATGCTCAAACTCGGGAATGTATTTTGATACGGGATCATTTATGTCGATAAGTCCGCGCTCCACCAATCTCATTGCGGCAATACAGTTGATTACCTTTGTGGCTGAGAATATCCAATAGATGTCCTTGTTGGATATCGGGACCTTCTTTTCGGCATCGGAGTGACCTACCATTTTTCGATATATCGTCTCGCCGTCCTTTGTAACAATAAGGTCGGCCATAGGAAAATCGACCTCGGTAAGCATGTCCATAAGCTGATCAAGCTTTTCGAAATTCATATCGGTGCTCCTTTTGATTTGTTATTCAGCTTATTATACACCCGTTGACTGCGCGTGTCAAGCATTAAATCTCTCAGAGGCTAATTCAAGCGCCCTATGTCTCATACGAAATGCACTTCTGCGGGAAATACCCAAAAGGTCGGCGCACTTTTCGGTCGATTCTTCCTTTATGTAGTGATAATAAAGGAACAGCTTTTCGTCGGAGTTGGGCATTTCAAGTATGAAATGTCGCACCTCGAACATTTTTGCCCGAGCGAGCGGTATTTCATTCATCAGATGCTTTTCGGCATCGTCGATATCGTCTGCAAGGAAGTCTCTGCAATATTTTTCAAGACGCAGTAGCTTTTTGTTTAAAGCATAGGTCTTTAAGTAACTTTCAACTTTTATTTTTTCTTTTTCGCCTATTGGCTTACGCGGCATTGATGTCCTCTCTTTCTTAAGTAGTTTTTTACGTAATGTTTATTAAAACGTGTCCGAGCTTATCCTCATCGCTTGCGCACTCAGCGCAGAGTGGATACAGCGGTGTTCGGATTATCAGGTCGGAAACGTAAAGCTTTTTGTTGCATTTTCCGCATATACATATAAGCTTTCCGCCGTTTGAACGGTCTCCCGAGTAGGCGGGGCAGCTGGCTGAGCAGAAAAACCTGCCACATATTTCACACATTTATTCACTAATCACCTCCTTGAGTATATTATATCGGATTTCCGAACTATTGTCAATATACGATTTCGAATTTTCGAAAGTTTGTGAAGTGTGCGAAAATAGTGGTGCAAAAAGCAAAAAATTGGATATGTAACATACAAAAACGAGAGCAAAGAGATGTATTTAGGACAGTTGCTTATATTTATGGGTTGATATTTTAAAGTCCTATGGGGCGTAAAGCAAACAAAAAGCCGCTGTTCCTTTCGTGGAACAGCAGCTTTTTTCAGCCCTTGACGGAAAACCTATGTTTACAGCGTGGGCATATAACGGTGTGCACGCCCTTTGCTTTTGGCAAGCGGAGCGTTGCCTTGCAGGCAGGACACTTGCGGTACACGTGCGTTTTTCTGTCTTTGAATTTATTTTTTCTAAGCTTGAAAAAATTGCAGAATTTTTCGTTCTCAAGGCGGCGCTTGGCGACTTTTCTTGACATCATTCGCCAGATTATCACAACAAAGAGAGTTATTGCCACCAACCATGATATGAGGTCGAAAAATACGTTATCGATGAACAGGGTCAAAACAGTATAAAGAAGAACGATAACGACGTATATTATCATCAAGCAATTTCCAAGCTTGTCGGCTCCGTTGCGGCCGTACATAAAGCGGTACATTGCCGATTTTATCTTTCCCATAATGATTCTTCCTTTTCGTTGTATCAAGCCAATACGCCACGCGGCGTATTGGCTTGAGTTTTTATATTTATTCTGTGCGAAGCGCTTCTACGGGGTCTTTCTTTGCAGCGATCCTCGAGGGGAGAAGTCCTGCGATGAGCGTCAGAAGCATACTGATGAGTATGAGCGCAATAGCACCGCCCCAGGGCAGAAGAGCGTTGAGGCTGCTTATTCCCGTAACGGCATGGAGTATCGGGTTAGCAATAAGACAGATGAGCAGGGTAGATATGATACCGAACAGACCTGCCGCAAGACCGACGATAAGCGTTTCCGCGTTGAATACTCTCGATATATCCTTCTTGGATGCACCGATAGAACGCAGTATACCGATCTCCTTTGTACGCTCGAGAACGGAGATATAGGTGATGATACCTATCATTATCGAGGAAACGATAAGAGAGATGGATACGAACGCTATAAGAACGTAAGAAATAACGTTGATGATAAGCGAAACAGAGGACATCATAACTCCAACGAGGTCATTGTACTGTACCTTGTCGAGCTCGTTTTCGCGAGTGTCGTTGTAGTTTTTGATAAATGCTTCAATCTTATCCTTGGACTCAAAGTCCTTAGCGTAGAAGTTGATCGACGCGGGAGTTGCTTTTTCAGCATCTCCGAGGAGCTTGAGTGTGGAATCGTAGGTCGCATCCGTCTGAGGAGCCAAGTTGTAGAGGGTTTCTTCAAGAGTGATGAATTCCTTGTCCTCTGCTTTCATAGTGGAAAGCAATGCAACGAATATTTCCTTGTTAACGCTCATTTCCTTGAGGGAAGCAGACATATTCGTATATATGGGATTCATTGTTTCCTGTCCCGCAAGAGTAGCAAGGCTCGGAATATCAATAGGCATTTCTTCGCTTGCAGGTATACCGTTTACCAATACCCACTTCTGCTCCATTGTCATAATAGGCATTATCAAGGTGAGGTTGTCGGAGGTTATGTCGATCTTGTTCTCAAACATCTGCTCCAAAGCGCCGTAAAGCATATCTATACGAGGATCGTTTCTAGCTGTTGTGAGCATTGCGTTTACTATCTGGATCTGATTTTCGATCGGCATAAGAAGGAACATCTCACCAAAGCTCGTTTCGGTCACGTTAAGTCTTGATGAAAACTCCGGAGTGTCCTTTATCATAGTCGTCATATACGCATAGAATTGTTCCATCGTTGCATCATCTATCTTTTCGATGAGCTCATGAATGGTCTCGGGCGTATACTTGGTTCTCTCGAATTTCAAGCCCGTGAGGACGTTATGGTTGGGAGTTGCCTTCTGCTGATTGATGACCTCACTCTTTGTGTTGAGGTCGAGTATCATATCGGTAAGTCCCTTGGTGTATCCGATAGCACCTGAAATGGAAGTTGCGCTAACTCCTTCCTTAGGACGGATTATTCCCGAGATAACAAGCTCGGTGCCGTTTTCGGTGACAAACTTTGCCTGGTCAAAACCAACGTCTTTACGCATATCGTTCCAGATGTTGTGCGTAGCTCCGTCGTCGGTCGAATAGGTGTTGTTTGTCTTGTAGTAGAAGTCCTGAGTGTTGAGCATATAGAACTTCATACCGAGGAAGTCGTCGAGCGTGTACTCCTGCATATGCGCGGATTCATACTCTCCGCCCTGCATGAGATTCTTCATTACTTCCTCAAGCTCATCCTGAGGAAGAACGCCGAGCATGTAGAGTGTCATCTTGCTTATCTGGTTGTTCTTGTTGATGACGAGAACTACCTCGTTGGGCTTTGTGGGCCAATGGCTGCCCTCGCCGACAAGCTCGTACTGCTGCTCAAGAAGCTCCTGGTTGTTTATCATTTCCGACATTACCGAGAAGCCGCCTATCGTATCCATCATTTCGCTGATGCCTGCGAATTGGCTTCCCATATTGTCGAATATTTCCGTGGGGCTGACCTGCGTCTTACCGTCCGCGGTGAACACCTGAAGATCGAAGTCGTAGGTGTACTGAATATCGCTGACCGAGCCTTCGATCTCGTCGTAATGCTCTTCGATATATGCCTTGAACTTTGTGAGGTCATTGCTAACGGTTGCTGACATTGCCGACATCATCGTTCCAAGCGAGTCGTCAACGTAGATCTTGTTGGGGTCTATCTCGCCCTCAAGCTCTGAGACCTCCATCATTGCGGTCATCATCGCCGCCATATCCTGCGATTCTCTTTGAATGGAGAGGGGATAGGTGGATAGTGTATCCTCCTGAACCTGGTCGATATACGCCTGAATACCGTTGGAGAGTGAGAGAATAAGAGCGATACCGATAATACCGATACTTCCCGCAAAGCTCGTCAATATAGTTCTTGCTTTTTTTGTGAGAAGGTTATTAAAGGAAAGTGAAAGCGCGGTGAGGAAGGACATGTTCTTTTTCTTTGCCTTCTTCTTTGCGTTCTTTTTGTCCTTTTTCGAGGGCTTTTTGACCTCGGTGACTTCGACTGCCTCTTCGTCGTGCTCGATCTCAAAGGGATCGGTGTCTTCGATAACAAGACCGTCACTGAGCTTTACGATTCTCGTTGAATACTGCTCTGCAAGCTCGGGGTTGTGCGTTACCATAATGACCAGCTTTTCCTGTGCGACCTCTTTGAGAAGGTCCATTATCTGAACGCTGGTCTGCGTGTCGAGAGCACCCGTAGGCTCGTCGGCGAGAAGGATATCGGGATTGTTTACAAGAGCGCGGGCGATAGCCACTCTCTGCATCTGACCGCCCGACATCTGGTTTGGCTTTTTGTTTATCTGGTCGCCAAGACCGACCTTTTTGAGCGCTTCGATTGCTCTTGCGCGGCGTTCTGCTTTGGAAACGCCCGAAAGAGTAAGAGCGAGCTCAACGTTGGAGAGAACTGTTTGGTGGGGAATGAGGTTGTAGCTCTGGAAAACGAAACCTATGGAGTGGTTTCTGTACGTATCCCAATCCGCATCCTCGAAAAGCTTTGTGGACTTTCCGTTGATAATGAGGTCTCCGCTCGTATATCTGTCAAGACCGCCGACGATATTAAGAAGGGTGGTCTTTCCACAGCCCGACGCGCCGAGAATTGAAACGAATTCGTTTTCTCTGAACGTCAAGCTGACGCCGCTAAGCGCATGTACGGTAGAATCGCCCTCGCCGTACTGCTTGCGTATATCTTTTAATTCAAGCATCTGTGTGCTTCCTCCAAAAAATAAAAATACTACTACGCAATAATGATAACACTATTTTGTTACATTTACATATATTTTAATAAAACATTTTGTGAAGTTGCGTGATGATTATGTGAACTTACCTGCTTTTTTGGAAAAAGAAAAGTAGGTAAAAGAAAACTAAAGTGTTGGTTTGTGCTTCAAATTAGCATTTGTTTAAAAAGTTTGAGGGGGATTTCTTTTAAGAAAGCCCCCTCACCGCGTTCCGCGTCCTTATTTACTAACTACTTCTATGCTTTCGATAACAACAGGTGTCTTGGGTACGTCCTGCATATACCAGCCGTAGCTACCCGTTTTTACGGAAGCGATAGCGTCGAGAACGTCATAGCCGTCAATCAGCTTGCCAAAGCCTGCGTACTGTGCGTCAAGATGCGGCGCATCCTGATGCATTACGAAAAACTGTGAGGAAGCGGAATCTGGGTCGGACGTACGAGCCATAGAGAGCACGCCTCTTGTGTGCTTGAGGTCGTTCTGCATAAAGCCGTTTGCCTTGAACTCGCCCTTTATGCTTTTAGCGTCGGTATCGCCCATATCCTCGGTGTAACCGCCGCCCTGTATCATAAAGCCCTTAATTATGCGGTGGAATATAAGACCCGAGAAAAATCCGTCCTCTGCAAGCTTTATAAAGTTTGCAACGGTCTTGGGAGCTTTTTCTGGGTAGAGCTCGGCTGTCATAGTGCCGAAGCCACGTACGTTGATCTTGATTACGGGATTTGTCATTTTGTTTTATCCTTTCATTATGCAATTTATAAATTACTGTATTTGTCCGTATGCGGCATCAAAAAGCTCGTCGATGCGCTCCTTGCGAGCAGCGAGATGGAGATAGCCAAACAAAGCCTCCATTCCCGTTGCTGCGCGGTATTCGGCAACGGTTGCCGATTTCGGCGTGCTTGAATGCCCCATATTTCTTCCTCTGTGGAACACTGCCGTTTCCTCATCGGAGAGCAGGGGAATGATATTTTTCATTGCTTCTGCCTGGCGAGAAGCTCTTACGTATTCGAGAGCCGCCTTGTTCAATCTTGCCGACGACGAAAGCCCTTTTTTTACAAGTCTTTCGCGCACGCAAAGCTCGATAACGCAATCGCCGAGATAGGCGAGGGAAGCGGTCGAGTATGTGTTAAGTGAATTTTCCATAATTATCACCTTAAAATGTCACTCTCTGTACGGATGTGACTTTTTTTGTGCTTGTGTCAAGCGTGAAAAGCGCGCCATGCGCCTTGACCTCACCGTCTGCAACTCTGAAATGAGTGGGTATTTTTGTTCTCATTCTCTCGATAACCGCCTGCGCGTCTGCTCCAATTATGCCATTTACGGGGCCTGTCATGCCTATGTCCGTAATATATCCGCTGCCTTCGGGGAGTATCTGCTCGTCAGCTGTGGGGACGTGAGTGTGAGTGCCGAAAATAACGTTTATTCTGCCGTCAAAATACTTGCCGAGAGCAATCTTTTCGGACGTTGATTCTGCGTGTATATCGAGCACGGAAATGTCATAGCCACCCTCTTCACGGGAAAGTATCCTATCGACCGTAGCAAAGGGGCACGCCATAGAATCCATAAGAGCCGTGCCGAGCACGTTGATACAAAGTATCTTCCAGCCGTCGATGTTGAGCACCGAGCTGCCGCTACCGGGTACGCAAGCGGGATAATTTGCGGGACGGATTATGCTGTTTGAGTCGGAGAGCATAGTGCAAATGTCTTTTCTGCCAAACGAGTGATTGCCAAGCGTTATCATATCGACGCCGCTTGACAGCAGCTCCTCGGCGTCAGCCGTACATATGCCGTGGATATCCGACGCGTTTTCTCCGTTCGCGATAACGAAGTCCACTCCGAGCTCACGTCTTTTTGCCCAGAGCGTTTGACCGAGATAGGCGACCGCGCGTGTTCCAACGACGTCGCCGATTGCGAGAATTTTCATCTTAAATGTCTTTCTATTTTGTGTTTTTAAATGCTTTATGCAGGGACGGTATTCGCCCCTGCACAAAAAAGTTATTTAGCCGTTTGTTTTTGAAGTGGTAACCGTTATGATGTAACCGTCCGAGCCAACGGCGATGACCGTGTAAGAAAGGCTCTTGGGAACTTTAAGCTCTGCTGCGTCTGCCGCAAGATAGTACATCTCGTATCCCTTGACTGTGAGATTGTTGGTTGAAGACTTTATCTTGGAGAGAAATGCGGTGTACGTCATATTGCTGTTATTCTTCATATAAGTTGCCGCAGCAACGCCAACGTATGTGAAGGTGTTACCGTCGTATACGTAACCGTATTTATACGCATTGTTGTATATCCAAGAGTAAAGGTCCACATTAAACGTGGAGTTTTCTTTGTAATCATCAATTTTGATAGTATACTTTCCATCACTTCCATGTGCGAAAGGAACGTTACAATCCGCCTTTGCCGTATCAATTACAAGCTTGGACTTGTTGTTATTATAAAAATCAACCAGCATTTTATCAAGTGCGGTCTGCGCATTCTTTATGAGCTTATCCTGACCGTGAGCGGCATAATAAATACCGCCGTCAATACTTGAACGGCTGCTTTGTACGCCTACTGCCTCGCCGAGCTTTGCGTTGAGATCGTTTACAGTGGCAGTGTCGTATTCTATCGTGGTTGTCTGCGTAGTTCCGTTACCGCTGCCCGAGCCTTCGCCATCTCCTGCGGGTGCTTCTGCTTCGCCCTTGTTGCCAAGCGAGAGCGCTATCGAAGAGATAATGAGTATAAGTACGGTCAAAACAAGTGCGGCGGCTGTTCCGATAACAGCGTATTCTATTGCTTTATTTGCGGGTTTTTCTGCGTTTTCTTCACCAAATATGGCTATAAGTAATTTTTTCATTATTCTCCTCCTTGTTTTTCTCTTACTTTTCTTTTGGAAAAGAAAAGTAAGCAAAAGAAAACTAAACAAATATTTCTTCTCCTACATAACGGGTAAGCAAAAGAAATTCGTTTTTTAAAATTCTTGAAAGGGTTTTAGGGAAAACTTCTTATAAGAAGTTTTCCCTAATCGCGTCCTTCGCGTCTCTTATTCAGCGTCCTTGATGGAGAAGTCCATTCTGCCCTTCTTATCAAGGCCCATGAACTTAACCTTAACGGTAGAGCCAACGTCGATACCTGCGTCGGTCACCTTATTTATTCTTGTCTTTGTTATCTTGGAAATGTGAACCATTCCTTCCTTACCGGGAGCGTACTCAACGAAGCATCCGATATCCTCGTTAGGCTTATCCTTGCTTGCGAGTATCTTAACGACAGTACCCGTATAGGTAGCACCGACCTCGGGCTCGAATACGATAGCGTCGATCATAGCCTTAGCCTTTGCAGCACTCTCACCGTTTGCGGAAGCTATGCAGATAGTGCCGTCGTCTGTGATGTCGACCTTAGCGCCGCTCTCTGCAACGATCTTCTGGATAACAGAGCCACCCTTACCGATGACCTCACGAATCTTGTCGGGGTCTATCTTGAAGCTTGTCATCTTAGGAGCATACTTGGATACCTCTGCTCTGGGAGCGGGGATAGCCTTGAGAAGAACCTCGTCGATGATATAATCACGACCGATGTGTGTCTGAGCAAGAGCTGCCTTGATGATCTCGGGTGTAAGACCGTCTATCTTAAGGTCCATCTGAATGGACGTGATACCCTTGTGAGTACCTGCTACCTTGAAGTCCATATCGCCGTAGAAGTCCTCGAGACCCTGGATATCGAGCATGATATCCCAAGAGCCGTCCTCAGCGGTGATAAGACCGCAGGAGATACCTGCAACGGGAGCCTTTATCGGAACACCTGCGTCCATAAGAGCAAGGGTAGAACCGCATACAGATCCCTGAGAGGTAGAACCGTTAGAGGAAACTACGTCGGAAACGAGACGGATAGCATAGGGGAATTCCTCGGGAGAGGGAAGTACGGGAACGAGCGAACGCTCAGCGAGAGCGCCGTGACCGATCTCACGTCTGCCGGGGCTTCTGGTGGACTTAGCCTCACCTGTGGAGAAGCCGGGCATATTGTAGTGGTGCATATATCTCTTTTCGGTCTCGTTGTCGATACCGTCGAGCATCTGTGCCTCGGAGAGCATACCGAGTGTAGCAACTGTGAGTACCTGTGTCTGGCCACGTGTGAAGAGACCCGAGCCGTGTGCTCTGGGAAGAAGTCCAACTTCACTTCCGAGAGGTCTGATCTGGTCCATTCTTCTTCCGTCAACTCTCTTCTTGTCAACGAGCAACCAACGGCGAACGATCTTCTTCTGGATCTTGTAGATAAGCTCGTCCATCATACCGCCTATTTCGGGGTACTCCTCGCCGAACTTCTCGATGATAGCATCAGTTATCGGAACAACTCTTTCGTCACGAACGTTCTTGTCGTCTGTGTCGAGAGCGATCATCATATCCTTCTCGCAGAAGTCGAAAACTCGGTCGAACATCTCGTGGTCGAGCTCGCAAGAGGGATAATCAAACTTGGGCTTGCCGATCTCGTCGACAATAGCGTTGATGAAGCCGAGAAGCTCCTTGATCTCCTCGTGAGCCTTCATAATAGCCTCGTACATAGTGTCATCGTCTACCTCGTTAGCGCCTGCCTCGATCATGACGACCTTCTCCATAGAAGCTGCGACTGTAAGCTGAAGGTCGCTCTTCTTCTGCTCCTCCTCGGTGGGGTTAACTACGAGCTTGCCGTCAACAAGTCCCATAAATACGCCGCCGATCGGTCCATTCCACGGAATATCGGAGATGGAGAGTGCGAGAGAAGCACCGATCATTGCGGTGATCTCGGGAGAGCAATCGGGATCAACGGACATAACAGTAAGTGTAAGAGCTACGTCGTTACGAAGATCCTTGGGGAAGAGGGGACGGATAGGACGGTCGATAACACGGGATGTGAGAACTGCCTTTTCGGAAGGCTTGCCCTCTCTCTTGAGGTAACCGCCGGGGATCTTTCCTGCCGCATACATTCTCTCGTCGTAGTCAACGGAGAGGGGAAGGAAGTCGATACCGTCTCTGGGCTTTGCGGACGCGGTTGCGCAGCAAAGAATAGCCGTCTCACCGTATCTGATGAGAACGGAGCCGTTTGCAAGACCTGCCATTTTACCCGTTTCAACAACGAGAGGTCTGCCTGCCAAGGTATAGTTGAATACCTTGAAATTTTTGAAATTCATAGGTGTGCTGATCTGTGACATAATGTCCTCCTTATTTTTTGATCATCTCACAGGGTTTAGCACTTAATCCAAAAACGGCTCTTACTCCGTTTCTCGATTAACTGCTAATCCGATGTGAGATTGAATTTTTATTTGAATAAATCGGGAAAACTCGATACGTTTTTCCTTATTATTTTTTTGATTTTACCTAATTAAAGAATGAGGGAGTGAGGAGTCGCACCGACGGTGTCCACTCTTCACTCCGACAACTATGAGATTACTTTCTCAGACCGAGCTTTTCAACAATTGCACGGTAGCGGTTGATGTCTGTCTTCTGGAGGTAGCCAAGAAGGTTTCTTCTGTGACCTACCATCTTCTGCAGACCTCTACGGCTGTGATGGTCCTTGTGGTTGTTCTTGAGGTGCTCGGTAAGGGTCTTGATTCTGTAAGTGAGGAGTGCGATCTGCACCTCGGGAGAACCTGTGTCGCCTTCGTGAGTAGCATAAGCCTCGATAATTGCCTGCTTTTCGTCCTTCTGCATCATGGTTGTTTTCACCTTTCTTAAAATAATATTCATCGTTAACACAGAAATCGGCGGGTGAAATGTCGCTTGAAGCGACCATAGATCCGATACCCGTGCAAACGGCGTACACGCTATTATAACATATTGAAGTTGATTTGTAAATAGTTTTTTCAAAATTTTATAAAAAATATCTTTTCGCGCATTTTTATCACCTTGAATGAGAGAAGCTGTGTGCAAATCCTAATTTGAAGCGCAAAGTTTGAGGGGAGTTTCTATCGAGAAAGTCCCCTCAAAAACAGGTCTGTATTCTTATCTATATAAAGGATACTTCGCGCAAAGCTTTGCAACCTCTGCACGCACTTCGTCTGCGCTGTTTTCAAAGTCCTTTGCGACCTTACCGAACAGGCGAGCGATAGTCTTCATATCCTCGGTGCCAAGTCCTCTGGAAGTAACTGCGGGAGTACCAACGCGGACACCCGACGTAACAAAAGGCTTCTCGGGGTCGTTGGGAATAGCGTTCTTATTTACGGTGATGTGTACCGCATCAAGTCTTGCCTCGAATTCCTTACCTGTGATGCCCATAGGACGGAGATCGACGAGCATAAGATGGTTGTCCGTACCGCCGGAAACAAGGTCAAAGCCCTCAGCAAGCAGCTCCTCCGCGAGAACTCTTGCGTTTTCAACTATTCTATGCTGATATTCCTTAAATTCGGGAGTGAGTGCCTCGCCGAAGCTTACTGCCTTTGCGGCAATAACGTGCATAAGCGGTCCGCCCTGAATACCGGGGAATATAGCCTTGTTTATCTTCTTTGCGAGCTCCTCGTCGTTTGTGAGTATCAAACCTCCGCGAGGACCTCTGAGTGTCTTGTGAGTTGTTGTTGTAACAACGTCGGCATAGGGAACGGGAGAGGGGTGCTCGCCTGCGGCAACAAGTCCCGCAATATGCGCCATATCTACCATAAAATACGCGCCTACGGAATGAGCGATCTCTGCCATTCTCTTAAAGTCGATTATTCTGGGATATGCCGATGCGCCTGCTACGATAAGCTTGGGCTTGTGCTCCTTTGCAAGCTTTTCAAAGTTGTCCATATCAATGTATTCCGTAACGGGGTCAAGCTCGTAGGGAACAAAGTTATAGTACATACCCGAAATATTTACGGGGCTTCCGTGTGTAAGATGTCCGCCGTGAGCAAGGCTCATACCCATAACAGTGTCGCCGGGCTTTATAAGAGCGAAGTAGACGGCAGTGTTTGCCTGAGCTCCGCTGTGAGGCTGCACGTTTGCGAATTTTGCACCAAAGAGCTTCTTTGCACGTTCGATAGCGATAGTCTCCGCTACGTCAACGCAAGAGCAACCACCGTAGTATCTTTTACCGGGATATCCCTCTGCATATTTGTTTGTGAGTACCGAGCCCATAGCGCACATAACTGCTTCCGAAACAACGTTCTCGGATGCGATGAGCTCAAGCCCGTCCTGCTGTCTATCGAATTCCGCTTGTATAGCGTCAGCGATCTCCTTGTCGGTCGCTGCCACCTTTGATATCATCTCTTCAACCATCTCTTAAATACCTCCGCATAATATGTGAAAAACAAAAATATACGTATATTATAAACGATTTATCCCGAAAAAACAATAGCATTATCAAAATATATTTTATTTTTTTAAAATAATTTGCCAAGTCATTGACAAACGAGGGCAAATAATGGTATAATAATTGGTAGTTGGGAAAAGCTTAGGAGCTTTTCTCTATAGAGCAAACAGTGGACAATAGAATTTTTGGTATACGGAGGTATATAGATGGAGATCGCAATAATCGCACACGACCTTAAAAAAGAGCTCATGGCGCAGTTTTGTATAGCCTACTGCGGCATATTGAGTAAACACAATCTTTGCGCGACCGCCATAACCGCAAAATATATTTCCGAAGCAACAGGACTTAAGATCGACAGACTTATGTCGGGAGAGCAGGGCGGAGAGCAGCAGATCGCTTCGCGTATAGCATATAACGAGATAGACGTGCTTTTGTTCTTTAGAGACACAAGAGCGACAAATGCGAACAATCCCGTTGAGCACGAGCTGCTTCGCATGTGCGACCTTTATAACGTCCCCGTTGCTACAAATATAGCAACCGCTGAGGTTATAATCACCGCGCTTGACAGGGGAGACCTTGATTGGCGTGAGCTTGTTAACCCTCATTCCGCTCTCAATAAGAAGTAAGAGAGCAAGCACCGAAGATATGTCTATACCGAAACGGCTCGACAGAGAGAGCGCCATAGCTGAAAGGCGCTTGTGATACGACGGTAGAGGTACCACTTTGAGTGTATATGTATTGAATATTTAAAAAGTTAAAAGCTCGGGTGGAACCGTGCGAGAATTTGTTTTTCGCACCCCGAACGGCAGATGCCGTTCGGGGTGTTTTTTGTATAAATAAGCATTAAAATATATGGAGGAAAAATCATGAAGATCAATTTTGGAGAACAGATCATCGAAAAGAATGAGCCGATAAGCGTATACGATGCTGCGGCTGAGGCGGGCATTATCAGCCGCGCTGTGGTAGCTGCTAAGGTAAACGGCACGGTTTGCGCGCTTACAACGCCTATAACGGACGACGCATCCGTAGAGCTCCTCACGTTTGCGGATGAGGACGGTAGACACGTATTCCGTCACACTGCATCTCACATTCTTGCGCAGGCAGTAAAGCGCCTTTATCCCGACGCGAAGCTCACCATCGGTCCTGCAATAGAGAATGGTTTTTATTATGATGTTGACAGCGACACTCCTTTTACCGCTGAGGCACTTGCTGCTCTTGAAGCGGAGATGAAGAAGATAGTTAAGGAAAATCACAAGATAGAGAGATTTGAGCTTGCTCGCGACGAGGCTATCGCCCTTATGACCGAGAAGAACGAGCCCTATAAGGTACAGCTTATAGAGGAGCTTCCCGAGGGAGAGGTGATCAGCTTCTACCGTCAGGGTGAGTTCACCGACCTTTGCGCAGGTCCTCACCTCTTTGCTACGGGTGCTGTTAAGGCATTCAAGCTTACGCAGTGTACTGGTGCTTATTGGAAGGGTGACCAGAACAATAAGATGCTCCAGAGAATTTACGGTACTGCTTTCCCCTCAAAGGACGAGCTTAAGGCTTACCTTGAAATGGTAGAGGAGGCAAAGAAGAGAGACCATAACAAGATCGGAAGAGACCTCGAATACTTCACGACGGTCGACAGCATCGGTCAGGGACTTCCAATTCTTCTCCCCAAGGGAGCAAGAACCATTCAGAATCTCCAGAGATTTGTTGAGGACGAGGAGCAGAGAAGAGGATATCTCCTTACAAAGACACCTCTTATGGCTAAGTCCGACCTTTATAAGATATCCGGACACTGGGATCACTATCTTGACGGTATGTTCGTGCTTGGAGACCCCAATGACGAGACCAAGGAGTGCTTCGCGCTCCGTCCTATGACCTGTCCTTTCCAGTATCAGGTATTCCTCAATAAGAAGAGATCCTACCGCGATCTTCCCATGAGACTTGGTGAGACGTCTACTCTCTTCCGTAACGAGGATAGCGGAGAGATGCACGGACTTATCCGTGTCCGTCAGTTCACTATCTCCGAGGGACATCTCATTCTCACGCCTGAGCAGCTTGAGGAAGAATTCCGCGGATGTCTTGATCTCGCACTCTATATGCTTGACGCAGTAGGTCTTCGTGAGGACTGCTCTTTCCGCTTCTCGCAGTGGGATCCCAACCGCACGGATAAGTACGAGGGAACGCCCGAGCAGTGGGATGAAGCTCAGAGCACGATGAAGACTATACTTGACAATATTGGTCTTGACTACAAGATAGGTATAGACGAGGCGGCATTCTACGGACCTAAGCTTGATATTCAGATAAAGAACGTTCACGGCAAGGAAGATACGCTTATAACTATCCAGATAGATATGCTTCTTGCTAAGAAATTCGGTATGGAGTATACGGATAGCAATGATAAGAGAGTTACTCCTTATATCATTCACAGAACATCTCTCGGATGCTATGAGCGTACGCTCGCGCTTATTCTTGAAAAGTATGCAGGCGCGCTTCCTATGTGGATCGCTCCCGAACAGGTGAGAGTAATGCCCATAGGCGACGAGCAGCTTGATTACGCAAAGGGAATAGCGAGAGATATGGAGAAGCTTGGTATGAGAGTTACGGTCGATGCCCGTAACGAAAAGATCGGATACAAGATAAGAGCGGCTCAGCTTGAAAAGATACCGTTTATGCTTGTTATAGGTGAAAAGGAAATGAACGAGGGCACGGTCGCCGTACGTTCTCGTAAGAAGGGCGATATGGGCGCTATGCCTGCATCCGACTTCATTGCCTTCGCTAAACAGCAGATAGACGACCTCGTTCTTGATAATTAAATAGTCAGATATACGAAATAAGGGGAAACTTCTTTTAAGAAGTTTCCCCTTTATCTTATTTATTTTGCAAGCTCTTTTTTGTAAAACTCAACGCGTTCGATAATTCTCGTTGCCGCGTCATATGCTTTTTTTGCGAAAGCTTTGAAGTCCATGTTGTTAACGTAACGACCGTCTTTGCCGTATGATATCTCAAGCATCATTGCTCCGTCGTATCCGCTCTTAGCTATATCGTAAGCAACTTCCTCATAATCCACCTTTCCGTCGTAGGGAATGAGATGCAGGTCTTCTCTGCGAATGCAGTTGTTGTCGTGGATGTGGAGTGCTATTACTCTATCTCCTACGTGATGCATAAATCTGGTGTCGTTTGTGTTGCAATACTGATGTCCGCAATCCCAGCAGAAACCGGCATTCGGAATGTTTTCAAGAAGTATAAGGAGATTTTGAGCGTTAGAGAGGTTTTCAAATGCTATCTTTACGCCCTTGTCCTCGGCGTGCTTCATAAGCGTGTCAAGTCTTTTTGTCATTATCTCCGGCCAAGGCTCTTGCGGTCTGCCGCCGGGGCCGTGAACGACAAGCACGGGAACACCGTATCTCGCGCAGCTGTCTATATTCTCAAGCAGCAGCTCGAGCATATAATCTCCCTTTTCTCCGTCATCCTCGCGAAGATCTTTCATCTCAAACGGCACACCGTTTTTTGCCCCTTTAACGGATGCATGAAAGGTTTCACAAGTAATGCCTGCGGCGGTGAGCTTTTGCATTGCTTCTTCGTGCTTCGGATGCTTTGCGGCGATAAACGTTTTCTTTATGCCGAGCTCCACGAAGGCTGCCAGCTGTTCGTCAAAAGATGCGGGCTCACTACTGATCGCCATTGCTATTCCAACTTCCATCTCTTTTACCCCTTAGATGATCATTTGTTTTCAAGCTCTTTTTTGAAGAACTCTACTCGCTCAATTATTCTGTTTGCCGCATCACGCGCTCTTGTTGCGTATTCTTTATACGACATTCTGTCTGCATATCCACCGCCAACAGAGCCCTCTCTGCCATACATTATCTCAAGCATCATAGTACCGTCATATCCACTCTTCGCTATATCGTATGCTACCTCGTCGAAGTCTATCTTTGAGTCGTAGGGGATCATGTGAAGGTCTTTTCTGTACTCGCAAGAGTTATCATGAATGTGAAGAGCTACGACTTTATTTCCGAGAGTCTGCATATATCTCGTTTCGGGAGAATTGCAGTTCTGGTGACCGCAATCCCAACAGAAGCTTGCCTCGGGAAATTTCTCGAATATCTGGAAAAGATTTTGTGCGTTTCCAAGATTTTCAAAAGCTATCGTTACACCTTTTTTCTTTGCATGATCAAGAAGCTTACGCGTTCTCTGATAGTATACGTCGGGCCACTCCTCTTCAGGCTTTCCTCCTGCTCCGTGAACGACCAACACGGGAATTCCGTATTTTGCGCAGTTGTCTATATTTTCAAGCAGCAGCTCAAGCATATAGTCTCCCTCGATACCGTCAAAGCGGAAGTGCTTCATCTCGAAAACAACTCCGTTCTTTTCCCCGCGAACGGACGCGTGGTAGTTGTCGCAGATAAGTCCCGCGTCGAGTATTTTCTGCATCACCTCTGCGTGTCTTGGATGTCTTGCCGTGATAAACGTCCTCTTAACACCAATTTCCACAAGTGTTGCGAGCTGCTCGTCGAAGGATGCGATCTCATTTCCGATAGTCAGCATTATTCCAACTTCCATGATTATCTCCTTTGTGTTCAAACAGTTGTTGACAAGGATATAGTAACACTTTTTTTAGAAAAAATCAACCGTTTACAAAAAATAATAAATTATAATTTTGCGGCAAGCACCCCGTTTGGGATGCTTGTCGCTTTGTTTGTTGTTCTTTTAAGAGATATTATTCTGCTTCCTTGCAAAGCTCTATGAGAGCGTGCTCAAGCAGCTCAGCTATCTGCCTGTGTCCTGCTGTCGTGGGATGCAGACCGTCTGTCATATAATACTCTCTTGTTTCTTCTGCGCTTGGATCTATATCCAGCTCGTTGTAAAGGTCGATCACATCGATGCCGTATTTGTCACAAGCAGCTTTTATCGCATTTGCGTAATCCTCAAGCGTGTGTCCTGCACCGTTGGGCACGCTGTCAAATGTGTGCGTCTCTCCCGTTGCGGAGTTTGTTCCAAATCCGTATCTATGGATAGGAGTGATGAATACTATCTTCGCATCAGGGTACTTCGCCAGAAGCTCGGGGATTATGGTGTTGAGCGCGCCGTAGAAGGATACATCGCCCTCGTCGTTGATAGTTCCGATAGGAGTATCGTGACCGTAGTCGTTTGTTCCCATAAATATCGTTATGAGATCAGCCTCGGGGATATCGGAGTATCTATTTGCGAGTGGATCGTTGTTATTTCCGTAGTCGCTCGTGGAGCTGATACAGCTTTCGGGTACACCCATAGCCGTTGCGCTCTTGAGCTCAAGAAGCTCTTGGAGCAGCTGCCAATAGGTATCTCCCTCGCAGCCTGTACCTGCGGTTATGCTGTCACCTACGAATATAGCGTTTTTATCTGCCCAAGGACCTTTGGCCTGTATTCCTTCACTTGCTACAAAGTATTCGTAGAAGAGAAGTGCATGCGCGTCGCTCGTGATCATTATCATGTCGTGAGCGATTTCCTCAGGAGTTCTAACGTCTGAGAATATACCTGCGGAGTAGATCTCTCCCTTGAAGCTTTGCGCGGTAATTCTTTGGTCTGTGCCGATGTAGAAGTTGCTTCCGTCGAAGGGAACCTCAACTGTGAGGGTTACCGTGTCTGCAAGCTCACCGTTTACGTAAAGCGAAGCTGTGAGGCCGTCTATAGTGAGCGCGAGGTGTACTGCCTCATTCGAACGGATATCAACGTCGAACAGGTAAGAGTAGCCTTTTCCGCCGATCTTATACCACAAACGGGGATTACCGTTGGTATAGATCTCTATATTCATTCTTCCATTCGCAGTTCCGTCGTAGTTTCCTGCAACGACACCGCCGCGATCATTAAAGTTCGGGGAGAGCTTGAGCAAGAATTCAAACGTCTTGGGAGCAGTGGTGAATTTATCCTCTACTACAAAGTATTCTCCGTCCTTCAAAGCGGAGTTCTTATCTGTATAGGTGTTCTTGATAACTGTATCTGCCGTATAAGGAATGCTGCATATTTCAAGGATCTTTCCGCAGCAGTGGCAAACGAGTCTACCAACGCCTTCGCTATCCTTTGTCGGAGCAGTGACAGTCTCAAAGCGGAGATCGCTGTGAATATCTCTTTCGGTCTTTACGGAAGTATTGATATACACTGTGGAGAAGAGAAGTCCGCTCTGTTCTGCGCAGAATATCATATCATCCGATATCTGCTCAGCTGTTCTTACGTGATCGAAGAGAGCTACTGAGTAGATAGTGCCCTTGAAGTACTGGGTATTTGATGCGCGGTAGTCTCCGCCGATGGTCAGAGCCCTTTCGTCTATGGTGGGAAGAGGATTGTCGATCTCAACCGTTTCGGAGAGTCTGCCGTTTACATAGAGTGTAGCTTTGTTCGCATCAACAGTAATAGCTATGTGTACTGGGCCATTAGAGCGTATATTTTCACTGAATACGATATCTGTTTTTATTCCGTTTGTGAGGTAGAACAGACGGACCTTTCCACGGGTATATACTTCAATGCTTATAGCATTTTTATCCTCGGGAGAAGAGTAATTACCTATGATAACGCCGCCTCTGTCTCCGAACTTCTTGCTTAAGTTCACCGTAGCTTCGAATGTTTTGGGGGTGCTGTTTAGAACGCAAGGTACACCGCCTACGACCTTTTTGTCAAAGGTCTGTCCGCTCGTACCGTTCAAGATGCCCTTTTCGGTAAAGCGTGCGGAATAGATAAGTCCGTCAGCGTTCTGATTTACGGCGAGCATATCGCCAAGTATCTCGTCTTCTGTTCTTACTGTGCTGAAAATGTTGAGTGAGTAGATAGTGCCCTTGAAGTACTGTGCATTTGCTGCGCGGTAGTCTCCGCCGATGCCGAAGTTGCCTTGAATGGTGGGCAATGCTCCGGATACCTCAATAGTTTCAACAAGAACACCGTTAATATACATAGACACGATGTTTTCGTTTACTGTCAATGCGAGATTAATGGGCTTATCCGAGCGAATGTCGGTGGTGAAGGTGTAGTCGTATTTAACTCCGCTGTTGATGTAATAGAGTCGAAGCTTTCCGCCTGCCATTACTTCAAGATTGAGAGTATCCTTAGTGCCGTCCGTGTAGTTGCCAAATATTACGCCAGCACGGTCTGCATAGTTCGTGGGAAGCATCAGTGTGATCTCGAAGGTGCTGGGGATGCTTTCTGCGATCTCAATCTCGACAAGCTCTTTCTGAGTGAAGTTTTTGCCGGTCGTTGTGTTTCCTATAACGTAAGAGGGTGCGTCAGATGAGTTGAAATACGTGGAGTAGAGTACGTCTGGAGCGGTCTCACTTACGTATTCCATATCCGTGAGTATTTCATCGGCAGTTCTTACGTCGCCGAAGAGGGCAACAGAGTATATCTTGCCTCTGAAGGTCTGCTTCATAACGTCTCTGAAGTCACCGCCTATAGTCATAGCTCTATCTATGACGGGAAGGGGATTATTGATCTCAATACTCTCGGAGAGTCTGCCGTTCACGTAAAGTGTAGCATAGCTTTCGCTAACAGTAATAGCTATATGTACAGGCTCGGTCGAACGTATGTCTTCACTGAATACGATATCTGTTTTTATTCCGTTTGTAAGATAGAACAGACGAACCTTTCCGTGAGTGAATATTTCAATACTTATAGCATTTTCGTTCTCGGGAGAGGTGTAATTACCTATAATAACACCGCCTCTGAAGTCAATGGCCTTATCGAGAGTCAACGTTGCCTCGAAGGTTTGAGGAGTGCCGCCAACTGTTATAGGAATTATGGTGCTACCTGTGAAGGTCGTTCCTGTGTTGAAATTCGGATCTCTTGTTGAACCGTTATACTTTGTTTCCTCGGTTTCAATGATATCGTCACAAATTATGCACTTTCTGTAACGGATACCGTTTTCGGTGGGTGTTGCGACCTTTTCGATTATCCATTCACCGGGATAATGAAGTGTTTCGATTATCTCTTTGTGTCCACAGCAAGAGCATACCCTGTATACGTATCCGTGTTCTGTTTCGGTCACTTCATCTCTTTCCGTTTCGGTAAACGTGTGTGTGACGAGTTGTGTATTGGTCGAATACTTTGCTACTATCGAGAAAACGCTGTTCTCCGAGCATGTCTTTTCCTTTATAACGAGCGCGGAGTTGGACTGATAGTACATTGATCCTGAGTGGAGATTGAGCGAATTGAGAAGAGAAACGTAGTATCTCTGTCCGTTCTTTACGTAGGAGAATTGGAGATCCTTGTTGTGTATCGCGCCAAGAGGCCACTCGTTTATAGACTTGAAGCCGATATCAACGCCTACCTCGAGATCATCGAAGGTTGTGGGATCGAAGGATTCCATGTTCGCGTATATCTTGTTGTTGGGGTTCTTGTTCTTGTGGAAGGCATCGATTATCATCTGTTCGATCTGCTGACCGAGAGGGAAGCCTCCGCTGTATTCAGCGGCATTCCACGTGAATATGATATAGTCCTCGGAGTCATAAAGCTCGCGGAGGTACTTGCAATAGGGATTGTATTTTTCGCTCCACGAGAGAATGTCTCCTCCGAAAGGTGTGAAATACAATTCGAACACATCGTCGTTTTCTGTTCCAATATAAACGAGACGCTTATTCTTGGGTATCTCGTCGCCTCTGCCTTCCATAATAAGGTCGATCTGCTTTGTTGTCTCGACATTCATATAGTTCTGGAATTCAATGATACCCTCCTGATAGTCGTAAGTGGGCATCATACGCAGATAGTTTACGGAGATACGGTAGATATCCTCGTGATCGGAGATTATTGTAGCTGTCTGGAGCTTCCAGTTTGCGTTGTATCCTGCTCCGTAAATACCGTCGAGGTTTGAGCTGGAGGTCCAAACTGCGTTCTTGTGGATATTGCCGTTCATATCGATGTAGTGAGATACCGCACAAAGCTTGGTGTGCATCATATCAGTGCCGCCCTTGCCGCCATCGCTGAGTGTCCAGTCGAAGTAGCAGTAGTCCAGATAATCTCCGATAGTGCCGTATGGCTCATATGCGGGATCACAGTAATCGTTGATATAGTTTGCAAAATATGTTTCGAACGTAGAGGGGATCTTTGAAGAAGCAGAGATGGGATATGCGTCTCTATGAGCAAGAACATTTACGTGTATACCCATCTTTGCCGCAGATACGAGCAGATAAGAGACGCGAACAAATCCGAATTCATCATAGTTGCTGTCAACAAGTGCTCTGGTGTAGCCGAAGTATCTGCTGTTTCTGTTGATATTTACCGCTGTCTGGACCGAGAAACGGTAAGCGGAGATATCAATGTATACGTCTTCATCGGGATAAGCCTGCTTGTAGAGCATTGCCTGGTAGATCATCAATGCTTCTCCAACGGTCATATTGTGCGCTGTCGAATACTTGGGATATACGAAGGTATCTACGGTGACAGTGCCGCCGTTGATGTTTTCGAATACGGTGGTTCCGCGGCTCATAAAGTTAGAGCTATTATCAAGAACGGGGAACTTGTCGTACGTGCTGTTGATATAGCCGTCGCTGGAATTTTTAGCAAGGTCGAACACGTCGTTAACCGCTGCCGATGCCTTTCCGACAGTATTCTTAACGGGCTCTACGTAGCTTGTGTAGGTTGCTGCCTTGGGTACTGTGACCGAGGTATCGTTTACTGTAAGTGAATTGAATATAGCACTTGCCCAGTATGTGTCGTCAAGTGCGGTGTCAACATCAAGATCGGTGTACTTTGTCTTGTCTATGTTGAGCTCTGCGCCCTTGCTGTTACCCCAGATTATGTTACCGCCGTTTGCGGCGCTGTTGTTGGATACGGTGAGAGATGCGAGCGTAACTACCGTACCGGTAGTAGTTTCGTACATAAAGCCGCCTTTGCTAGCCGAGTTATTGATAGCGGTAATATTGTACATTTCAACTATACTCTTTGATGAGACGTACAAGCCGCCACCATAGTTAGCCGCATTGTTGCGCTCAAAAGTACAGCCGTTCAGCAGTGTTTTTGTTTCGTTTGTGTATATAAACAGAGCCGCACCGTTTTCACCTGTGGAGTTTGCGATAAACTTGGTGTTGTAGATGTTTGATACCGCGCCCTCGTACAGATAAATACCCGCACCCATATTAGCGGAGTTGTTGTTTATCGTGCTATTGTATACCGTCAGTGTTCCAAATGTGTTATAGAGGAATCCGCCGTGTGTTCTTGCACTGTTCCTTGATGCTGTTACGTTGTTGAGAATGACGTTAGAGGAGGTGCCAAGATTCATAGCGCCACCTGTGTATGCGCTGTAGTTCTTCGTGAATACGCCGCCGTCTATCTCAAGTGTAGAATTGTTTACCGCGATAGCACCGCCTGCTCCTTCCGAGGTTCTGGTGGTTTGGTTGGCTACAAACGTAACGTCCTTCATAAAGACGTCCACGCCTGCGGTAAGAAGGACCGCACCACCGTTGGCGATAGCTGTGTTATTCGCGAAATCCGTAGAGCTTACAGTAAGGACCTCGGTGTCGTTCTCAATAGCTCTTCTTGTAGCGTAGATAGCACCGCCGTTGTCCGCACTGTTGCCTCTTATTGTGGAGTTCTTGACCGTAACTTTAGCGTTTCTGTCAATATCACTGCTGTACGCGACGTAGATCGCACCAGCGTTTTTCTCGGAATGGTTGTTTTCGACAGTAGAGCTGTCCAAAGTCAGTGTTGCGCTTCTTACACATATCGCACCGCCGTGTGATCCCGCATTTCCGCCCGATATTGTGGAATTGTAGATCTTTGCTGTGCTTTCGGAGATGATATATATAGCGCCTGCTTCTCCCGTCGAGGAGTTTGCGTCGAATTTTGATCCGTTTACAGTGAGGATGGACTTGCGCTCTACGCTTATAGCGCCGCCGCTTGCGGCGGTGTTGGAGATAAATTCGCAATTGTTGATGTCTACGACAGATCCTGACGCAAAGTCACTGTCGGAGCAGTACATTGACAAAGCACCGCCCGTTGTTGCGCTGTTGCCTATGAACGAGCAGTTCTCAAGACGCATAAAGCGTGTGAGTATCTCATCGGTAGATCTTGTAGTAAATATAGCGCCGCCGCGTGACTTCGCGCTGTTTCCACTGAACGTAGCGTTCATTACCGTGAATGTACTTGAGGTATAAACAACGCCGCCGCTTCCTGTAAGCGCGCTGTTGTTTTCAAAGGTCGTATTGCCGTATATAACAATACCGTTTACTGTTGTCGAGTAGATAACACCGCCGTTAAGTCTCGCCGTGTTGTTCTTGAAGAGTATAGGAGTTGTGCTGTTGTAGCCGATATTGAGCTGGCAGGTAGCTGATGCAGGGGAGTAATAAATGCCGCCGCTTACAGTTGCTCGGTTGCCTATAAAGCTACCGCCGTATATCTTTATCGTTCCGTAGTTGTAAACGATACCTCCGCGAGCACCCTCGTTGTTCTCAAATATACCGCCATAGATTTTGAGGTTGCTTTCGTTGTAGAATACACCGCCGAGCGTGGAGTTACGTGTTTCCTCGGAGGATGTGTCCTCAAGTGCTACGGAGTTATTCTTGAAGGCACCGCCGTAGATATTAAGACCGCCAAAGGGAATGATAGCTACCGGACCGCCTATACGGTTGGGTCTTGAAAGCTTGTATCGAGCGTCGTGGGTCTTTACGTTTCCTGTCTTGTGGCAGTTTATGATAGAAATGTTTTCATATACGTCTGCCGATGCGCCATTGCATATAAAGAGAACTGTTCCCGTGACGTCGACGGTCATATTATCCTTGTTTCCGTCTATCGTAAGGAGAGAAGGCGTATCGGAAGAGGGGTTTCCGAGCGTAAGACGCGCGTCCGCCTTTTTGAGCATGGAGTTTGTGCCGTCTGCGTGCTCGCCTACAACGAATATATCTCCGCCAAATCCGGGTGCTCTTGTAAGCGTGTGCTTAGCGGTTGAGAATATAGTTACACCGTAGGTTATGTAGAAAGTACGGTCGATCTCGAAATCGGCAACTATACGGATATGCTTTCTTCCCGCAACAAGCGCAGCTTCAAGCTCGGACGCGTTCGAGACGTCGAATGCCTTGGAAAGGTCGCCCGCAGGCTCGTTGCCTTCCTCGATATACTCGGGGATATCGTCATATATTGTATTTATGGTAAGCGTTCCGTAGAGAGCTGCTTCCCAGTATTTGACCGTAGTAGTGTCGTTTACTGTGTCAGCAAAGGTGCTCTTGTTAATATTGAGAACGGCATCCTTAGCGTCACCGTAAACAAACGTTCCTGTTGCTGTATTGGAGGTGACTGTTACACCGTTTACGTTTGCGGTAGTTCCTGCACCGGTTATATAAAGAACAGCACCTCTGTTTGCATTGTTCTTCGTTGCGCTGATGTTATAAACATTCGCAACAGCCTTACTGCTAAGATAGATCACACCACCGAAACTCTTTGCTTTGTTGCTCGTAAACTCGCAAAGCTGAACGGTAAGCGTTGTACCGTCATCGGAAGCATTTATAGCACCGCCGTTCTTGTTAGCTACGTTGCCTGTAAATGCAGAGGTATATATCTTTACGGTAGAGCCGCTGTTGGCGGATATAGCACCGCCGTTCAAAAGCGCGGTATTAGTATTGAAGATAGTACCGTAGACGGTAAGCTTTGAATTTGTTGCGCTGATCGCGCCACCGTCATTGGCGGCACTGTTAGCGGTGAACTTCGTGACGTTGTTGATATAAGCGTTCGATCTCAAAAGAGCGATCGCGCCGCCGTTATAATCAGCGTCGTTACCTGTGAATTCCGAGCCGCTGACAGTCAGTTCGGAGTGGTCTGCGTATATTGCGCCACCCTCAAATGCGTAACCGTATTCAAATATATCAGCTGTCGATGAGAGCGTGCCTTCGAGAACGTAAATAGCTGCTCCCTTGTCCGCTTCGTTGCTGCTGAACATGTTTGAGTTGCTCGTGACCGTTGCTGCGTTTGCAAATACAACACCGCCGTTTTCTTGCGCCTTATTTGAACTTGCGGTTATTCCGTTAAGCTTAACGGGAGATGCGTTTGTATATATCGCACCGCCATTCTTTGCGCTGTTAGCTTTGAAAGTGGAGTTGCTTACGTTGAGCGTTACGTTTTCGACGTATATCGCGCCTCCGCTTGTTGCTGAGTTTTCAACGAATATACAATCGTTAACGTCAAAATCGTTATTTGTGAGATAAAGTGCACCGCCAAGCTCTGCGCTGTTGCCGTTGAATGTAGCGTTCAACAGCTCTACGGAGACCGTCGCGTTGTCAATATAAATTGCACCGCCGTTTGTCGCAATGTTGGATGTGAACTTTGCTCCCTTGAGAGTAACGGTGCCGTCGGCACAGTATATTGCACCGCCAAGTACAGACGTATTCTCGGAGATCTCGGATACGATCTCAGCCGTTCCGCCTGCCATATATATCGCACCGCCGTTTTCGCTCGCGGAGTTTGCGCGGATGCTGCCGCCGTCTGTCGTAAGCGTACCGAGATTATATATAGCACCGCCAAGACGTGCAGTGTTATTCTCGATCGTACCGCCGTGAACGTTAAGTGTGCCTACGCTGTAGATAGCACCTCCGAGCTCTGCAATGTTGCCCGAAACGGTGCCGCCGTTTACGTTCAGAGTTCCGTTGTTGAGTATAGCACCGTTGCCGGTGGAGACGTTGTTTTCGATCTTACCGCCGTAAATATTCGCAGTAGCATTTTCCTCTACTGTTATCGCGCTACCGTCAGTGCCCTTAGCGCCGCTAACGGTAACGTTATCATAAATATTTATCTGCGATCCGCTTGCAACTACGATTGCAGAGCTGCCTTCACCGCAGTTGATCGTAAGCATATCCGCCAGAGCCGAGGTGGATAGACCGAGGGTGAGTGTCACGCCCTCTTGCGTAAGCTCGCCTTCGGCATTTCTTCCAACCACGAAAAGGTTTCCGCCGAAGCCGTCAGCTCGTGTGAGCACGCAAGGCGTAGTGGAGAAAATAACTGTATCTGCCGTTATATACAAGGTTTCGCTTATCGTAATGTCGTTTACTATCTTTATGTAAGGCTTGCCTGCAAGTACAGCCGCCTTGAGTTCGTCAAAGGTTGTGACGATGGTTGCACTCCACAAGCCGTCAACGAGAATGCCGCTGTAATCGGTATAAGAAGGAATAGCTGTGTTTATCTCCGAAACAGTGAGCTTGTTGTAGATCGCACCCGACCAATAATCGGAGGGAAGAGCACCCTCAACATCCAGGTCAACGTAGTTATTCTTGTTTATGAACAGTTTTGCATTTGTGGTGTTACCCCAGATGATGGGACCGCCCACACTTGCTGTATTGCCGGATACTGTAAGTCCCGAAAGAGTGACTTTAGTGCTGGCAGAGGTCTCGTACATAAATCCGCCCTTTAACGCGCTGTTGTCGATGGCGGTTATGTTGTAAAGCTCAATGATCGCCTTTCCGTTTGCCAATATCGCACCGCCAAGACCCGCAGAGGAGTTCTGAACAAAGGTACAGGAGTGTACCAAAGTGTTTGTAGCACCTGTGTACACGTAAAGTGCGCCTGCATTTCCTGCGTTTGTATCATGACAAACATTGGATGAGAAGCTTGATCCATATATGCTCGTAATTGCGTTGGTAGTAAGGTAAACAGCGCTTCCTGCACTACCTGTGTTTGCACTGAAATTGCTATTGTATACAGTAAGCGTTGATTCAATGCTGTATATCGCACCGCCGTTTCCGGTAGCGTTGTTGCTCTGTGCATCAAGCTTGTTAACAAGAGCAGTGGAGGCTTCGCAAAGATATATAGCGCCTCCCGTGGCTGCGCTGTTGGAGATCGCCTCTACCTTGTCTATCGTGAGCGTTGAAGCAGAGGAATAGATAACGCCGCCGTAGCTGGTTGCCGTGTTTTCCTTGAAGGAGCTGCTCTTGATATATGCGCAAGACGTATTCGCTATTGCGATAGCCGCACCGCTCTTTGCACTGTTCTTGTCGAAGCTGACTCTCAAAAGCGAGATGTCGTTGTCGATATTGAGGGTGTTGTGTCCCGTCGCAAAGATAGCACCGCCGCTCTCCAAAACGGAGTTTCCGTTAAAGGCGGAGCTTGTCAGATTGAGAGCGGAGTTTACGCCGTATACGTATATCGCGCCGCCGTTGTCCGCACTGTTGTTTTCAAACGTTGCGTCCTGACCCGAAATTCTTCCAGATGCAAAGACAGCACCGCCGTTGCCTCCCGAGGTGTTTCCCGAGAAGAGAACTGCGCTTGCGACGAGCTCGTTGTTACCGCCGAGATAAAGTCTCGCGGAGCTGCTGGCAGGCAGATATATAGCACCGCCGTTTGCGCTTGCCGAGTTGTTTCTTATGGTTGCCGAGTAAATGTAAAGTGAACGGTAGTTATAGAAAGCACCCGCTCTGTTTGCGCTACCGTCCTCAAAAACACCGCCATATACGTACATAGTTGCATAGTTATAGAACATACCGCCGTATATGGAGCTGCCTGAGGTGTTTACAGTGTTGTTTGTATACTGACCGCCGTAAATATTCATATAGCTACTCTTGGATGTAATAGCTACCGCGCCGCCTACTGCCGCTGCGTTTGAAGCGGGGATCCCATATATCTCATTGGTGGTTCTTTCGTTACCGACCTTCTTACAGTTGGTGACAGTAAGATTGTCGTAAAGATCGGCCTGTGACAAGGGACAAACGAAAAACACCGTTCCAACAACGTCAACAGTCATATTCTCACTGTTACCGTTTATGGTAAGCCCACCGGAGGTGTCTCCGTTAAAGCCACCGATAGAGAGCGTTACCTTTTCTTCGCAAAGGTTATTCTCGCTGTCCTGACCGATAACGAAAACATCACCCGCAAAGTCGGGGCTTCTCGTCAGAGTGATGGCACTCTCGCTGTAAACGATAGTGTCTTTAGTGATATAAAAGGTTCGGTCGATAGAAAAATCGGCCGTGATGCAGATAGCGTCTATGCCGTCAGCGAGAGCTGTTTCAAGCTCTGCCGCGGAAGCGACGTTTCTGAAGGTGCTGGGGAAGCCGACAAGATCGTCTTCACCGAATATCGGCGTAAATATAGTTTCGCCGTTGGAATTCTCATCTGCTACGCCTGCGTCAGCGTCCTCGGACGTTGAGCCGGAAGCCGCAGATGCGAGCGCTTGTATCGGCATGATGCTTACAAGCATCAGTAATGCCAATGAAAGCGCGAGGATGCGGTTTCTGAATTTCGTTTTCATAACTTTCTCCTTATTATAAAATAAAATCACTTCCATTATATCATAATAATCCAAAGTGTGCAAGGGCTATATTGTATATTTGTACACATTTACCAATAACAAAAATCTGATATTACCGCGATGCTTTGTGCGCCGTCGAAAATCGAAAAAGGCAAAAACAGCACGTGCCGTTTTTGCCTTTTGATAGTTGAGTTTTTTGTTTGTTTATCTCTGTTCAAGCGGAATAAAATCCTGATGCTTTGCGATGCATTTGTATGCGGGACGGATTATCTTGTTTGCTGTCTGCGCTTCTTCTATGCGGTGTGCACACCAGCCCGCAACTCTCGCAACCGCGAAGAGGGGAGTGTACATCTCGGGAGCGATGCCGAGCATGCGGTACACAAGACCCGAATAAAGGTCAACGTTTGCGCACATGGGTCTGTTTGTGCCTTTGAAATCATTGAACATTTCAGGTGTGAGGCGTTCTATTGACTCAAGAAGCTTGAAGTCGTCTCCGTAGCCCTTTTCGATAGCAAGCTCGCGTGCGTACTTTTTGAGCATTATCGCTCTGGGGTCGGACTTTGTGTAGACCGCGTGGCCCATACCGTAGACCTTGCCCTGCTCATCGCCGATCTCCTTGCGGAGAAGCTGATTTATAACGTGTTTGACCTCTTCATCATCGTTAACGTCCTTGACCATAGGTCTTATGCAGTCGAACATCTGCTGTACCTTTATGTTTGCACCGCCGTGGAGAGGGCCCTTGAGAGAGCCAATTGCTCCCGCGATAGCAGAATATGTATCTGTGCCCGAAGAGGATAGTACGCGGCAGGTGAACGTAGAGTTGTTTCCGCCGCCGTGCTCAGCCTGGATCACCATACAGATATCAAGCAATCTTGCCTCTTCCTCGGTAAACGTCTTGCTCGAACGGGATATACGAAGGAAGTTCTCTGCGGTGCAAAGTCCGTCCTTGGGAGAGTGCAGATTAAGGCTCTTTCCGTGGAAATGACTGCGGTAGACACGGTAAGAGTTTGCCGCAATAACGGGAAGTCTCGCGATTATCTCTATGCTCTGACGAAGCATATTTTCAACGCTCGTATCGTCAGGATTCTCATCATAAGCGTAAAGTGCAAGCACCGACATAGCCATCTTATTCATTATAGAGGGGGAGGGAGCTTTCATTATTATGTTCTCCATAAAGCCCTGAGGGAGATGACGCTTTTCTGCGAGAAGAGCACAAAAATCGTCAAGCTCTGACTTTGTGGGAAGCTTGCCAAAGAGCAAGAGATAGACACATTCTTCGAATCCAAAACGGTCCTCTGCGCTGAAGCCGTCTATCAGAGATACAAGGTCGAGACCTCTGTACTCAAGCTTACCCTCGTCAGCTACCTTTTCGCCCTCGTAAACAACGTAACCGTGCGCATTACCGATATTGGTAACTCCTGCCATAACTCCCGTTCCGTCCATTTCGCGAAGTCCGCGCTTGACGCGATAGCTTTCAAACGCCTCTGCGGGAATCGTGTTTACGCGCTTTGCTTCTGCTACGCAGTTTTCAAATATTCTATCAGTTTCTTTTTTCTTAAGCTCGGTATTTATATCCATGACCGATAACACCTCCTGTGTTTCAAACGGTTAGCCGACCGCACGGACGGCTGATTTTGATGTAAATTTTTACAAGTACTATATATTGTAGCACATATTTTTGATTTTTGCAAGAGCGAGAACAAAAAAATTCAAAAAAATTATATTATTTTTTCAAAAATACAGTAAATATCACATTTTTTTGACAAAACTCAACGCGAAGTTGCAGCGTGGAGAGACAAAATCTGCAATTTGCGAGGCAAAACAAATCATAAAACGCTACTTTTCGGTATATCCTATTACCAAGAAAGAAAGGAGGATACGATGACAGAACAGATAGACGTAACCACACAAACCAAAAGAGAGGTATTTTCGACACAAGACGGGAGAGGCAAGCTGATCTGTACCGTATCCTTACCGTCGTTTGAAGGGCACAACAAGATAAACTCATTTTATTCCCAAATAGCCGACGCGTGTATGGAGTATTGCAGAGGAGAGCTTTTCAGGCGCTATGCGTCAGAGAAAGAGCAGGGGAGCTTGTGGGAGATAAGGTATAGACTTGCGGTGAGTGCTCAAATGTCTGAGACAAACGCAAACGTGTCACTTGCTGTTACACTTAGCGACACGCTCGCTCGAAAAACGCTGGCAAAACACTATGAAACGCATCTATGGTCGCTCGAATACGATAAGATGCTACCCTCAAAAAAACACAAAAAATAATGAAGTGAAACAAAACACGAAATATTTCTATTGATTTTGGTCTGCTTTTGTGATATAATAGTATAGATAATTATGTTTAGGAGCAAAAAACGACATGATAATTGCATTGGAAGACGCAAAATATAAGCTCATAGGAATGAGAGCAGACATTGAGGATCTCGGATCGGCACTTCGCATAGAGGAGCTTCGTAAGCTTGCTGAGGAGCTTGACGCGCAGACGCTTGATCCCGACTTTTGGTCAAACCAGGAGAACTCCTCTAAAATACTTCAAAAGGTAAAGCAGACTAAGGATACCATAGAGGGATATGATAACCTTAGAGACCGTCTTGAGGATGCTATCACTCTTGCTGAAATGGCTATCGAGGAGAATGAAGAGGCTTACGTTGAGGAAATACAGAATGAGCTTGACGAGATAGCAAAGATAGCCGAGAGCAAGAGAATAGAGATACTTCTTTCGGGCGAATACGATAAAAACAATGCCATTGTTTCTTTCCACCCGGGCGCGGGCGGAACCGAGGCTCAGGATTGGGCGCAGATGCTGTACCGTATGATAACGCGTTGGGCAGAGCGCCGTGGATATAAATATAAGCTTATCGACTGGCTCGACGGTGATGCTGCGGGAATCAAGAGTGCTACCATTATGGTCGAGGGACTCAATGCGTACGGTTATCTTAAGGCGGAGAACGGAGTGCACAGACTTGTTCGTGTATCCCCCTTTGATGCTGCCGGCAGACGTCAGACCTCGTTTGCTTCTATTGAGGTAATGCCCGAGTTTGATAATATCGATAAGGTAGAGATAAGAGATGAGGACATAGAGGTCACAGCGCACCGTTCGAGCGGAGCGGGCGGTCAGCACATTAATAAGACCGACTCTGCTATCCGTATCCTTCATAAGCCGACGGGTATCGTAGTAGGCTGTCAGACAGAAAGATCTCAGCTTCAGAACAAGGAGACGGCGATGAAGATGCTCAAGGCTAAGCTCATGGAGATAAAGCTTCGCGAAAGACTTGATACCATAGAGGATATTCAGGGCAACAAGGGAAATATCGAGTGGGGCTCACAGATATGCTCTTACGTCTTTATGCCTTATACACTTGCAAAGGATACGAGAACGGGTCACGAGGACGGAAATATCACAGCCGTTATGGACGGAGAGATAGACGAGTTTATCAACGAATATCTTAAGATGAACGCAAAGAGCGCAAACTAAAAAATAAACGGTATAGCTTTTCAGCTATACCGTTTTTTGCTTAGTTGTTTCCGTATGCCGCTTTGTCGCATATCAGCGTTACGTCGGGATGTAGGTGCAAAAGGGTTGCAGGGCAAGCGGTGGTAATGCGACCCGTCGCCAAGGTCTTGACTGCGTTTGCCTTTCCTGCGCCGCTTGCAAGGATAACGATACGCTTTGCCTTGAAGATGCTCGCCATTCCCATGGTGATAGCAGAGCGCGGAACGTCTGCCTCGTTCTCAAAGAAACGGGAATTTGCCTGTATAGTGTCCTCTTTGAGGGCGGTAAGATGCGTGTAAGGATAAAGCTCGTCGGCAGGCTCGTTGAAGCCGATATGACCGTTTCGGCCTATGCCGAGAAGCTGGACGTCAATACCGCCGAGACTGTCTATGAGCGCCTCATATTCACCGCAGAATTTATCTACGTCTGCGGCAAGTCCGTCAGGGACGTTAGTGTTGTCCTTATTTATGTTTATCTTATCGAAAAGATGCATATTCATAAACGCACGGTAGCTCTGCTCATTTGTGGGCTCGAGAGGGTAGTATTCATCAAGATTTACTGTTTGGACTTTAGAAAAATCAAGACCTTCTGCATACTTTTTAACGAGAATATCGTAAAGTCCTATGGGAGTTTCTCCCGTGGCAAGACCGAGGACACAGTTGGGCTTTTCTCTTACTGTGCTTTCAAGGATTTCTGCGCCTGCGGCGGAAAGAGCGGCATAATCTTCAACTACGAGGATCTTCATAAGTGTATACTCCTAAATAATTTATTTCATAAACGCATGCCACATAAAGCAGAGGCGTCTTTGATGCTTTGAAATGAAAATTTGCATATTTGGTATAAAATTCGTTGTATGCTTGACTTTTTGTGAAAAAGATAGTATAATCTTCTTATCAAGCGAAGGGGGAACATTATGGAATATTTCTCAACTAAAATGACACATTCTCTGCTGTTACCCGCTATCATCTCCATACATTATTTTGAGTACACAGCAGACTTTAAATATGAGGGAGAGTCTCACGATTTTTGGGAGCTCATTATGTGCGATAAAGGAGAGCTTTATATAACGGCAGGCGATAGAGAGATGATCCTTCAAAAGGGTCAGGCGTATATTCATCCGCCTATGCAGTTTCATAACGTCAGAGCCAACGGAAGCGACGCCGCGAATTCGGTGATACTTAGCTTTGAGTCGCCAAACGAGGAGCTCTTTGCTATTGCGGACAGAGTACTTGAAACGGATAGCTACGTAACGACCGCGCTTTTTTCGGTTCTCAGAGAGGCGAGAGTGAGCTTTAACAACAAGCTTGGCTTGTTGCGTTTTTCAAGCCTTGTGAGAACTGAAGAGCCAAAGCCTTTTGCGTCCGAGCAGATAATTCAGAATTATGCCGAGCTCTTGCTCATACACCTTATCAGATGTGCAAAATCCGAAGAAGAGGCAGTGCAGTTGCCCAGCAACGTAAAAAGAAGTGAGCTTGCCGAGAAGATCGCGAATTATATGGATGAAAATCTTTCCGAGAAAATGACATTTATCGATATATCGAAGCAATTTTCGATAAGCGCGACATCGTTAAAAAAACTGTTTGGCGATACTTACGGTCACGGAGTAATGGAGCACTTGACATATTTGCGTGTTGAAAGAGCGAAGCAGCTTTTGCGTGAAGGGAAGAGCTCTTGCACTGAGATAGCAACACTGTGCGGCTTTTGCTCGGTACATCATTTCTCCAACACGTTCAAGAAGCGCGAGAACATGTCACCGACAGAATACGTAAAGACCATAAAATCTATGCTTGAAATGGCGTGAAAGATTAATTTTGTCGGATAAATGCCCCAAGATGGGTAACGCCTGTCTTGGGGAATGGCCTACCCGAACGGATTCGAACCGTTGACCTCGAGAGTCGGAGTCTCGCGCGCTATCCAGCTGTGCCACGGGTAGATATAAATCACAGTTAAATTATAAGCTTTTATCGCCTGAAAGTCAAGGGTTTTACTGTCGAATAAAAAAAAATAAAAAAAATTCAAAAAAGGTATTGCAATTTAAAAAGAAATGTGATATAATATCAAAGCTGTCAAGTTACGGCCCGTTGGTCAAGCGGTTAAGACGCTAGCCTCTCACGCTGGAAACATGGGTTCGATTCCCGTACGGGTCACCAAA
>SVTJ01000007.1 GCA_015063845.1 Oscillospiraceae bacterium
CCAAAAAGAATTTGCATAAAGTTCCGTCTTCCGTAGAGTACACGGATGATGTGAACCTCGTCCCCATCGACCTTGTAAAATGCGGTGTAGTTACCGCAGACAAGGAAGCGGTACGGTACTTCAAGATTGATGATAGAGGAGAGGGGTGCGCCGCTTTCGGGGAAACTGCCAAGCTGACGGATGCGCTTCATGATCTTCTCAACCGTATTGATTGCCGATTGCTCGCTGCACAGCTCATCGGTAATATACGCTTTGATCTCCTTCATATCTTCAAGGGCATCGGGAGTGAAATTGATCTTAGCCATGAGCGACCCCTAAGATATCCTCGACCTCCGAGATATCAATATATCCTTTTTCTTTCGCAGAAGCTTCACCTTTGGCAAGCTCGCTCATCAGCTTGAGTGTTGCCTGAGTCTTTTCAAATTCCTCCATATCGACGATGGCGTATCTGCCGCGACCGTTCTTGGTGAGGAATACGGGTTCGCCAACGGCGATATCGCGCAGTACCTCGTTATAGTTGCGCAGATCTGATACGGGTTTAATGTTTGGCATCATAAATACCTCCTTCTTTGTTTCTGCTGTATTTATTATACACTAATTCTTCGTAAAATTCAACAGCAAATTCGAAAATTTTATAAAAATTTAAAGAATTGGAGCTTCTATGTAGAACCGTCCTTGGATTTGAGCCCTATCCGTTTGGAAAAATTCAACATCGCAAAGCAGAAGCGATCGGTCTGTGTCAATGTTGTCGGCAACGGGTCGCACTCGCGGATACGCGTGGTTCTTCTTATCTCTTTGGGTATTACTACCCTGCCAAGATCATATATTCTTCTTACGATTCCCGTAGCTTTCATAACTATATAAAAATCTCCTTGATTTACAGATTTGTGTTGTTAGTATCTGCAAATAGGGAGATTTATACTTAAAAACATTGACGTTTTAATTACAAAGTGATATAATTACAACAAAGAATT
Organism: Oscillospiraceae bacterium; assembly: GCA_015063845.1. Classification (GTDB taxonomy): domain Bacteria; phylum Bacillota; class Clostridia; order Oscillospirales; family CAG-272; genus HGM12713. Next base: position 975 of record SVTJ01000007.1, read on the forward strand.
TTTTGGAGGATATTACAAATGGCAAACTTTATTTGTGAATTAGAAGGTGTCCGCGGTCGTAATCTTAAACTGTATGATACAAAAATTGTTATCACTACAAAAAAGACTGTTGGAAGCTTTATTACGGGTAATATTACAGATGGTGAAAAGACAATTTACCTATGCGACATTGTAGGCATTCAATTAAAGAAAAGCGGTCTTTTAATTGGCTATTTGCAATTTGAAACGCCTTCGCTTCAAATGAATAACAAAAACGACAATATGTTTTCCGAAAATACGTTTACATATGAAGAGGGCAAAAACGGAATTACCAATGACCTCATTATCGCAATATATAAATTCGTAACCGATAGAATCGAAGAACTAAAATACGGAGTTATCATTATAAATGACATACCCGATTTTGAAGCAATGAAAGTATACAAATCAAATAAAGATGATACTCCAAAAGAACAATCTCAAAATGAAGAGGCTCCAAATGAAAATAGTACAGATGAAGAAACAAGCTGCGAGGAATCTTTTAACGAACCCGAGCAGGAGATTGCTATGCCGGAAGGTGAACAATGTGAAATGTGCGAGACTTACGTTGATCATTTAACTTATTGTAAGTTCAAAGATGATTTCGGATCAAGATTCCGTAATATATGCGAGGATTGTATCAAAAAATACAACGCAAAGCAAATCAACTCATAACCAACGACCGTAACGCAGGCATTGTTTTTCTGTTTTTCCACGAATACAATCCCTCAGTCAGCTTGCTGACAGCTCCCTTTGCACAAGGGAGCCTACCGCCACGGCGGAAGCTGTGCAAAGCTAACGCTTAACAGAAGCACCTACACTGCGGCGGTCTTAATTTAATAAATATCCCCCCGTAAAACGAGGAGATTTCATTTTTGGGCATAGCCCTAATAATACTGGCTGCGCACAAGTGCGCTTTAGATTGGCCTGCCAGCCATGCAATTATTACGTAAACCCGCTTAAGCGGGACTAAACCCAAGCCTCCCTTGTGTAAAGGGAGGTGGCACGGCTTGCCGTGACGGAGGGATTGTAAAGGCGAAACTCAAAGCAAAACAATCCCTCAGTCAGCTTCGCTGACAGCTCCCTTTGCACAAGGGAGCCTTTGACATAAGAACATCCTGCTCTGACTTTTTATTTGCTTTCTGCTCATCGGCATAGCCTATATATAACCCCGCCACTATGGCGGGGTTTTCGTTATACAATGTAAAAACACCCCGTATATGTTTATGAGACATATACGGGGTACATTATTACAGCATTATTTTAGTAATCTTTTCTGTTCATCATCAGCTCGAACAGCATTCTGTGCTTCTTTGCAACGTTGTGAAGTATAAGTCCGCACATAAACAGCAGAACTCCGATGATATAGAACGCCAAGCAAACGAACAGTGTCGGGAATCTGAGCACCAAGCCCGTATCAAAGTATTCGATAAGAACGGGAATGATAAATCCGCTACCAAGCAAAACGCATATCAAGCTCCATACCGAGAAGAACTTAAGCGGCTTGTATTCGCTGAAGAGCTTGAATATCGTCATCAAGACCTTAATTCCGTCCTGAACTGTGTTCAGCTTGGAAACGCTTCCTGCGGGACGGTCACGGTAATTTACGGGGACCTCGCGTATCAGGAAGTTTTTATCCAGTGCGTGGATAGTCATTTCGGTCTCTATCTCAAAGCCCTTGGAAAGCACGGGGAAATTCTTGACAAAAGGCTTACTGAACGCACGGTAGCCCGTCATAATATCCTTTACCTCGCTCTTGAAGATGCGGTTTATCAAGAAGCGAACGCTCTTGTTACCCACGTTATGGAAAGGACGCTTATTCTCTGTAAAGTAAGTAGAGGAAAGTCGGTCTCCGACCACCATATCCACACCCTTATTAAGTACAAGGTCGCACATCTCGCGAGCATTCTCAGCGGGATACGTATCGTCTCCGTCTATCATAAGATAGCAGTCCGCGTCTATATCGCGGAACATCGAACGGATAACGTTTCCCTTTCCCTGACGGTACTCATAGCGAACGATAGCTCCCGCATTGCGAGCGATCTCGTCTGTTCCGTCGCTTGAATTGTTGTCGTATACGTAAATATCCGCCTCGGGAAGCACCTCGCGATAGTCGGCAACGACCTTTGCGATGGTCTGGCTCTCATTGTAGCAAGGGATCAAAACAGCAATTTTACTCATACATATATTCCTTTCATTTTTAGGTCATTCGGCATCTATTGTGATTTTTATATGTCGTCAGACTGTTTATCTTTTCTTTTCATCGTCAGCGTCACCGCCAGCAACAGCACCGCGATCTCGATTATTCCCAAGATATAGCGTGGGTCGGGAGCGGGCATTGACAAGAACAGCAGAAGCACCACCGTGAGCATCGGCAAAGCTATCAAAGCCACCTTTCCGTGTCCCTTTCTGAACGAAAGGTAGCACATCAAAAGTATCAGGAACAGCGAAAATCCGCCACGGCAGGTAACGTTATATACAACGGGCATTGTAGAGGCGAACGTCGTTACGGGTGTCAGCACTTCAGTCGCGCCCGTCGATACAAGCTCATATCCCTCGACCTCACGCAAGGACGAAGCCGTGACACCGTTATCAAACGGAGCGTAGAACCATTCGGCATAGCTCTCGGGTCTGCTTATCTCCCACATCAGCGAGGACGTGTTCAAAAGGCTCTTTGCGTAATAGATCGGGTGGCTCTTGAAAAATCTGAAATTCGCCGCGATAAGCTCGCCGCCGCTTACATTTTCATCGAGTATCTGTATTCTCGGTCCTATATAGCCCCAAGAACGTGTGAGCGTATCCGCCCAATAAATATTCTGGTTATATCCCGCTTCCCATTCTTCCACGGGCATTACCCTTTCCATAAGCTCTACGGTCTCGGGGTCTATCTCATAATCGGATGCCGCGTATGCTCCGAGCATATAGATCGGTATAGTGTACGTTACGTAGTCAGCGTTTTCCTCAGCATCGGTAGCCTTCATCGCGACGTTATACACGACGCTATTCAAAAGCAGAAGCACCGCAAGCACAGCCGCAAGATAGCACCAAGCCTTTTTGTCGGTCTTCCATTTCTGCACCAGCTCAACGATGATCACGACAACGAGCGTCAGCGCCACGGGAACTATCATCATATGTCTTGTGAGCGCAGCCATCAAGCCGTAGGTTACAAGCAAGACAAAATTGCAAACGCCCTTATGACCCTTGATATAGTCAAGCAAGCACGCGGAAAACGCGAGTATTGCCAGGCTGAAAAGAGGGTCCTTATACAAATAGACGAGGTATTTGTACGTGATGATACCGAGTGTCATAGAAGCGACACAGTATATCTTGCACGCCAAAGCACCGTAATGTCTATTCAATATACGCAAAATAAGATGCTGAGTCAATATCCATATGACCGTCTGTAAAATTATAAAGGACACGGGATGCGGATAGATCAGCGAGCAAAGCCTTACAAGCAATGTAAAGCAAACGGGGTGCCAATCCGAGTATGCGTGGTACAAGCCCTGCTCCCAAATATACACTCCGTCGTCATACAGCAAGCCGTTAGGACACGCCAAAAAGAACAGCACCGAAACGAATGCGACGACACCTGTGCATATCCACAAGGTCTTTTTATCGGGTGAACGGACTCCGTCAAACCCGTACACTGCCTTTTGCGTCACCCAAAGCAGCAACACAAAGCAGGACAGTACGTATATCGGCAAAAATACGCCGTATGAAAGTAGCTTCCACACCAGCCCCTCAGACGCGAACAGTCTGCTGCCAAACAGCTCCGAATAGCCGACCATTGCGGTGAAAAGCAAGGTGAACAATCCCGAGAATACAATATCGATCCTCTTCCCCTTGCGGAGCAGCTGCAATACGTCTATCTTGCCGAGCAGCAAAGCGATCGACAAAACCGCGATAACAGTTCCCGCGATCATCACCGCATCGTTTATCGGATACGACGCCTTGACCATCCATATCAACGAGAGGATAAGCAACGGAACACCGACCATACGAGCCTTCAAAAAACTGCCTTTACTTATTTCCATTTTTGATTTCCTCATCAATATTTAATTAATCATACTTACCATTACAGTATAACACAAAACGAAAAAATTGTCAATGACAATAACAATATTGTGTATTTTGCGTATAGCGCATCTGCGCTTTTTCGACACAATACGTCGGTTTTTCGAAAAACATTGACAAATCTGTCGTATGTTTGGTATAATAGAACTGTTATATGTATGAGTTATTTTTTGAGAGGTATAAATGAAAGCACGTAATATCACCATAGATATCATGCGAGGCATTACTATCACGCTGATGATCGTCGGACATCTTGTCCCATACGCCTCGTTCCCATTCAACGTTATATATTCTTTCCATATGCCCCTTTTCTTTTTGCTTTCGGGCTTTTGCTCGGCGGCAAGCTTATTGCGTGCAGACAAGCTGCATTTCGGTAAATACTTTTGGAAAAAGATAAAAGCTATCTACGTTCCTCTGCTCATTCTGCGACTTCTTCTGAATATTCTTTTAAGCAATACCGCAGAAATGATAGCATCTCCGTTGAAGTTTATATACTTCCCCGGCGATTGGTTTTTACAAACTCTGTTCTGGGGCGACCTGCTGTTTTTCGGCTACATAGCTCTTTGCCGCAAATTCCCTCATGCGTCGGTCAAATTTTTCCTTCCCGCCGTCTGGATAGTCATTTCAACCTACGTGCTTGATCTCTCGCGTATCTACGGTCCTATCGCGCACCAATATCTCCCGTTCTATTTTGGAGTGTTGGCTCTCTGCTTCTCTTTTATGCTGATTGGATATCTTTTGCACGCAGGCTCTGTGCGTATAGAACAGCTGCAATATGTTGAGACCGACGACGGCAAAAAGCGTATCTCCATTCCCTTCTGCGTGATCTTGTGCTGTTTCGTGGCTATTTCTCTGCTCTATATGAGCGAGGTGGACTTTGTAAACGTATCGACAACGTACATAGGAAACAATTATTTTATGTTCTTCGGCTTTGCGCTTCTGATCATATATCTTATCTACGTTGCAAGCAAGCTTATCTCAAGGGTTCCGCATCTTTGCTCATTTCTGGCGTTTTGGGGACGCAATTCGCTTTACGTATATATCGTCCACGCGTTTGTCCACTATTCGATGAATTTGATAATAGAAAAGCTCACGGGCAAGCTATATACACCTATGATCGACCTGCCCTGGTATTTCGCGCTCCTTTATTTTGTGCTTGACTTTGTCATAATTATCCCTTATATTCTCTTGCACAACAAGATAAAATCGGTCATAAAAGGGCTCAGGCGCAAGCCTGTTCAACAATAAATAAAAATGCCGTATTTGACGGAGCTCCGTCAAATACGGCGTTTTTTGTTTGATTTTAATCTTTCTTTCCCATTCTTACCGTCACGCATACGCTCTTTTTGCCCTCGAGACCTCCTTCTCAACGTAAAGGATTCCGCTCTCTGCGGAGAGCGGCAATGGGCGCCGCCCCTTGACCCTGCAAGTTTTTGAAAAAACTTGACTAAAACTTTTAAGAGGGGTACTGTGCGAACACATCTATAAATCCTAATTTGTTCAAACATTTTGAGGGGAACTTCTAAAAAGAAGTTCCCCTCAAAAAAATACATATTTATACTCAAATAAACTTGCTGATGAGATCCTCGATATCGTCAGCGCTTACCTTTGCGTTTTCCTCAGCCTTGGGCTCTTCGGGCTTTTCTGCCTCTTCTTTATCAAAGCCTGCCGCAATAATAGTGATCTTCATCTCGTCCTCAAGCGCGGGATCAAACGCAACGCCCCAAATAACGCTTGCGTCTGCATTACACTCGTTGGATATCATCGTAGCGGCAAGGTCTATATCCTCAAGTCCTACGTCAGGAGAAGCGGAGATGCTAAGAAGTACGCCCTTCGCACCCTGAATAGCCGTTTCAAGCAGCGGGCTGGTGATAGCCATAGTTGCCGCCTGCTGAGCCTTGTCCTTGCCCTTTGCGCTTCCCATTCCCATGTAAGCGACACCCGAATTTGCGATAACGGATACAACGTCCGCAAAGTCGATGTTGATAAAGCCCGGAACGTTGATAAGATCGGATACGCTCTGAACACCGCGTCTGAGCACATCGTCTGCCTCGGAGAATGCGCTCGCGAGAGTGATCCTTGTGTCCGTGACCATCTTAAGTCTTTCGTTGGGGATAACTACGAGAGAGTCAACAAACTCCTTAAGCTGCTCGATACCTGCCTGCGCCTGGTTCATACGGCGCTTGCCCTCAAAGCTGAAGGGGGTGGTTATAACAGCTACCGTGAGTATATCAAGGTCACGAGCTACCTTTGCAACAACGCCTGCCGCACCCGAGCCCGTGCCGCCGCCCATGCCTGCGGTTACGAATACCATATCCGCACCGTCAAGAAGCGCCTTTATCTCGTTTGCTGCTTCCTCAGCGGCTCTCTTACCTATCTCCATATTTCCGCCCGCGCCGAAGCCGTTCGTTATCTTCTCGCCGATAGCGAGCTTATGGTCAGCCGAGCTTTTAGCAAGCGACTGCTTGTCCGTATTGATAGCGATAAACTCAACGCCCGCAAGACCCGATGCGATCATTCTGTTGACCGCGTTAGTTCCGCCGCCGCCGACACCGACTACCTTTATGTTTATGCCGAATTCGTTGGGTATCTGGTTTTCAAAGTTCATTTTTTATGCCTCCAAATGCCGTATTTTGTCAATAAATATCTATACTATAATGATAATACATTTTCGTATTTTTTTCAATACCTTTTTGCAATTTTTTTGCGTTTTTTCAAAAAAATATTGCGTTTTTTACGCAAATAAAACAAGAGCACCGCAAGGAGCATTCCTTGCGGTGCGTTTTGCGTTTTTTATTACTTAAAAATGTCGGAGAGCCAATCGTCGACCTCGGTCTTTGCCTCGGCAGCGGGAGCCTCCTCCTCAGCCTTTGCCTCGGGAGCACCGTCCTCGGGCTTCTTCTCGAAGCCTGTTGCGATAATGGTTACTCTCATCTCGTCCTCAAGTGCCTGGTCAAAGCCAACACCGAATATTATGTTTGCATCCTCACTGCACTCAGCCGCGATCATCTCACACGCGAGATTTACGTCGTCAAGCACGATGTCGGGAGATGCGAAGATACTGATGATAACGCCCGTAGCACCCTTGATGGTGGTCTCGAGCAGAGGGCTGGAGATAGCCATTCTTGCGGCTGTGTCTGCCTTGTCCTTACCCGTAGCGCTTCCAACACCCATATGTGCAAGACCGCTGTTCATCATTATGTTGGTTACGTCCGCAAAGTCAAGGTTGATAAATCCGGGGATATTGATGAGCTCGGAAACGCTCTGAACACCCTTACGGAGAACATCGTCAGCCTCGGAGAACGCGTTAAGGAGAGTTATTCTCGTATCGGATACGAGCTTAAGTCTCTCGTTGGGGATAACGATAAGCGAATCAACGTACTGAGAAAACTCCTTGATTCCCTCTTCAGCCTGAGCCATTCTTCTCTTACCCTCAAATGCAAAAGGCTTTGTTACGATACCGACGGTGAGGATATCCATCTCGTGAGCAATTCTTGCCACAACGGGAGCTGCTCCCGTACCTGTTCCGCCGCCCATACCTGCGGTGATAAATACCATCTCAGCACCGGAAAGGATAGCCTTGATGTCGTCAATAGACTCCTCGGCAGCTCTTGCGCCGATGCTGGGGTTAGCGCCTGCACCGAAGCCCTTTGTTATCTTCTCACCGATAACGAGCTGTGTGGGAGCAAGAGAATGCTTGAGCGCCTGACGGTCAGTGTTGATGGTTACGAACTCAACGCCCTGAACGCCCGAAGCTATCATGCGGTTAACAGCGTTATTACCGCCGCCGCCTATACCGAGAACCTTGATACAAACTTTGCTCTCGCAGGAATTATCGTATTCAAAAGCCATGTTAAAAATCCTCCAAAAATGTTCTTTTTTCTTCCGCTTACGCACAAGTATAAATCATATAGTAATATTATAATATATTTTGAAATATATTGCAATAGTTTTTTGCGTTTTTTTATAAAATTAAAGATTATTTTACAATTAAGTAAAATTTTTCACCTGAAATAGTATTTTTTACAAAAAGCTTTTAGAAATATGGGTGCGGGGGAAGCACCTTTTCTTGAAAAGGTGCTTCCCCCGCCATAGATATTATTGAAAAATCAATACATTCCGCCCATGCCGCCTGCTCCTGCCATAGCAGCGTTTGCAGCTGCCTCGGCAGCGGGGTCCTTCTTGTCAGCAACAACAGACTCTGTGGTCAGTATCACGGACGCGATGGAAGCCGCATTCTGGAGTGCGGAACGAGTTACCTTTGTAGGATCGACGATACCTGCTGCCATCATATCGCAGTATACCTCGTTGTAAGCATCGAAGCCGTAGCCGACCTTGCCGCTCTTAACTATCTCATTGACGATAACGCCGCCGTCAAAGCCTGCGTTTGCCGCTATCTGACGAACGGGCTCTTCAAGAGCCTTGAGAACGATGCGAACACCTGTCTTCTCGTCACCATCAACTGTCTCAAGAAGCTTTTCTACCTCGGGAATAACATTGAGGTAAGCCGTTCCGCCACCTGCAACTATTCCCTCCTCTACTGCCGCGCGAGTTGCGTTGAGCGCGTCCTCTATGCGGAGCTTCTTTTCCTTCATCTCAGCCTCGGTAGCCGCGCCGACCTTGATAACGGCAACACCGCCAGAAAGCTTTGCAAGTCTCTCCTGAAGCTTCTCGCGGTCAAAGTCGGACGAGGTCTCCTCGATAGCTACCTTTATCTGACCGATACGAGCTCTGATCTCATCGGCAGAGCCTGCTCCGCCAACTATGATCGTAGCTTCCTTATTTACCTTTACCTGTCTTGCGTGACCGAGCTGTACGAGAGAGGTATCCTTAAGCTCAAGACCGAGCTCGCTTGTGATGACCTCACCGCCTGTGAGTATAGCGATATCACGAAGCATCTCTTTTCTTCTGTCGCCAAAGCCGGGAGCCTTGACCGCTACGCAAACGAACGTACCGCGGAGCTTATTGAGAACGAGAGTTGTGAGAGCTTCTCCCTCAACGTCCTCAGCGATTATAAGAAGCTTTCTGCCTGCCTGAACTACCTGCTCAAGAACGGGGAGAACTTCCTGAATGTTGGATATCTTCTTGTCGGTGATAAGAATGAGCGCGTCGTCAAGAACTGCCTCCATCTTATCCATATCAGTTGCCATGTAGGGAGAGAGGTAGCCGCGATCAAACTGCATACCCTCTACTACCTCGGAGTAGGTATCTGCGCTCTTGGACTCCTCGACTGTGATAACACCGTCAGCGGTAACCTTTTCCATAGCGTCTGCTATAAGCTGACCGATAACGTCGTCACCAGCGGAGATAGTTCCGACTCTTGCGATATCGTCGCTTCCGTTGACCTTCTTAGAGTTAGCTACGAGTGCCTCAACTGCCTTGTCGACCGCCTTCTTGATACCCTTGCGGACTACCATAGGATTTGCGCCTGCGGTCACGTTCTTCATTCCCTCTCTTACGAATGCCTGAGCGAGAAGAGTTGCGGTGGTCGTTCCGTCACCAGCCGCGTCGTTGGTCTTTGTTGCGACCTCCTTGACCAGCTGTGCGCCCATATTTTCAGCCTCGTTCTCAAGCTCTATCTCCTTAGCGATGGTAACACCGTCGTTGGTGATGAGCGGAGAGCCGTACTTCTTATCGAGAACTACGTTTCTTCCCTTAGGACCGAGTGTGATCTTAACTGTGTCTGCAAGCTTGTCAACGCCTCTGCAAAGCGCGTTGCGAGCTTCAATTCCGTAAAGAATTTCCTTTGCCATGATAATTGTTCCTTTCTTATGTGAATTACTCTACTATTGCGAGAATATCGCTCTGGCGAACTATGGTATACTCAACTCCGTCTGCCTTTACCTCGGTACCCGAGTACTTGGATGTGATAACCTTATCGCCTACCTTAACTGTCATAACTACTTCCTTGCCGTCAACAAGTCCGCCCGGACCTACTGCGACTACCTCAGCCACCTGGGGCTTTTCCTGCGCGGATGCTGTAAGTATAAGACCGCTCTTAGTCTTTTCCTCCGCCTCAACTAGCTTGACAACAACTCTGTCTGCCAATGGTTTGATCGTCATTTTTTGTTCCTCCCTATAATAAATTATAATCAAGACGTATGTTTTTAACCGTTAGCACTCAAAACTTTTGAGTGCTAACCTATACACATATTTTACACCATTTTCAGGAAAAATCAAGTACTTTTTTGAGATTTAACATTTAATTAACATTTATTAGATCGCCGTTGAGTGCTAAAAGCAAAAAGTGTGATAAACTCAGGCGAAAACACGCGAAAAAACGGAGAAAAGCCATGCTTGAAATCATCAATTTTTATCTTTCGGGAGTGTTAGTCCCCTCACTTTTGATAGCCGTAGGGCTCTACTACTGTATCCGCCTCAAATTTTTTCACGTTTTAAAGCCCTTTGCCGTATTTCGGGGGCTGAAAAGCGAAAAGCGTGGCGGCGTCTCCTCGGCAAGAGCGGTAACGCTTGCGCTTGCGGGAACACTTGGAGTGGGAAACATCGTAGGGGTGTCGTCCGCAATACACCTTGGCGGCTTTGGCGCGGTATTCTGGATGTGGGCAAGCGCGCTCGTGGCTATGATATTAAAATATGCCGAGATAGTCCTCGCTATGAAACACAAAAAGTCCGACGGCAGGGGTGGCACGGTGGGCGCGGCAATGTATTATATCAAGGACCTCTTTTCAACACTTGGCGCCAGGCGCTTTGGAAGTATGCTCGCCGCGGCATTCGCCGCGCTTTTTCTTCTCACTTCCCTGACTATGGGAAGCATGCTTCAGTCAAACGCCATAGCCGAGGCTCTCGAGGGGGTCGTGGGGCTTCCGCGCGTTTACGTTGGTGCTGTGCTCGGCGTGGTGATATTTTTTATCATTAGAAGCGGCACACACAGCATATCCGCGCTCACAAACGTTCTCGTTCCTATAATGTCGGTAGGATATGCAGTCATGTCGGCAGTCGTGATATTCAGAGGACGCGCCGCGCTTGGAGATGCTTTTGATGCCATTTTTCGGAGTGCCTTCACGCCGTCAGCCGCCGCTTCGGGCGTGGGTGGATACATATTCACAAAAGCAGTGAGATACGGAATAATGAGAGGTCTTGTGTCCAACGAGGCAGGGTGCGGAACAGCACCCACAGCCCACGCGATAGCCGACTGTCCCTCTCCCGCAAAGCAAGGAATGTTCGGGATATTCGAGGTGTTCGTGGACACGGTGGTGCTATGCACCATGACCGCCCTTGTCGTAATTCTCGGATACGGTGATGCCTCTCGCTTCGGTGGCAATTATATGATGATGACGATAACGGCATACGCGAGCGGACTTGGTGGCTATGCGGCATACTTTTTATGCGTTGCCGTGCTTTGCTTCGGCTTTGCGACCGTACTTTGCTGGGCGCATTACGGGCTTACTTGTGTCCACTACTTCAAAAAAAATGCGCTAGCGACGCGCGTCTTTATGCTTGTCTACTGCGGCGCGATCTTTGTAGGTGCGTTTGCCCCGTCAGAGCTTTCGTGGCAGCTCTCCGATTTTTCTATGGGCGCGATGACCGTAATAAACCTCATTTGCATCCTGCTGATGAGCAAAGATGTAAAAAAGCAAACGGAGATATATTTTGAAAAGTAGAAGCTGTTTTCGTAATTACTTTAACACAAAGAAAACGTTGTTTTACTGATCTAATTGGGCTGAAAAACTCATTGTAGCGCAGAACGTTCAAATACCCATAAAACTCGTCGGTACGTAGGGTCCGACGAGTTTTTACCTCAGAGAAAAACAATAAAGCTATATATTTCCTATGGCTGTAAGAATAACTATTTTGTTTTAAAGTTCTTGAAGGGAGTTTGAGGGGAACTTCTTTCAAGAAGTTCCCCTCAAAAAACGCGTCCCCGACAATTATATTCATTCTTTGCTTCGGTCTTTTTGTTTTTTCTTTGCGTGTCTGTTTTTAATACCGAGGTACACGAAATATCCGCATGCGCTGACTACCCCGGCTACAATAAACATCACGGCGGCATGCCACAGCTTATTATTTCCCAACGCTCCGCCACCGATAGTCGACATAACTATTGACGGAAGTCGCGCGACAAGTGTTAGTGCAATATAAAGAGGTACGCTCATTCCCGTCATTCCGACAACGTACGTAAACAAGTCCTTGGGTGTCCCCGGAATAAGGAACAGCAAAAAAACCGTGGCGTTTCTCTTTTTATGGTCGTTAAGTATAGGAAGTGCCTCTATTTTTTCTCTCGGATAAAGCGACTCGACAAGACGTCTGCCAAACTTTCGGGCAAGAAGCAACGCGATTATGCTTCCGAGCATTATTCCAACGACGCATATGACCGAGCCCCACCAGCCGCCGAATGCGTAGCCTGCGGCTATCTCAACAAGCTCTCCCGGGATAAACGCGATGACCACCTGAAGAGTGCAGAGGAACAGCATAAGAACAGCTCCGAGTACGTAATGCTCCTCTACCCAAAGCTTTATTGCGTCAACGTCCGAAAAGCGCACCTTGAGCCACAAAAAGCCGAGGATAGAGAGTACGCAGGTAACGACCGAGATTATCGACAGAATAGCCGCCGCGCGTCCCTTCGAATAGTGCTTGACCTCGACAGCATCCTTATCTTCAAAAAGATGCTTTATCTTCTCTTTTCTTTGTCCCACGCTCTCACTTCCTTTCCCTTTTACGCTCAAAACATACGTATATTATAACACAAATGATAAAAAAATAAAATACCAAATTTAAAAATGTCAAAAAAAATCAAACTAACATCACATTTCTCTTTGTTGGTAAATTAGAATTTATAGGTGTGTTCGCACCGCACCCATTATTAAAAGTTTTAGTCAAGTTTTTTCAAAAACTTGCGGGGTCAAGGGGCGGCGCCCATTGCCGCTCTCCGCAGAGAGCGGAATTCCTTACGCTGAGAAGGGATGTCCGCAAGTTGAGCAAGCTCAACTGTAAAGTTTCGCAAAGCGAAACGTTTAGGGGAACCCTCAGGCGCTGCCCGCAGGCAGCGAAATCCCCTATTGTAGCATAAAGTAGCTTTGTGTTAATAAGGGGTGTTCCGCTCTCTGCGGAGAGCGGCTGGAGGTTCCCTCCAGACCTCCTTCTCACCGTGAAGGTGTTTCGCTCGTTGCGACGAGCGACAAGCCTACGCGGCTTGAGCGCGAAAACTTTTGAAAAAGTTTTATCAAAACTTTTAACACTGGGTGCGGTGCGAACACCCTATAAATCCCAATTTATCAACAAATTTTTAGGGGAGCTTCTTTTAAGAAGCTCCCCTCACAAACCGTTATCGCGGTTTACGCGTCTATTTTCATATCGCCAGTCTTTATCCAGCCGAGCTTTCTCATTATCTCGTTAAACACGAACGAAAGCACAGCGGGAAGCACAATGCAGACAAGCACAAGTCCTACCCACATCATTGCGTTAGGCTCTTTAGTTGCGTCTATAACACCGATAGGTCCGACAAGCCCACAAGTGCCCATACCTGCCGCCACGCCTTGACATTTAAGCTTGAACACCATTGTGGAGATAGGTCCTGTCACGGCAGCCGCAAGCGTGGGAGCGACCCAGATAACGGGCTTCCTTACTATGTTTCCCATCTGGAGCATGGAAGTTCCAAGTCCTTGAGAAACTATGCCGCCCCAACCGTTCTCACGGAAGCTTATGACAGCAAAGCCTACCATCTGCGCGCAACATCCCGCAACGCAAGCTCCGCCCGCAAGCAAAAAGCCCTCGGAAGTACCGTTAAGAAGCGCTACACCGTATGCCGCCTCGGAGAAGATCATAGCGCAGATCGCCGCGCTCGATATCGGAAGTGTAAGTATTACACCCATAACGACCGACAGCACGATACCCATAATCAGAGGCTGCAGCGTGGTCGCCATAGAAACGAACATACCGAGATAGTACATAACGTAAGACACAAGCGGACAAACAAGCCAACTTGCCGCAAAGCCAACGATAAGCGTCACAACGGGGGTGACAAGTATATCGACCTTGGTCTTTTTGGACACAAGCTGTCCTATCTCGCAAGCTATTATAACGGCAAAGAATGCTCCCGCAGGACCTGCCGCATAGAAAATGCCAGAGCCGTCGGAGGCTGTTGCCGCCCATTTAAGTATTGCTCCGCCCTCTTTTGCGACGATAGCGCCCATTGCGTTCGACATAGCACCGACAGCCGCGCAGGAGAACATAACGAGCGGATGCGCACCCAAGCGGTGTGCGATAGCCACGCCGATAGCCATTCCGGTTGCCGCCTTGGCAAAGGTTGCTATAACGTTGAGGAATTCAAGTCCCGTATACTTATAGACCGTTCCGAATATCGTGCCTATAAGCAGCGAAGCGAAGAGTCCGAGAGCCATTGCACCCATGGCATCAATAAAATACCGATGCAGATACTTTTTTACCTTTTCCATTTTCATTTACCTCTATATGATTTATTTGTTTATTTGTCGAATATTATACCAAAAGTGAAGTGCAAAAAACAAGATTAATTTTTAACATAATGTATCGGATTTTTCTTTGATATTTGTGCAATATATTAAACTTACCGCCTTGTCGATGCAAGCCTCCTCTGGAGTTGACGGCGCGCTTGAATATTTTTTGCCCGCGCTCATATCTTTTCCAAGGAGCTCGGAGACGGTAACAACACCGTAGCCCTCTTCATTAAGCTTTTCAAGTATTATCGCCGCCGCGTCGTATGTACTCTGATAAATATCGTGCATAAGTATTATGCTTCCGTCCTCGACCTGCGACATAACGTTCTCGACTATCGTATCTCTCTTTTGGTTCGCCTCGTCGCTTCCGCCCGTGCTGTACTGATATTTCCAGTCCTCGGAGTCCACGCTCCACATTATTACTGAATACTTACAATTCTGCACTCTTTTGTCGGTTATTTTGCCGCCAACGGGGCGCATAAGCTTTACGCTGTATTTGGGCACGACTTCCTTTATTGCCTTTTCGGTCTCGGAAAGCTCATATTTAAATATGTCGTCGGAGCAGGTATCGTAATATCTATCCGTCCTATGCGTATATCCGTGGATACCTATCTCATTTCCCTTTTCATAGGCATATTTCAGCGCGGCGGCTCCGTTGTATTCCGTTCCGTCAACGCGATTGCCGACCACAAAAAACGTAGCGTTATAGTCATACTTGTCAAGCTCGTCCACGATTAGCTTTGTGCGCACGTTATGAGGACCGTCATCAAAGGTCATAGCGACCGTCTTTTCGTATTTCTTTTTGTCATCATCGTCGTCTTTATTACTCATAGCGGGTCTTGACGAGCCACCCGAGCCGCCAGAGCCTCTTGAGGAGCTTCCCTTATTATCACAGGAAGCGAGGCACATACACGCGCACAAAAGAAGTGAAATAAGTAAGCAGATATACTTTTTCATACATATCCCCCTTGAGCCTTACCAAGGCAACGGTATCAGCTGAACAAGCTCCCAGACAACGGGGACAAGGAGTGCGGGAAGCAGATTTCCCACTCTTATCTTCTTTGGGAACAAAAGATTCAAGCCGACCGCGAAAATGAGCACAGAGCCGACGCCCGAAAGAGTGAGTATGAGAGCATCGGTCATAAAATCGGCGATAAACACGCCAAACACGGTGAACAAGCCCTGGTAAACACCGACCGCAAGAGCAGAAAATATAGCCCCCACGCCATAGACCGAGGTCAGCACCATAACCATTATCATATCGAGAATGGACTTTACGAACAGCGTTGAGCTATCGCCCGTGAGTGCCTCATCGATAGGACCGCAGATAGCCATAGCGCCCACGCAGAAAACGAGAGACGCGGTGACAAAGCCGTCGACGAACTTATTGTCGCCGCCTGCTTTAACAAGCTTTTTGAGTTTTTCTCCTATGCTGTCAAGTCCTTTTTCTATATTTATAAGCTCGCCGACAAGTCCGCCGAGGACAAGGGAGATCACTATAAGCATTGTATGGTTTGAGGAAAGAGAGCGACCCTCGACGCTGAATATCATTTCAAACGCGCCTGCCGCGCCTATAAATATAACGGCGAGACCGCACGCCTGCGTAAGCACCTCGCGAAATCTTTCCTTAAGACCGCCCTTAAAAAGCAGACCGAGCAGTCCGCCGACAATTATTGCGACTACGTTTACTATCGTACCAAGACCTAACATTTTTTACCTTTCAAGCTGTGTGAATATGTTTAAATTAACTCTAATAATTATACCACCTTTTTTTGCCACTTTCAAGGGCTTATACCTTATTTTGACAAAAAATATCTCCTGCTTGATGCAAAAGTTTGAAAAAATCGTCAAAAAGTATAATTATGCTGTCATTCCCTTGACTTTTTTACAGTATTAAGTTATAATTAAATGATGTTTATTTTATTATAAGGAGAATGCAATGATAAAACTTACAGCAAACGGCGTTTTTCTTGTCGACGGTAAGGTCTCGGCAACTGCCGACCTCTCCCCCGCAGAGGCAAGAAAGAACACTATCGCGTATTCTATTATGAACGCTCATAACACGTCGGATACCGAGGGTCAGATGAAAATAAGATTCGATGCTCTCGCTTCCCACGATATCACATACGTCGGAATTATCCAGACGGCTCGCGCAAGCGGTCTTAAGGAATTCCCCATTCCCTATGCTATGACTAACTGCCACAACTCCCTTTGCGCAGTCGGTGGTACAATCAACGAGGATGACCACGTCTTCGGTCTCTCTGCCGCTAAAAAGTACGGCGGTATATACGTTCCCGCAAACCAGAGCGTTATCCACTCCTTCGCACGTGAGGAGCTCGCAGGCTGCGGAAGAATGATCCTCGGCTCTGACTCGCACACACGCTACGGCGCACTCGGTACTATGGGTGTCGGCGAGGGCGGCCCTGAGCTCGTAAAGCAGCTTCTTAAGAACACCTACGACATAAAGACACCTGAGGTGGTTCTCGTTTACCTCACAGGTAAGCCGAGACGAGGCATCGGACCGCACGACGTGGCTATCGCTCTCGTCGGCGCGACCTTCGGAAACGGCTTTGTAAAGAACAAGGTGCTGGAGTTCGTTGGCCCCGGTGTTAAGAATCTGCCCATCGACTTCCGTAACGGTATCGACGTTATGACCACCGAGACAACTTGTCTGTCCTCTATTTGGGAGACTGACGAGGTCGTTAAGAAGCACTACGAGGCACACGGACGTCCTGAGGATTACAAGGAGCTCCGTCCGGGAAAGGTGGCTTACTACGACGCAATGGTAGAGATAGATCTTGACAAGATGGAGTCTATGATAGCTCTCCCCTTCCACCCCTCGAATGCGTACACCATTCACGAATTCCTTGAGAACGCGGACGAGATCCTTGCAAAGGTCGAGGAAGAGGCTGCTAAGAAGTTCGGTAAGTGTACCTTCGACCTTCGCTCCAAGGTAAAGAACGGCGGCGTTCTTGCCGACCAAGGTATCATCGCGGGCTGCGCGGGCGGTATGTTCGACAGCATCGACGAGGCGGCTGCGATCCTTAAAGACAAGAGCACCGGAGCTGATTACTTCTCCCTCTCCGTATATCCTACCAGTGTTCCCGTATCACTTGAGCTTACAAAGATAGGAGCTACGACCGAGCTTCTTAAGGCGGGAGCTGTTATCAAGCCCTCCTTCTGCGGTCCTTGCTTTGGTGCGGGTGACGTTCCCGCAAACAACGGTCTTTCTCTCCGTCACACTACTCGTAACTTCCCCAACCGTGAAGGCTCAAAGCCCGGTGAGGGTCAGCTTTCGGGCGTTGCGCTTATGGACGCGAGAAGCATTGCGGCGACTGCCGCTAACGGCGGTTACATAACCGCGGCTACCGACATCGACTACGATTACACGCCCCACGAATACAACTACGACAGAAGCGTTTACGAAAAGAGAGTTTACTATGGCTACGGCAAGGCTGATGCGGACGCTGAGCTTATCTTTGGTCCTAACATCACAGACTGGCCCACGCAGTATGAGCTTTCTGACAATCTGCTCGTTAAGCTCGCGGCTGTCATTCGTGACCCCGTGACCACAACGGACGAGCTTATCCCCTCGGGCGAGACGTCGTCCTACCGTTCAAATCCCCTCAGACTTGCTGAGTTCGCGCTCTCCCGCCGTTGTCCCGATTACGTCGGCAACTCCAAGGCGGTAGCGGCTGCTGAGGCCGCAAGAAGAGCGGGAGAAGCTCCCGAGGAGCTCGTAAAGGTATTCGAGGCTCTTGGAGATACCTCCCTTATGAGCAACACTCAGTTCGGCTCTTGCGTATTTGCAAACAAGCCCGGTGACGGCTCTGCGCGCGAGCAGGCCGCATCCTGTCAGAAGGTGCTCGGCGGATTTGCGAACATCTGCTATGAGTTCGCTACCAAGCGTTACCGCTCCAACTGCATCAACTGGGGTATTCTCCCCTTCACTCTCGCAGAGGGACAGGAGTTCCCCTATGAGGTTGGCGACTACGTATTCGTAGGCGGCATCCGCAAAGCAATAATCGGGGGCAAGGAAGAGTTTGAGGCAAAGGTCGTAAAGGCTGACGGAGCTGTTGAGAGCATCACGCTTTACGTCAAGGGACTTACCGAGGACGAAAAGGAGATAATCCTTGACGGCTGCCTTATGAACTACTACAAAGCACACTCCAATAATTAAAGTTTTTGGTCAAGCTTTTTTCAAAAAGCTTGCGGGTACTTAGGGCAGCGCCCTAAGCCGACGCTCGCAAGCGTCGGAACTCCTTACGCTGAGAAGGGAGTCTGAGGGCGAAGCCTTCAGCCGCTCGTCGCAACGAGCGGAATCCCCATTTAATCAGCACAGCTTTTCGTATTTCCCCCAAAGGGTAATAAATAAAATTTTTCAAACTGTTCGGAGGTATTGAACTATGAAAAAGATCCAAATGAAAACGCCGCTTGTCGAGATGGACGGCGACGAAATGACACGAATTCTGTGGCAGATGATAAAGGATGAGCTTCTCATTCCCTTTGTCGATCTTAAGACAGAATACTACGACCTCGGTCTTGTCGAAAGAGAAAGAACAAAAGACCAGGTAACCATTGACAGTGCACTTGCTAATAAAAAGTACGGCGTTGCTGTCAAGTGTGCGACTATCACACCTAACAAGCAGAGAGTTGAAGAGTACAACCTTTCCGAGATGTGGAAGAGCCCCAACGGAACTATCCGCGCAATTCTTGACGGTACTGTTTTCCGCGCTCCCATACTTATCGACTCCATAAAGCCCGCTGTACGCAATTGGAAGAAGCCTATCACTATCGCTCGACACGCATACGGAGACGTTTATAAGTCAACCGAGTATCGCGTACCTTGTCCCGGTAAGGCAGAGCTCGTATTCACAGGCGAGAACGGCGAGAGCTTCCGCGAGACCATCTACGATTTCGAGTGTGGCGGTGTTCTCCAGGGTCAGTACAACAAGGACAGCTCTATCGAGTCCTTCGCACACTCCTGCTTCCAGTACGCAATAGACACAAAGCAGGACCTCTGGTTCGCTACTAAGGATACTATCTCCAAGAAGTACGACCAGACCTTCAAGCTCACCTTCCAGGAGATATTCGACAGAGATTACAAGGCTAAGTTCGACGAGCTTGGCATCGAGTATTTCTACACGCTTATCGACGACGCTGTTGCTCGCGTTATCAGAAGCGAGGGCGGCTACATCTGGGCTTGCAAGAACTATGACGGCGACGTTATGTCCGATATGGTATCCACCGCTTTCGGCTCGCTCGCTATGATGACGTCTGTGCTCGTTTCTCCCGACGGAAACTACGAGTATGAGGCGGCTCACGGAACTGTTACACGTCACTACTACCGTTACCTCAAGGGTGAGGACACGTCCACCAATCCTATGGCGACCATCTACGCTTGGTCGGGCGCGCTCCGCAAGAGAGGCGAGCTTGATGAGCTCCCCGAGCTTGTAAACTTTGCAAATAAGCTTGAAGAGGCTTGTATCGATACCCTCAACGACGGCATCATGACAAAGGACCTCGTTGGTCTTGTAAGCGAGGGCTACACGGCAACCGCTGTCAACTCCATAGGCTTTATCAAGGCAATTCGCGAACGCCTTGAGGCTAAGCTTGCGTAAAATTAAGATTTCTATAATACCCCCGAAAGCCCAAAGCGGCATTCGGGGGTATCATTTTTTTAAAAAGGTAGTTTTCACGAATAAAAATATCACGTAGCGAAAAAAATATGTCATAGTACTTTTTTGGGGGTATTTATGATAGAATGCTCGGGTGTGTGCTATTTTAAGGGCGCGGAAGCGGTGACGGGGAGACTGTGTCAGTCAGGCAAGCCCGTCTCGCGAGACACCGCTCAAATATTGCTTTGGAACGGCAAGGACGAGCTCTCCGAGGCAATGCTTTCGTCGGCTGTCGGCGTTGTGTTTCCAAATGATCTCGGCGAGAGCGCGATAGAAAAAGCATCGCGACTTGCGGAATTTTGCCGTCTGCCCGCGCTGGGAGTTAATTTTTCGCCCGCCCTCGCAAACGATAGCATCGCCATACTCGACAGCGCGCACTCAAAGCTATATGTAAATCCCGACCTTGAGACCATAAACTGCTACTTTGGCGCGCACACAAGACAGGCGAAGCGCAATACCAACACTCTTCTTGAAACAAGCGGCACGGTACGCGTGGCGGACACTACGCATTGCGGTCTTGTCGCAGGCAGGACGCACGAGCTTGACGAGCAGAAATACTATGAATATCTCTGCGAGCTTGCCGACACCAACACAGGGGCAGAGCTCGTGGCGTGTGCAAACGCGTGCGACAGCGACCGCTTTATTTCGGATACGCGAGCAATATACCGTGCGGGCGTTTGGGGCAAGTTCTCACTTCTCTGCACTTGTGTCTGCACCCCCGAGCACGCAGACGAGCTTGTGATGCTGCTGCATAAGGTCTTTTGTATGCTCGAGGACGAGGGCAGAGAATTTAACGGATTTATCCCAAAGGGGATACTTGTCGACACACCGCTCTTGCTGTTGTCGAAGCCAAAGCACAGCGTTATAGATTTCTTTTGCCTTGATTTTGAACGGCTTAGAAAAGGACTGAGCGCGAGCCAAGACCCACGCGTGGGTGAGACCGATACCGCGCGTTATATTGAGGAATTCGCAAAAAAGGCGCGCGGCGCGCGCATATCATTGAGAGGAACTGATAACGCAAGACCAAATGTTCTTTCCGAGCTGCTTGAAACAGTTGCACCGCATCGTATATACAAATAAGTTGTAAAACCGAGAAGAATTTTTCAAAAAAGTATTGACAAAAAAATGAATTTGTGATATCATATACGGGTACGCGAACGGACGAATACGGCTGTGAGCGTCATGCGGCGTTAGCTCAGCTGGATAGAGTGTTTGGCTACGAACCAAAAGGTCGGGGGTTCGAATCCCTTACGCCGTGCCAAAAAAGCGGGAATGTACATTTGTGCATTCCTGTTTTTTTATTGTAACACAAGGAAGGGATTCGAAGGGGAGCGGAAGTGAATGACACCACAGTGTGGTGTCAGCGCCGCGACTGACCGAGGAGCGTAACAAAACCGAAATCAAAGCTCGGCTTTGCGTCGTAGCGACGAGACCGAATCACTTAAGCTATATAAGAACGGGAAAGCACATAGTGCTTTCCCGTTCTTATTGGTTTTTATTCGATTACTAAATTTCCCTTGTGAACAAAGAATTGTTATATATGCACGCTTCAGCAATAAGTGCATCCACGCTCTTTTCGTATACATCAGTGATCGTCACACTGTCACAATATACACTCATAAACTTGTCTATGCCACCCAGTTGAGCCACACAGTAATCCACAAAAATATATCCTACTATGTATCTGTATATATCTGTATTTTTATCAATTTTGGAAATGTCATAATCATTATACAGTATTGCAACAAAGCCGCGGTAATAATTCTTTTGATTATACTCAAGCTCATTGTTGGATAAAAGCTCACAAATAGCTTGATGCTCTGTTGCGTTTGTATCCTCTGAAAAAGCTTCTTCCTTGAAGAACATATATTCCTGTGATGCGATACAGTCATAAAAATTCAAGCTTACGTATTCAGCCAAACCTTCGCTAAACAGCTTGCTCGGACTATAAACAAGATCTACGTTATTCTCGCTTACCATATGTACATATTCGTGTACAAAATCTCCCAAGGAAACACAATACATTTTTCGTTCATTCCAATAGCACTGTGAACGTTTTCCTCCGCTTTCGTTACGATACGAACTGTCAAAATAACAAACCGACTCTCTTGCTTCTTCCAAAGTATAATTCGCCTTGAGATAAGTCCTGATATCCAACATTACGGAAACGGCTTCTGCCGCAATAGCTGCAATATCAGATTCATTAAAGTCCTGCTTTGAAAAATAAAAGGTCATCCAATCAGTGCGAAAAATATAGTCTGATTCTGTTTGTTCTATTGTCAATGTATCTGCTTTTTTATCCGAAGTAACTGAATTGCACCCAAATAAGCAAAACACAAAACAAACGAGAATTAGAATAACAACTATTCGTTTAGTCATGTTGATTTATCCAAGATAATAATCTTTGCTGACTTTCTCCCGTAAAATCGGATGAAAGCGCATCTATCTTGTTGTAAGTACAATCATTATTAGTATTCTTTAATGAATTGTAAAGAGCATCTGCTTGTTCCACAGGAAAAAATGGACTTTGTGTGTAGTGCAACAGCAATAGAGGTCTATCAATCTTTTGACAGAAATTCACAGCTGAGCGAAGCTCATATTCCTGGGGAGCTTCCTCGTATGTTTTTCCAATCAAAGACGCCATAAGATTAGTAATTCCGTCTCCACGAAATTCGGCATATGCAGCAAGGTCTGAAATCACATCAACAACAGCACAACCACTTATCCTCTTTTCGGTATCCTCGGCAAACAAACGAAGTGCGGTTATTGAGCCCTCGGAAGAACCTGCCACAAATATCTTTGAATTTTCAATAAAGCTTGCAGAATCAAATATTTTCAACAGTTTTTGTGCATCTGCAAGATCCTTTGCGCCGCCTGAGTCTCTCGTTCCCTCACTATCTCCATTACCTCTAGCGTACGGACGTATCACTATAATGTCGTTAAGAGCATAATTTGATGCAAGTGATTCTATATATGTACGAACTTGAGGAAAATATATCAAAACTGTATACTGCTTGTTTTCATTTGTATAATCGTCAGGAAGAACTACGTCTGCTGCAATCTTTCCGTATTCTGTTTCATACATAACCTTGTAAGCAACCGCTCCGTTTATCTGCTTCGAAAAAGTTTGTTTTGTCACAGAAATCACACCGTCAACATCAGTCAATTTTTCCATACTGTTTATCGGGTTTGTCTCTTTTGGAGCATCGGGTTGTTGTTCTTCTTTAGGTTGCTCGGAAATATCCGTATTATTATCCATTGACGGCTGATTATTACATGCAGTCAGTATAAGCATCAAAATCGCACAAAGTAAAGCTATATATTTTTTCATATTATTTTTTCCTTTCTTTTAAAAACGTACCAATGCGGCATCATTCCACCGTAGAAATAGTCTCCTGATTTGTGTTGAACAAACAAAAATTCCTCGCCATCTATCACTTTTATTTGATATTCTTCGGCTGTCATTTCCTTATCGTCCAAAACAAATCCCTTTGTGTAACGCAACATAAGGTTGGAACTTCTAGACATCGTGCGTATCCGTCTTGTACAAATCCCACGCGGCAAGAAATTAATGTTGATCACATAAATATTCTTGTCATTACTGTATCTTTTGTTCGGACTGAATTTTGATATATCCGGAACGAGATCGAGCGCCGTCCATTCACCTTGAACCGATTTGTCTTCAACAAACGGGAGCTCTGTTTTATCAATATTACGGCGTATTTTTTGTTCCGTATACGCAACAGTGTCTATTTGACGATACAAAAGCGTTACACTATCCACTCCTTTGTCTATACAATCGTCACTCATAAATTGCATAATAATATACCGTGTTCCGTCTTGCTCTACAGTCCTATATGAATTTGGTATCGCAAATTTGTATTTTGGCGATAGTCTGTAAAGTATCCCTTTTGTCCAGAAATATTTCCATGCAAAAGCACCGCCAGGCATAAATATTATTTCTTCATCAGCTATGCCCGCATTTACTTTTTTCAACGATGTCAGCTCGTTCTCGTCAAGGAGCTTTCCGCATAACTGCCATTTTCCGACTACTTGAGGATCGTTTTCAAATGGCAGAAGAAGTATTTCAG
Source organism: Oscillospiraceae bacterium (assembly GCA_015063845.1). Classification (GTDB taxonomy): domain Bacteria; phylum Bacillota; class Clostridia; order Oscillospirales; family CAG-272; genus HGM12713. Next base: position 25,272 of record SVTJ01000007.1, read on the forward strand.
ACAAAACGGGCTTTTTTAAACCGTTCTCGCAAATTTCATTAATTATTTTGATCTGATTTTTGAATTTGTCGATCGAACAAGACAGTTCATCCTTTTTCTTTTGTAGAATATCTCGTAATTCATCACTTTTGGCCACTTGTATCTTTTTGATCTCATCCAAAGAAAAGCCAAGATTTTTATAGAACAGTATCTGCTTATATTTTTCAACTGCCTCAGTCGAATAAAATCGGTATCCGCTTGACTGAGAAATAACGTCAGCTTTCAGCACGCCCTCGGAATCATAATACCGCAATGTTTGCGTGCTGACGTTACAGATCTTCGCCAAATCGCCTATTTTTATCATGCTGTCACCTCCTACTATATTAGTAGTATAACATTATAGTTAACTATAAAGTCAAGAGTTTTTTTAATTATACTACAAATTTGCGAATTTTTCCAACAACTGTTAGTTTAAACGCAAAACAAGGGTGACTTTTTTAAAAATCACCCTCAAAAACGCATCTTTGCCTCTATTTAGTTTTCTCCGCCGTGGTATCTTTCATAATAAAACAAGTACTGCTGTGCGATGCCTGCGTATCTGCCGAAGCGCGCGCCGCTGAACTGTGTGTCTTCGGGGAAATACTTCGCCGCCACGCGCTTCATCCACACGTCAACGGGAAAAGCGTCGTATCTCGCAAGCCCGAAGAGTGCCGCGCAGCTCGCCACCTTTAGCCCTATTCCCTTTACTGCGCAAAGTCGCTCTATGCATTCGTCGGTGTTATCCGTGTCCGTAAGTGCGTCAAGGTCAAGCTCTCCGCTTGTCAGCTTACTTGCGGCATCGTATATGTACTTTGCTCGAAAGCCTGTTTTTAAGTCAAACAGCCCCTTCTCTCCAAGTGCCATAAGTGCTTGTCCGTCGGGGAAAGCACAAAGAGAGGACAGCCCCGACGTATGCGCCATAGCCTCGTCGCACAGCTCTATGGGGGTGCCGCTGTTTTTCGACAGTGCCTCAATTATCTTCTTTATTCTCGGAATGTTGTTATTCTGCGAAATGATAAAGGATATCACCGCCTCAAAGGCATCCTGTCTGAGTATGCGTATTCCTCTGCCATACTCCATAGCATTCCTCATAACACTGCCACTGTCATGCGCGAGTATGTCGCGGTCTATCTGCTCATAATCCACGTCGAGTGCGAGATATCTTCTCCAGATATTCTCAAAATCCTCTCTGTCGGAGCCGTATATATAAAGCGTATCACCGTCCTGAGCAAACGATACGTGTCTTGCGTGAGCCACGCCCGCAAATTCCGACGCGTGAGATGAAGCTTCAACTCTGTCAAAGCGGAAGCACTGACCGCAGTCAAATGTTTTTTCCACGTCAAAATATTTTACGTCCGTCAGCCTTATCACAGGCATACTTCCCTGCCTACTCTCGTATATCTCCATAAATATCGCTCCTTTCTTTTGCATATTTTGCCAAAAAATTTGTACGTTTGGTCAAACCCTCTTGAAATATACATAATTATATGGTATAATATTATGTAAGTATTTGTGTTTATCTCATCACAACAAATTATACCACAAACACCCGTATTTTTCAACATTTTTTGCAAAGGAAAAAGCAAATGGAGCAAATTTACACAATACCCGTAAACGAAGCGTTTGAGGCGTCCGCCGCCGACAAATCCTGCGGATGTCCGTTTTGTTCGCTTCACAACAAGCTTGAGAACGACGAGCTCGACCTCATTTTGGGAGCTTCGATGATGGAGCCCGACGTCAGAATAAAGACCAACGAGCAGGGCTTTTGCCGCACGCATTACGACATGATGTTCGTACGCAAGAACCGTCTCGGAATGGCACTGACGCTTGAAAGTCATATAAACGAACTCAAAAGCCAGATAAAGGGCGGCGGATTGTTCGCTCAGCCCGGTGCAGCGGCAATAAAGAGGATAGGCGAGCTTGAAAGCACGTGCTACGTCTGCAAGCGAATCGATTTCAACTTTGTGCATATGGTAGAGACCGCCGTATTTTTATGGGACAGAGACGAGGCATTCCGCGAAAAGCTCGCAGCACAGCCGTACTTCTGTCTGCCTCATTACAGAATGATGCTGGAATACGGCAAAGACAGACTTGGCAAAAAAAGATTTCCCGAGTTTGAAAAGGCGTGCGCCGCTATCGTCAACGCATACATTGAGGAGCTTGGCGAGGACGTGAGCTGGTTCTGCAAAAAATTCGACTACCGCTACGACGCCGAGCCGTGGTACAATTCCAAGGACGCTGTCGAGCGCGCTATGAAATTTTTGCGCTCTGACCTGCACAAAAACGACAAGTAAAAATAATAAACAAAAGGATTTGGCATATACTTATGATAGACCTGCTTGACCTTCAAAAGCATTTTATACTTACTCATCTTGGTGAGGGAGACGTTGCCGTAGACTTCACGATGGGCAACGGTCACGACACCGAATTTCTTTCAAAAACGGTCGGAGAGAGCGGACACGTCTACGCCTTTGATATTCAAGAGATGGCTCTTGCCTCGACCGCGAAAAATCTCAAAGAGGCGGGCTGTCCCGAGAACTATACGCTTATTCTCGACTCGCACCACAACGTAAAAAAGTACGTTGACAGACCTATAAAGGCGGGAATGTTCAATCTCGGTTATCTGCCCGGCAGTGACAAGACGGTCACCACAATGCGCACGACCACGCTCCCCGCCATCGAGGCTGCTATATCCCTTATGGATAAGGACGCGATCATTTTGGTGGCGGTATATCCGGGGCACGCTGAGGGAGAGGCTGAGGGAAAGCTCATCTGCGAATATCTCTCAACGCTCTCGCGCTACAAGGTGTGCGCAACGAGGATCAACATTCTCAACTCCCCCACTTCCCCGTTTTTTATAATCATCGAAAGCAAGCCGTAAGGCATTAAGGATACTGAATGAAAAAGAAAGACAAGGATATCAAAAACGATATTGAAAATATTGAAGATGTTGAAACCGTCGAAGAGCAAAATGAAGAAGTCACCGTCTCAGAGGAAGAAGTTCCGCTGAACGACGAGGAGCTGTTGATGCTGAAGAGGAGCGTGCGCGAGGACAGAAAAAAGCGTCGCAGACTTACTCACTACGACAACTCCGACAAGGCGAAATTCTGGAGATTTACAAAGCGAAACAAGATATTCTCGGTCATTTGCGTATTGCTTGCCGTTCTTATAATCGCGCTCTCCACGCTCGGCACGGTATTTCTTGTGAGAAAGATACGCGCCAGAGAAAACAAGTCGGATTTCACCATAATATTCGGCGACGGAAAGTACACTGAAAAATCCACGTACACAGCAAAATACGAGGACCTTATGCGCGACGGAATACTGCATATTGATATGTATAAGCTCGCGGAATATGCCGATCTTACCGTTACGGGAACAAAAACCTCAGTCAAGTTCACCTCAAACAAGGACAACTATCTTCGCTTTGAGAACGCAAGCACCGAGGCAATAATAAACGGCTCGAGCGTCGAGGTTGGCAGTGCCACCGTCGTGAATGCCGAAAACTGCTACGTTCCCTACGACTTTCTAACAAAGGCGGTTGGCGACGCACTCAAGTTCACACTTGACCGAGACACCAACACGATAAAGATCGCGCGCAGAGTTCACGCCACCGACGACGATGACGTTTTCGAGCCCGTCGAGATACTCTTCTACACCGACAATTTTACAGTTATCGTAGCTATGCACCAAGTAACAGACGAATATAAATACGAATATCCGCTTACCGCAAAGCCGTATATATCCGCAATGGATCCCGAGGACCCGTCCGAGTATCTGCTGCTTGCAAACAAGCAGACCCCTCTTGGCGAGGCATATGCTCCGACAGACCTTGTAAAGCTTACCTGCAAAACGGCAACCGGCAGAGAGATGTTCTTACGCAAGGATGCAGCAGACGCGCTCTACTTTATGATGATGTGTATGCAGGCTGACGGAATAAACGACACATACGTCACAAGCGCGTATCGCTCATACGCATATCAGGTAGACCTCTGGAACAGATACGTCGACCAGCATATGTCCGAGGGAATGACACGCGAGCAGGCAGAGGAAATGGCGCTAACCTACTCAGCGCGCCCCGGTACGAGCGAGCACCAGACGGGACTTTGCATTGATTTTATGACTACGTCTATGACAGAGCTTGACGAGAGCTTTGAGAACAGTCAAGCGTTTGCGTGGCTCAAGGATAACGCTCACAAATACGGATTTGTTCTCCGCTATCCCGCAGATAAGGTTGGCACAACGGGTTACAAATACGAGCCTTGGCACTACCGCTTTGTCGGCAGAGAGGCGGCAACCGAGATGTACCTCTCAAACTTCTGCTTTGAGGAATATCTCAAAGTAAATTAACTTACTTTGTCTTTTAAAAAAGCACCAAAAAAACAAAACAAGGAGCTTATTATGCTTACAGTTAAAACTAAAGAGCTATACGACCTCACACACACGCTTGCGGCAGATATGCTCGCTGAGTGTGAGTACCCTTGGGAAGCGCTCCCAAAAATAAAGCATACTGTACTCGCCATAGGCGCAACGCTCTCTCCCGATGAATACTACTGCCCTGTTGAAGGGGTGTGGATAGCAAAGACCGCTTCTATCGCCCAAAACGCGACCATCGCTCCGCCTTGCATAATCGGTAAGCACACCGAGGTACGCCCGGGCGCGTTCATTCGCGGCTCTGTGATAGTCGGCGAGGGCTGTGTAGTCGGCAACTCTTGCGAGCTTAAGAACGCAATACTCTTCGACAACGTTCAAGTTCCGCATTTCAACTACGTCGGCGATTCCATTCTCGGCTATCGCTCACACACGGGAGCGGGGGCTATCACCTCAAACGTTAAGAGCGACAAGACACTCGTCAAGGTCGTTACCGATGACGGTGTTATAGAGACAGGACTTAAAAAGTTCGGCGCTATGCTCGGCGACTTCGTTGAGGTAGGCTGCAACAGCGTTCTCAACCCAGGTACGGTCGTTGGCAGAAACTCAAACATTTATCCTCTTTCCTCAGTCAGAGGAACAGTTCCCCCAAACAGCATTTACAAATCCCGTGAAAACGTAGTCACAAAACAAAACAGATAAAATCTAATTTTTGAAAGGAATAAACAAATGGGAAGACTTTTTGGAACAGACGGTGTCAGAGGCATCGCCAATAAGGAGCTCACGTGCGAGCTCGCTATGGAGATAGGCAGAGCCGCCGCATCGGTGCTTTCAGACGGCTGCCGTCACAGACCCAGTTTCGTCATAGGAAGCGACACTCGCGCTTCCTCGGATATGCTTGGCGCGGCACTTATCGCGGGACTTTGCTCTGTTGGAGCGGACGTTATACAGCTCGGCGTTGTGCCCACCCCCGCAGTTGCGTATCTCGTTGGCAAATACAAGGCAGACGCAGGCGTTATGATCTCCGCATCTCACAACCCCGCAGAGTTCAACGGCATCAAGATATTCAGTGGAAACGGCTTCAAGCTCCCCGATATGCTTGAAGAAAAGATAGAGGATATCATTCTTGAAAAGCATAAGACTTATGCGCTTCCTCTTGGCGGTGAGGTTGGTAAGGTCACCTACGCAAAGGATGCCGCAACCGATTATATACGCCACATAAAGAGCACAGCTCATTGCTCACTTGACGGACTGCACATAGCTATCGACTGCGCTAACGGTTCGGCAAGCGCGACCGCTCCCGCTCTTTTCACCGAGCTTGGCGCTACCGTCAGCTTCCTTTCCTATGAGCCCGACGGCGTAAACATCAACCGCGACTGCGGCTCAACTCATCTTGACGCGCTCGCAAAGTACGTTGTAGAAAACAAGCTTGACTGCGGAGTTGCTTTTGACGGAGATGCTGACAGATGTCTTTGTGTTGACGAGCAGGGCAACGTCGTCGACGGCGATATGATAATGGCTATCTGCGCGCTTGACCTCAAAAAGAGAGGCAAGCTCAACCGCGACACGGTCGTTGGCACGATAATGTCGAACTTCGGCTTTGGCAAGTTCTGCGACGACAATAACATAAGATTTATCGCTACCAAGGTTGGTGACAGATACGTACTTGAGGAGATGCTTCTCGAGGATTATTCCTTTGGCGGAGAGCAGTCGGGACACATTATATTCCGCGATTTCGCGACCACGGGTGACGGTCAGCTCACGGCGGCACAGCTGCTCGTTCATATGAAGCGTTCGGGCAAAAAACTCTCCGAGCTTGCCTCTGTTATGACGCGTTATCCGCAGACTATGGTCAACCTCAAGATAAGCGCGGAGGGCAAGATAGCGTTCTATACCGACAGAGAGATAAACGAAAAGCTCGAATGGGCAAAGAACGAGCTTGGAAAGTCGGGAAGAATAGTTGTTCGTCCCTCGGGAACAGAGCCGCTCATAAGAGTTATGGTCGAGGGCAGCGACGAGGAGCAGATAAAGGCTATCGCTCAAGAGGTAGCAAACACCATAACCACAAGACTTGCAGACAAATAAACACTTTAGGGGGTATTCTGAGAATACCCCCATTTTTTATACAACACCGACGGTCATTTTTGTCAAATTAGGATTTATCGGGGACGCGTTTTTTTGAGGGGAACTTCTTGAAAGAAGTTCCCCTCAAACTCCCTTCAAGAACTTTAAAACTAAATTATTATTGGTGTAGCCGTAAGAAAAGATATAACTTTATTGTTTTTCTTATAAGGAAAAAACTCGTCGGACCTATGTCCAAAGCTGAAAAAGCACCGCATAAAGCGGTGCTTTTTATATAAGTAAGACATCTGAAATGGCTTTACTCGCGTTTCCGTCTCCGTATGGGTTCTCTGAACACGACATTCTTTCACGCAGCTCACTGTTATCAAGAATTTCGCAAACTTTTTCAAAGATTTTGTGCCCTTTTGTGCCAACCAGTGCCGATATGCCCAACTTGATGCCGTCGCACCGTTCGGTCTCATCTCTCATCACGAGCACGGGAACTCCCAACGCTGCCGCCTCCTCCTGAAGCCCGCCCGAGTCGGTGAGCACAAGATAGCTTCTCGCGAGAATATTATGACATTCATACACCCCAAGTGGCGAGCAAAGCTTTACTCCATCGCACCTTCCAAGCACCCTCTCAGCTACGTCACGCACGCGCGGATTGGGGTGCACGGGATATATGAATAACACGTCGGGGTACTTCTCTACCAAACGAAATACAGCGCGAAGCATATCCTCGAGCGAGCATATATTCTCCCGTCTGTGAGCCGTAAAGAATATTATTCTTTTTCCTATCGCTCCGTCAAGCAGCGGATGGGCGAAGTGAGGGCTTACGGTGGTACTAAGCGCGTCAATGACAGTGTTCCCCGTCACGAATATATTCTCCCCGTCTATTCCCTCTCTCAAAAGATTTTGACGCGCGCTCATGGTGGGAGCAAAGTGATACCTTGCCGTCAACGCTATGGCGCGCCTATTGAACTCCTCAGGGAACGGGCTGCGAATATTCTTTGTTCTGAGGCCTGCCTCTACGTGCGCTACGGGAATATTCATATAAAAGCAAGCAAGCGAAGCGGCAAACGCCGTTGTAGTATCTCCGTGGACAACGACCACGTCGGGCATCTCCCTTGACAGCACTTCCCTTATCCGCTCAAGCACCCGTTCTGTCACATCAAAAAGCGTTTGTGAGGTGCTCATCACACCGAGGTCGTAATCCGCGCGCACACCAAAGTCATCAAGCACTCCTCTGAGCAGCTCCTTATGCTGTGAGCTGATACACACCCTAACCTGCGCCTTTTCCCTTTTCTCAAGCTCCTTTATCAGCGGACAAAGCTTTATCGCCTCAGGACGCGTTCCAAAAGCGATAAGTATCTTTTTCTTTTCAATAGCTTGCTTTGATCTCGTCTCTGAGCTTTGCGATGATCTTTTTTTCAAGTCTTGATATGTATGACTGTGATATTCCAAGTCTATCCGCGACCTCCTTTTGCGTGAGCTCCTTTTGACCGCCAATACCGTATCTCATCTCGATTATCTCACGCTCTCTGTCCTCAAGTGCGGCGACCGCCCGTCTTACCGCCATTTTTTCTTCCATCTGCTCTATCTCAAAGGATATGCTGACCTCGTCACTTCCGAGGACGTCCGCGAGCAACAGCTCGTTTCCGTCCCAGTCTATGTTGAGAGGCTCATCTATGGACACCTCGGCACGAGAGCCCGAATGCTTGCGTATATACATCAGTATCTCGTTTTCTATACAGCGAGAGGCATAAGTGGCGAGCTTTATGTTCTTATCGACCTGAAAGGTATTTATTGCCTTTATAAGCCCTATCGTGCCGATAGAGACGAGGTCCTCAAGCCCCGCTCCCGTGTTTTCAAATCTTTTGGCTATATAGACCACAAGTCTCAGATTGTGCTCTATAAGCATCTGTCTTGCGCTCTCCTCGCTGCCAAGACGGGAGAGCACCTCGCTCTCTTCCTCGCGGCTGAGCGGCGGCGGAAGTATGTCAGCGCCGTTGACGTAATATACTCCGTCTCCCTCTCTTTTTCTCTTTCCAAAGCCCGACCTTATCCGCGCGACACACTTGCGGAAAAGCTGTTTTATTTTGTCACCCATTTTTTCAAGAAGCTCTACTAAACTATTCATTTGTTCCTCCAAGTATCATATCAGTAATTCGTTGGGCAAAAGCACCTCACAGCCGTCCGCGAAGCTTTGTGCCTCGCTGAGCGCGATATATGCGTCAACCTCTTTTTGCGGCACGTCTCCGTCCTCTCCGACGAGTATCTTATCGGGTCGTATAGCCAAAAGGCAGCCTTCTCCCGTCGCCGTTTTGGCGGGTATAAGGCGCACACGCCTCGCCATAGCCGCGTCCGTGCTTGCAAGAGGCGCCACGTTCTTTGTACGCGCGGCATTTATCACCTCGTCTCCCACTACCCCTTTAAGCGTCTGCGCGCTCACAAGCACGCATACGCGACCGCTGATAGGGTCACGCAAAAGGTTACCGCTGTCGCAAAATGCTCTTAGCTGCTTTGCTTTTCCGCCTATCTCAAACGCCACGCTTGCATACCTCGCCGACGTTCGCCGTCTGAAAAATTTAGTGCCGACAAGAGCGAATGCCGCGCTTATCAGCGCAAGAAGAGCGAGCACCCAAGCTGATATGCCGTCGCTCTCGACCGCCTCTATCCCGAGATCTGCCCTATTCAAAAGAGTAAACAGCGCGCTCATAAAGCCACCAAGCGTCATTGACACAGCAAAATAGACCAGCGTATGTAAGAATACCGAACGCGCAACGCCAAAGGCTATTATGCACATAAGCAGGCATAGAAGCACGTCGAGCATAAACGCAGGAAAGCCCTCAAACGGCAAGAACAGCGCAACGCAAGCATAAACACCGCCAAGAGCTGCCGCCAGAAGCGTTCGTAGAAGCTTTAATTTTCCACCGAGCAGCTGAGACGATAAAAAGAAGCATAGAAAATCCATACTGAAATTTATCATAAAGAACAGATCGACGTATACCGTTTGCCCCATATCAACCCTCTTTTCCATTTATTACCATTATTATACACCTATAAAAGCGAATATTTTGTCATAAAAGGATAGAGGAATAAATTTATTTTTATTATTCATACGCCATATTCATCAACAAGGAATATTATGCTTGAAGGTAAATTAGGATTTGTCGATGGACTCGCATAAATCTAATTTTCTCTTTATTGCTTGCGGGAGAAAGATGTGGCGGAGCCACCACCTCATTATCATTATCAATATCAATATTATTCTCATTATTATTATCATTATCATTATAGGGTTTTTTCGCTTTTTTTGGCAACCGATAGCTTTTTTTGGCAACCGATCGGTTTTCACAAAAAAACACAGCTGCGTTTTTACAGCTGTGTTCTTTGATCATATTCATTATATTTGCGATACGTTTATGAGCTCACCAAGCCTTTGTATATCCTCTTTTCTCGGTGGCTTTGTGCCCTCTGTAAGACACGCCGCGCTTCCATAGGCAACGGCTGTGCGAAGCAAATCGCAATTTGCCGCCCCCTCACTCATCGCCGCAAGAAAACCCGCTATCGAGCTATCCCCCGCGCCGATGGTGGAAAGTGCCTTTATTTTAGGCGCTTGCGCAAAGTATGCTCCGTCAGACGCGCAAAGCACCGCTCCGCGCGAGCCGAGGCTGATCATTACGTTTTCTATCCCCTGCTCTCTCAGAGCACGAGCCGCTTTCACAGCGTCCTCAAGCGTATCTATCCTCTCATCGACGTATGCCGCCACCTCGTCCTCATTAGGCTTTATCAAAAAAGGTCCTATCAAGAACACGTCCTCTTTCGTAAGCGAACGGCTGTCTATCACAAGCTTCGCGCCTTTTTCCTTCAGTTTCAAAAGAAAGCTGACAAGGGCATCTCTGCCGATACCGTCCGGGACACTTCCCGTAAAGGCAAGCACGCAGTCATTATCTATCATTTTAGAAATAAGCTCATAGACCTCGTCAAGAAGTCCGTCGCTCGCAGCCGCCCCCGCAAAGCTTATGCGTGTTTCCACACCGCTTTTTGTATGCACGGTGATATTCTCACGCACCCTTCCCTTGACCTCTACCGTCAAAGCATTTATACCGTCAGAGCTAAGAGCATCTTCAAAATCCGCTCTTCCTTCGCTTCCCACAACGGCGACCGCCGTATTCGGAACGCCCATGGCGCAGAGAGCGCGGGAGACGTTTATTCCCTTTCCGCCCGCATCGCGGGAGAGTATGCTCACGATATTCTCGTGACCTGCGACAAAGCTATCCGTATAGCAATGCACGTCTTGCGCCACGTTAAGTGTCAATGTGATTATCTTCATTATTTAAATGTCCTTTAAATATATTATCTCGCTTTTCTGCGTCTGTATATCATAATACCGCCCACCGCCATAAATGCTAACGGGATAATGACGAACAGCGCGCCGATTGCCGTCGCAGAGCCTGACGTTACCTTGCTCATAGTGCTTTGATACATCACCGAGGGCATCTCGGGAACGTTTGACGTATACTGTATACTCGTCCAATAGAGCGAATATACGACAGCCGCGTATGCCTCGTTCTCCACGTTATTGAAGGAGTCGCCGCCCGTAAACCAAACGACACGCGCTCCCGTATCAGCCTCAGCGGCGCAAGCAAGAATATGCGTCACCGTCTGCTCCTCGCTCTGTGTCTCGCTGACTGTAATAAGCGGAAAATGCAAAAGATTTTCTCTTGCCGTGGCATTTCTTATGATAGCGTTGGTATTCTTAACGCTTGCGGAAAGCTTTGCACCTTCAAGCGCATAAAGGATATCGTTGTCGGTCTCTATAACGGGAACGAACTCCGCGCTTTCGACAACGCTTCCGTCCTCTCCCTCGACATCGACCTTTACAAAGCTTCTCTGTGCGCTCATTCCGTAAGAGGAGAGCACTGCCATGATATTGGGCATATCGAATACCTTTTCATCAGTGACAAAGGTTATCTGCCCGCCCCTGTCAAGATATGAAAGAAGCGCCTGCTTTTCGTCCTCGCTTATGTCGCTTGTCGGCATATTTATCAGGATGCTCGACGCGTCGGCGGGAATCTCACCGCCCAACAGCTCAAACGCGGGAACACCGTAATACGGGCTCTGCGAGTCGCCGTATCCTCTCTCTCCATGTCCCGAAAGCGCATACTGCGTGGGGATCACGTCTGCGGTGACGTACTCGATATAGCTGCATATCACCTTATCAGCGCAGAAATACATCTTGGTATCGTATTCGATAGCGCTCATATAGTCCGCATACTGACTGTTGCTCGCGAACATCTGGTAGTAATAATTATATTCGGTAACCGATATCTCGGAGAAGCCAAGCGTTTCGTTGGTATAGGTGAACAAGCTCATATAGCTAAGATACTGCATACTGTCCGCGCTCTCGATAACAAGGCTGTTTGCGCTTATGCTTTCGATAGATATTCCCCTATCGCTGTAAAACTCAGGCTGATTTGAGTAGTAGACCTTTTTAAGCGTGAGCTTTTCGCTTGACGATACCAGCTCCTCAAGATACATCTCGTAGTTCGGCGCAAGTCCCGTAGGCTCGAGCAGATATATCGTAACCTCCTCGTCAAGCCCCGAAAGATACTCCTTTGCCGTTGCAGAGACCGTATTCTTTTTGCCCTGTGTCGTATCAAAGGTAGCCGCGCTGCTCGGTATCGCCGCCGCTGCCACACCAACCAAAATAGCCAGCACAAGTGTCAGCGGAACGACCGCACGCGAGGTAATGCTGCTTATGCGCAGCCCCTCTCTTTGCGGCTTGCCGTTGTATCTTACAGAATACCAACGCACCGCAAGAAAAACAAAGGTCACGCTGAGCAACACAAAGAAAATAAGCGTTCTTATATCGAACATACCGCAAATAAAGCGGTCAAAGCAAGTAAATATGGCAATCTTTCCGCAAACCGTTTCAAACGCGCGAACGTATGTCTGCGGACGCAAGAAATAAAGCGCGCTGAGAGCGCCCTCGAGAACGACCAAAGCACCTACCGCAAACCATATGCGTCTGAGGAGCAGATAAAGACCGAGAGACAGAAGAAGCGCCACCGCCGCAAAGCAGATAAATGACACGAGCGGCTTGAGCGGAAGAGCGGCAACGGCAATTCCCGCAAGATACCAAACCACCGCTACCGTGTAGCAATAGATATACGCTCTTACGCGGCTCTTTGCACGGCAAGCGATAAAGAAGTAGACCGCCAGGAGCGCCGCGCAGAAGAATATGAACGCGACGCCCGAGGAATAGGTAACAGCCATATCAAAGCTCTGCGAGTAAAGCGAGGCGGCAAGCGGATAAATCACCACCATAAAGAGCACGGGTATGAGCGTCTGCCAAAGAGCAGACAGATATTTGCCCACGACAACGTCTGCCGCGCTAAGAGGCATCATATCGTAGAGCGCGTCTGTATCCTTTTTCTTGCCCGCAAAGCTATTCACCGCCGTTACGGGGAGAATAAGAGCGATGACCAACGACATATTCGAAAGGACGGAAAGTATGCTGTCCGACGAATACGCGAGGTTTCCGAGAATGAGGAAGATAGCTCCCACTATGGCTGTAATGCCAACGGTCAGATATGCGTAAAGCCCCCAAAACGCGGAGAAAAACTCTTTTTTAGCTACTGTAAATACGTTGCGTATACTCATTTTTGACCGTCTCCTCTCTCATCCTTATTGTTTGATGAAAGCGAGTAGAACACGTCCTCAAACGTAAGCTTTACCTGCCTTACCGAAAGCATAGGCGCACCTATCGCGCTAAGAGAAGCAAATATCTTATCCTTTATATTATCATCGTTTGTATATTCCACGGCATAGGTGCACACGTTATTGGAAGTCACCTTATCGAGCGTGACGTTTACTACGTTCTCCACTGCGCTCACAGCCTCAAAGACCTTTTCCTTGTCTCCGCGAACGGTTATAAACATCTGCTGCTCTGCATTGAGCCTGCGCTCGATATCCTCTACCGTGCCGCTGACCGCTATCTTGCCACCGTGCAGAACGGCAACGCTCGCGCAAAGCTCTCTGACCTCTGTCGGCTTGTTCGAGACAAGTATGACCGTCTTTATCCTTCCAAGCATCGACAGCACCTCGCCAAGCTCCGCGCCGCCAACACCGCCCAGAGGTGTATCAAGAACTATAACGTCGGGGTTTCCTATAAGAGACGCCGCCAGAGAAAGTCTCGTTCTCTGAGCTTTCGTAAGCGCGCCAAAGGGGCGACCCTGACATTCTTCAAGTCCGCAAAGCTCAAGCGCTTCCTTTATCTGTCTGTATCTTTTGTTTGCCTCGACACCCATAGTCTGTCCGACAAAATCAAGGTATTCGACCGAGGTCATCATATTGTCAATAGTAAGCGAGGTTGGCACAAATCTTACCTTTTTCTTAAGCTCGCGTGCCTTTCTCGACACAGCCTTACCGTCAAGAAGCACCTCTCCGCTGCTTGCGTCCTCACAGCCGCAGATAAGCCTTGCGAGCGTTGTCTTGCCCGAGCCTCTGCCGCCGATGATGCCGTATATTCCCTTTTGCTCAAAGCTCAGGCTGACGCAGTCCAAAACGCGAACGCCCGAATAGCTTTTTGAAAGCTCCTTTATTTCTAACACCGTATATCCTCCGAAAAAGAATATTATACTTCATATTATAATATACTACACATCTGTGTCCTCATTTTGAATAATTCTTGACCATTGTATGATTTTTCGTTTTTCCAAACGCTTTGAGAAAATCTTGCGCGAAAAAGGTTGCTTCAAAATGAAGCAACCTTTTTTCATATTATTCTTTTTATCAAAGCATCGGTATAGCTTCTCAGCGAACCGAAGTCCATACTCGCGACGTATATCCTCTCCATATTGGCGTGCGCCCTTCCCGCCTGTGCGAGCTGCCAAGAGGCAAGATCAAGCAAAGTGCGGTACGCCTGCCTTGCTGCTCTGTAATATCTACGCACCTCTGCAAGCTTCCCGATATCCGCAAAACGCTTCATATTGATCCTTGTCGTCTCTTTGTCCGCATTGCTCTCACCTGCCGTTATGTAGACGTAATCCCCCGTATCGGGAAAGAATATCTCGTTTGCAATGCCCGACACCACGTCCTGCGAAACGCATATGTTTTGCCCACACGCAAGCGCTCTGTCAACAAGTCTTTGCATATATTGCTGTGCGATGCCGTAGAAATCCACAACGGCATAACGCCGAAAAGCCGCATCCGAAAGAGTTGACAGGTGCACGCTTCCGTGTATACCGAATGCCTCGGTCTGAGTGTGAAAAAGCCTTGCCTGCTCCGCGCTATCCCTAAAGCTCTTAAGGCAAAAACGCTCAACGGCAGAGTTCATTTTGTCTCTCATAACACAGTCATCTGTCACCTGTCTGAGCGTAGCGTCTATCTCACCTGCCGCGCATAGATAACCGTACGCGTTCGAATACGCCGCCTTTTTTTGTGCGGCATATGCGGAAAGCGTCTCCCTTTTCTCACTCAACATCTCGGAATCCCAAAAAGCTCCGAGATCTATCAGCTCGTCACGCGCTCCGGGAAGGACGGTATCATAGGAGTGCGGAGCTGTTCCGTCAAATATGGCGAGCCTTCCGTCGATTATCACTCCGTCAAGGGAGTTTGTGTCAGAGGAGCAATAATACAGCTCTACGCTATGCCCCGACGTGCGAGCGCTCTCCGCCACTCTTCGCATAAAGCTGCTTTTGCCCGTCCCGGGGCCGCCCTTTATTATGTATCTCCTCTCAATACCTTCGGAAAAGAATATCTCGTCAAAATAGCTGACAAACCCACTCGCCGTATTGGCGGCGGCAAAAAGACCGCCGCCTTTGTCCGTATTCAAGCTCATCTCTCGATTATCTTAACGTTTGCCGGCTTTATGCCTGCCTGCTCGTAAACTATCTCGTTTATCTGCGATATCTGCGCGGGCATAAGACCGTCGCTCTTTACTACTATGCTCGCCGCGCCGTCACTGATGACCGCTACGCACTCCTCAAAGCCCTTTGCAACGATAAGCGTTTCGATATTTGCCTCTGCTTCCATAATGTCGGCAAGTCTGCCTATCTGCGCAAGCGCCTCATTCTTTGCGGTCTCGGTAGACGCCGCATTGTCGACCACCGACTGAAGCACCTCTATCGCCTCGTCTCTTGTTCTCTGTCGGTTGACCTGAACGCTTGAGAAGTATGTATCCTCGCTCTCTTGCTCGTCAGAAGGCTTTTGGTCGTTGGGGGTCTGCTGATTTGCCGCATCCATACCCGCGCTCTGCTCATAATCAAATCCGTCGTCTTTGTTGCTCGTGACAATAATAACGTTCACAGCGATCGCGAGCACCGTAAGCGCGACGGCTCCGATAATGATAAAATTCCGCTTGCCGATCCTACGGCAAAGATCTAAGGTCTTAGTTTTAAGATCACTAAACTTCATAATACGTTCCTCCGAATTTTAATTCTACGCTACATATATATTTTGCATCGGCAAGGAATATGCCACCTCACTCGCACGAGGCAACGAAAATTTTATTCGTGCTTATATTGAGCGCGGCAGATACGAGGTCAATTATCTCCTTGCGCACAGCGGGGTCATCTCCGCCCGAGCAAACGATCCCAACACCTGCTATTTCGGGGTTTTCATAAGCGGCGATGAGCGGTTTCTGCGCAGATCCGCTGCCCGACATTACCACCTCGCTCTTATATCCGCTCGAGTTTGACTGAGCGTCAACGGCGTAGACCGTCTTATATCCGCCCTTAAGGCTTACCAGAACGCTAACATCTCCCGCTCCCTTTACTCCCTTGCAAAGCTCAGATACACGCATCTCAACTTCGTTTGCATACGCATCGGCATCGGCATAAGGGTTGCTCTGCATCTCGGTCTCGGAATCTGCGTTTTTATCGCTTATCCCACCGAAAACTATCAGTGCAACTCCAAATATCCCCGCCAGCGTCACAAGTAAAATACGTTGCCATTTAACATTGCCTTTAATTACATTTTCTGACACATCTTTTTCTCCGTTTTTCACTGTTTTATAACAAATATTCTAATAATATTTTTATTATTCGTCAAATAATTCGTATACTATATCACATTCGACACCAAGCGTATTTTTAATATGAGAAGATATCAGCGCAGGGTCGGTATCAACTGCACCGTTGCCGATTATCGCCGTTGCGGACAGCACCTTTGAGCTCTCCTCATCAATGTGAAGCACTATGCGTATAGCTCCGCCGTCAACACCCAACTGCTCGCACAGTGTATCCGATATAACGCTTTCAGCCGAATCAACTCCCTTGTCGTTCAAATAGCTTTTGTAAATTTCGTCATAATTATCGTCGCTCTCTCCGCTTTCGACGAAAACCGAATCAAATCCGTCAAAATCAGCAAATGCGCCAAATATCGGCAAAGATATCGCAGAGATAACGCACACGGCACAAAGCATCTCAATATACTTTTTCGTCGCGTTTTCTGGGCATGCAGTCCTTATCACCGCCGCCACGCAGCACACGCAAAACAAAGTAAGAATATATTCCTTCATAAGCACCTCACGCAACGGCGACCGTGCACTTTACGAATATGGCAAACGCCACGCAGAACGCGATCGCGCTTATAGACACCGCGCCAAGCATACAGCCGTATATATTTCCAAGCTCATCAAGAAGCCGCGACGCGCCCCGACAGCCTAACATCTGCGCCATAGATGAGGTTATCAGCAACACAAGTCTCGAAAGCAAAATAGATACAAATACGGGTAAGGTCACGTACGCGACAAACAGTATCCCACCGATGCCTACCACGCTTTTTACGTATTGCACGCTCCCCGCGACCGTCCTCAAGGTATCTCCCACCGCTCCGCCGACCACGGGTATCACCGTGGAGCTTATCAGCTTGGCTCCGCGCGCCGTGACTGTGTCCGCCGCGCTGGCGACCGCTGTTTGAGCACCGAGCGCGAACACCAAGACTGTCATGATAGACCCAACGATAAAGTTGTATATTTTCTTGACAGCACCGCCAAATCCGCCGAGGATCGTGCTGTCCGAAAGCCCCGAGCATACAGCCACTATTCCCATAACGCAGCAAACGGGAACGACGCTTGCGGCGCATACACGTTGGAGAACCGTCAAAAGCGCGTAAAGTCCTGCCGTTCCGACACTCGCGCCCGTAACGTTTCCTCCCATTGCCCAAACGATACCCGTTATTGGTATCATACTCTCCATAAGGCGCGAGAGGTCATCAAAATATTTTACGACGAGCGATATGCTCCCGTATTGCGTGGCAACTATCGCGCTCATTATGGCAGCTGTTGAGCAAAACTCAAAGCCTCGCGACAGCTCCGCGCTCGATATCCCCGTACATACGGCATTACACAGCGAGCACAAGAGTACAAGGCCCGAAAGAATGCCGAGAAGCGCAAGAGCCTCGGGCACTCCGCCGCTCACGTACGAAAGCACGTCCGACAGCAGCTTGCGCGGCTCAAGAGCTGACAGCAAGGCGTTCCCCGTATGCTCTGCGCTTTGCTTGTCAACGTCCGACAGCACCTGCTTTCCGCTGACTTCGGATACGTCCTCGGCGACAGATGAAAGACCGCTCAACACCTGCTCGTCCATGTCCGCCTCTCCACAAGAGGCATCCGCGCAAAGCAAGCAAGCAAAAAGCAACGCAAAGAGCAGTAAAAAAGCGCATTTTCGGGCACTCATGAAAACCCCTCCGAAAGTGACACGGCGTGCTCCGCAAGACGGGATATCATCGGAAGCGCCAAAAGCACGAGTGTCAGCTTGCCCGCGCTCTCAACACCCGAGGCAAGGGTCGCATCTCCGCAATCCCTGCAAACGTCCGAGCATATTCTACAAAGCACGGTAATGCCGAGAGCCTTTGTCATGACCGACACGTATTCCGCGGCGTGCTCCATTCCGAAAATCATCGAGGTCTGTCGCGCTATATCGCCCGTGAGCGCAACGGCGCCGCCGAGTATCATACAAAGTCCTGCAAGCTTGAGCGCTGTGGCAGTGCCACCGAGAGCGCGCCCAAGCACAGCGCCGATGACCGCGCACAGCACGGCTATTCCGCAAATCTTTACTATATCCATATCCACCTAAAAGCCGAATATCGTCTGCACGCTCTCAAAAAGCGCGCCTATCTCCTGAACGAGCATCAGCATGACGACAAGTATTCCCGCGACTGTCACCAGCATCGCCTGCTCATCTCTGCCCGACTTGTTGAGTATAGCGACCATGACCGACACCAGCACCCCCACACCCGCTATCTTCAATATAAGGCTCACATCCATTTATTTTCTCCCCCGTTCAGATCAACAGTATGACCACCGCAAGTGCTCCGCAAAGACACATAGCACTGTTTCTTTTAGTCTTATTAGGCAGCTGCTCATAAAGCCTCTGCCTGCGCTCCTCGAGCATATCCGTATAATAATCGCAGATCGCGAGCTGCTCCTCTCTGTATCCGCGGCCTATACTGCGAGCGAACGCGCGCATAGCCTTGCAGCTCTCGGCGTCGCTCACCGCGCAAGCCTCCACAAATGATAGCACGCTTCTCGGCGCGTCCTGCGCGACGTATCCGCATTTGACATACACCTCCGCAGGACATCTTGCAAGCGCAGACGGCAAAGGCATGGCAAAGCATTCGATATCCGAGCGCAACCGCCTTATAAGCGCGATAAAGCCCTCGGTCTGCTCAAGAGAGCGCCTCGCCGCCGCGTTGAGCGTATATGAGGCGACTATACCGCTAATCGCAACTATCAAGACCCCTACTACTTTTAAAGCGCTCATCTGCCTCCTCGTATCTCGTGACGGAGTATACGTAGTCTCGCTCCGCCCCTCTTCTCTTTATGCCGACGTACGCGCCGAACACAGCCGCACGGTGAAGAGCGGCTATGCCCGTCCTTCTGAGAAGCCCCTCTATGCTCGACGCGTGCGCGGAAGCAAGCAAGGGCACTCCGCAGTTTTGCGCGGCAATTATCGCCCTGACCTCCGCCTCGTCTCCTATCTCATCACAAACTATGAGCTGTGCGTTCATGCTTCGCGCGGCTATCTCTATTCCCTCTGCCTTGGGGTAGCCGGACAGCACGTCTGTGCAAAGCTCAGAGCCGCCGAGAAACGCCCCCAGCTCTCCCCGTCCGTCCACGACAGAGACCCGAAAAGCTCCGTCTCCCGAAGCAAGTGCCGCAGTCACGGCGCGAAGCAGCGTGGTCTTTCCCTCACCGGGCGGAGAGTAGACGAGCACTCCGCCGTCAAGTGAGCTGTCTCTCAACAGACGGCAAACAGGGCCGCCCACTCCGCTTACGGGATGAGGCAGTCGAATGCAAAGTCCGCTTATGTCGTATACTCCTATGACCCTTCCGTTCTCCACCGAGGCTCTGCCCACCATTCCCACACGTATGCCTCCGTCAAGCGTGACGTATCCCTTGCGTATGGTATCCGCGTGAGCGTACATAGAGCCGTCGCACACGTTCTCCACGATGTCGTCTATCTGCCATTGCTCGACGGTGATGCCGAGCGGTATATTCTTTCCGCGAGAGGTAACGTACGCGCGTTTACCGCCGCGCAGCCTCAGCTCCTCGACCGCAACTCCACGTGCGCTCAAGCTCTCAAGCTCAAGATATATCGACGGCGGCAGCACTCCCAAAAGAGCGGTCAAAGCCCCACTCGGACGCTTCTGCTTTTCCACTATAACGGTCGCCATAAAAACCTCCGTCAAACGTTTTCTTCCTGTCAAAGCATATGATTGTCCAAAGTGCTTTATGACAAGCTTTGCTTTCCACAAAATTACAATTTTTAGTTTCAAAAGCGCAAAATAAGGGAAAAATGCCATGTTTTGTCACAAGATATTGTGTTGTTAACAACAAGTTCACAATTTTTTAATAATATATTGTATCATAACTTATATAAAATATGGTATAATATCATATCAAAATATGTAAATAATAAATTTCTTACGGAGGTTTATATGTTTTTTAAGAATAACTTCCGCCCGGCATTCGCTACGGCAGGCGCTCAGGACAACACCTACCGCACACGCAAGAATGACACGTTGACATACGAAACGGGCGCATCGGAAACTGACGACTTTGGTGCTTTCTCGGGCTCTGCTCCCAAGAAGACAGGCGCGAAGAAGTCCGGAAAGGGATCTCCCAAGGGCAACGGCCTCAATCTCTCTTCCATCATCATCGCTGCAGCAGCAGTCGTAGCAGTGATCCTCATCATAGTTCTTGTTGCAATATTTGCTTCGGGCAACAACAAGGACCTTAAGATCGAGAACAACAGCTACGTCACCTTCTCTGATGAAAGCGGAACGTTCTACGTTCTCTCCAACGGCGAGATAGCTAAGCAGTTTGAGGACGAGGTAAAGCTTATCCTCGCAGCTGACAACTCTTTCGCTTACATCGAGGAGAATACCGACGAGGGATACAAGGTATACGTTATCGAGGGTAAGAAGATAACCCCCATCATAGAAAACCCCGTCACAAAGATCCTCGCTTATGCAACTCTTGAGCCCGGTGTTGTTTGGCTCGAGATGGAAAACGGTGTCTTCTTCTACAACGAGAAGAACCCCGCAGGCGAAAAGATCTCCAGAGACCACGAGGACGTTTTCGTAACCGATCCCGAGTCCGATGATGAGTTTGATTATATGTTCAGTATGTCCGCTGACGCAACCAAGGTTACATACGCTAAGTGGAAGGATGACGGTTCTGCATTCAACCTCTACATCCAGGAAGGCTCGAACGCTGTGTCCGCAGCTAAGAACTTCTACCCCGTAGCACTTTCCGACAACGGAGATTTCGTTTACGCTTGGAAGCTTATCGAGGGTGATATAAAGGTATTGCTCGTTCTTTCCACCGATGAACCCGGTAAGAGAGAGCAGATTGCTGACAACTTCAACAGTGTCGTTGATACAAATATGGCAGGTAATGAGGTCCTCTACACAGTTAACACGTCCGACGGCGGTGTTGCTACCTACCTCTACTCCTTCAACGCAAAGAAGCTCGGCGATAACGAATCCGAGCCCGCAAAGATCGGCAACGGCACGTACAGAGCTATATCCTTTAACAACGACGTTGCACGCTTCAACACATTCGCTGATAACTTCTTCAGCTGTGGCGACGGCATCAACACAACCACCTACTACCTTAACAAGAAGTATGAGCGTTCTACTCTCGCAAAGCAGAACGGTAAGTTCGATCCTGACGGCAACTACTTCTACTATACTACAAACGAAGACGTATTCATGTGGATAGACCTTGACGACGAGCACTTTGTCGCTAACAAGATCTCCGAGGACGTAGCTGAGTTTGAAGTAACGGCTAAGGGCAATGCTTATTTCGTAACCAAGGGCGATAGAAACCTTATGTTCTTCGACAGAGCAAAGGACGATATCGAAAGAGTACAGTATGAGGTCGAGGCTATCTCGATGCACACCTACTCCAACACCCTTTACTATATTCCCGAAGAGGGTATCGACGTTTACTGCACTAAGGAAGGCTCCGCAGGCACAGTTGCAAAGTTCGGTAAGGACAAGCTTGCAAACGTTCCCGTATTTGTAAACGGCAACCTCAAGACAGCGTTTGCCGCAGTTTGGGATGAGGACAACAACAACTGGAGATTGTTCTACACATCCAACGGCAAATCCTTCTCATTCATCACCACTGCTGAATACGTTCAGGACGTTTATCTTCCCGTTAAGGACATTATCGACGAGATAATTGATGAAGTCACCGGCGAAGGCGAAGGTGGCGAAGGTGAAGGCGGCGAAGGCAACGAAGGCGGCGGAAACGAATAGACTGTTGATAAACAAAAATAAGAAGCACCTGCAAATGCAGGTGCTTCCTTTTTTTATTTGTACTGTGCCAGAGTTTCCTCGGCAAGCTCGGCAACGCGGTCCGAAACGTAACTCGGCGACACCACTCTCACCTTGTTGCCAAATCCCAATACCCATGAATAAAAGTTGGGGCTGAGCATTACCTTAGCGGTAAATTCAAATCGCTCCTCTCCCTTAGCTATGACTATCTCTCGTCCGAAGCGGTCTATGACCACACCCGCGAGAGAATTGTCGCACGAGAGCCTGACGTGACACGCCTCTCCCGCATACATACCAAATACCTGTTTTGAATACTGCGTAAGATCAAGCGTCTCAAATTCGCGCTTACCTTCACGCATCTCAGTGTCAACGTAAAGCTCAAGCATCTTATCTATGCGATAATGCTTTAGTGACTGAGCATCGGCATCGTAGCCGATCATATAATAATTCTCATCCTCCCATATCAAAGCCCACGGACTTATCTTGTAAAACGCGCCGTCGCGCCTGAGCACTCTCTTTATCTCGGGAGACCAATCGAAATACCGGAAGCATATCCGTCTGTTTGCGGACATTGCCTTGTGTATCATATCCACGTTGCAGAATATCTCCTCATTCTCAGCCTTAAGACGACCCGAGACGGTGACGTGGCGATGCAGCTGCGCCGCATCGTATTTAGAGCTCAGCCCCTCAAGCTTCTTTATAAGAGTGTTGCTCTTCTTCTCCGTTATGAACTTTGAGGACTGCACAGCGTCAACCAGCAGCTTTAGCTCAGCAAGCTCAAAGCTGTGCCTGCCAACGTAGTACCTCACCTGCTTATCGCGAATGACCTTGATATCGATACCAAAGACGCGAAGCATCTCTATATCGTCATAAACGCTTTTGCGCTCCGCCCTTATCTCATATTTTGCGAGCTCATTTATAAGCTCGCTCACAGTGAGCGCATGCGTTGCGTCCGTATTCTCAAGAAAAATTTTCGAAAGATACAAAAGCTTAAGCTTTTGATTTGAGCTTTTCGGCATAAGAGTATGTCCTCCTCCGATCCGTAATATACATATATTATTTTACCACAGACCTTCGGCAAAATCAAGTATGTAGCTTACATTGCGATAAGCGAATATATAACCGTTCCCACTGCGAGGAGAATGCCTCCCGCAACCGTTATCATAGAGTAAACGGAGCAGTTACAATTCTCGGAAACTATTCCCTTTTCCTTAAGCTGATCTCTGTCAAAATTCAATTGTGCGTTCATATCTGCACCTGCCTTTCCGTTGTTTTGAAGGTTTATTCCTTCCCTTCTGACACCATCATTATATCACACTATATGTCCAATAAACAGTACAATGCCAAAATTTATTCAAAATTTTTATTCCTTTTTAGGATTTTTATTTGAATTTTGCATTGATTTCGCTTTGAATTTAGTTCTTAAAACGGAATTTTCTTAAAAATTACGCGGTTTGCCATTTTGACATAGAACACCTAAAAAACGCTTGGCGCACCCAATATCTTTTGGGTACGCCAAGCTGTATCATTTTGATTTTTTATTTCCAAGCTGACGGAGTAGTTCGGTTTTTCTTAAACCAATTACTGTCCTTAAGAACGTCCTTCGACGCCGAGCAATGCACGCTCACTTCTCCGTCCACTGACCTCACTATGATATCGCCGTTCATAGATTTGAATTCTTCCTTTTCGTAGTCCACGCACAGCGTCGTAACGTAGACCTTATCCGTATAAGGAGCTATGCGATCGACGAACGCCTGTGTCGGGAACTGATTCTTATTTGTTGACGTATACTCAGGGCTTCCGCAACAGCAGCATACGCAAACTATCTCGGGCTTTATCACCTCGAGAAGTACTTCGTTCGACGATGTCTTAGAGCCGTGATGTCCCGCCTTATAAAGCTTGACCTCGGGTAAGTCATTCATTTCAACCAGCTTTTCCTCACCCTTCTTTTCAAGGTCTCCCGTGAAAAGATAGCTGTTCTTTCCATCCTCAAGAAGCGTGCAAACGGAGTGGTCGTTCTCAGTAGTCGACTTATTATAATAATAGTAGCTATCCAGCACCGTAAGCGACATTCCGTCTCCAAGGTCGAATACGCCCTTTATAGTCTCGTCCTCAATGCACTCGGCAGCTGTATAGTGCTTTGCGCCCTTTTCTATCTCCGCGTCACGCTCGCGCACGTAGTTCTTATACATGACCTTCTCTTCTCTGCCCGTCGTTATCTGAGCGAAGTCAATTATCACCTCGCACTCATAAAGGTCGAAAAGACTGTCAACGTTTTCATATGTGGCAAAGCCCGCATAATGGTCCTCATGCGCGTGAGTGACTATAACGTATTCCAGCTTTTTGTCGGTCACGTATCTCTCGATATATTCATCGATAGTTTTGATGCTCGACACCTTTGAGCCCGCATCTATAAGAATATCCTTGTCTCCAGCCTTTATGTAAGTGCAGTCACCCGTATAGCGGTTTCCGAGCTCGAGAAAATGTATCTCGATGTCGCCCTCGACGACCACGTTATTCTTCTCTCCGTCTCCGCCCCCGCTGCTGCCACGACTCTTTCCCGCACCGTCGGGAAGTAACGCTTCAAAGTACGCGCAAGAGCAAAGAGAAACACACATCACAAGCGCGAGAAATACCAGCGCAACACCTCTTAAAATATGCTTTTTAGACATAAACTTCTCCTTTATATTATATATACGTTATTTTTCCGCAAACGCCTGTCTGTATTGCCTCGGCGTAACACCCTTGGCAAGCCTGAAGCGTTCTATAAAATGACTGCTCGTCGCAAAGCCGCAAGCAAGCGCTATCTCCGTTATCGGAGTGTCCGTTTCAAAGAGCATTCTCTCGGCGGCGTTTATCCTCGTTGCAGTCAGATACGTCTTAAAGCTTTTGCCCATCACCCGCTTGAAGGTACGGGAGAAATGACTGTAACTCATATTTATGACCGAGGCAGCCTCTGCTTCCGTAACAGTCGCAAAATTTGAATTTATGTACTCTACGGCATTGTGAACGAGCACAACATTCTCGATCCCGCTGTCGCGCTCGACATCAAGCACGTTCTCTCCCATTTTGTAATTACGACGTATGGTCCACAAGAATATTCTGAACACCAGGCTCCTCAGCGAGACCTCATAGCCGTATTCCTTGTTTTTCCATTCGGATATCGCCTCGGAAAAGAAGCCTGCAATTTCGGTATCGGCGAGCTCGTCCTTGCGAAAGAGCTGATATCGGACAAGATTATTCTCAAGAAACGGAGCAACGTATCTCGCGTCAAAATACGAGCTTTTAGAGAAATATATGACCTCGGGTAGCGCCTTTATGCAAGCGTAGTTGTTTATGGGCAAACGTGGGAAAAAGCTGTGGGGGGTGTTTGAATTGATTATCATAAAATCGCCCGTGCGAAAATCGACCATCTCTCCCGCTATCCAGACCGAAATATCACATTCGCCCGAAGCATACAAAAATTCGATATATTCGTGATAGTGCGGCGCAGCAAGCTTTCCGCTTACGTATGCCTTGCTGTGCAGATTGTAGCACTCTATGGGAAACTCCAGTCCGTGGTACAGCCCCACTCGCTCGTGAATTGCCTGCTCCATGATCCCTCCGCTCAAAAAAATGATGTTATTCGCCAAATTACTCGCGCATTTGGCAAAATACGCTCAAAAATACGATATTTCGTACCCAAGAAATTATACCATATTTTTGTCATCAATGCATACCTTATCCGATAAATTTACAATTAATTTATATTCTTCACCGCCGTACTCAAAAAACCGGGGATAGTCTGCGACAAAAAGGCACATCTATTGTGCAATATATACATTTTTTTGATTTTTTATAAAAATAATATAATTACTATTTACAAATAGTTTTTGTTGTGCTATAATATATTTGAGGAAATGATTTCCTCGGATATATGACGAATATTCCCGAGGATATGCATATCCTCGGGAATATTTTTTCTTAGGAGGATGTAATATGAAAATTACGATCGTTGGCAGACAAATGAACGTTTGGGATGAAATGAAATCCCTTATCGAAGCAAAGCTTTCGAAGTTTGAAAAATATTTCAACGATGAGGGCGAAGCAACCGTTACTCTCAGCTCCAAGCACAATCAGAAGTGCCTTGAGATCACAATAGTTTATTCAGGCACGATCTTCAGAAGCGAGGTGCAGGAGGAGACGTTCAGAAATGCCCTTGATAAGGCGATCTACGTTATAGAAAGACAGATAAGAAAGAACAAGACGAGACTTCAGAAGAAGCTGCGCTCGGGCGCGTTTGACAGCGGTATAATCGACACGGGTGAGGACTTTGAGGAAGAAGCTGAATTTAAGATCCGCCGTAAGAGCTTCACACTCAAGCCCATGTCCACCGAGGAAGCTATAATGCAGATGAACCTGCTCGACCACGAGTTCTTTGTTTATAAGGACGACAAAACGGGTGAGGTCTGCGTTGTTTACAAGCGCCGTGACGGTCACTACGGTCTTATCGAAACTCAGGAATAATGATGTTTCAAGGGCGTCGGATATCCGACGCCCTTCTTTTTGTATATAATGACGAAACCGCTCTGTATGCCGCACTTATTTTATACAAAAATGACATTGTAAAATATCGAAAAATGTGGTATAATGTATTATCAAATTAAACCGTTGAAGCCTTTAGAATTTGTGATATGCAAAAACCGAAGGCGGAGGGGCTCTGGAGAATCTCCCAAAGTAGGAGTGCCGAAGGTGCAAAGCGAAGCTTTATGCTTCGTCCAATCTCTCAGGCAAAAGGACAGAGCAGACAATAAAGGTCTGTATTGTTTCTCTTCACGAGCCACTGAAGGTTTTCAGTGGTTTTTTTATTTTCATTTCATTTTAAGGAGGCATCCACATGGACGCTATTCAAAATTTTCTTCTTGGTATAGTCTCAAAGATCAATATGTATCTTTCTGACTATATCCTCATTTTCCTTCTTGTCGGCGTAGGTCTTTTCTACACCATCAGAACAAGATTCGTTCAGATCCGTTGCTTTGGCGAGGGAATGAAGCAGGTTTTCGGCGGTATTTTCTCAAAGAAAAACGGCGCTAAGGGTGGACTTTCATCCTTCCAGGCACTCGCTACCGCAGTTGCGGCTCAGGTAGGTACGGGTAACATCGTCGGTGCTTGTGGAGCGATCCTTATAGGTGGTCCCGGTGCTATATTCTGGATGTGGGTCATCGCATTCTTCGGTATGGCTACCATCTATGCCGAGGCAACTCTTGCTCAGAACACCAAGGTCGTCGGCGAAAACGGTGCGGTTCTCGGAGGTCCCGTTTACTACATCAAGAAAGCATTCAAAGGCACATTCGGCAAGATCCTCGCAGCCTTCTTTGCAATCGCAACAATTCTTGCTCTCGGATTTATGGGAACGATGGTTCAGTCCAACTCCATAGCAGGTGCTATCAACAATGCTGTTCCCGCTATTCCTACGTTCGCAGTAGGTATAGTTCTCGCAATTATCTGCGGATTTATTTTCATTGGCGGCATAAAGCGCATTGCCTCGGTTGCTGAAAAGGTAGTTCCCGCAATGGCTGTTATCTACATTATTCTCGCCATCATTGTTCTCGGTGTTAACATCAAGGCAGTTCCCGCAACATTTGGCATGATCTTCAAATATGCATTTGTGCCTCATGCTGTACTCGGCGGCGGTATAGGCTTTGCTCTTAAGACAGCTATCAGCCAGGGTGCGAAGAGAGGTTTGTTCTCCAACGAAGCAGGTATGGGTTCAACACCTCACGCTCACGCACAGGCAGAGGTTGAAATTCCTCACCAGCAGGGTGTCGCAGCTATGATCGGTGTATTTGTAGATACATTTATAGTTCTTACAATGACAGCCCTCGTTGTTATCACAACTCTTTACAAGGACGGAGTTCCCGTCGTTGACGTCACAAAGAACAACATGATGCAGGTCGCTATGGGTACCGTATTCGGCACAACAGCAGGCTCTCTGCTCGTTGCTATCTGCCTTATGTTCTTCGCTTTCACAACAATTATCAGCTGGAACTTCTTCGGTAAGCAGAACGTTGAGTATATGTTCGGCAAGAAAAACGCGAAGGCTGCAACAATAATTTACTCAGTAATCGCAATCGCATTCATTTTCCTCGGAACAGTATTCCAGTCCGACCTCGTTTGGGAGCTCACAGACTTCTTCAACTATCTCATGGTACTCCCCAACGCACTCGCACTCTTCGTGCTTTCTCGAATCGTTGTCGATGCAACAAAAGAAGGCAAGGCACGCAAAAAGGCAAACAAAAACAACAAATAATCATATACGCATCTGCAAGCACAAAATTTCGTGCTTGCAGATGTTTTTTGTTGACAAAACAACTAACTTTTGGTATAATATAATTTACTAACTATATATTTAGGAGGAAAACAAATGAAGTTTTATTGCGAAGATAATGAAAATGTCTTGCAAGAGCTTAACAGTACCCGCGACGGTCTGACTTCCGAAGAAGCAGCAAAACGACTTGCTGAAAACGGAAAGAATAAGTTGGCTGCCGCTAAGGGCAAATCCCTTGTTCGTCGTTTCTTCGAGCAGCTTGCCGATCCTATGACGATCATCCTTCTCGTAGCCGCCGCTATCAGCGGAGGTCTTGCGGTATACGAAAGCATTATGCATCCGGGTGAGGGCGAAGGCTTTGCCGACGTCATCATCATTCTCGCCGTTGTTCTTATAAACGCCGTTCTCGGTGTTTATCAGGAAAGCAAGGCCGAGAAAGCTATTGAGGCACTCCAGGAAATGTCAGCTGCTACCTCAAAGGTGCTGCGTGACGGTAAGGTGCAGGTCATTCACAGCGAGGACCTCGTTGTCGGTGATATCATCGTCCTCGAGGCAGGCGACGCAGTTCCCGCAGACGCGAGAATTCTTGAGAACGCAAGCCTTAAGGTAGAGGAAGCGGCTCTCACGGGTGAATCCGTACCCGTAACTAAATTTATCGACATCATTTATCTTAAGGAAGGCGAGAAGGACGTTCCTCTCGGCGACCGTAAGAATATGCTCTACATGGGATCTACCGTTGTTTACGGACGTGGCACGGCTGTTGTCACCGCAACGGGAATGCAGACAGAGATGGGTAAGATCGCAGATGCGCTTGCTTCCGCTGAAGAGGGTGAGACTCCTCTCCAGATAAAGCTCCATCAGCTCTCGAGAATACTCACGTGGTTGGTTATCGGAATATGTATCATCGTATTCGGCGTTCAGCTCATACGTCACGGTGCATTCAGCTTCGAGTTTGCGCTTGACGCGTTCATGATAGCAATATCGCTCGCAGTTGCCGCTATCCCCGAGGGACTTGCTGCGGTCGTTACCGTCGTTCTTTCCATCGGTGTTACCAATATGTCTAAGCGTAACGCGATAATCCGCCGTCTTACAGCGGTCGAAACTCTCGGATGCGCTCAGATAATCTGCTCCGATAAGACAGGTACACTCACACAGAATAAGATGACCGTCGTCGATCACTTCGGTGAGGACGAGGTCGCTATCGCTTCGGCAATGGCTCTTTGCTGTGACGCAGAGATAGATGCCGAGGGCAACGTAACAGGTGAGCCTACCGAGGCTGCTCTCGTTGTTTGGGCTGATAAGCTCGGCTACAAGAAGTACGACCTTAAGGCAACATCTCCCCGTTGCGGAGAAGCTCCCTTTGACTCGGGCAGAAAGATGATGTCCACCGTACACGTTATCGCTGATAACTTCGTACAGTACACAAAGGGTGCTCCCGACGTTATCATTGGAAAGTGCACTCATTACCTCAAGGACGGCGCTCCCGTTCCTATGACTGAGGAATACAAGGCAGAAATACTTGCCGCAAACAAGGAAATGGCAGACAAAGCGCTCCGCGTTCTCGCGTGCGCTACAAGAGTTTGGGATACTGCTCCCGAAATGTATGAGGCTGATCATCTTGAAAAGGACCTTTGCTTTATGGGTCTTTGCGGAATGATCGACCCCGTTCGTCCCGAGGTCAAGGACGCTATCGTCGAGTGCCGTGGCGCAGGTATCAGACCTATAATGATCACGGGTGACCACATCGACACAGCGGTTGCTATCGCTAAGGAGCTCGGCATCATCACCGAGGACACCTACGCTATCACGGGCGCACAGCTCAACGATATGAGCGACGAGGAGTTTGCGGAGAAGTTCCAGAACATCAGCGTTTACGCTCGTGTTCAGCCAGAGCATAAGACAAGAATAGTTAACGCATGGCGTGGCGCAGGCTACGTAACCGCTATGACGGGTGACGGCGTTAACGACGCTCCCTCTATAAAGAGCGCAGATATCGGTGTTGGAATGGGTATCACGGGTACTGACGTTACAAAGAACGTCGCAGATATGGTTCTTGCTGACGACAACTTCGCAACTATCGTCGGAGCTGTTGAGGAAGGTAGACGTATCTACGACAACATCCGTAAGGCTATCCAGTTCCTTCTCGGCTCTAACCTCAGTGAGGTACTTTGCATATTCATTGCAACGCTTATAGGATTTACTATCCTTGAGCCCGTACACCTGCTTTGGATCAACCTCGTAACAGACTGTCTGCCCGCTATCGCTCTCGGTATGGAAAAGGCAGAGCCCAATATAATGAGAAGAAAGCCCCGTTCCGCAAAGGCGGGAATATTCTCCGACGGTATGGGCTTCAACATCGCATATCAGGGTGCTCTCGTAACGGTTCTCGTTCTTGCTTCCTACTTCATAGGAAACAATATGGACGGTGCTGAGCACGGTATGACAATGGCGTTCCTTACACTCTCTATGGCAGAGATATTCCACAGCCTTAATATGCGTTCTGTTCGCGGAAGCATATTCACGCTGCCCTCTATCAACAAGATGCTGCTTCTCGCGGCAGGCGGCTCGTTCCTCGCAACAACGCTTGTATGTGAGGTTCCCTTCCTTGCAAACGCGTTCGGATTTACGCACGTTAACCTCAAGGAATACCTCATCGCTATCGGTCTCGGACTTGTTGTTATCCCCGTAGTTGAGATAGTAAAATTCATTCAGAGAAAGATAAGCAAAAACTAAAGATCTTATATAACAAAAATGGACAGAGAACGTAAAACGTTCTCTGTCCTCTTTTTTGTCTTTTATTTTTTCTCGGTCAACAGCTTGATAACCAGCTCTGCGTAGGGGGTAAGCACCTGACCCTTTCGAGTGGCGATAACGGGTTGCCTCGAATAAAGGTTGCTCTTAATGATGTACAACGACAGCTCGTCATCGAAATAGCTCTCTCGAACGAACTGTAACGGAAGCAGTGCCGCTCCGACCCCGGCACGCGCCATTGCCCAAGCTGACGTGACGCCGTTCACCTCGGCGGCGATAGTCGGATAAACGTCGGTCGCGGCGCAAAGACCGTCAAACACCTGACGCATTTCCTGACCTTGACCGAGTACGATGAAGGGCAGATGCTTCGCGTCTTTAAAATCTATCGTGGGAAACATCTCCTCACCGTTTGACGGCAGCCCATCTGCCATTTTATTGTGTACTGCCAAAACGAGCGTGTCGGGCTCTAAGGCAACGGTGTCGAGCAAAGACGTGTCCACGGGCAGATTGACGATCGCCAGATCGTACCTTCCCTCTGCCGCTTCCTTTCTGAGCTGAGACGCAGGTACTTCCTGCAACGATACTTGCACCCCGGGATATTGAGCTCTTATCTTTTTAACAAGCTCGGGCATAAGATACAAGCTTCTAAAAGGAGTTATTCCTATAACCAACCGTCCGTTCTCACCCGACTGAAATCCTTCCAGCGCCTTTCTCATCTGCTCTTCCTTATATACAAGCTCGCGCGCGCTGCGCACAAAATAATCCCCCGCAGGTGTCAGAGCGAGCGGTGAACGCTCACGGTCAAAAAGCTTAACGCCAAGCTCGTTTTCTATATGCTGTATCTGCTTGCTTAAAGCAGGCTGAGAAATTCCAAGCTGCTCGGCTGCCTGAGAAAAGCTCGAGGTCTGCGCCAAAGCCAAAACGTATTGGATATGCTTTGTGTTCATATTTAATATCCCCCACACATCTCTTTTGAATAACTTGTATTTAGAATACATCATTTGCAAAAAAAAGTCAACAAGTTATTCCAAAAAAATTATAATTTCTATTGACAAAAAGATATAACAATGGTATAATATTCACGGTTAGTAATAATATCAATAACCAATAAGTTATAAAAAGGAGCTTTATTATGGAATCTTTGTTATACCTCGGTATAATGCTGGCAGTAATATGTATATGGTTCTTGCTATTCAAGCGCCCCGTTTACGAGGCAGTGCTTATAGCTTTTGTAATACTGCTAATAGTTACTGGTACGTGGAGCAACGTTTTGGTATACATAAACGAGGGCTTATCCACCTCTCTCTTGTATTCGATGGTTGCCTTCGTGGCTATGTCCATTCTGCTTACGAAAACGAAAATCGTAGACAGTTGTATCACGATAATACTCTCGCTTATCGGACGCATAAGAGGCGGTGCGGGATATACAGCCGTCATAGCAAGCGCTTTTATGGGTGCACTTTCGGGCTCCGGTCCAGGTAACGTAATGGCAACGGGCGCTTTGACTATCCCCGCAATGAAGCGCACGGGCTTCCCCGCTGAGCTTGCTGCCAATATAGAGTCCAACGCAAGCTACCTTGGAAATATGATCCCCCCTTCGTCAAATATCGTTGCGGCAATGGCGGCATTTACCACCTTTGCGGCAGGTATGGGAATAGCAGATGTCTCTCAGGGTAAGTTCTGGGTGGTTTTGTGGGGTGTTGCTATTTGGTTTATAGCGCAGCGTCTCATAATGGTATGGGCTTTCTGCAAGTACTATAAGGTACAGCCGATAAAGAAAGAGGATCTCCCCAGTCTCAAAGAGACCTTCAAGGCAGGTTGGCAGGCATTGCTGCTTCCCATCGTGATCCTCACTCCCTTTATTCTCGATGCGGTATTCGCTGATACCTTCTTCGTTGCAAGACTTGGCGCGGCGGGCGCGAAGTATCTCTCCAAATCCGTTCTTCTTTTCGTACCGGGTATCTCGATAATATTTGCGTGTCTTATTGTTAAGGACAAGTCCACGATCACTCCTAATAAAATAGCTAAAATGTTTGCAAACGGAGTTAAGTCGATAGCTCCCGCAATAGGCGTTTGCGTATTCGGATATATGATAGGCGCAATGTTTGAGGATCTTGGCGTTGCTCAGTCCCTCGGAGCAGTCATGGCAAATTGGAGCTTTGGAAAGTTCGGTATGGTACTTATGATCTGCGCTATCACATGCGTCATGGGTATGGTAGTACCGGGCTCATCTCAGGTCGTTATCTTTGGTCCTGTATTCATTTCACTTTTGTACGGTGTTGGAGTAGACCCGCTTCTCGCAGCCGCTATGCTTCCCTGCATATGCGGAGTTATGTGCGGTATCACACCGCCCTTAGGACTTGGAATGTACGCAGGCATGACTATCGCCGAATCGGATTTCAGCAAGACCTTCAAAAACAACCTTTGGTGGGTCGCTGCGCAGTTTATTATGCAAGTCGCCGTTTTGATGGGTTGGTTGCCAATTTTGGGACTGTAAAGGAGGAAACAAAATGAAAGAATTTTGCAAGAAGCTTTCCGCTATACTTAAGACAATTTTCGGCTATGGCATTATGATATCCGTCTTTGCAGGTGGACTGACCTTTTTCGGCTACGTGGTCGCTCTTATCATAGGCGGTGAGGTAGCTACTGCTATCTGCACAGTAATATATAAGAACATAATTCCCATCATTATCTATCTCTCCGTAAGTATGGTGCTCCTCGGACTTGTCGCTATGTATCTTGCGGGAGAAAAAGCATTGACACCTGACAAAAAGAAATCGCAAAAGCACAAAGGCGAGATATAAATATAACCCCCCTGACTTTCTTTGAAGTCAGGGGATTTGTTTAAGCACCGACGCTGCCATCGCAGCTCGCTTCGCATAAGTGCCATCCCAGCCAGCACAAAAGGCACCCCAAGAGGTGTCTTACATAAAGCAGGTTTTAATCTCCCTGCGAGATCCGAACGGCGTTGCCGTTCGCCCTTCGGGTTTCGACTGCGTCCGCCCGTGTCATTCTGAGCGAAGCGGAGCGGAGTCGAACTGCGAAGCAGCACCGAGCAAAGCGAAGGTAGAATCTCGGGCGGACTCCGCTCAAGATGACACGCAGGGGGCAGCACCTTCCGAAAAAATAACAAAAGGAGTACGAGCAATTTTGTTCGTACTCCTTTTGTGTTTGCGGTAGGTAAAACCTGCTTTATCGCAGGTACGCCAATGCGTGCCTTTTGTATTGGAGCTTTTTTCGCCGGGTATTCAAATTTGCTTTGCAAATTTGAAGATTTCCTCGCCCTGCGCCTGGTGAGCGAGCTACCCGATCTTCGGGCGGGAAATGTGCACCGACGCTGCTATCGCAGCTCGCTTCGCATAAGTGCCATCCCAGCCAGCACAAAAGGCACGCCAATGCGTGCCTTTTGTGCTGGCTGGGATGGCCGGATTTGAACCGACGGATGCCAGAGTCAAAGTCTGGTGCCTTACCGCTTGGCGACATCCCATTATTTACAACGTCAATTATTATATCATATTTGTTCGCCCGTGTCAAGCGTTTTTTTGTGGATACGTATCGTTTTTTAAATACGTCAAATTAGGATTTGTCGGTGTGTTCGCACAGGCTTGCCGACGCTTGCGAGTGTTCCTCACTCTAAGAACTTTAACACAAAGAAATTATTATTTTTTTAATTGGGCTGAAAAACTCATTGTAGTGCAGAACGTTCAAATACCCATAAAACTCGTCGGTACGTAGGGTCCGACGAGTTTTTACCTCAGAGAAAAACAATAAAGTTATATATTTCCTATGGCTGTAACAATAACTATTTTGTTTTAAAGTTCTTGAAGGGAGTTTGAGGGAAGCTTCTTTCAAGAAGTTTCCCTCAAAAAAACGCGTCCCCGATAAATCCTAATTTATCATATTTTTCAAAATTCCTTGACAAATATTTCTTTGTGTGATATAATACTTAATTGTAATAAACAAATGCTTTGACGAAGACAGTAGCGTAGATGAGCGTTTTCAGAGAATCGGGGTATGGTGTGAGCCCGATATTCGCCGCTATGTGAATATCACTTCCGAGCTGCGTGGACGAAGCCGTTTTTTGGTGTGTAGTCTCCGACGGGACCGAGCCGTTATTTTCGGGACGTATGATGTACGTTTTAATGGGTGGTTTGTGAGCTTTCGTCCTATTAGCGGCGGAGCTTTTTTTATTTTTAAATATAAACTCTAAAAGGAGAATTAATATGCTTTACAACAAGGTATCAACCAATCTGAGCTTCGTTGAGCGTGAAAAGAACACTGCAAACTTTTGGCGCGAGAACGATGTTGTCAGAAAGAATCTTGACAAGGCGGGAGAAACCTACACGTTCTACGACGGTCCTCCTACCGCAAACGGTAAGCCCCATATCGGTCACTTGCTCACACGTGCGATCAAGGATATGATCCCTCGCTATCAGGTAATGAAAGGCAAGTGTGTCACGCGAAAGGCCGGCTGGGATACTCACGGTCTCCCCGTTGAGCTTGAGGTCGAGAAGCTTCTCGGTCTTGACGGTAAGGAGCAGATCGAGCAGTACGGTCTTGAGCCGTTTATCGGCAAATGTAAGGAAAGCGTTTGGAAGTACAAGGGTATGTGGGAGGACTTCTCCGAGACCGTTGCATTCTGGGCGGATATGAAGGATCCTTACGTTACCTACGACAACAACTTCATCGAGTCCGAGTGGTGGGCTCTCAAGGAGATATACAACAAGGGACTGCTTTATAAGGGCTTCAAGATCGTCCCCTACTGCCCCCGTTGCGGTACTCCCTTGTCCAGCCACGAGGTAGCTCAGGGATATAAGGACGTCAAGGAAAAATCCGCTATCGCGAAGTTCCGCGTAAAGGGCAAGACAGACGAGTATATCCTCGCTTGGACGACCACGCCTTGGACACTTCCCTCAAACGTAGCTCTCTGCGTAAACCCTGTTGAGACCTACGCAAAGATATCTGTCGGCGATGAGAAGTACATTCTCGCAGAGGCGCTCATTCCCTCTGTTATCTCCGATGAGTATACTGTTCTCGAAACTTACATCGGTAAGGACCTTGAGAGAATGGAATACGAGCCTCTCTTTGACTTCGCAAAGCCGCAGAAGAAGGCGTTCTACGTTGTCTGCGACGGCTACGTAACGCTTACGGACGGTACAGGTATAGTTCATATCGCTCCCGCATTCGGTGAGGACGACTCCCGCGTCGGTCGCGAGTATGACCTTCCCTTCGTTCAGCTCGTCGACTCTCACGGCTGTATGACAAAGGAGACCGATTGGCCCGGTATGTTCTGCAAGGACGCGGACGCAGAGGTATTCAAGTCTCTTCGTGAAAAAGGCTTGCTCTTCAAGGCTCTTCCCTTTGAACACTCCTATCCCTTCTGCTGGAGATGCGACACTCCCCTTATCTACTACGCTCGCGAGAGCTGGTTCATACGTATGACCGCAGTTCGCGACAGACTTGTTGCGAACAACAACACTATCAATTGGATACCCGAGAGCATTGGTAAGGGACGCTTCGGCGACTGGATATGCAACGTTCAGGACTGGGGTATCAGCCGTAACCGTTATTGGGGTACTCCCCTTAACATCTGGCAGTGTGAGTGCGGAGAGATGCACTCCGTAGGCTCTATCGCAGAGCTTCGCGAGCTTTCCGACAACTGCCCTGAGAACATTGAGCTTCACAGACCTTTCGTTGATAACGTAACCTTCAAGTGTAAGAAGTGCGGCGGCGAGATGCGCCGTGTTCCCGAGGTTATCGACTGCTGGTTCGACTCGGGTGCTATGCCCTTCGCTCAGTGGCACTATCCTTTTGAGAACAAGGATATATTCGAGAAGAACTTCCCTGCTGACTTTATCAGTGAGGCAGTTGACCAGACCAGAGGTTGGTTCTATTCGCTTCTCGCTATCTCCACGCTTCTCTTTGACAAAGCTCCCTACAAGAACGTAATAGTTCTCGGTCTTGTTCAGGACGAGAACGGACAGAAGATGTCCAAGTCCAAGGGCAACGCTGTAGACCCCTTTGAGGCTCTCGCTAAGTACGGCGCAGATGCTCTCCGTTGGTACTTCTATTCCAACAGCGCTCCTTGGCTGCCCAGCCGTTTCTACGGCGACGCTGTCGTTGACTGTCAGAGAAAGTTCCTCGGAACGCTCTGGAACACATATGCGTTCTTCGTTCTTTATGCAAACATCGACGATTTCGATGCTACAAAGTACACGCTCGACAAGGAAAAGCTCTCCGTTATGGACAAGTGGTTGCTCTCTCGCCTTAACACGGTAGTCCGCGAGTGCGACCAGCTTTACAGCGAGATGAAGATAGTTGAGACCACCAAAGTACTTGAGAAGTTTGTTGACGAGCTCTCCAACTGGTACGTTCGTCGTTCACGTGAGCGTTTCTGGGGCAAGGATATGACCGAGGACAAGATAAACGCTTATATGACGCTTTACACCGTTCTCGTTACTATCGCAAAGGTCTCTGCTCCTATGATACCCTTTATGTCCGAGGATATCTACCGCAATCTCGTTTGCTCCATTGACAAGGATGCGCCCATAAGCGTTCACCTCTCCGACTTCCCCGTATGTGACGAGTCTTACATCGACGCGGAGCTTGAGGAGATGATGAAGGACGTGCTTGATATCGTCGTTCTCGGACGCGCAGGCAGAAACGCAGCTGCTATCAAGAACCGTCAGCCCATAGGCAAGATGTACGTCAAGGCAGACTTCACCATGTCGGAGCTTTACACCGATATCATTGAGGACGAGCTTAACGTAAAGTCCGTTGAATTCACAGACAACGTAAGCGCATTCTCAAGCTACAGCTTCAAGCCTCAGATGAGAACTGTTGGACCGAAGTACGGCAAGTATCTCGGCAAGATCAAGGAGCTTCTCGCCGCTGTTGACGGCAACGCCGCTATGGCAGAGCTTGAGACAAACGGAGTGCTCTCACTCGATCTTGGAGACGGAACAGTCGCAAAGCTTGAGCGTGACGATCTTCTTATCGACGTCAAGCAGATCGAAGGCTACCTCTCTACAAGTGATTACGGTGTGACCGTGGTGCTTGACACCAACCTCACCGAAGAGCTTATCGAAGAGGGTATCGTCCGTGAGCTTGTAAGTAAGATACAGAATATGCGTAAGGATAGCGGATTTGAGGTCATGGACCACATCGTTATCACCATCGGCGGCAGCGAACGCGTAAGCGATATTCTCCGCCGCAACGCAGAGGAGATCTGCACACAGACTCTTGCAGACAACGTCGTATATGCCGACGGTGGCAAGGAATGGAACATAAACGGCGAGACCGTTTCCCTTTCCGTTGCAAAGGTTTAAGAATACGTTTTTTAGGGGAACTTCTTCCAAGAAGTTCCCCTAAATTTTTGTTTGTGAGGTAAATTAGGATTTATCGGGGACGCGTTTTTTTGAGGGACGCGTTTTTTTTGAGGGAAACTTCTTGAAAGAAGTTTCCCTCAAACTCCCTTCAAGAACTTTAAAACAAAATAGTTATTGTTACAGCCATAGGAAATATATAACTTTATTGTTTTTCTCTGAGGTAAAAACTCGTCGGACCCTACGTACCGACGAGTTTTATGGGTATTTGAACGTTCTGCACTACAATGAGTTTTTCAGCCCAATTAAAAAAACAATAATTTCTTTGTGTTAAAGTTCTTAGAGGGGAATACTCGCAAGCCTGTGCGAACTCCCCGATAAATCCTAATTTAAAAATTTTTTTCAAACCCTATTGACAAAGGTAGGAAAATAGTGTATAATAATTACAGTTAGCATACGCTAACTCGTATCAGTGAGTATTAAGAGGCAATACCCTCTTGTCCATCGGATCGTCGTTTTCCGTTTTTCGGCGATCCGATTTTAATTTTTTCAACAAAAAATATAAAAAAAGATACACCAAGCTTTTCCTTGTATCGATTTTTAACAAACATAATAAAAATTTCCAAAAAGTCTTGACAAAGCTTTTGAATAGCGGTATAATACTTAAGGTTAGTTGAGGCTAACTCATTCACTATTATATATTTGTTTAGGAGAATTTCTATGAATTTGCGTGCTGCAGAGGAAGGAAAAGAATATATAATCAAGAGCATCGAAACAGACGATGAAGAGCTTGACGCTTTTCTCTTCTCTCTCGGTTGTTATAGTGGAGAGCCTATCACTGTCATAGCTCATAAAAAAGGCGGATGTATCGTTTCTATTAAAGATGGACGCTACAACATCGACAAGGATCTCGCTGAGGCTATAATTATTTAAAAATAATCCAAACGGATTATTTTTTTGAACAGCGGTTAGCCACCGCTAACTTCGCTTTTCGTGTTTTAACAGCAACATCTGTAAAATAAATCATCTATCATTCTCAAGGAGGAACAACAATGAGAATTGCTCTTGCGGGCAACCCCAACAGCGGAAAGACCACAATGTTCAACGCTCTTACGGGCAAGAACGAGAAGGTCGGAAACTGGGCGGGCGTCACAGTTGACAAAAAAGAACACCCCATCAAAAAGAGCTTGTACAAAGGAGAACACGAGCTCATCGCGGTAGACCTTCCCGGTGCGTATTCTATGTCTCCCTTCACATCTGAGGAAAGTATCACAAGCTCTTACGTAAAAAATGAAAGCCCCGATGCTATCATCAACATCGTTGACTCCACAAACCTCAGCCGAAGCCTGTTCTTCACAACTCAGCTTCTCGAGCTCGGTATTCCCGTTGTAGTCGCGCTCAACAAGGACGACATCAATCAGAAGAAGGACAACAAGATAGACGAAAAGCTTCTTTCCGAAAAACTTGGCTGTCCCGTTTTCCACACAACGTCAACATCAGGCAAGGGACTTAAGGAAGTCGTTGCCGCTGCTGTTGAATCTCTTGGCAAGAGCCAAAGTGCTCCTTACGTACAGGGAGATATCGACCTTACTAACAAGACTGCTGTCGTTGAGGCTGACAAAAAGCGTTTTAATTTTGTAAACGAAGTCGTTGCCGCTGTTGAGACAAGAACAGTTCTCACCAAGAACAAGAACTTCCAGGACAAGATCGATGCGGTTCTTACCAACAAGTGGGCAGGCATTCCAATATTTGCCGTTGTTATGTTTCTCGTATTCCAGATCTCTCAGGCTTGGCTCGGCCCTTGGATAGCAGAGGGCTATGAATTCGAGAACGGATTTACTATTCCGGGTCTTGTTACACTCATCGAGATGTTCGGTGAATGGGTAGGCGGACTTATGGAAAACGCTAATCCCCTTCTCACCTCTATAATCGTTGACGGTATTATAGGCGGTGTCGGAGCGGTCGTTGGCTTCCTTCCCCTCGTAATGGTAATGTACTTCCTCATCGCTCTCCTTGAGGACTGCGGATATATGGCAAGAGCTACCGTTGTACTCGACCCCATCTTCAAGAAGGTCGGTCTTTCGGGTAAGTCGGTAATTCCCTTCGTTATAGGCACGGGATGCGCTATCCCGGGCGTTATGGCTTGCCGTACGATACGTAACGAGCGTGAGCGCAGAGCGACTGCAATGCTTGCTCCCTTTATGCCCTGTGGCGCGAAGCTCCCCGTTATCGCTCTCTTTGCGGGCGCGTTCTTCTCCGACTCCACCTGGGTTGGAACAGCAATGTATTTTGCAGGTATAGTCATTATATTCTTCTGTGCGCTTCTCATAAACAAGCTCACAGGTCACAAGGCAAGAAAATCCTTCTTTATCATAGAGCTTCCCGAGTATAAAGCTCCCAGCTTTCCCAAAGCGCTTCTCTCAATGTGCCAGCGCGGTTGGGCTTACATAGTTAAGGCAGGAACGATAATCCTCGTTTGTAACTTCGTAGTTCAGCTTATGCAGACATTTGCTTGGAACTTCCAGCCTGCCGAGGATGCAAGTCAGTCTATCCTCGCGACAGTCGCTACACCCTTTGCTTACATCTTTGCTCCTATCGTCGGAGTTGTTGCTTGGCAGCTTGCGGCAGCAGCTATCACAGGCTTTATCGCTAAGGAAAACGTTGTTGGTACTCTCGCTGTTTGCTTCGTAGGTCTTGAAAATCTCATCGACACAGAAGAGCTCGCTCTTATGGAGGGTGCAGGCGCTGAGGTTGCGGCAGTATTCGCAATATCCAAGGTTGCCGCTCTCGCTTATCTTTGTTTCAACCTTTTCACTCCCCCTTGCTTTGCAGCTATCGGCGCTATGAACTCCGAGATCAAGAGCAAAAAGTGGCTGTTCGCAGGTATCGGACTTCAGTTCGGTGTGGGCTACTCCGTAGGCTTCCTCATATACTTCTTCGGCTCTATCTTCACGGGCGCATTCAGCACAGCATTCAATTCCATCTGGATGCCTATCGTAGGCTGGACTATCGTTGGTGTATTCGCGGCTGTACTCGTTGTTCTCATCATAAGAAAGAACAAGCAGCTCAAGGACGAGTATGCTCTTAAGGGAACTAAAGAAAAAGAAAAAGTAAACGCTTGATCAGGAGGTCAAAATGATAGATATTATCGTGATTGCCGTGATAGTTTTGATAGTTGGCGCAGCAGTTGCGTACATTATCAAGGCCAAAAAGAGCGGCAAAAAATGCATCGGCTGTCCCGATGGTTGCAGCTGTGGCAAAAGCAAAAATAGCGGTGACTGTTCAAGCGGTTGCTGTGAATGTCAAGGAAAAGAAGACAAATAATCGACATTTTTCGTATGAATTTCACAAAACATCTTGACATATAATGAAATAGGTTGTATAATATTTATGTAATCTATTTTTAGAAAGGATATCACTATGAAAACAGTTGCAAAAGTATTTATCATCCTCGGTATGATTTTCCAGTGCTGGCTTATATTCCCACTGGTTCTCGGATTTATCGCATTGAAGAAGCTTAAGAATGCTCAATCCAGAGCGGACTTCTCCATTGGATTTTCCGTTGTAGTGCTTCTGCTCGTCAACCTTATTGCAGGAATCGTACTTCTTTGCATGAAGGATAAGGATTTCGCAGACGCTCCCAAGACTGAGGAGTAATTCTTAAAAACATAAAAAGCAGATAGCAATGCTATCTGCTTTTTTCATTAGTATACAAAAAATGCGTGGTGCTCTTTTGAACACCACGCGTTTTTTATTTTTAGTCTGTAACGTAAGGAAGAAGAGCGACCTGTCTTGCACGCTTGATAGCTGTGTTGAGCTCTCTCTGGTGCTTAGAGCAAGTACCGGAAATTCTTCTGGGAAGGATCTTTCCGCGCTCACTGATGAACTTACGAAGCTTTGCAGAATCCTTGTAGTCGATGAAGTCTACCTTATCTGCACAGAAAATGCAAACCTTTTTTCTTCTGCGCACCATAGGACGGGGCGCACGAACAGCTGCTTCTGTCTTATTGTTATCCATGATAAAAACCTCCTGTTAATTTTGTTGATGTACAACTCAGAACGGCAGATCGTCGTCTGTGTTGTGGTCCTCAAAGTTAGGAGCTGAGCCTGCGTTTGAGGAATAGGACGGAGCCGTACCGTAAGCGTCGGTGGTATAGGGCTGATTATTTCCGCCTTCACTGCGGGACTCTACGAAGGCAGCCTCATCAGCTACTACTTCGGTTACGTAACGCTTCTGACCCTGCTGGTCCTGCCAGGTTCTGGTCTGAATGCTTCCTGTTACGCAAATTGCGGAGCCCTTTCTGAAATACTTGGAAATAAACTCAGCGGTCTGTCTCCACGCAACTACGTTGATGAAATCCGCCTGTCTTTCTCCCTGCTCGCTGTTCTTAGATACGTAGCCGCGATTTACAGCTATCGTAAAGCTG
Source organism: Oscillospiraceae bacterium (assembly GCA_015063845.1). Classification (GTDB taxonomy): domain Bacteria; phylum Bacillota; class Clostridia; order Oscillospirales; family CAG-272; genus HGM12713. Next base: position 68,330 of record SVTJ01000007.1, read on the forward strand.
AGCACGGAAATACCCGAGGTAGTCTGCTTGAGTTCAGGGTCAGCAGTTATTCTACCTGCAAGAACGACCTTGTTCAAGTTAAGCGACATAATATACCTCCTTAAGTGTGATTACTCTGCGTCAGCAGCATCAGCGGGCTCTGCCTCAACAGCAGGAGCAGCCTCTTCAGCCTCTTCAGCAACAACCTTAGCAGCCTTCTTCTCTGCTGCGTCGTACTCGAGCTTGATGATCATAGATCTCATAACTGTCTCGTCAATATTGAAGAGACGGTCAAGCTCGCTGGGGAACTCGGGCGCGGACTTGAAAGTTACTACTGTGTAGTATCCTTCGGGCATATCGTTGATAGGATATGCAAGACGGCGCTTGCCCCACTTAGCCACGTCAACGACCTCGGCATTTGCCTCGACCAAAGACATGAACTTGTTCACAGTTGCGTCGGTAGCTTCATCACCGTTTGTTACATCAACAATGAACAGGCACTCGTAAGAATTGATTACCTTTTCCATTTTTTACACCTCCCTATGGACTTTAAGACCGTGAGCATGAAGTAAAAGAATTTACCCACGGTAAGGAGACGGAACTTTGAGCTTCAAAATCCCGTACTAAATAGGTATTATACCATATTTGCATTTAATTGTCAACAGTTTTTCAAAAAAAGTCTCTATGCAGAAAAAGTTGACTATTCTACCCTTTTCGTGTTATAATATATACATAACTACACGCAAAGGAGTTTCGATATGTCCTATACCGCATCAAATGAAAGATACACCGAAATGAAATACAACAAGTGCGGAGAGAGCGGTCTTAAGCTCCCTGCCGTCTCCTTGGGCCTTTGGCATAATTTCAGCGCAGTCGATAATTTTGAGAATATGAAGGCTATGTGCTTCACAGCCTTTGACAGCGGCATCACCCACTTCGATATCGCCAATAACTACGGCAGACCCGTATCGGGCAGTGCCGAGATAAACTTCGGCAGGATACTGCGCGAGGAAATGAGCGCTTACCGTGACGAAATGGTGATAAGTACCAAGGCGGGATATACTATGTGGGACGGCCCTTACGGCGACTTCGGCAGCCGCAAATATCTGCTCTCCAGCCTTGACGCAAGCCTTAAGCGTCTTGGGGTTGATTACGTTGATATATTCTATCATCACCGCCCCGACCCCGACACTCCCCTCGAAGAAACGATGGGTGCGCTCGATCAGGCGGTCAAGAGCGGAAAAGCACTGTATGCAGGACTTTCCAACTACGACGGAGAAACAATGATACGAGCCGCTGAGATACTGCGCGAGCTCAGATGTCCTTTTGTGATAAATCAGATCAGATACTCAATATTTGACAGAAAGATCGAACAAAACGGTCTTCTTGATGCCGCGCGCGAGCAAAAGAAAGGCATTATCGTGTTCAGCCCTCTCGCACAAGGACTGCTGACAAACAGATATCTTAACGGCATTCCCGAGGATAGCCGAGTAAGAACGAGCGGCGTATTTCTTAAGGAAAGCGCGCTGACTGAGGAAAAGCTCGCAAAGGTGCGCGCGCTCAACAGCCTTGCCGCAGAGCGTGGCGAGAGCCTTGCTCAAATGGCGCTCGCTTGGGTGCTTCGCCGCGAGGAAGTGACAAGCGTGCTCGTAGGCGCGTCCAATCCCGCGCAGATAAAGGACAACGTGGGCGTTCTCCGCTCCGCCCCCTTCTCTGCCGAGGAGCTCGAAAAAATTGATGAGATAGTGCTTGCGTAAAAAACAAATCAAAAAGTTTTAAACGGCAGGTAAGCCACAAGGGCTTGCCTGCCGTTTTTGTTTTGCCAAATCTCCGCGGGGAGATCTATGATTTTTAGTTTGTCGTACCTACGTTTTTGAGCGTGGGATGCGTGCCTTCGGCAAAGCTCCAATCATCGGCGGACCAAGTGAGAGTTGTGGTCTGGAACGTTACCGATTGCAATTCGGTCAAGGATTTAGTCGTTCCATACGTGTTGGTAGGCTCGTAGGTTGTCTTTTCGCTTTTCGTCACGGTAAAGCTTTGTCCGCTGTAGCGATAGCAATTGGTTATTGTTCCCTTGTAATTATCACCGACCAAGCCGCCTGCGTAGCTGTATTTGCTGGAGCTGGAGCTTACATCACCCGTTGCATAGCAATTACTTATTGTACCGCCGTCATTATCACCAACCAAGCCGCCTGCGTAACTGTATCCGGAGTTAGAGTTGGTGATAGAGCTTGTTGCGTCACCTATTGCATAGCAGTTGGTTATTGTACCGCTATTACAACCAACCAAGCCGCCTGCGTAACTATCGCTGTAGCTAGAGCTGGAGCTTATATCACCCGTGGCATAGCAGTTATTTATTATTCCATCATCGTCATTATAGCCGACCAAGCCGCCTGCGTAGCTGTATTTGCTGGAGTTGGAGCTGGAGCTGGTTACATCTCCCGTGGCATAGCAGTTGGTTATTGTACCGCCATTACCACCAACCAAGCCACCTGCTTTGCTACTGGAGCTGGAGCTGGAGCTGGTTACATCTCCCGTTGCATAGCAGTTGGTTATTCTACCGCTACCATTATAACCAACCAAGCCGCCTGCGTAGCTGGGGTCGTAGCTTGAGCTGGAGCTTACGTCACCCATTGCATAGCAGTTGGTTATTCTACCGCTACCATTATAACCAACCAAGCCGCCTGCTCTGCTACGGCAGGAGGAGCTATCGACGCAAATGGAGATTACCTCTCCCGTTGCATAGCAATTATTTATGTTACCGTAATTACAACCAACCAAGCCGCCTGCGTAACTATCTCCGTCGTTGGAGACGGAGCTTACGTCTCCCGTTGCATAGCAGTTATTTATTATTCCATCATCGTCATTAAAGCCGACCAAGCCGCCTGTGTAACTGAGGGAGATGTGTTTGGGGCTGGAACTGGAGCTTACGTCACCCGTTGCATAGCAATTACTTATTGTACCGCCGTAATTCCAACCAACCAAGCCGCCTGTGTGTCTGCTGGAGGTTTCTCCGGAGCTGGAGCTGGTTACATCTCCCGTGGCATAGCAATTACTTATTGTACCGCCGTAATTATAACCAACCAAGCCACCTGCGTAACTATGGTCAGGGCATACGTCTATTGTAAAATTCTCTACGCCAAGATTCTTTATAGTACCCTCGTTATATCCAAACAAGCCCGCAGCATATGCTACCGAATCCGTTATCTTGAAATTAGATATGGCATATCCGTTTCCGTCAAAAACGCCCTTAAAAGGTAAGTCTTTTGTACCTATAGGCGTCCACTCTATGCCGCCAAGATCCAAATTCGTCACCAAACAGTATTTGACATTTTCAGCATTTGTAGAGATTGATCTTAGTTGCTGTACCGTATAGATCGGTATATATCCCGATATGTACGTACCGTAATACAATTGGATGCTTTCGGGCAATTGTATAATACCAATTCCATTCGTTTTTGAATACACCGTTCCGTTTTTATCAGTCCATACACTCTCAAAGCCATCTTCTACCGTAGGCATCGGCAGCGTATAGTTACTTGCATTATCTACAAACAATATCTGCCACAGCTCACCGTCCACGTAAAGCTCAACGAAAGGCTTTTCGGAAAGAAGAACACCGAAAGCGTATTGTTTTACTACGGTATTATCGGCGACATCTGTCGCCGTAACGGTAACTACCACCGTAGTTCCGGCAATCATCTCTCCTGAGCACATCACATCAAAGCTCAATTCCTTGCCAAAGTAGTCATACGCCCTAAATAGTGTAGAAAGGTCGGTATCCTCGTGAATAATGCGGTTACTCTGCACAAGCTCTACGGTAGGCATACCGTAAAACGTATATACAGCATTAATCGTAATATCCTCGTGTCCGAGCGTATAGCTTTCCCACTTGCCCGTATATCCCGCATGTGTGGGAACGGCAGGCTCGGTGATGGACTGTGTTTCTACCGTGAATTTAACAGTATCGACAACGGTAGTACCGTCCATAAAGGTTGCCGTATATTCAACAGCCTCCCACTTTGCGTAAAGGTGAACGATATCCGTAGTGCCGACTGCGATCTCGGTTACTATGTTGTTAAATCCGGCATCGCTGTACCAGCCCTTGAAGCTATAGTAATTCTTACTTGCGTTAGTAAGAACGAGGGGCAGATCCTCTACGTCGTAATTTGCGGGGTTGTTATGCGTTGCTCCCTCGACGTTGTGATATACGATATTATAATTGATCGGGGTATATATAGCATTAATCGTAATATCCTCGTGTCCGAGCGTATAGCTTTCCCACTTGCCCGTATATCCCACATGTGTGGGAACGGCAGGCTCGGTGATGGACTGTGTTTCTACCGTGAATTTAACAGTATCGACAACGGTAGTACCGTCCATAAAGGTTGCCGTATATTCAACAGGCTCCCACTTTGCGTAAAGGTGAACGATATCCGTAGTGCCGACTGCGATCTCGGTTACTATGTTGTTAAATCCGGCATCGCTGTACCAGCCCTTGAAGATATAGTAATTCTTACTTGCGTTAGTAAGAACGAGGGGCAGATCCTCTGCGTCGTAATTTGCGGGGTTGTTATGCGTTGCTCCCTCGACGTTGTGGTATATAATATTATAATCAACCGTATCCCATTTTGCGGTCAACGTAAGATTGCCCGTACTGCCCTTGGATATTTGGGAAACGGGAGTATTGCCAACGTACCATCCGCTAAAGGTATAGCCATCCTTAGACAAGGGCGCAAATGTGATCGTATCGCTGTTGATGGTATATGTAGCAGGATTTGTGTTTACAGCACCCTTTGTGTTCTCGTAGGTAATGCTGTACGTTGCCAATTCAAACTTGGCGTAAAGCGTCATATCTCCGGTAGTACCCGCAGCTATGGCTGTTATCTGTGTTGTAAATGCCGCGTCCGTGTACCATCCCAAGAAGTTATAACATGCCTTCTGCGCGTCGGCAAACGCAAAGCCTATATCCGCCGTATATTTCAAGGGGTTGTTATGCGTACCGCCGTCCGTTTCGTAAGATATGGAATATTCGGTCGCCTTGAATCTTGCATATACGGACATATTGCTCGAGATAGGAGTATCAAGCAAGGAGCTGACCGTAAACGGATTGCTCCACACATCCTTATCCCAATACCAGCCCTCAAAGGTATAGCCCTCCTTTTTCGGGTCATCGGGTAGGGTCGGTGTTTCGCCTTCGATCATTTCGATAGTAGAGTACGTTTGTCCGTCCACTATAAAAGACAGCGTGAAATTGCTGTCGGACGGAACGTCGGGTTTGCTGCCCGAGTCGCCCTTACCGCAGGATGCAAGAATGGCAACCAGCATAGCAAGCGTCAGAAATAAAGCGATAAGCCTTTTCATTTTTACCTCCGTGATTTCAAAAACTCATTGTAATTGCTTGTAATGAAAAGAAAAAAGGCGCTGACCGAAGCTAACGCCTAAAAACGCAAACCCCGATTTGTCGCCAAACAAAATTGTATAGGATAAGTACGAACAAATGCGTATATGTCACCTATGGGATTTGCATTTTTTCAAATTCAAAGCGGTGACTTTCAGCAACGCAAAAAAGTCGTCTTATACTTACAATATACAATTTTGTTTGACTCTTTTATTATACTACCATATTAAAGAAATTGCAATAAAATTTTCAAAAAATATTCCCCCAACACCGCGTGTTGGGGGATAGTCATTTTACAAATACGGATCAAAAAATGCCCTGACCTCTTTAAAATATTCCTCTGTGTCTACGGGGAAGCAAAGGCCGTGCCCTGCTCCTTTGGTAATTACAAGCCGCTTGTATTCCGACGCGCAGGCAGCGTAGTTTTGCTCACTCATACTGCACGGCACGTATGCATCAACGTCCCCGTGAAAGAAGATTATCGGCAAACGGCACTCCTTCATCGACTTTATCGGCGAATCCTTGTCGGGGTCAAAGCCGCCGAAAATAATAGCCGAAAGCCTTGCGAAGGGATAAAGAATGTTTGCGGGAAGCTTCATATCCTGCATTACCTTTTTTACGATCTCTTTTGTCGACGTATATCCACAGTCGGCAAGCACTCCGACCACGTTCTCGGGAAGCTTCTTGCCTGCCGCCGTCATAACAGTCGCCGCGCCCATTGAAATTCCCGTGATGATAATTTTTGCGTCCTTGTCTATGTTATTTATGGCGAAATCTATCCAGTCAAGACAGTCGCGGCTCTCCTTTGCACCGAAGGTGATAACATGACCCTCGCTGTTGCCACTTGATCTGTGGTCAACTATCAGCGCGTTTCTGCCAAGCTCAAAGCATCTGTAAACACCGCCGCAAAGGTCTCGCTCCGCAGTGCCGCGGTAGCCGTGAAAAAGTATCTCTATTGGCGCGCCCTTTTTGTATTCGTAATACTTTCCGCAAAGCTTCAAGCCGTCATACGACGTAATGGATACGTCCGTGCGCTCCATAGCGCGTATATCCTTTATCCACTGCACCATCTGCTCGCGATGCGCATCATATATACGACCTGCGGGTGTGGGATACTCGTCGTCTCCCACGGGCTTTCTTTTGGGTGAATAAAATATCTTAAAAAAGCAAACGAGTGATACCGACAAAACTATCAGCACAGCGAATACCAACACACATAAAGGTATTATCCAATAAAGCAATTCCAACGCCTCTTTCCTTTTTCTTGTAACACCTATATTTTATCAATAATCTACCGTAAAATCAAACGATACCCATGCAAATCTCGACAAGCAGTGCGACTACAACAACAAGTGCCGAAATAATAAATCCGTGTATCATCGGTCGTATTCCCGATTTTTTCATGTCTGACAGCGATGTATTCAATCCAATGGCGGCAAGCGCGCAAACCATAAGAAATTTGCTCGTGCTTTTCGTAAAACCAACGATTTCTGTAGGGATCGAAAAGACAGTTGCTACAACAACCATAGCCAGAAATCCTAAAATAAACCAAGGAAAGATCTTCGTTATCTTAACGTTTGTCTTTATACCGTCACTCGATTGTGCGTTTGACAAGGCTTCTTTTCGCTTCAGGCGAAGAGATATAAGAGCAAAAGTAATAACAGTCGGAACTATCGCAAGCGTTCTTGTCAGTTTTACCATTGTTGCAAAGTCTCCCGCAGCTTCAGAGAACGCGTATCCCGTAGCAACAACGGAAGACGTATCGTTTACCGCAGTTCCTGCCCAGATACCAAACGCCTGGTCGCTCATTCCCATTGCCTGACCCATAATAGGAAAAAGAACGATCATTGCCATATCGAACAAAAAGGTCGCACTCATAGCATAAGCTATATCGTTATCGTCTGCATCTATCGTGGGGGCAATGGCGGCAATGGCAGAACCACCGCAGATTCCCGTTCCGGCAGATATGAGATTGGAAAGTTTCCAATTCAGTCCCAACGCTTTTCCAATGAAATACCCGCCGCCAAAACAGGTCAGCAGCGTAAATACCATAACTGCCAAAGACATCTTTCCAACGCTCAAGACGGTTTTAATATTCAAAGACAGACCAAGCAAAATAATCGCAAATTTCAAGAGCTTTTTAGATGTGAATTTCAACCCTGTGGAAAAGACAGTAAATCTTTTCAGAAAAGTATTTAACATCATGCCTATGAACATTGCGATAACTGCAGCACCGATAAAATGAATAGGCAAAAGATTTTCGATGAATGTGGCAAGTGCCGCGATAAGTGCGGCTAAAATTATGCCTGGAATAAGTCTTAAAACTTTGATACAATATTCTTTCACAATTACACTCCGATGATCTGAATAATATAAAGATGATTTTCAAAAAGAAACGGGCTTTCATAAAAAGCCCGTTGGTGCGGGTAAAAGGACTTGAACCTTCACCGAGTTGCCCCGACTAGAACCTGAATCTAGCGCGTCTGCCAATTCCGCCATACCCGCATATTAAGTTTTATTTGTGGGCAGACGCTCCCGCGTAACCGCTTGAAACATAGTCGCCTTGCTCGCACTTGCTCACAATTCTCCTTGTTTCTGCGCCTTGTCAAATTCGCTTCATCGCCCACTGGGCGCGCTCATTCTCCAAGCTGCCAATTCCGCCATACCCGCATAAATATTAAATTTTTAAAAGCTTATTCTATTGAGTATTGCTATCGCGCAGATTCAGACTGAATCTATCGCTGTCTGCAACTTCGCTTCGCTCGTACAAGAATGCTTTGCATTCTTGCATCGCAACTCCCGTTGCTTGTTCCGCCATACCCGCATATTAGATCAAGAATTGATAGTTGAAACCAACCGTCTCTTCACAACGTCAATTATTATAGCATAAATAGCTTTTTTTGTCAAGTGGGATTTTCTTATTTTTATATTTGTTATTTGGTTGTTGACTATTCCAACATTTTATGCTAAGATATATTTACAAATACCAAAGAGGTGTATTATGAAATTCTTATACTTTCTTGAGGAAATAAGAAATCCCGTTCTTGATTTTTTGGTCGGTGCGATTACATATCTCGGCGATGAGATAGCTTTTCTCGCGATTGCACTTGCCGTGTTCTGGTGTGTTGACAAACGCCGCGGCTATTATCTGCTCGGTACGGGCTTTGCGGGCACGATCATCAATCAGACGCTAAAGCTCTGCTTCCGTATTCCCCGCCCTTGGGTGCTTGACCCGAACTTCAAGGCTGTCGAATCGGCTATCCCCGCCGCTACGGGCTATTCATTCCCCAGCGGGCACACGCAAAACGTTTCCTGCACTGTCGGCGGTGTAGCGCGCTTTGCAAAAAAGCTCTGGCTTCGCATCGTATGTATAGTCTTGATCGTGCTCGTTGCGTTCTCCCGAATGTATCTTGGAGTACACACCCCTAAGGACGTTTTAGTTTCCTTCGCAATCGGAGCGATATTGGTGTTTGCTCTCTATCCCCTTTTTGAGCTTGCGAGCAAGAAAAAGTGGCTGTACTACGTCATTTTCGGCGGTATGGTCGTGCTTTCGCTTGGCTTTATGATATTCACGCAGATACTCCCGAGCTTTGTAGAGCTTGACCCCTCTCACATCGCATCGGGCGTAAAGAACTCCGCCACCATACTCGGTGCGTCGGTCGGTATTCTCGTCGTTTACGCGCTTGATGACAATCTCATAAAGTTTGACGAAAAAGCACCTCTTGTCGGTCAGATACTCAAATTTGCCATTGGTGTTGCCCTTGTTGTGGCACTCAAAAGCGGATTGAAGGTAGTATTTGGCGGCTCGGACGAGCACTTTATTCTAAGAGCTGTGCGCTATGCGCTCATCGTAGTATTTGCAGGCGGTGTTTATCCGCTGACCTTCAAATGGTTTGCAAAGCTCGGCAGAAAAAGAGAGGAAAAGTAAATGGATACGGTAAAAATAAATAAGGGTAACGTAAAAATAATAGCTCACAGAGGAGTGAGCGGACTTGAATGTGAGAACACTTGCGCGGCATTTGTTGCGGCAGGTAACAGAAGCTATTTTGGCATTGAGACAGACACGCACGTCACCTCGGACGGTCAGTTTGCAATATTTCACGACGACAACACCGAGCGTGTAAGTGGTGTCAGCCTTGAGGTAGAAGCATCTACTTACGCAGAGCTCTCTTCTCTCAGGCTATTTGACAAGCAAGAGGGACTCACTCGCTCCGACCTCGTTATTCCAAAGCTCGACGAGTACGTAAGAATATGTAAAAGATACGGCAAGGTCGCAGTTCTTGAGTTAAAGAATGCTATGACTAAAGAGGTATGCACGCGTATCGTTGATATCATCCGCGAGCTTGAATACCTTGAGAAGACGGTGTTCATATCGTTCAGCCAACAAAACTGCGTTTATTTGCGCGAGCTCCTGCCTGACGCGAAGATACAGTTTCTCACCACAAAGTGGGAACCCGAGGTGTTGGATTTTCTGAAAGAATATCGTCTTGACCTTGATATACTTCACAAGCGCGTGACAAAAGAGCTTGTCGAGCTGCTTCACGCAAACGGACACGAGATAAACGTCTGGACAGTCGACGACGCGGCGCGCGCAGAGGAGCTTGCCGATATGGGCGTTGACTACATCACAAGCAATATACTTGAATAAAGATAAGGATGCGCGAGGGGAAAACTTCTTGGAAGAAGTTTTCCCCACTCCTGTTGCGTTTAACGGTTCTGTCTGCGCTCGCGTAGCGAGCTTGACAATCACCGAACGCCGCCACGCCTTATCGCTCGCTTTGTCTGCCACAGGCAGCGCTCGCAAACGTCCCCCCTTTCAAGAACTTTAAAACAAATTGTTTGTTGGTGTAGCCATAAAAAACATATAACTTTTTGTTTTTCTTTAATGTAAAAACACGTCGATAATCTATTGCCCGACGTGTTTTATGGGTATTTGCGCTTTGTGCGCTGTAACAAGTTTTTTAGCCCAACTAAAAAAGTAATAAATTATTTGTGTTAAAGTTCTTTCGGGAGTTTGAGGGAGCTTTCTTTCAAGAAAGCTCCCTCAAAAAACGCGTCCCATATAAATTCTAATTTGTCGCCTCTTTGTTTTCGAGGGACAAATATGATATAGTTCTCACTTCCCTATTATAGTCTGCGGCAAGCTTATTCATAGCCTTAAATATCTGAGCCCATGCAACGTAGCTCGTCCAACCGCTTATATAAGAAAGGACGTAGCAAATTATAATAAAGCTGGGCTTTACGTCAACGTCAATTCCGCGTCTGCGTCCCTCTCTTGAGAGAACGTCTGCGGTTTTGAACATCCAAAAGATACCGTATAAACCTAAAGTAACAAAGAAAAGCACAAAGAATTTCGCTACTCCGTCCACCTTTGTGTCGCTGTCCTTACACAGCTTTTTCATATCCCTGAGCAGCGTATATATGCACCACCACTGATAGATACCCAGCGTAAGTATACCGAGAAATATAAATTTCCATATGCTGCGCTCATCATCCATATAATCAAGCTTTCTTTTCATATATCAATCTCCTTTATCACTGTCAAAAAAGTCACTTACGGAGCATCCGAGGAGCTCAGCTATTTTGGGAAGCACCGTAATGTCGGGGTACGACTTATCTGTTTCCCACTTAGACACCGCCTGCGGAGATACTCCCACAAGATCGCCAAAGCGCTCTTGTGACACGTTATTCAGTTTTCGCCATTCCCGTATCTTCGAGGAAACAGTTATCTTGCTCATAAATACACCCCTTATATCCTATCGCTATTCCAGCTCTTATATACGATCATATCAAGCAACAGCGACACCACGAAAAAGAACGCGCAGGACATCAAAAATCCCACTATGCCTATATGCGTTATTTCGTAAAAGCCCGCCTGAAGGCTGTAAAACATCTCAAATTGAGTAACAATTGCCGTATCGTACGTCAGCCCCCACTTCGAGTAAAAGATCAAAAACGGTATAGAGAACACCGCATAAACCGCGGTATGTCCCAGATTTCGTCTCCATGCAAGTGAGACGGCGTCCTTCAAGGTGAATTTTTTGTCCTTGAAGCGCGCCCTGAACAGTCGCTTCTTTTCCGCATCTCTTGCGCCCACCAAAGCGGTAATTATACAGACCGCGACAGTAGCTATAATTGAAAACAATATCGTTATGGTAATGTATGCCGTATTATCGTTATACCTTGAATCGTAGTAAGCCTGACCTATCATCGTAGTAAAAAACATAGTTCTTATAAGATAAACTATGAGTTGAATGACTAAAAAATAGACCGCGTAGCGCATATAGTGTCGGATCTTTTCCTTGTCGACAGCTTTTTTCATATAATTCTCCTCACCGTTTCAAAAAGCTCGCCTCTCCGAGAGAGGCGAGCTTTAACTTTTTTTACGCCTCAGTGCTTTCAGCGACGGAGCTCTCCTGCTCCTCTGCCTTCTTGCCGAGGTATGAGGGCAACTGCATTCCTGCCATTGCGAACATCTCGTCAAGAGGGGGAACAGACTTCATCATGCCCGAGATAAAGTTTGCTGTGGATGTCTTACCGTCAGTGCTCTGACCGCCGTCCCAAACGGTTACCTTATCTATCTTGATATTCTTGATAGCGTCAACCTGGACCTTCATAAGGTCTTCAAGCTTATCGGCTATAAGCAGCTTGAGAGCCGCGTCTGCGTCTCCGCCTGCGCTCTTTACTATCTCAGCAAAACCTGCCGCCTGCTTCTTAAGTATCTCTTCAACGCCTCGCGCCTGAGCTTCCATCTTTGCATATATAGCATCAGCTTCACCCTGCGCGCGTCTGCGCATCTGCTCTGCCTCTGCCTCTGCCTCAAGCTCGAGCTCTTTCTTCTTTGCCTCAGCGCGAACGATTATGTCCGCTTCAAGGGTTGCCTGCTCCTTGGAGCGTCTTGCCTGCTCTGCTGCTTCCTCTGCCGCATAGGACTCCTCGAGTGCCTTTGCTGCCTGTATCTTCTCTGCGGTGGTCGCTATCTTGCGAGCTTCCGCTTCCTTTTCCTTAAGAGCAGCGTCGGACATAGCAACCTTCATCTTTGCTTCGTTCTCACCCTGAATAGCTACGGACTCAGCCTCGGATACCTTGATCCTCTGCTCCATCTTAGCGTTTGCCTCACCGATAGAACCTTCTCTGTCCTGCTCGGCAACACTCTTCTTAGCCTCATTGATAGCCTTTGCAGCAGCTTCCTTACCGAGAGCCTCGATATATCCCGACTCGTCGCTGATATCGGTTACGTTAACGTTTATAAGGCGAAGACCTATCTTCTTAAGCTCGGTCTCAACGTTTGAGCTCACAGCCGCAAGGAACTTATCACGGTCGGTGTTGATCTCCTCGATATCCATCGTTGCGATAACAAGACGAAGCTGACCGAAGATAATATCCTTGGAGAGCTCCTGTATCTCGGAGAGCTGAAGTCCGAGAAGACGCTCAGCCGCATTCTGCATAACACCGGGCTCCGTTGAGATACCTACGGTAAATCTCGAGGGAACGTCTATACGGATATTCTGTCTTGAAAGAGCGTTCTTCAGGTCGACCTGAATAGATATAGGAGTAAGGTCGAGGTATGAATATGACTGAAATACGGGAATAACGAATTCCGCACCACCGTGGATACACTTCGCGCTTCTGTTCGTACCGTCCTTGTTCTTACCGATAGAACCGTATACTACCATGATCTTGTCGGAGGGACACTTTTTGTACCTTGAGCATATCCAAGCAATAAAGGATATGACTACCAAAACAACAGCACATACAAGAATAATGATCATCTTTTTTCTCCTTTTATATATAAAAATTTTACTTTCTCTTGACTACAAGGTCTACCTGACCGCTAACGCCGACTACGACTATCTCCGTACCCGTGGGTATCGGCTCGGTCTCGTCTGTGACAGCATTTCTTTCAACGCACGAGCCCTGGAGTATGACCTCTACCTTTCCAGAGCCGCTTCTCGCGGGTGGGATAGTGAGATACACCTTACCCGACTTTCCGATAGCGTTTCGGTTGTCGGTATTTCCGTCGCTTCTGAGCTTCATTACCGCTTTGAAAAGGAATGCAAGCGCGACCATCATAGCAAATCCGCTGACAGCAGCCACAGCAAGCGTTATAGCGAGGTGCACGTTTGCTCCGAGCATTACCACACCTACCCAGCCGAACACCACGAAGAACGCAACTATTCCGCGGACGGTAAATATGCGAAGCCCCTCAAGTCCGGAGGCATCGACCGTGTCGCTTATGCTGTCCTCGCCGAAAACTCCGTCAGGCACTTCATCGGGAACGTCGCTTATATCGTCTATATTGCCAACGTCGGCGTCACCGACGTCACCGTCATCTCCAAGTCCTATGAGCATCATTACCGTTTGTATCAGCAATACAAGCGTTGCGGGGATCGCGATGCAGTAGAATATCTGCAAAATGATACCAAGGCTGTTCCACCATTCAATAAAAAACATAACATTCGTCCTTTCATATAAGTTTTGTATCAGTCAAGCGTAGAGAATATCTCGTTCGCCGAGCTTTTCAGCCGTGAGGCTGTATGCGCGTAAAGCATTATTTTAAGGATTTTAACAAGCTGTCGCTTAGCGTTGGCTTCTTTCTCGGTGACCTCCTCGGTAGCCCTCAAAGCCGCCTCGGTTATTGAAGCCTCATCACTTATGTTTATGTTGCCGTCGGCTATCATATCCACGTAGAAATGATAAAGGTCATCGTCACCCTTAAGATGGTCGCTGGTATCGTCGATGACGTCTCCTATCGTCTCGACAAGCGAGCATATACGGTCGATCTGTATTGCCTCGCGGAGCATATTTATTATGACGATACGTGCAAACTGCTCTTTTGTGTAAACTCTCTTTTTTGGAGAGCTGACAAACCCTCGTTTGACCCAGTTCTGTATCATATACGGCTCAAGTCCCGTCATCACCGATACCTGAGATAGCGTTATTCCGCCCGTTGCAAATATTCCGTCGAACAATATTCTCGACGCTCCCTTTTGCAGATGAAGCACCTCAACAGTCGTTCCCGGAAAAGTTTTTGGCATCTTGTCACCTCCATTTCTTCTTACTGTAATTTGATTATATCACACGGTCACGTGATTGTCAAGAGCAATCGTATAATTTTTTCTTGTTTCTCCGTCTTACACAATTTTCAAAAAATATATTTATTCAAATACGACAAATTAGGATTTACCCGCGTGTTCGCACAGTACTCAGTTTTAAAGTTTTGATAAAACTTTTAAGAGGGGGAATGTGCGAACATACATGTAAAATCAAAAAAACAAGGGACTGTCAAAAGGCAGTCCCTTGGAAAGTTTTTTATTTACACCATTCTCTCATCGCGGTCTCTGCGGCACGCTCGAGATTTTTCGCGGCGTTCTTTATTGCCTCGTCTATCGGCACGCCGTCCGTTACGGTAGCGTATGCGGCAACGATGCCGTTATCAAAAAGCGCGGAAATATCTCCCTTTATCGCTCCGCTGATAAGTACACAGGGTATTCCCTGCGATCTCGCAGCATTTGCTACACCGCTCGGGAGCTTGCCGAATGCCGTCTGATAGTCACTTCTGCCCTCTCCTGTTATCACGAGGTCAGCGCCCTTTATGCGCTCCGAGAGAGCTACCGTCTCGGAAATAATGTCAAAACCGCGTCTGAGGCTTGCGCCGCAAAAGGCGTACAGCCCCGCGCCAAGTCCGCCCGCAGCTCCACCGCCGCTTATCTCTCTCACATCAACGCCGAGGCACTCGTATATCTTACTTGCAAAATGCGAAAGGTTTTCGTCGAGGAGCTTGACAGTCTCTTTGTCCGCTCCCTTTTGAGGACCGAACACGTAAGACGCGCCGCTCTCTCCGCAAAGCGGATTTGTAACGTCGCAAGCCACCAAAAACTCGGTCTTTTTTATCTCGACCGGCATTTCCGACACGTCTATGGTCTCGACACGCCAAAGCTCTCCGCCAGAGGGACTCACTATCGTACCGTTCTTATCCAAGAACCTTGCGCCAAGAGCCGCCGCCATACCTGCGCCGCCGTCGTTAGTTGCGCTTCCGCCAATGCCAAGTATTATTCTTTTACAGCCACGCCCAATAGCATCGAGTATAAGCTCGCCCGTGCCGTACGTTGACGTAGCCTTTGGGTCAAGTCTATCCTTTGAAACAAGCGTTATTCCCGATGCCGCCGACATCTCTATCACGGCAAGCTCGCCGGCGATGCAGTAAGTTGCCTCAACATCGTCAAAAAGAGGTCCTTTGACTGTAACCGTCACAAGAGAGCCGCCAAGCGTCGCCGCAAGAGCCTCGACCGTTCCCTCTCCGCCGTCCGCCATGGGTATCTTTACAGTCTCGCAATCGAGCACTCGTCTTATTCCTTTTTCTATGCAGTCCGCCGCCTCACTTGCCGAAAGGCTTCCCTTAAAGGAGTCGGGCGCAATTACTATTTTCATAGCACTACCTCTTTTTTATTACTGTGATAATGATATCACAAAGTCGCCGCTTTGTCAACGCGATATGCATTATCCGCTCTTTTTTTATTCCCGTCTTGAAATAGATAAAAAAATGTGCTATAATTGTGATATCACATCAAAAGGAGCTAGGGTAACGTGATTTTCAAGAAAAAAGGAATAAAAATTGCGGCTGTATGTTTAGCCTCTTTGGTGTTGGTCGCTTTTCTCGGAGTAATTGCGCTCGATCTGGTGGTCACGCTCTCGTCAAAGCCTGATATATCCGCTATCGGTGACGTTGACTCCTCGGAATACGATTGCATTCTCGTGCTTGGCGCTGGAGTAAAGGCTGACGGCAAGCCGTCGGACATGCTTGAGGACAGGCTTCTCACCGCAATTGAGCTTTATAAAAAAGCAGACGTTGCGCCCAAGCTTCTTATGAGCGGAGACCACGGCAGAGTCGACTACGACGAGGTAAACACTATGAAGAGCTTTGCCATTTCACAAGGAGTTCCGTCAGAGGATATATTTATGGATCACGCAGGCTTTTCAACGTATGAGAGCATTTACCGAGCTAAGGAGATCTTTGGAGCAGAGCGTATTGTAGTAGTAACACAGGAATATCACCTTTACCGTGCTCTTTACGTTGCTCAGAGATTTGATATTGAAGCGGTCGGTGTCAGCGCCGATATAAGAGAATACCGTGGAGAATATATCCGAGGAGCGCGAGAGATACTTGCGAGAGGCAAGGACTTTCTTATGTGCGTATTCAAGCCCAAGCCAACGTATCTTGGAGATGCGATATCTCTTGAGGGTGATGGTAATATAACAAACGGATAAACTGAAAGGACAAAATACAAAGCCATGAAGATACTTATTACAGGCGGAAGCCGAGGAATAGGAAAAGCTATCGTAGAGCTTTTTGCAAAAGAGGGACACGACGTTGTCTTTCTCTACCGTTCAAGCGACAAGGCGGCAGAGGAGCTTTGCTGCGCTACGGGAGCTCGTGCCGTAAGGTGCGATGTATCAATTTCAGCTGACACAACAAAAGCAGTCAAAGCAACAATAGATATGCTTGGTGGCATCGACGTGCTAATAAACAATGCTGGTATCTCGTCGTTTGGCTTCTTTGACACAATTACCGATGACGAGTGGAGAAAAATGATAGACACAAATCTCTCTGGCGCGTTTTACGTAACGAGAGAGGTGGCAAAGGTGATGATCGCGCAAAAGAGCGGACGGATAATAAACGTAGGCTCTATGTGGGGCAAGGTCGGCGCCGCGTGCGAGGTACACTACTCCGCTTCCAAGGCAGGACTTCGAGGAATGACGCGCGCTCTTGCCAAGGAGCTTGGTCCTTGCGGCATAACCGTAAACTGCATTGAACCCGGTGTTATAGACACCGAAATGAACGCGCATCTCTCGGATGAGGACGTATCGGCGCTTTGCGACGACACTCCGCTTGGACGCATCGGCAGTCCTGAAGAGGTCGCGCATCTTGCGTATTTCCTCTCATCCGACAAAGCGAGCTTTATCACAGGGCAGACAATAGGCATTGACGGCGGATTTGCCATATAATACAAAAAGCGGGCGAAATGTTTTCGCCCTTTTTTTGTTTGTCAAATTAGGATTTGTCGGTGGGTTCGCACAGGCTTGCCGACGCTTGCGAGTGTCCCCCCTCTAAGAACTTTAACACAAAGAAATTTTAATTGGGCTGAAAAACTCATTGTAGTGCAGAACGTTCAAATACCCATAAAACTCGTCGGTACGTAGGGTCCGACGAGTTTTTACCTCAGAGAAAAACAATAAAGTTATATATTTCCTATGGCT
>SVTJ01000008.1 GCA_015063845.1 Oscillospiraceae bacterium
TTGAAAAAATGATATCTCTTGCAGAACATGCCGAAAAGTGTTGTACCGATGATGATAAGCGTAATGAAATCTACCGAATCATGCTTCAGCTTTGCTCCGAATCGAAAGATCCTGCCATTCGTGAAAAGGGAAAGTATTATTATAAAAAGTTGCCGTCCTTGCGACATAGCCGAGAGGTATACGCGAAGTTTGTAATGGACGGTGAAGAATACAGATCGCAAGTTTTGAAAAATATTATTTACACAGTCGATCTTGCAGAATGTTCGATACGGCAAATGATCTTGCCCGATATGCCGCCACAGGAAAAGCTTTTTTACTATCAAAAGGCGGCAGCTTTACTTGAAACTGTGTTGGACGGCAAGTATGCAGGTTTTTATGATCCGCCGATTATGTCCGATTATGCCGAGATCGCAAAGATATACGTTCAACTTGGGCAAACGGATATGGCAGAAGAATATATCAATCGGATTATTGCTACGTTGGAAAAGCATATGATAGAATCCGAGAAAGAAAACAAATCCAAGATCCTGTACTCCACAATGTTGCAAAACGCCGTTCCAACCGAGCAAATATGCAAAAAGCTATTACAAAGTTTGATAAGCACTCCCGAATTGGAACAATTCAATGATGTGACAATCCCTTTGCTTAACAAGTGGGAAAAACATTTTATTCTTGATGGGGAGACACAAAAATGAAATACGTAGTATATATAGCAATACTTTTTGTTTGCGGACTTCTATTTTTGCCTCGAACGGGAACAACAAAAATACGAAATCTGCCTCTGAGGATCCAGTATCGAAAAGCTACTCGATGCTTATCACTCGCAGGATATTGAGAAAACATTTGGAAAAGGTTATGAAGAACTGAAATCAGACTGGTTAGTGTACTTGTATAATTAAATCTTTAATAAGATGCAACACCGCCGAGAGTAACCGTTTAGTCACTCTCGGCGGTGTATTGTTTTATTTCGCACAGCCACCGCTGGTGGTGAGCAAGTACGCATTTATAATGTTCATCTATGGCTTGTCAATTTTTCTGACAAGCACTGCTTTTGTGGACACAAAAGCAAAATACGGCATACCTCTTTCGAGATATGCCGTATTTCTGAAAACTGTCCTTTAGGGTGACACTCTAAAGCGTGCCTGTTTCCTTTTCTTGGCTCCCTTTGTTGATCTTCAATCAACAATATTATAACTAACATTCACGCGCTCTTTTCTTGATCGAGCTAAGCGAAGTCGGTAGGCGACCGAGCAAAATAACTGAGTGTTGTTTTGCGACGGGAGATAACGAAAATAAGGAGTTTTGAAGCCGAACACGCGCAGGCGCGCAAAACGACTATATTTTCGGAAGTAAGCATGACAGATCCCTCACCCACTCCCCTTATCCTCCCGCGTCCCCGAAGGAGAAGAAACATATTTTCCAACCAAACGGAGAATTATTTGCGCTCTAATCTCCAAACGCTCTATTTACATTTGCGACAAAATGATTTATAATATAATCACAGAAATGTTTTTGATGCTTATTTTTTAGGAGAGTATTATGTTGATTGGTGAAAAGATTGCTGCTTTGAGAAAAGGCAAGGGGTGGACGCAAGCGGAGCTTGGCGAAAGACTTGGAGTGTCAAATCAGGCGGTATCCAAATGGGAGTCAGGTGCGAGTATGCCGGATATTATGCTTTTGCCTGCGATAGCCGACACCTTTGAGTGTTACATTGACGAGCTGTTTTGCCGAGAGGTGAAAACGGAGATACATTACGAGCTTTGTGGGGATGTGCCGTGGCCGGATGATGACGTTATTCGCGGCGTGGTATATGAAGGTAGAAAAATATTGCAGAGTGATAAGCTTGTAGATAAATTTACGTTTGAGATCAAGGGAGAACCCAAACAAGTTAAAAGCGCGTGTAGGATCGAAGTTAAGGGGAATGTTTCCGGTGGTTGTAAGGCGGGGAAAAGCATTTATGTTGACGGATCTGTTTCGGGAGGTTCTCAAGCCGGAAAAGAGATCGTAGTTGCAGGTGATTTGTCGGGAGCGTGTAATGCTGGCGGAGATATCACGGTTGGTGGTCCTTTATCAGGTGCATGTAACACGGGAGGTGAGATTACTTGTGGCGGAGACCTTTCCGGAGATATTATAAGCGGAGGCGGTGTGAACGTGAAGGGAAACGTCGAGGCAGTGAATATCAAGGGAAATGTTACTTGCAAAACATTGAAATGTGACAAAGTGACGGGTGACGTTACTATCACCGGGGATTGACATTTGGTGTATTTTGGCAGCCTGACGCAAATGCGTCAGGCTGCGTTTTTGCGCTTGACACCCCATTTGGTATATGCTATAATAGCAACAGAAAGGTGGTGGGATGATGCGGCATCAAAGCTATTATCAATATTTGACCCTTAACGGAGCACAGCTTTTTACGGTCGTGTGCTTGCCTTGTGAGAGTGGAAAATTTCCCACGGTGATTTTAAGAAGACCTTATGCCGATAACGAGCGGTTTATGAGCGAGGATGAGGTTTGTGGCAACAAATTGAATGACTATGCTTATTGGATAGAAGCGGGATATGCCGTTGTTTATCAGCATTGCCGCGGCACGGGCAAGAGCGGGGGAGATTGTATTCCGTATATCAACGAGCGTGAGGACGGCCTGTTTTTGCAGAATTGGATAAGGAAACAGCCTTTTTATAACGGCGAGCTGTATTTGTACGGTTTCAGTTATTTAAGCTCGGTGCATTACGTCACCGCGCCCTTTGCGAGCGATATCAAGGGCGCTATCCTGGAGGCTCAGGATTGTGAGCGCTACAACTGTAACTACCGAAACGGCTTTTACAAAATGGGCTTGCACGGCGGTTGGTACTTTGAAATGTACAAGAAAAATAGTGCTCTCAAAAAGAACTACACCCCCGACAGCTACAAGACGCTGCCGCTTTCGGAGCTTTCGAAAAAGATTTTGGGAGAGAAAGCCGAGGATTTTGACGAGATACTTCGCCACCCCGACAGAAACGATGAGTTTTGGAGTACACGCTATGGCGGTGGAGAGGCGCATAATGCTATCAAGCACGCGGGAATTCCCATCTTGCTTGTGACAGGCTTTTACGACATTTACACGGGCGGCATATTTGATATGTGGAGAGATCTTGACGAGTCTACACGGGAGCTATGCGCTTTGGTCGTACACCCGTTTGACCATAGCTGGAATGGTGAGCATCAGCCAATAAGCTTTGAAAACGGAACAGTGAAAGAAGCGTTTGGACTTTACAAGGTCGATTGGCTCAATTCGATTCGCGGAAAATGCGAGCCTCCGTTTGAACGCGGAAAGGTCACATACTATAAGCTGTTTGAAAACAAGTGGTGCTGTGACGAGTTCTGCGATGCGAATGATATTATGAAAATAGAATTGGGCAAGGAAAGTGTTACTTATAGGTACGATCCCCGTGATCCCGCGGTTTTCAAGGGCGGACTTTGCACAAACTTCGGCGGTAGTGCGTGGCAGAACGCACCCAATTCAAGGGGGCATATTATTACTTTGTATACCCGCGAATTTGATAAGGATACGTTTATCAAGGGCAAGATGAGAGCGAGCTTGACTATCAGCTCCGATTGCGAGGATACCTGCTTCTACGTGAGAGTGAGCCTTTGTAAGAGTGAGGGCGACTACGGGCTGCGCGACGATATAAATCAGATTTCCAATTTTGACACGGAGTATCTGCCGAATAGACAAATTGAAATGAGCTTTACGTTTGACGAGCACGCATTTGTGATAAAAAAAGGCGAAAGGCTGAGGATCGATATATCCTCGTCTGCGTGGCCGCATTATGTACCGCATACCAATCAAAAGGGGTTGTTTTCGGAGCAGAAAATTGCAAAAATCGCAAACAATACGGTTTACTTGGCAGAATCCTATATTGAATTGCCCATTTTTTGAGTTGTTATTTTAACCGTTAAACACAAAGATAAACGGAGCTCGGTGTTATGTTGGTAGGTGAAAAGACTATTGATTTTTGGTATAATTTGTTAGGAAAAGCGGTGCGAATATGAAAAAAATATTTTCTATAATAGTGTTTGTTTTGTCTATTCTTATACTGCTGTTTAATATATTTTCCATAGTGTTCGGCGGTCTTGATATCAAGAGAGAATGTGAAGAGCTTGCCGCGCATGGCGCAAGCGGTGTGGATTATCTTGGAGTTCATGCTGAAATGGGCATTCTCGTAATTGGTAGCGCGTTGATCTCAGTGGTTGGAGTGATACTTTCGCTCGTAGCCATGAAGCTAACACAAATCCGTCTGATAAGCATCGTGTCCTACGTGCTGTTCGCCGCGCATGCGTTGATCGTATTTGGTTGCTTTTGTGTTGCATTTATATAACACCACCACGAAAAAGCGGCATTTGCCGCTTTTTTCTTTGTTTGAGTAACAGTATACCAAATTAAGTGCCGTATGTGCTTGACAAATATAGCAATAAGTGGTACAATAAAGGTTAGTATTATTGTCATATTTAATTATAAGGAGATGGTTTTTTTCATGGGTAGTGACAGTATACCTTTATGGATTATCTTTTTCATTTGTGTTATTGGCGGAGCTTACTTTGCTGCGACCGAAAGCTCGTTTTCTGCTGTCAACAAGATAAAGATCAAAGCACTTGCGGATGACGGAAACAAAAAAGCGCAGGGAGTAATGTACGTTATCAACAAGTTTGATAAGGCACTTACCACGCTACTTCTCGGAAACAACGTGACCAAGATAGCGGGCGCTGCTGTTTTTACGCTCATCGCGACGGATATTTTTCAAAACAAGCTTGGAAAAACGCAGGACTTTCTTGATTCGTTTGCCTTTTCTGTGATTTGCTCGGTTATGAGTACGGTCATCATTTTCCTTTTCAGCGAAATGATACCCAAGAGCTTTGCGAACGACAGAAGCGAATCGGTGTCGCTTTTCTTCCAGGCATCGCTCAGATTTTTGATGAAGGTGCTAAAGCCCTTCTCGGCGTTCTTCACACTTATTACAAATCTTGCGACAAAGCTGTTTGCAAAGAAGGAGGCAGAGCCCTCTATAACCGAGGATGAGCTCACCGAGATAATCGAAACGGCTGAGGAGGAGGGAGTTGTGGACGAGGAGCAGAGTGATATGCTTAAGTCGGCTCTCGAATTCGCAAAAACCACCGTCGGCGACATAATGACAATGGAAAAGGACATTGATTTTATAAGGATCAATGCTACTACCGATGAGATATTGGACACTATTCGAAACACTATTTATTCGAGACTGCCCGTAAAAGCGGAAAACTCGGATAGAGTTGTTGGAATCTTGCGTACAAGAACGTATCTTATAGAATATAAGCGCAATCCGAACGTAAAGCTGCGCAGTCTTATCAAGCCGCCTTACCGCGTTAGCAAGGACGCAAAGATAGACGACGTTCTTACCGTTATGCGTCAGCACAAATTGCAGCTTGCAATGGTGCTGGATGACGAGAAGAAGGTAGTCGGTCTTGTGACTATCGAGGATATCCTCGAGGAGCTCGTCGGCGAGATATTCGACGAGGAGGACGTTGTTGATAAGAATTTCCAGGCGCTCGGCGGTAATAAATATTTGGTAAACACTCATATGCTTGTAGGTAACACGTATGAGCGTATGGGCTTGGGTCAGGCGCCGAGGGTAATAGCCTCGAAGCCGCTGCTTTCCTTTATGCTTGAAACGCTCGGACATCTGCCCGAAGAGGAAGAGTCGTTTATTTACAACAACATAGAGTTTACGGCTGAGACTGTCGTTGACGGCCGTATCACAGAGGTTATAGTTCACATCCTCGATGAGGACGATATTGCTGCTCTTGAAGCGGCAAAATTGGGTGAGGAGGTGACGGAATGAACTTCGCAGAGCATTTTGAAAATATGTGGTGGGCATACGTCGTTATCTTTGTAATGATATGTCTGTCAGCGTATTTTTCGGCATCTGAGATAGCATTCAACAGCGCGAACAGAATGCGCTTGAGAAAGTCGGCAGACGGCGGAAGCCGCACCGCAAAGATCGCGTATAATATATGCGAAAAATTCACGACCTCGCTATCGGCAATACTTATAGGAAACAACCTCGCAAACATTGCCATATCCACGTGTACAACTCTTATCGTAATAAATCTGTTCAAGGATAACGTGGCGCTTGCGTCGACTATCTCCACCATTCTTATAACCATCGTAATTCTCATATTCGGTGAGATAGTTCCTAAGGTGCTCGCTAAGCACAATGCGGATACGGTGGTAAGATTCATCGCTATACCTACGCGTGTTTTGACGATAATACTTTGTCCGTTCGTGTTTATAGTAATGGGATTGCTCTTCGTTTTGCGCAAGATGTGGGGAAGCGACCGTAAGGACGATGAGCCCACTGTGACCGAAGAAGAGCTGGTCTCCATAATCGACACTGTCGAGGAGGAGGGAGTGATCGACGAGGGACAGGGAGAGTTGCTGCAGTCAACTCTTGATTTCAGCGATACTACGATCGAAAAGATAATGACCCCGCGTATCGACGTTACTGCTATTGATATAGACGACGATGACGAGGAGATAAACGCACTTCTTGCGGACAAAACACAGTATTCGCGTATTCCCGTTTATGAGGACAGCATAGACAATATAGTTGGTATTTTGTCACTTACGCGTTACTACAAGGCAACTCTTGACGAGCAGAAGCCCGATATAAGATCGATGCTTCTCAAGCCCTACAAGCTTCATAAGACCATGAAGCTTCCCGCGGCACTCACAAAATTGCGTGAGGCGAAGATGCATCTCGCTATCGTTATAGACGAGTACGGCGGAACGCTTGGCGTAATAACAATGGAGGATATTCTTGAGGAGCTTGTCGGAGATATCTGGGACGATACGGACGTTATCATCACCGAGTGCATATCTACGGGCGAGAACACCTATGAGGTCATCGGAGATATGAACATCGACGATTTCTTCGAGGAGATAGAATTTACCAAGCCCGACGACTTCACTTGCGAGTATTCTACAGTGGGCGGCTGGGCGATAGAAATGCTTGAGGCTGATCCTCACGTCGGAGACAGCTTCCGCTACGAGAATATTTTTGTTATAGTTGCCAATATGGACGAGGAAAGAGTTACAAAGCTCACAGTACTCGTTGAAGCAAAGCCTGACGAGCAAGAGCAGGACGATTAAAGAATATACCGGTATATACCGTATGTTAATATTTTTGTTAAAAAAGGAGAAAAGACAAATGAAAGACATTTTGAAGGCACCGTTTATAGTTGAGATGTGCGAAACAACAGCAAATATGTACAGACAGGGCTGGGACGAGAGAAACGGCGGTAACATAAGCTGTCTGCTTGACGAGAAGGAGGTTGCTGAATACCTCGATCTCAACAACGTAATAAGAACTATTCCTACGGGATTTGACGCAACAAAGCTTGCGGGCAAGATATTTATGGTTACGGGAACTGGCAAGTATTTTAAGAACGTTCAGAAGGATCCCGAGACCAACCTCGGTATCGTAAGAATTTCCGCTGACGGTACGACCGCAGAGCTTCTCTGGGGCTACAAGGACGGTGGCAAGTTCACATCCGAATTCCCCGCACATATGATGAGCCATATCGTAAGACTTGAGAAGGACCCCAACCACAGAGTTGTTTGCCACTCTCACCCTACTTACACAATAGCTATGAACACTGTTTGCTCTACCGATGAGAAGCAGTTCACACATAAGCTCTGGCAGTCCAACACCGAGTGTGTTGTCGTATTCCCCGACGGTGTAGGCGTTCTTCCTTGCATGGTGTGCGGAACTGAGGAGATCGGTCGCGCTACCGCTGAGAAGATGAAGGAGCATCGCATCGTTGTATGGACCAACCACGGTATCTACGGTACGGGTAAGGACCTTGACGAGGCATTCGGTCTCATCGAAACTGTCGAGAAGACGGCTATGATATATATGCTCGCTCTCGGACACGTTGTTAACGTTATCCCCGACGAGGTCATCAGAGGCCTTGCAGAGCTTTGGGGACTTACAATGATGGAAGGCGTTCTTGACGACTAAAATATTATCAATTGAGCTAATACCAACAAAAGGAGAAGCTTATGTATTGTATTAAATGCGGAGCACAGTTGCACGACGGTGCGAAGTTTTGCGCTAACTGCGGAGCGGTTATCGGAAGAACGGGCGCTTCGGCAACACCCGTTATAAAAGAAGAGCCCAAGGTGGAGACACCCAAGGTAGAGATACCCAAGGTGGAGACACCCAAGGTAGAGACACCCAAGGTAGAGATACCCAAGGTAGAGACACCCAAGGTAGAGACACCCAAGGTGGAGACACCCAAGGTAGAGACACCCGTGGTGGAGACACCCGTGGTAGAGACACCCAAGGTGGAAACACCCGTAGCAGAGCCTCAAAAGGCAGAGGAGCCCGTTGTTGTTGAGAAAGCGCAGCCTGAGGAACAGCCTGTTACCGAGAAGCAAATAGCTTCGGCGGCATATCAGGAATTTCACGATGCTGAGCAGGGTGACGATGAAGCTCCCAAAAAGCAAAAGAAAGGCAAGAAGAAGGCAGGAAAGGTCATAGCTGTTATCGCTATAATCCTCGCAGCTGTCATATTGCTTGGCGCGCTTGCGGGCGGAGCTTACTATTTTGTGTTCAGACGCATGGGTCTTAATGACGTTGCGGCTACTTACGCTTACGTTGACAGCAATGACAAGGGATATCTTTGCTATGCTAACGGTAAGGTCATCGAGCTTGGAAAGAACATTTCCTCTGCGTGCCTCACTCCCGACAAAAAGAAGGTAGTTGTCGTTGGAACTGACGGTCTTGTTTACTGGACTGATACAAAGCTTTCCGAGAAGAACAAGATAACAGACCTCAAGATCGCTAAGGACGAAGAGTGCTGGGTGGATATAGATCATCTTACAAACGACTTTATTATTATTGAGGTCGAGGATGATAGAACGTCTCTTGTCGAGAAGTGCACCTATTACAGATACGCGTTTGAAGACGATAAGCTTGTGGAGCTTTTTACCGATACGTCCAATCTCAAATCTCCCGAGCTTGACGTGGAGACGCCGTATGAATTCGGATATTCCGAGTACGTGAACGAGGTCGCGTTCGTAAAGGCTGAGCACGGAGAGATACGTGTTCTCACGCCCGATAGCAATAAGTTTGAAAAAATTGCCACTTATAACAACAACGCTGAGATCTTCTTCTGCGGAGTTTCGAACGACGGTAGCACGGTTTCTTGGATGGAGTTCACCAAGGACGGATACAGCGTTATGGTCTATACCGACGGAGACGATGAAAAGGTAGCGTACGGTACGTACGAGAACGGCTTGTCATCGGTTGATTATTATGTAATGTACAGCTCGCCTAAGAGTGATATATGCCTGCTTCTCGGCGGAGAAGAGATCATGATCATCAAAGACGGCGAGACAGAGAGCGTAAAGTTCAACGGCACAGTAGCTCCGTATCTTTTGTTCACGACGAATGGAAAGGAATTTGAGGAGGACGCAAAGGCAGCAACGGCATTCGGATGCTATATTGGCGTTCTTGCAAGTGACGAAAGCTCATTCGAGGTCTATCTTGTAGACTTTGAAAATGCCGATAAGGAGCGTCTTATAGGCGGAGTCAGCCTTTGGGTAGCGGCAGAGGATAAGCTTGTTTACCTTGACACCGCTCAGACTTTGTATATCGCCGACGTTGATCTTAAGGAGCAGGAGCTTTCCGAGAAGACCAAGATAGCTAATGAGGTATGGGACGTCGCGCTGTCGACCTCTAACGTGGATTATATCTACTTTATGAAGAATTACAACGAGATAGATTTCACGGGCGACCTTTACGTATACGACGTTAAGAAGGACGAGGACGATAAGATAAAGAGCAACGTTTATGCCGAGGATTTTGAGGTCAGCGAGGACGGCAGATACGCTTATTACTTTACGTCGGTCAAGAAGGAAGAGGGGTCTTACGTTGAGTACGGTGACTTCAACGTTTACGACGCAAAGCGCGGTGAAACGCAGGAGATAGACGAAAAAGTTATCGTGTATTCCGCTTGGAGTATGCTTACGGGATATGAATATGATCCCAAGTGCATATGGTATGAGCAGTATTCCTCGATTGCGGGAGACAGCTATAAGTACAACGTATGCTTCTATAACGGAAGAGAAACGGTCGAGATAATCGACGGAATGACCAACTGATAAGCATTTTAATGAGGGGACAATATTGTCCCCTCATATTTTTTTAAAAAATTTTAAAAAAATTTAGTTTTGTTGAAAAATCAACATATTTTGTGATATAATAATGTTATAATAGTGTCATAAGGAGGAAATAAAACCCAGATGAAGATTGCTTTTTTTGACACCAAGCCCTACGATAAGCCCTCGTTTGAAAAGTTCGGGGCGGAGAAGGGTATCAAGTTTAAATATTATGAAACCAAACTTAATGAAGATACGGTAGATCTCGCCAACGGCTACGACGGCGTGTGCGTGTTTGTAAACGACACGGTAAATGCCAAGGTCATAGACAGGCTTTGCGAGATGGGAGTTAAGGTGATAGCGCTCAGATGCGCCGGCTTTAACAACGTGGATATGAAGCACGCTTACGGACGCATACACGTTCTTCGTGTTCCCGCATATTCGCCTTATGCCGTTGCGGAGCACGCAATGGCGATGCTGCTGACGTCCATTCGCCGTATACACAAGGCTTATATACGAACGCGTGACTTTAATTTCAGCCTTGCGGGAATGACGGGCTTTGACCTTTATGGTAAGACGGTCGGTGTCATAGGTACGGGACGCATAGGAAGAGTGTTTATAGATATCTGCCGTGGCTTTGGAATGAAGGTGCTGGCATACGATAAATACCCCGCAGAGGGGCTTGACAACGGTGATACGGTAAGATACGTAACGCTTGACGAGCTGTTTGAAAACAGCGATATAATCTCCTTGCACTGCCCGCTTACTGAGGACACTTACCATATCATAGGCGAGGACACGCTCGCAAAATGTAAAAAGGGAGTAGTGATAATAAACACCTCAAGAGGAGCTCTCGTTGATGCGGAAACGCTTCTCGCAGGCATAAAGTCGCGCAAGGTAGGAGCTGCTTGTCTTGACGTTTACGAGGAGGAATCGGATTTCTTCTTTGAGGACTTCTCGGGTCATATTATCGAGGACGATATCCTCGCAAGGCTCATATCCATGCCTAACGTTATAGTGACCTCGCATCAGGCGTTTCTTACGGAGGAGGCTCTCTACAATATAGCGGAGACGACGGTCAATAATTTAGTCGGATTTTTTGAAAACAGCCAGTGTCCCAACGAGCTTTGCTACCGTTCGGGCACGGCGGAGGATTGCAAAAGCGGAAAATGCTTTTAAATAAATTAAAATAAAAAGGAGAAAAATATGTTAAACGAAAAGGTACACAAGCTACTCAATCAACAGATCAATAAGGAGTTTTATTCGGCATATCTCTACCTTGATTTCTCAAACTACTTTAAGGCTCAGGGACTTGACGGATTTGCAAATTGGTATATGGTTCAGGCGCAGGAGGAGAGAGATCACGCGATGCTGTTCTATACCTACCTTCAGAACGAAAATATGCCTGTAACGCTTGAGGCTATCGCAAAGCCTGATAAGACATTTGAGAGCCATATGGAAGTACTTAAGGCAGGACTTGAGCATGAGGAATACGTAACGTCGCTTATCAATGATATTTACGGAGCGGCATATGATGTGAGAGACTTTCGCACCATGCAGTTCCTTGATTGGTTTGTAAAGGAGCAGGGTGAGGAAGAGACCAATGCCAACGATATGATATCCAAGATGGAGCTTTTCGGCTCGGATCCCAAGAGCCTTTATATGCTTAATCAGGAGCTTGCCGCAAGAGTTTACACGGCACCCTCTTTGGTACTTTAATTAAAAAAATTATAAATAAACGGAGGAAATAAAAATGAAAAAATATGTATGTGAAGTTTGCGGATGGGAATATGATGAGGCTGTCGGTGACCCCGATAACGGCATAGCGCCCGGTACAAAGTTCGAGGACCTCGGAGACGATTTCGTCTGCCCTCTCTGCGGAGTGGGTAAGGATAATTTCTCTGAGCAGGAATAAACAAAAAAACAGCTCCCACGGTAGTTCTGTGGGAGCTGTTTGGTAAGGAGCTATTATGCAACTTGTATTACTTACGGCGCTCGGCGTGGGCGGAGCGACGGTCATAGGCGCCATTATTGGCTTTATCTTCAAAAAGATATCTCACACGTTTTCGGATATAGTTTTGTCATTTGCCGCGGGAGTAATGCTTTCGGCGGCTGTGCTCGGACTTATATTGCCATCCGTTGAATACGGCGGAAAATACGGCTTGATAATAACCGTTGCAGGGGTTTTTGCGGGCGCGCTTTGCTTGAATCTCATAGATAGGCTGGTGCCTCATCTGCACAAAATGGTTGGTGGCGATATAGAGCCGCACCATAATGCGGACCTTGGAAAGGTACTGCTGTTCGTAATGGCAATAGCAATACACAATCTTCCCGAGGGAATAGCGGCAGGCGTTGGATTTGGATCGGGTGATACCTCGCAGGCTCTCTTGATAGCGGGCGGTATCGCGCTTCAGAACATACCCGAGGGTATGGTTATAATCGGGCCTATGCTTGCGGCAGGTGTAAAACCCTCGAAGACTTTTATTATCGCGATGCTTACGGGTGTCGTTGAGGTGGTTGGTACGCTTATCGGATATTTTGCGGTCAGCATTGCGTCGGCGATACTTCCTTTCGCGCTTGCTTTCGCGGGCGGCACGATGCTTTACGTCGTCAGTGACGAAATGATACCAGAGACCCACGCTCACGGTCACGAGAGGGGAGCTACATACGCGCTTCTTGTCGGCTTCTGTGTGATGCTTATATCCGACGTGCTTCTGGGATAAACAAAATCGTTCTATAATTTTACAGCTTTTCGCCCAAAATATGACAAAAGTAGCGAAAAATATCGATATTGGCGAAATAATCATATTGAAATATCTGCCTTGTTGTGGTATACTATGTTTGATAAAAAATTAACAAGGAGATATTAAAAATGGCAAACGTATGTGTTATTACAGGCGGCGGAAGCGGAATTGGACTTGAGGCCGCAAAATTTATGCCCAAGGACAAGATCATAGTTCTTGCGGGAAGAACTCTTTCTAAGCTTGAGGGAGCGGTGGCAGAGCTTAAGGAGCTTGGCTTTGAGGCTTATGCAAAGACCTGCGACACCTCATCCAGAGAGAGCGTAAAGGAGCTTGTAAAATTCGCAGGAGAGCTCGGCGAGATAAAGAACGTTATCAACTCCGCAGGACTTTCGCCCGCAATGGCAAAGCCTGAGACGATAGTAAGGGTAAACGCGCTCGGAACGGTATATATCAACGAGGAGTTTTCCAAGGTGATGAACGCAGGCAGCGTTATCGTAGACGTTTCCTCAAACTCCGCGTATATTCTTCCTTCGTTCATTATAAATAAGAAGATATACGCACTTGCGGATACTGACGAGGAAAAGTTCGTGCAGAAGATAATAAAGAAGAGCAACATGGCAAAGGGTGACTACCAGAGATCGGGATTTGCATACTCTCTTTCCAAGAATTTTGTCGTTTGGTACGCAAAGAAGTGCGCGTTTGAGTACGGCAAAAAGGGTATTCGCGTAGTATCGCTCAGCCCCGGACTTATTGCTACCGATATGGGTAATCTTGAGGCAAAGGACGGCGGAATGCTTATTCCTTTCTCGGCAGAGGAGAGAATGGGAAGACCTGAGGAGCTGGGATATGCTCTGGCGACCGTTGCCGATGAAAGAAACGGATATCTTGCGGGTGTTGACGTTCTCTGCGACGGCGGAAGCACAAGCGGTATGAAGGAATTTAAAAAGAGAAAGTAAGCATGTTAAAACTAACGCTAAAAGAATACCTGGACGGTAAGGGCGTAACGCGCTATGAGCTGTCAAAAAGAACGGGTATTAAATTTCAAATAATTGATAATTACTATAAAAACAAGGTTGTAAGATACGACAGCTACGTTCTTGGAAAAATATGCGACGCGCTTGATTGTGAAATATCCGATATTTTAACGTATACAAAACATTAAAAGCTTGTTGACAAGCGCCTGCAATGATGCTATAATATAATCACCAAGAAAAAATTGGTCATTAATTATTGATTCTAAGGGAGAACTGTTATGAGCAAGTACGCAGGAACAAAGACAGAGAAAAACCTTGAGGCGGCTTTCGCAGGCGAGTCTCAGGCAAGAAACAAGTATACCTATTTTGCGTCTGTCGCAAAGAAAGAGGGATATGAGCAGATATCCGCGCTTTTCCTTAAGACAGCTGAGAACGAGAAGGAGCACGCAAAGCTGTGGTTCAAGGAGCTCGAGGGCATCGGAGATACAGCCGCTAACCTTGAAGCAGCAGCTGACGGTGAGAACTACGAGTGGACCGATATGTACGAGCAGTTTGCAAAGGATGCTGAGGAAGAGGGCTTTACAGCTCTTGCTAAGAAGTTCCGTCTTGTAGCTGCTATCGAGAAGAGTCACGAGGAAAGATATCGCGCGCTTCTTAAGAACGTTGAGACCGCTGAGGTGTTCGAGAAGAGCGAGGTCAAGGTATGGGAGTGCCGTAACTGCGGACACATCGTCGTTGGCACAAAGGCTCCCGAGGTATGCCCCACGTGCGCACATCCTAAGAGCTATTTTGAGATACACGCTGAGAACTATTAATATAGGACGCGTTGAGAGGAACTTTCTTTCAAGAAAGTTCCTCTCAAACTCTCTTCAAAAAAATTTAAACTAAAGGAACGGTTATTGTACGGACCGTTCTTTTTTTACGTGTCGTTCCGAGTGAGACGTAAGCGCAGGCGAAGGAGCTTACGAAAAAGCGCATATATTTTCTCATACTGCGTAAAATAATACAAAGTGGAGGTGGAGTATGAGAGATATATCGTTCAGAGTGGCTACGGAGGCAGACGTCGGCAAGATAATGGAGTTTGTAAGGGAGCTCGCGCGCTTTCACAAAATGGAAGAGGGAATGACGGTCACAGAGGAGCTGCTCAGGCGCAAGCTGTTTGATGAGAACAGAGCCGAGGTCATATTCGCTCTTGACGGCGAGCGAGAGGTCGGATTTGCACTCTACTATTATAATTTTTCATCGGTGCTCGGCAGAGCGGGGCTTCACCTTGAGGACCTATACGTAATGGATGAATACCGAGGCGCGGGCTACGGAAAGGCTCTGCTCTCAAGACTTGCCGCTATTGCCGTTGAGCAGGGCTGCGCGCGTCTTGAATGGGTGTGCCTTGAAAGTAATACGCCGAGCGTACGCTTTTATCTCGGACTTGGCGCACAGAGAATGAGCGAATGGGCGCAGTTCCGTCTTGACGGTGACGCGCTCGAACGTCTTGCCGATATGACGAGGTAATATTTATGGGGAAAGCTTTTTTACCGCTTTCCCCTTGGTTTTTTGAAAATATTTTTGTTGTTTGAGACAAAAAATTTTGAAAGCTGTTGAATAATGCGGCTTGTTGTGGTATAATTACTTATATATTTTCTTTTCGAAAAGGAGAACTGATATGTCAGAATATAAGATAGAAACAAAATGCGTGCAGGGTGGTTATACCCCCGGTAACGGCGAGCCCCGTCAGATACCGATAATCCAGAGCACGACCTTTAAATATGCTACGAGTGAGGATATGGGAAAGCTTTTCGACCTTGAAGCGTCGGGCTATTTCTATACGCGTTTGCAGAACCCCACCAATGACAGTGTTGCGGCAAAGATCTGCGATATGGAGGGCGGTACTGCGGCTATGCTCACGTCCTCGGGACAGGCTGCAAACTTCTTCGCGATCTTCAACATCGCTTCCAACGGCGACCACGTTGTGGCATCGTCAACGATATACGGAGGTACTTTCAATCTTTTCTCGGTCACGATGAAGCGTATGGGTATCGACTTTACCTTTGTTTCTCCCGACGCTACCGAGGAGGAGCTCAACGCGGCATTCCGTCCCAACACCAAGGCTGTGTTCGGCGAGACTATCGCAAACCCCGCGCTTACCGTGCTTGATATTGAAAAATTCGCAAAGGCGGCTCATGCTCACGGCGTTCCGCTTATCATAGACAACACTTTCGCAACTCCCGTAAACTGCCGTCCCTTTGAGTGGGGAGCGGATATCGTTACGCACTCGACGACCAAGTATATGGACGGTCACGGCGCGGCTGTTGGCGGCTGTATAGTTGACAGCGGTAAGTTTGACTGGACAAAATATCCCGAGAAATTTGCGGGACTTTGCACTCCCGACGAAAGCTACCACGGTGTTACGTACACCGAGAGATTTGGTCTTGAGGGCGCGTTTATAACCAAGGCTACCGCACAGCTGATGCGTGACTTCGGCGCTATTCAGGCTCCTCAAAACGCATTTTTGCTCAACCTCGGTCTCGAGAGCCTGCACGTAAGAATGCAGAGACACTGTGAGAACGGTCTTGCGGTCGCAAAATTCCTTAAGGCAGACGATAGAATAGCTTGGGTAAGCTACCCCAGCCTTGAGGGAGATAAGTATTATGAGCTTGCAACCAAGTATATGCCTAATGGAACTTGCGGTGTCGTAAGTTTTGGTGTCAAGGGCGGACGTAAGGCGGCTGAGGCATTTATGAAGCACCTTAAGATAGCTGCTATTGAGACGCACGTAGCAGACGCGAGAACCTGCTGTCTGCACCCCGCAAGCGCAACTCACAGACAGATGAACGACGAGGAGCTTATCGCGGCAGGCGTTGGCCCCGATCTTGTAAGACTTTCCTGCGGAATTGAGAATGCCGACGACCTCATCGCCGACATCAAGCAGGCACTTGATAAGATAAACGCATAAAAACGATAGAAAGAGAGGCGGTAGTATGCCGATCAGAATACCGAACCTTTTACCTGCAACACAGACGTTGCTTAATGAGAATATCTTTGTTATGACGGAAACACGCGCTATGACGCAGGATATCCGTCCGCTTAAGATACTCATGCTCAATCTTATGCCGCAGAAGATAGTTACTGAAACGCAGATAGCAAGACTTATCGGTAACACACCTCTTCAGGTGGAGCTTGAGCTGTTGCAGACGGCAACACACAAGTCAAAGCACACATCTGCCGAGCATATGCTCGCATTCTATAAGACCTTTGACGAGGTCAAGCACAGAAAATTCGACGGACTTATCATAACGGGCGCACCCGTTGAGCATATGGAATTTGAAGAGGTCGAGTATTGGGACGAGCTCTGCGAGATAATGGAGTGGAGCAAGACGCACGTTACAAGCACTTTCCACATCTGCTGGGGCGCACAGGCAGGTCTTTACTACCATTACGGTATAAAGAAATATCAGCTTGATAAGAAGATGTTTGGCGTGTTCGAGCATCATCTTGACCACAAGCATTCCATACTTTTCCGCGGCTTTGACGACGTTTTTGTAGTTCCTCATTCAAGACATACGACTTGTAGACGTGAGGACATCGAGGCTGTCGATGAGTTGAAGATACTTTGCAGCTCCGAGGAAGCGGGTGTGTTCGTTTGCGCGACCGACAAGGGAAGACAGATATTCGTGACGGGACATTCCGAATATGATGCCGACACCTTGGCAAAGGAATATTTCAGAGACAAAAATGCGGGCTTGCCTATCGACGTACCGAAGAATTATTTTCCCGATGACGACGATACCAAGGCGCCGATAGTGCGCTGGAGAAGCTGCGCAAATCTGCTTTATTCCAACTGGCTCAATTATTTTGTATACCAGTCAACACCGTATGATATAGACGATATAAAATAAAGCAAGGTGCCAAGGCGATATACGTCTTGGCGCTTGCGTTTTGGAGAAGAGATGTATTCGAGAGTTTACGTTGAGATAACTAACATATGCAATAAGAGCTGTTCGTTTTGTCCGTCGCACTCGCGGAAGAGTGGCAGAATGAGCGAGGCAGAGTTTGAGGCGGTCACGGACAAGCTAAAGGGACATACGCAGTATCTTTACTACCATCTTATGGGCGAGCCTACCACGCATCCGCTCTTGCCGAGGTTTATTGAGATAGCCAACGGCAAGGGATATAAGTCGGCAGTGACGACCAACGGCACGCTTTTGCCGAGGGTCGGAGACGCGCTTATCAAGTCGGGGGTGTATAAGGTCAACGTTTCCGTGCATAGCTTTGAGACGGGTAGCGATGAGGAGTATCTTCGCTATATAAACGGTTGTCTTGACTTTGCCGATAAAGCTAGCCGCGCAGGCGTTCTTGTGATACTTCGTCTGTGGAACAGCGGCTATGACGGCGGTAGGAACGTAGATATAGAGCGTATCACAAGAGAAAGATTTGCCGATTGTGAATGGAAGATCGGTGCGAGAGGGGCGAGAATACGCCACCGTCTGCACCTTGAATACGGCGAGCGCTTTGACTGGCCCGACATTGAGGCTCGGGACGGAGGCGCTGACGTGTTCTGCTACGGTCTTAAGGACCATTTTTCGGTGCTATGCGACGGAACTGTCGTGCCTTGCTGCCTTGATAATAACGGAACTCTTGCGCTTGGGAATATATTTGAGGACAATACTGTCGAGCAAATACTCAGCTCTCCTCGCACTCTGGCTATAAAGCAGGGCTTTGACAAAAGAGAGGCTAGTGAGGAGCTTTGCCGCAAGTGCGGATATGCAAGGCGTTTTAAATAAATTAAGATAAATTTGAACATTTCGAAAGGAGGGGAGGACAGTGCTTTTTACAGCACCTGCGTTTGCGTTTTTATTTTTGCCGTTTTCACTGATGTTCTTTATGATATTCGGTAAAAAGCAAAAAAGAATATGCTTTCTGGTCATAAGCTTGGCGTACTACGTCTTGCTGAACTTGAATGCGCCTCATAATATGGTAGTCCTTCCTATGCTTTTGATATATACCTTTTTCGCGCAGATAACTGCCGAAAAGTACGGCAAGAAGTGGCTGACGACGCTCTTGTGTATGGTGCCGTTCGTTGCGTTGATAGGACTAAGAGTGCTTGCTTATATGAGAGTACCCGATTACGTTTATCCCGTTGGCACGACGCTTCCGACGCTGTGCTCAATATCTTACATATGGGATTGCAGAAGCGAAAAGGACATAAAGTCACGCTTTTTGAAGCTGACCTCGTATATCTTTTTCTTCCCGCTTATGATACTCGGTCCTTTTGTAAGCTTTAACGACTTTTGCTCTATAAGTGACGAGCAAAACACGCAGTTCAGCCTTATGAACGTCGCTGACGGCGCTCGCCTTTATATGATAGGCTTTGTAAAAAGAATAGCGGTCGGCGCGGTGCTTATAGAGGCGTATCAGCAGATATTCGCGTATTCGTGGGATACGCAAAGCTTTGTAACTGTCATTCTTTTGCTGGTGCTTATTTATTTCGGTACGTTTTTCTCAATCTCGGGATACTACGATATGGGAGTTGGCGTTGCGCGAATGTTTGGGTTTACCATACCCGAGATAAATACCAATCCCTTTACTATTGCTACGCTCAATGAGTATTCACAAGGCTTATTCGGAAGCTTCAGAGACTGGGTAAAGCGTTACGTGCTTATTCCGTTGTTCGGCTCCGGGCATATACCGCCGTTGGTCAGCCTGCTGACTTATTGTATATTCATCGTATCAATAATCCGCTCCGAACCCGTTATATTGCTTATTTGCGTACCTCTTTTTGTGTTCTCGCTCGCTACGACGCGAATGGGGCTTGACAAGCGCGGAGATACGAGGGGCAAGGCGGGACTCAGAATGGTGTTCGGTGTGCTGACTATGCTTGTAGTGTCGGTCCTTTGGGTGTTCGCGACTATGGGTAACGGAATGATATTCGAGGACCTTGCCGTCGACGTTGGCAACGCGGAGTATCAGACCGATATGATGCTTATATCCTTCTCGTGGATAAAACTTTTAGTGGTCATAGTTCTTGGAGCGTGTACGATAATTCCGCGCACAAAAACAGCCGAGAGGATCACCGACGGTCTGCCGCCAACCTTGCGAGCTGTAAGAGACTATTCGTCGATGCTTATAATGCTGGTAATATTCTTATTTACTGTGGTGTTCTTCTTGCCGCAGTTTGAAGCGTTCACCCACGTACCGTTTAATTATATCGTGATGTGAGGAGGGGCTATGAAAAGAAATAAAGTTATAGATTTTCTTACCGTAACACTGTTCTTTGGCATACTTCTCAGCTTTATGATATACACGGGCATTGAGACGCTTATGCAGTATGAGCGCAACGGAGCGGTGTCAATAGGAGAGCAAAAGGGCGGATTTAACAGTATGTTTTATGAGGACGAAAACTTGGATGGATTCGTTAAATCCTTTGATTACAGAGTTTTCGGACAAACGGGCAGCGCGGATCTTATCGTCGGAAAGGACGACTGGCTGTTCGAGGTGAGAGACACGCAGAGCGGATACGAGCGTCTGCTCGATTACATCGGCGGCAATCAATTTGACGACAAACAGCTCGAGCGTGCTCATAAAAAAATAACCGATGATAAAAAATTCTGTGAGGATAACGGAGCGAAGTACGTTTTGGTTGTAGTTCCCGATGCAATTACGGTCTGTTCGGATAAGGTTCCGTCGTATCTCGGATTGCAGAGTGAAAACACAAGACGCGCGCAGCTCAATAGATATCTTGCGGGCGTTTCGGAAAGCGCGTTCGTAGACCCCACGCAGAGTATGATAGAGGCTAACGAACAGCTATGCACCTATAACAATACCGAGAATTCAATAAACGCGTACGGAGCGTACGTTATTTACGAAGGCGTGATGAGAGAGCTTGACGGATATGCTCAGAGAGGCGTTGTGCCGATAGCGCGCGAGGACGTTGAATTCTTTACGAGGCTCACGGACGGTAAGTCGGTAGCGGTACGCGCGGGACTTGACAAAACCGTGAAAAACCGTACGGTGTCGCTGACCGATAAAATGGAATACGACTATAAGGTCGTCGGTAGCAGTAAGGGCGCGATACTTACGAGAATGAACGTAGCAAGCAACGATATGCGTGTGATAGTGGAGTGTGCGGATGATTGGGACAGAACACAGCTAACACCGTATTTTTCAAATACTTTTTACGAGGTGGTTTATACCTCGGGAGAGGACGGAACTCGCGCCGTACTCCAAAAGGACGGAGCGGATATAGTTATCCGTTTGGTGCACGAGGGAGAACTCGGTTATATAGCTAAATAGCAAAAATCATCACATTGCAAAACCGAAAATCTCTTTAAAACAAAAGAATTGCTATATATTTTATTGTAAAAAATGATTGTAAATCAACTGCTGTGCTCGCTTGAAGCGAGCAAGCATTGGTGTCAAGAAAAATAAAATGTTGCTTTTCTATTGAAATTTTTGGCGAAATGCGGTATAATAATAACTCAGCGATATTACATTAAGGAGAACATATGTTAGAGCTTAAAAACGTTTCCTACAGCGTAGGAGACAAGCAGATACTGAAAAATATAAATTTACAGATATCCGACCGTTTTGTGGCTATCACGGGTCCTAACGGAAGCGGAAAGTCTACACTTGCTAAGCTTGTTGCGGGGATCATCTCCCCAACCGAGGGAAGAATATACTTTAACGGCAAGGATATTACCGATATGTCAGTAACCGACAGAGCAAGATCGGGAATAAGCTTTGCGTTCCAGCAGCCCGTGCGCTTTAAGGGAATTACGGTGAAATACCTTATCTCCCTTGCGGCAGGCAAAAACACAAGTGTTGCTGAGGCTTGCAAATATCTTTCCGAGGTCGGTCTTTGCGCAAAGGACTATATCAACAGAGAAGTGAATGCCTCACTTTCGGGCGGTGAGCTTAAGCGCATCGAGATAGCTATGATAAACGCCAGAGGCACGGAGCTTTCGGTGTTTGACGAGCCCGAGGCGGGAATTGACCTCTGGAGCTTTAATAACCTTATAAAGGTGTTTGAAAATATGCATGAACGCACTAACGGCACGATAATGATCATCTCCCACCAAGAGAGGATCCTCAATATCGCGGACAAGATAGTAGTGCTTGCAGGCGGAGAAGTGGTCGAGTACGGAGATAAGGATGAGATATTCCCCAAGCTTATGGACGTTAGAAGCGGCTGTCGATTCGCGACAAACAATGAATGACGGAGGCATAGGAATGGATAAGATACAACAGCAGCTGCTCGAGCAGGTGGCGGGTATTCATGAAGTGCCCGAAGGCGCGTATTCGTTGAGAATAAACGGAAATCTTTACGGCAAAAACTCCTCGGAGCACATTGATATAGTAAAAAAAGAGGACAAGCCCGGTATAGACATATACATCAAGGCGGGAACTAAAAATGAAAGTGTTCATATCCCCGTGATACTTTCTCAGACGGGACTTCGCGAGCTGGTATATAACGACTTTCATATAGGAGAGGACTGTGACGTAACTATCGTTGCGGGATGTGGCATTCATAACGGCGGCTCGGAAACGTCCGAGCACAGCGGTGTTCACTCTTTTTATGTGGCGAAAAATGCAAAAGTAAAATACATCGAGAAGCATTACGGTCAAGGCGACGGCAACGGTAAAAATATAATGAACCCTCAAACTCACGTTGAATTGAGCGAAGGCGCAAAGATGGAAATGGAGACGGCGCAGATCAAGGGCGTTGATTCCACAAAGAGGATTACCACAGCGGTTGTGATGAAAAATGCAACTCTGACTGTTAGAGAAAAGCTTATGACGCATGGCGAGCAATATGCCGAGACTGAGTTCGAGGTCGACCTTTGCGGTGACGGCTCGGGAACACATATTATATCAAGATCGGTTGCCAAGGATAGCTCGAAACAAAAGTTTATCTCAAGGATCAAGGGCAACTCTAAATGCAACGGACATACCGAGTGCGATGCGATAATAATGGATGATGCAACGGTGGCTGCGATCCCCGAGATCCTCGCAGTTCACCCCGAGGCTTCGCTGATACACGAGGCTGCGATCGGAAAGATAGCGGGCGAACAGCTTGTTAAGCTGATGACGCTCGGACTTACCGAGAAAGAAGCCGAGGAAGAGATCGTCAACGGATTTCTTAGATGATCTGTCTGCTTTTTTTGCGTTGAATTAAATGTGAAAATATCGGAATACCCGCGCGGCGTGAAGGCTGCGCGGGTATTCTTGTTGTTCTTGCGTCGCGGGCACAAAAAACAGTACGATTTTAATTGAATGTAAAAAAATAACAAAATAGTATATAAATGTAATTTATGGCCCAAAACATCGAAAAACGTATGAAACTGAAAGGTGAGTGAATATTTTGTGGAGGATTGGCGACGAAAAAACGTTTGAATTAGGGTGTAGAAAAAACGCCTTGATTTTTGTTTAAAATTCACAAAAGCAAACAAGTCCGATTGCACTTCGAAGTGTTCTGCTAAAAAACAGCGGGTAAAAAATATTTACTTTAGTGCAGAGAAGTCTCTATAAGTTAAAAGATTATGAGTAAAAATCAACAAAAACAACGGGGAATATAGTAAAAAATCACGATCAAAGGTAAATATAAATTACCAAAACAAGCGCAAAAAAATCAAAAAGTGAAAAACGACGATTTTTTGCGCAGGGTATTGACAACGTTTTTTTACGTTTTGCAAGTTTTGACTAAGCCAGCTCAAAAACCTTTGCTTGACTTTTTTCTTATTATATGGTAAGATTATCACGTGGATTTAGGACATCTATGCCCATTTTGCGGCCATTTTTGTCTTTAGCGATGTCACGTAACCGGTGCATCGCCTTTGAAGTGAACTTAGATGTTGCCTTGACGGACGTGCATTTGTGCCGAATTTGTGCGTTCTGCGAGCGCCTTTTTAAGTTGTTTGCGCGCGTGCGAGCGCGCAGGCGTCTACTGCGAAGGAAAAAGGTCATTGCTGATGGCAACATCAGACTACTCAATTACTCACGAAAGCGAGTTTTCCCGACGCTTTCGAAACCAAAACCAGGAGGAATTTTGAATGAAGACGACGAAATTTCAAAGAATTACAGCTTTGATGCTCGCCTTGGTATTCCTGCTGTGCTCGGGGACGGTAATCGCCTCCGCGGCAACAGACAGTGAGTCCATTACGGACGTTACCACAAGCGACCTCAAAGATCTGCTTAATGCGATTTCGTACAGTGAGTACATTGCGCAGAACGCGAATGTACCCAAGGGTGAGGTCGAAGTTACGATCGACGCAACCCAGAACTACGAGTATGTTATCGACGGCGCGCAGGTACATAGCTACCTTGCAAGCGATAAAGTCGCTGACGGAAAGTACAAGACTATCAAGCTGTATCCCACAACGGATCTTAAGGCTCTTTCGGCAGAGCTCGCAAGCGTTGTGAATGCTGAGATCGCTAAGGTCAATGCATCTACTGGCAGCAAGATAGCAGACGTTACGGCAGACGCGCTTCTTGAGAAGCTTGCTCGCGTTGCTTCTTATGACGATCAGACCGCGTTGTTCACACCCCCTACGGGCACGGTGACGTGGGATATCAGTGATAAGATAAGCACTGCAAGCAAGTACGTTTTGATGATCGACTGCTACCCCGTAGCAAACAAGTCGGCATCTGTTGAGAGAATACTTAAGATAAACGGCACGGTTCCTTTCGCAGAGGCTCGTTACGTTACCATTTCCAAGGTGTGGAAGAACATCTATGAGGACGGTAAGTTCGCAGTCCCTGAGGGAGAGAACGCTGATGACTATCTCAAGAAGGCTAATGATATGGGTATCTCCGCTAAGAAGGTTGACGAGAACGGAGTTACTTACATAAAGTACACGATGCCCGCTTACTGGACGTCCGATATCTCGGGGCTTGTAGACGAGCAGACGGTACGCTTCTTTAAGGAAGATATCGACCTCAATGAGATTCGTTCCAGCCTTGTTCAGGATCCCGAATGGATAACCTATACTGTTAAGGATTCCAACGGCTTTATGCAAGAGCCTTTCGAGTTCGTTATAGGTCCTGATGACGAGACGGGCAAGACGACCATCTCGCTTGAGTCTGTTAACGAGCCTTTGGCAATAAAGTCCATAAGACTTGTACCTTACACACCCAATATTTCTTATGCGGAGTATCTCGCTAAGTACAACGGTGTTGCAAGCGGAACGGATAAGATCAAGATAGAAGCTGAGTATTATTCTGCTGCTTCTTCTCAGACCATATACCCCGTATCCGATACTACAAGTGCTATAACCTCTCCCACATCGACCGAAAGAACTGTTCTTAACACAGTCGGCGGCGATAAGTGGCAGAGCTCGGGTCAGTGGATCGAATACAAGTTCAAGGTAAAGAGCAGCGGTATGTATTCTATCGCTACCCGTTTCAAGCAGAACGTGCTTGACGGTATGTATACCTCCAGATCGCTGTACATTTACAGCGGCGAAGGCGCAAGTGAGCGCGGATACTACAACGGTATTCCGTTCGCTGAAGCAGGAAGACTTCAATTTAATTATTCCTCCGATTGGCAGTCGGGAAAGCTGACAGACGGAGTTGATTCCTTCAATATATATTTTGATGAGGGCGTTGAATACACGATAAGACTTGAGGTTACCCTCGGCAATATGGGTAACGTCGTTAGCCGTGTTCAGAAATCCCTTGATATAATCAATGATGCTTACCTTAATATACTTAAGCTCACAGGTACAACGCCTGACGAATTCCGTGACTACGGATTCTCGAGAGTTATGCCTGACACGATGATCTCTATGATCCAGCAGGCGAGAGTTCTCAACGAGATATCCGCAGAGCTTCAGGCAGCTGCGAGCGTAAAGAGCTCGATGACGGCAACGCTTGATAAGGTCGCAAGACTTCTTGAGGAAATGGGTAAGGACGACGACGAGGTTGCAAAGAACCTTGAGCAGCTCAAGACCTATATCGGTTCGCTCGGTACTTGGGTCGGAGACGCTAAGACTCAGCCTCTGATACTTGACTATATCGTTATCCAGGGTGCTGACGATGCAACACTTCCCGAGGCAAAGGCGGGCTTCTTCAAGGCATTGTGGTACGAGATAAAGAGCTTTATTCAGAGCTTCTTCCGTAACTACGACCGTATGGGTGCTATGACAGAGACCGCTGAGGACGAGAGCGTTGAGGTATGGCTTGCTTACGGTCGTGACCAGTCTCAGGTTGTAAGAGGACTTATCAATAACGACTTCACTCCTAATTCGGGAGTTGCGATAGATTTGAAGCTGGTTGCAGCGTCAACGTTGTTGCCTTCAATTCTTTCGGGTATGGGACCTGACGTTTATATCGGAGTTGCGCAGGGAACTGTTATCAACTACGCTATTCGTGGAGCATTGTTGCCGATCGACGTTGATCTTAACGAGGACGGAACGATCAAGCGCGATGAAAGCGGAAATCCGTATCCCAGAGCTGACTTCGAAGAGGCAACGGCTGACTTTAACGATGCGGCAATGCTCGTTTTGGGTATTGACGACGCACTCGGCGAGCATCACTACTACGGATTGCCCGAGACGCAGAACTTCACGATGATGTTCGTGCGTGAGGACATATTCGCAGAGCTCGATCTTGAGATCCCCAAGACGTGGGATGAGGTCAAGGAGATAATCCCCGTACTTCAGTCGAACAACATGCAGATCGGTATGACAAAGGACGAGAACATCTTCCTCTATCAGCTCGGCGGTGAGCTCTTCGCTGATGACGGAATGAGAATCAATCTCGACTCCAACGTAGCTCTTGAAGCATTCAATACCATGTGTGAAATGTTCACCATGTACTCGTTCCCCTACAAGTATGACTTCCCGAACCGTTTCAGAACGGGTGAGATGCCTATCGGCTTTGCGTCATACACGGATACTTATAATAAATTGAAAGTATTTGCTACCGAGATCGAGGGATTGTGGGGCTTCTACCCGCTTCCCGGATACTATGATGAGAACGGTGATATCAATAA
This sequence comes from Oscillospiraceae bacterium, assembly GCA_015063845.1. Classification (GTDB taxonomy): domain Bacteria; phylum Bacillota; class Clostridia; order Oscillospirales; family CAG-272; genus HGM12713. Next base: position 26,884 of record SVTJ01000008.1, read on the forward strand.
CAGCTCCGTTTCTACCATCACAGCTATTTGTATAATCAACGGTTGTGAGGATATTCAGGGCGCATGGGAGTTCTCCAAGTGGCATGCAGGCGCACAGTGCCAGATAGACTATTCTAACGAGATGGTTGCTATCCTCGGTCCTTCCGCTAAGCACGCAACGGCGAACACCAAGGCTCTTGAGAGCTTGCCTTGGACGGCAGAGGAGTACACACAGCTCCAGAAGCAGTTCAACAAGCTTGCTGCTATCCCCAACTACCCCGGACGTTACATCGTTGAGCGTTATACGCAGTTCGCATTCCTTGCAGCTTATAACGACAATATGGACCCCGTAACTGAAATGCAGAGATACATCACTACTATCAACGTAGAGATCTCACGTAAGCGTGCAGAGTTCGGACTTGAGATACTCGAGGAAGGACAGACACTTGCTGAGAAGCGTATGGAAGAGGCAGAAGAAGCTCTTAAGGCAGCTAAGGACTCCTCCGCATACAACGCAACGTATGACACAGCGTTTAACAACGCAATGGCATTGATCGAAGGTTACGAGACAGAGGATTACGCATCGCTCAGATCTCTTGCGGCAGAGCTTGAAGCTCTTAATTCCGAATTGTTCGGAGTTGCTGCTAAGAAGATGAACGAAGCTGCTAACTCTCTTGTTGAATACGAAAAGTACAAATAATAAGCAAATCTAAAAAGGAGATAGAAGTACATGTCACACAAAACAGCAGAGAAAAAGGCTGTAGCTCGTAAGGATATGACGAAGTGGCAGTGGACTTGGAAGGAAATGAAGCGAAATAAGGTAGCGTACCTGATGGTTGCACCTTATATGATCGTGTTCACGTGCTTCACAGTCTTGCCCGTCGTGCTTTCGATGGTCATCAGTTTTACGGACTTTAACATGCTTGAGTTGCCGAACATAGTATGGCTTGACAACTACGTAAGACTGTTCCTTGAGGATGATATATTCCTTATAGCAGCCAAGAATACATTTATATTTGCTGCCATTGTCGGACCTGTGTCCTACATCATGTCACTGATGGTAGCATGGTTCATCAATGAGCTTTCTCCGAAGATCAGAGCAATCGTAACCTTGATCTTCTACGCTCCCTCGATTTCAGGTCAGGTATACCTCGTATGGGCAACACTGTTCTCCAGTGACTCTTATGGTTGGGCAAACGCTTGGCTGATGGAGCTTGGTATAATTAATAAAGAAATACTGTTCTTTGAAGACGCCGACTGGGTAATGCCCCTTTGTATCGTAGTCGCGATCTGGACCTCTCTGGGTACCTCCTTCCTTGCGTTTATCGCGGGACTTCAGGGTATCGATAAGGCTCAGTTTGAGGCAGGAGCGGTCGACGGAATAAGAAACAGATGGCAAGAGCTTTGGTACATAACGCTTCCTAACATGAAGTCACAGCTTATGTTCGGTGCGGTCATGTCCATAACAAACTCTTTCGGATTTGGAGCAGTCGTTACCGCACTTTGCGGATTCCCGTCAGTTGACTACGCGGCTCATACGATAGTCCACCACCTTGAGGACTACGCGAACCAGCGTTTCGAGATAGGTTATTCGTCAACGATAGCTGTAATACTCTTCGTGGTAATGATAGGTGCTAACGCACTTGTCAAGAAAGTTCTTTCAAAGGTAGGTTCGTGATATGGCAAAGTTAAGAACAAGAAAACATAAAGTCGTACTTGCACGTTCCGCCGGAGGAGACGCGGGAATAACAGTTATACTGATAATACTCGGTATATTCATGTTCCTTCCTATGTACTACGTTGTTATCCAGTCTCTTAAGCCTCTTGACGAGCTCTGGATGTTCCCCCCGAGATTTATCGTCGCAAAGCCGACAATGCAGAACTTTAAGGATCTGTTTACACTTATGAGCGGAGGCCTCGTGCCCTTCTCAAGATACATATTCAACACAGTATTTACTTCCATTGCAGGAACAGTGGGTAACCTTCTGTTCTCCTCGATGGCAGCATACGCAATGGCTAAGATCGCATTCCCCGGCGGAAAGGCGATGTTTAAGCTGGTAAGAACCTCTCTTATGTTCCATAAGACGGTTACAGCCGTAACCTGCTTCATTCTTATGAGTACGTTCAAGATAATCGATACCTACTGGGCAATAATCATTCCCGCGTGGGGAACGACCATCGGTCTGTACCTTATCAAGCAGTTTATGGAAAGTAACGTTACGGACGCGGTGCTTGAGAGTGCACGTCTGGACGGAGCAAGTGAGTTTAAGACATTCTGGACGATCGCAATGCCTATGGTTAAGCCCGGTTGGTTGACGCTTATCGTTTACTCGTTCCAGGATCTTTGGAACCAGGGTGCGTCGATGTATATCCATTCGGAGCAGCTTAAGTCGCTCAACTATGCGATCCAGCAGATAACCGCAGGAGGAATCAAGCGTGCGGGCGCGAGTGCAGCTTCACTCGTTGTAATGATGCTTGTTCCGATCCTTGTCTTCGTAATAACTCAGTCGAACATCATCGAAACGATGGGTTCGAGTGGTATGAAGGACTAATTTTAACAGGAGGACAGTATGAAAAAAATAACATCAGTTATTTGCATAATATTTGCGTTTATTATGGTTCTTGCTCTTCCTGTTGGCGCTGCAACACCGTATCAGACGTATACGTACTCTATAAGCGGCACAGCGCTGTATTCTCCCGATGCTTACGTTCCTGCAAAGTCCGTTGACGCAGCTTACATCGGACTTCAGGACGATGCGGTAATAGAAAAATATTACGCAGATCTCGAGAAGAAAGACTTGGAACCCAAGTTGACCATAGATAACCCCACAGACCTTGAGGTCGATGACGTGGGTAACGTCTATATTGCAGATTCCAATAATAACCGTATTCTTGTACTTGACAGATACTATAAGTTGAAGTTCATCATAGAGAACTTTATCAACGACCAGGGCGTACCCGATACTTTTTCCAAGCCTCAGGGCGTGTTCATCACGGCTGATAAGGTGGTTGGAGACGAGGTAGTTCCCGGAAGAATATTTGTCTGCGATACGGAAGCAAACAGAATAGTAACCTTTACACGCGACGGCGAATTTCTCGCAATAATCCCCGCTCCTGAGTCAGAACTCTTTGAAGAGGGCGACGTATATCAGCCTATTGCTGTGGCAGTAGACCCCTACGACAGACTTTATGTTGTTTCCAAGACAACTAACCAGGGTGTCATCGTTATGACAGATAGCGGTGATTTCACAGGATTTATCGGTGCGCAGAAGGCAATAATCTCCGCTTGGGACAGAGTTTGGAGAAGATTCCAGACCGAAGAGCAGAGAGAGGGAACACAGTTAATAATCCCTGTAACCTTTAACAACATAACCGTTTCGGGCGACTTTATATACGTAACAACGGCTCTTATCGAAGAGAGTAAGGTTCTCGATTCTATAAAGAGCAAGTCCAAGAGCGGTGACTACGCCCCCGTTAAGATGCTTAATGCAGCGGGTGACGAGATCATGCGTCGTAACGGCTTCTATCCCCCTTCGGGAGAAGTTGACGTTGCAAAGACGCATGTATCCGATGAAATATTCGGAGCATCTGTACTTACTGACGTAGCGGTCGGACCTGAGAAGACATGGTCTATCGTCGACAGTGAGCGAAGCAAGGTATTTACTTATGACTTCGACGGAAATCTTTTGTTCGCGTTCGGTGATATCGGATCAATGCTTGGAAATATCTCCAAGGAAGGTCTTGCGGCTATCGTATATCAGGGCGACAATATGCTGTTGCTCGATAAGCAGGAGTCGAGATTTACCGTATATGAGAGAACAGAGTACGGCGATATTCTGATAGATGCTTTGCACAATCAGAACGAGCGTAACTACGATGCTGCTATTGACGACTGGATGGAGATCCTTAAGAGAAACTCCAACTTCGACGCTGCATACATCGGAATCGGTAACGCACTTTACAGAGACCATAAGCTTACCGAGGCACTTGAGTACTATGAGGCAGCATATGATACGGAGAACTATTCCGTAGCATATAAGGACCTCAGAAAGGAATGGCTCGCATCCTGGATCTGGCTCATTCCTATCGTGGTCATAGCTATTTGCATAGGTTGCTCTAAGTTCCTTAAGTTCGCTAATAAGGTCAATAAGAAAGCGGCTACTTCGGGAGAGAAGAAGACGTTTGGGCAAGAGTTCCTCTACGTATTCCACGTTATCTTCCATCCGTTTGACGGTTTCTGGGATCTGAAGCACGAAAAGCGCGGCTCGCTCAGAGCAGCACTGTTGATACTCGGCTTGACCGTTGCGGCATTCTACTATCAGGCGATCGGTGAAGGATATTTGCTCAATCCGCAGGGAATATATACATCCCTCTTCGGAGTTATCGCAAGTATCGGCGCACCTCTTGCACTGTGGGTGATCGGTAACTGGTGTCTTACGACACTGTTCGACGGCGAAGGAAGCTTGAAGGATATCTTCATAGCAACCTGCTACTCGCTGATGCCTATGGTCATTATCATGATCCCCACAACGATCATGTCTAACTTCCTCATTTCCGCAGAGCTTGATATTCTCGCAGTTATAAACGTATTCGCGTTTATCTGGACGGGTATACTGATATTCTTCGGTATGATGGTAACACATGACTACACGATGGGTAAGAACTTTATCACAGTTCTCGGAACTATCGTGGCAATGATCTGCATCATGTTTATCGCGCTTCTGTTCACAACGTTGCTCGGAAAGCTTGTAAGCTTTGTAACCAACATTATAACAGAGATCCAATTCAGAATGTAGCAGATAGGAGGTAGATAATATAATGAAGAAAATAAGAATAATATCGACTATCTTGGCTGTACTGATGCTCATGGGAGCGTTCACGTTCGCATCTGCTGCTGAAGAAGAGGTTGTCGGACATATCTCCGAGCCCGAAACAGGTTGGAAGACCAATAACACCAAGCCCACGATCGATTATTTCACGGGTCAGGGTGTTAAGAAGGAAACAACACTTGTAGACGGAGTGGAGAAGGAAACAGGTAAGTATATCGCTGACGGTGAAAAGATAGTTTTCAACGCAGAGGATAAGCTTAGATACATGGATAAGCGTTTCGTAAAGGACGGATACGAATTGTACGTTGACGCGTACAGCGGAGAAGTTGCTACGAAGTGCCTTAAGACGGGAGAGATACTTTTCTCTAACCCCTACTCAATAGGTAATTATGACAGTACCAAGATGTCCGATGACGTCAAGAAAGAGGTAATGTCACAGATAGTTGTAAAATATACCGATATAGCAACCGAAGAGTACGAGTACTACTACAGCTACGAGTGGGCTGCAAGCCGTGGACAGATAATCGTAAGAAATGTCAAGAACGGTATCCGTGTAGAGTACACTATCGGACGTGAGGAGGCAAGACTTCTTGTTCCTCATATGATCGCTAAGGATTCCTTTGAGAAAAAGATCCTTAACATTATGGGCGAAGCTGTTGGATATGACTTCACAACAAAAAAGGCAACCGAAGGTGCAAACAGCGAAGACGTATTCTCTGCTAGGAAGGTTATGGCTTACTACAAGCTTAAGGATCCCGAGAACGAGCAGATCGAGGAAGTTAAGCAAAACATCCTCACACAGTTCCCCATAACAAAGAGAATGCCTGTTTACGTTCTTGACGACGCTACGTCCGAGACTGAAAAGGCAAAGATCGAAACACTTATAAAGACATACTGTCCCGACTACTCATACGAGGATCTTGACGAGGACCACTTGCTTGTCGGTTATACCGCAGAAGACAAGAACCCGCCTCTGTTTAAGATGGCTCTTGAGTACTCGCTCGACACAGACGGTATGACGGTAAGACTTCCCGCAAACGGTATCCGTTTCAACGAGTCTCTTTACAGACTTGATGAGATCCAGATACTTCCTTACATGGGCGCGGGAGCAAACCCCAATGAGGGTTATACCTTCTTCCCGGACGGCTCGGGAACGTTGTTTGATTTCAATAAGATAGCAGAGTCGGGTATCGAGACCTCGCTTGACGGAACTCTTTACGGTAACGACTATGCATATCATACCATAAGCGGAAAGCTTGAGGAAATACTCCGCTATCCCGTATTCGGAATAGTTGAGAACGAGAACATTACAGCGTTTGAGCCTGAACCTGAGGGAACGACCGAGGGCGTGGTGGAAGAAGAGAAGGAAGACGTATACAAGAAACGCGGATACGTCGCAATGGTAGAGGAAGGCGACGCGCTTATGCAGCTGAGCTCCTACCATATGGGTGCTAAGGGTGTTTATAACACGGTTATGATGACTGTGTTCCCGAGACCTAAGGATACCTACAACGTAGCAGATGCGATCTCTGTCGGTGCAAATGACACATGGACAGTCGTCTCCGCAAGAAAGTATACAGGAAACTTCAAGATCAGATACTTTATGCTGACTGATCCCGCTGTTGCGAACGCTAGCGGCATCACCAATTACTACGATACGTCTTATGCGGGAATGGCACAGGCATACCGTGACTACCTCGAAAAGACGGGAGTGCTCACAAAGCTTACCGATGAGCAGGTAGATGAGGACGTACCGCTTTACATCGAGACGTTCGGAGCTATCTTCTCGACTCAGAAGTTCCTCTCCGTTCCTGTTGACGTAACAGTTCCGCTCACATCCTTTGACGATATCGTTACTATGTATGACGAGCTTTCGGTCCAGGGAGTAGATAATATCAACTTCATAATGAAGGGTTATACAAAGGGCGGTCTTGAAAGCGAAAAGGTACCGTATAGACTTAAATGGGAAAAGGCAGTCAAGGGAGATTATGATTTCGAGGAGCTCCTCGCATATTCCAACGAAAAGGGCTTCGAGCTCTTCCCGGACTTTGACTTCGTATTCTTTAGCAACAATACGTTGTTTGACGGTCTTACGCTTAAGAAGCACGCAGTTAAGACTATCGACAACCGTTATACAAGTAAGCGTGATTACAGTGCAACAAAGCAGTCGCACGTAGGATACTACGATCTCGCTATTTCTCCCGCATACTTCAGCCGTTTCTACGAGAAGTTCACGGAGAATTACCTTAAGACAGGCGCAACTTCTATATCCGTTTCTACACTCGGTTCCTTCCTGAACTCCGACTTTGATGAGGACGAACCTTACAACCGCGAGGATGCTAAGGCGTTCACGATTCAGGCATTCGAATATCTCAACTCCAAGTATGAGAACGTAATGACAGAGGGCGGAAACGCTTACACATGGAAGTACGTAGATTACATCACAGACATAGCACTTGACTCCAGCCGTTACGCTCAGTCCTCCGCATCTGTTCCTTTCCTTGGAATGGTTCTTCACGGATACGTTCAGTATGCAGGCTCTGCGATCAACATGGAAGGTAACATTGAGTACGCAATGCTCAAGGCTATCGAAAACGGTGCAGGACTTAAGTTCATCCTTTCTTACCAGAATACAGATGAGCTTAAGAAGTACGAGATCACAAGTAACTATTACTCCATCAGATACGATATCTGGCTCGAGGACGTAGTTGAGCTTTACAATGAGCTTAACAGCGTACTTGCAGGTGTTCAGACAAGTGTTATCGCGCACCATGAGTTCCTTAACGACGGTATTCGTGTTCCCGACGACGATGAGATACTCAGAGACGTTGAGAATGCAGTAAACGCCGCTATCAACAATGAGCGCGACAATGATGACAAGAAGAATCAGGAGCTTATAGACGCACTCAGAGAGGCTCGTGAGCAAACCAAGAATACTGCTGCTGTATTTGGCAATGGCGGTGTTGTTGGAGAAGGCGACAATGAGTTGTCTATGACAAAATACGCATCTACAAAGACTAATTTCGATAGTATTGTTGCATCGATCCTTGCAACGACAACACTTAAAGAAGCAACCGCTCTTGTTTCAAGCTTTGAGAACGATGCTAACAGATACGCATTTGTAGGCGCAGGTCTGTGCAACCTTTATCAGAAGGCTAACACAACATACCGTGAGCTCATTCTTGCGGATGACACACTTTCTCAGGCCAGAAAGGATGCTCTCATAGCAAGCCTCGACGCAATGGATGCAAACATCGTTTGCACAGGCAACAACCTTGATACATTCAAGGCTGAGTTTGAGCTCCAGGTAAAGAGTGTATACGATAAGTTCGTAGCACTTGGTATGGCTGACGTAACTCTTGAGGGAATGCTCGATAAGATCTATACCGCTGCAGGTATAAAGGTCGTTGAACAAGAGCCCGAGGAAGAGTTCGACAGTAAGGTAAACACATATAAGGCAGACGACAATAAGATAGTATATGAAGTATATCAGAACGGAAACGAGACTGTTGAGCTCCTTCTCAACTTCAACAACTATCGCGTAATGGTAGCGGTAAACGGTGTTCTTTACACGGTTGACGCATACGGTTATATCGTACTCCCTAAAGCAAACTAAGGAAAGAGAGGTATAAATAATGACTAATGATGTAAAAATCAAAGCACCAAAAAGAAGAAAAAACGCCTCTCTTGAAAAGCGTAAAGCGAGAGCGGGTTGGATATTCGTATTACCCTTCCTGATAGGCTTTATAGTTGTATATCTTCCTATGATAATCGACTCCATTCGATACAGCTTTTATCACATAAAGTTTATAACGGGTGGATATGAGCTGGTTCCCGTAGGTTGGCAGAACTACAACTACGCGCTCTTTGAAAGCACCGAATACGTTCAGACCCTTGTTAAGGGTCTGACGGATATGGTGTTTGATATCCCGATGATCCTGATATTCTCGCTGTTCATGGCAGTTCTTCTTAACCAGAAGATGGTCGGACGTGCGGCATTCAGAGCGATCTTCTTCGTTCCCGTTATCGCATCCACAGGTATCATGGAAGCAATCGACGCTCAGAACACATTGAGTGATTACATGGGCGAGGCTTCAGGTATCGAGGACGGTTCAGGTGAGAGCGCAGCAACAGACATCGTTTCCGCGATGGATATTGAGGTACTGTTCTCCGGAATGGCGGTAGGACAGGGACTTGTTGAATACGTCGTTACGGCGATCAACAATATTTATGATATAGTTAACCGTTCGGGCGTACAGATGCTTATATTCCTTGCGGGACTTCAGTCTATATCTCCCGCGATATATGAGTCGGTACAGATCGACGGTGCAACCTCTTGGGAGACCTTCTGGAAGATAACCTTCCCGATGATAAGCCCGATGATCCTGGTTAATGCGGTGTATACGATAATAGACGCATTTACAACGGACTCCAATGTGGTAATGAAGTTTATATCCTCGAGTGAAAAGTCGATCACAAACGGTAACGTTATTACGTCGGCTATGGCGTGGATGTACTTCTTGCTGGTAATTGCGATAATCGCGTTGTTTGCGCTTATATTCTCGGCATTCGTATTCTACCAGAGACGTGATTAAGGAGGTGTATTTATGAACCAAAATGTTGAAAATCAAGTAAAAGTTCGTAAAGAGTCAAAGAACAAGATTCGTGTTGACTTTGATAGAACACCTCTTAAAGAGCGTTTGAAGGCAAAGTTCCTCTCGCTGTTCTTCTTGAAGAAGGTACTTTGGTATATTGTAAGACTTATACTCCTTATCGGTATTTCTTACATAGTACTTTTCCCTCACTTCACGAAGATAGCAGGTTCCTTTATGGCACCTGAGGATTTCGTTGACGTAACTGTAAGACTTATCCCGAAGAACTTCTCGCTCGAAATGTATAGGGCGATATGGTCGGAGCTTGGCTACGTTCAGGCATTCACCAATACGTTGTTGCTCTCGCTGAGTACGGCGTTGATCCAGACCTTCATATGCTGCTTTGTAGCATACGGTCTTGCAAAGTTCAAATTCAAGGGTAACAACATAGTATTCTTTGCAGTTGTCTTCTCGTTGGTAGTTCCTCACCCGACCCTCAGACTGTCAATGTTTATGAGCTTCAGATATTTCGATATTCTCGGAATATTTGGATTCCTTAACGGCGGTGGATTTGAGATACCCTTTACAGACATAAGGATACTCGAGGACGTAGTGGATATTATCCCCAATGCTTGGGATAAGTTCTCACCCGAAGGAATCAATCTTACCAACACATATTGGCCGCTTATCATACTTTCACTCTGCGGACTTGCATTTAAGAACGGACTTTACATATTTATGCTTCGTCAGTTCTTCCGCGGCGTACCTGATGAGCTTGAGGAGTCTGCATATATCGACGGTTCGGGCGTGTTCCGTACCTTCTTCCAGATCATTCTTCCTCTTTCCGTGCCGATGATGATCACCGTGTTCCTGTTCGCGTTCTCGTGGCAGTGGACCGACGACTTCTACACAGGATTGTTCTTTACGGATGCAAAGACGGTACTTATGCCGAACATCGTAAACATTCCTACGTCGCTGACGACGGACTACGCAGGTCAGAACTTGTACTACGCAGCAATAAGAAATACTTGCGGAATAATGATAATTGCTCCGCTGATAATAATGTATCTCTTCTGCCAGAAGTACCTTGTTCAGGGTATCGAGCGTTCCGGTCTTACGGCAGACTAATAAAGTCAATAGTTTACAGCAACTTAAAAGGGCACTCGCAAATGCGAGTGCCCTTGTTGTGTCTTGAAACAAAGAAAGAACGGCACTCAAGCCGTTCTTTCTTTGTCGTTTTATATATTACTTTCCGTTTATAACATTTGACATATCATACATTCCGGCAGGCTTTCCCTTAAGGAACATCGCCGCGCGGACAGCACCCGTTGCGAATACTTCGCGAGACATCGCAGTGTGTGATATGGTGATTGTCTCGTTGTTGCCCGCAAAGATGACCTCGTGCTCACCGACGATAGTGCCGCCTCTTACGGAATGTATACCTATCTCAGAGGGATCACGCAAACGGCGCTCGTTGTGGCGGTCGTAAACGTATTCAGTGTTTTCGCGTTCCTCTGAGAGCGCGTTCGCTATCATAAGCGCAGTACCGCTGGGCGCATCAAGCTTTTTGTTGTGGTGCTTTTCGATTATCTCCACGTCAAATCCGTCGCCGAGAGCCCTTGCTGCCTGACGGCAGAGCTCGGTTATGAGATTTATGCCTATGGACATATTGCCCGAGAAAAATACAGCGACCTGCTTTGACGCCTCTCTCATGAGCGCAAGCTCCTCTTGCGTGTGTCCCGTCGTGCATATAACTAAGGGTGTAGAGGTATCAAGCGCGTATTTGACAAGGCCTTCAAGAGCGGAATGATGGGAAAAATCCACGATAACGTCCGCCTTACCCGAAAACTCGGAAATGCTTTGATAAATAGGGAACTGAGCCACGGATGAGGTGTTGATATCGATCCCGGCAACTATCTTCGCGCCGTTGCTGTCAGAAATAAGGCGGCTGACAGCCTCACCCATTCTTCCCGTGCATCCGCAGAGGATAATGTTAGTCATATTTGTGTTTCCTTTACTTTGTTTTAGAGCAGACCGTGCTCCTTCATAGCTGCGATAAGCTTAGCTTTATTTGCGTCTTCCATCTCGCAAAGGGGAAGTCTCATTTCAATGTCGCAGAAGCCGAGCTCTGCCATAGCGGTCTTAACGGGAACGGGGTTGACTTCGCAGAAGAGAGCGTTGATGAGCTTGAGGTACTTGAGCTGAAGCTCTGCCGCGCTCTTGTAGTCACCGTCAAGGCAAAGCTGAGCCATACGGTGGGTTTCCTTGGGCATTATGTTGGAAAGTACGGAGATAACGCCCTTACCGCCAAGAGACATGATAGGAACTATCTGGTCGTCGTTGCCCGAATAGATATCAAAGCTGTCGCCACACTCGGCGATAAGCTCTGCAATAGTGCTTATGTTGCCCGACGCCTCTTTGACTGCAACTATTCTCTCGTGCTTTGCAAGCTCGCGGTAAACGGGAAGGGAAATGTTACAGCCCGTACGTGAGGGAACGTTGTAGAGAATTATCGGCTTGTCGGTCGCGTCGGCGGTCTCAAGGAAGTTCTTTATAAGTCCCTTGGGGGTCGCCTTGTTATAATAAGGTGTAACGAGAAGAAGCGCGTCTGCTCCCACCTCACAAGCATACTTGGAAAGCTCAATGCCGTATGCTGTGTCGTTAGAGCCTGTTCCCGCGATAACTGGAACTCTGCCCGCTACCTGCTCGACAGTAAATCTTACGCAATCGCAATGCTCCTCGTGTGTGAGCGTTGCTGCCTCACCGGTAGTACCCGTAACGACGATAGCGTCGATACCCTTTGTTATCTGATCCTCAATAACGTTTTTAAACGAAACATAGTCGATCTTTCCGTCCTTGAACGGAGTGATAATGGCAGTTGCCGCGCCTGTGAATATCGAGGGCTTTAATTTACTCATAACAGTGTGTCCTTTCACCGCAAAGTCTAAAAAATGCGGATTTTGAAATAAAAATACTATAAAAACAAAAAAACCGGTTGAAAACCAGCTGAAATTGTAATATAATATAAGCGTGAAAACTTATTATACAATAACAGATAGCTCTCCATCAATAATGATGACAGTCCGCCAACTATGAATCGACAGACCAGTGTACCGCGCCGCCGCAACGAAGTACCTTCGGCATCGCACCCTCGCGAATATGACTTGAACGGTCACGGCGACCACGCCACATAGCGGTTGTGCAACGCACCTCTACCAAATTATATGTGTTTACTCAATAATAATAGCATAACTTTTTATATATGTCAATAAGTTTTGACAATTTCTCGAAATATTTTTACACTTGGAGATACCAAATGATAGTTAATCAAAGAAGCCATACAGACCTGCTTACGTCCGATTTTTATTACGATCTTCCCGAAGAGCTTATTGCTCAGCACCCGAGCGCTGTTCGTGACCGCTCAAGACTTATGGTGCTTGACAGAAAGCAGAATACCATAGACCACAAACACTTTTTCAATATAATCGACTATCTTAACCCCGAGGACGTGCTTGTCGTCAACGATTCAAAGGTCATACCCGCGAGACTTTACGGTCACGCAGAGGGCAGAGAAGAGGCGGCACTTGAGCTGTTGCTTTTGCGCCAGCGCGAGCTTGACACATGGGAAACGCTCGTTAAGCCCGGAAAAAGGGCACGTATAGGCTCGAGAGCGGTGTTCGGAGGGGGAATGCTCGTTTGTGAGGTCAAGGACATCACGGAGGAAGGAAACCGCATCATACGCTTTGAATACGACCACGACAAGTATAATAACGTGTATGAGATATTGCATCAGATAGGTCTTATGCCACTGCCGCCGTATATTACCGAGCAGCTCAAGGAGAACGACCGATATCAGACAGTCTACGCGCGCGAGGAGGGCTCGGCTGCCGCTCCCACGGCAGGACTTCATTTCACCCCAGAGCTTCTGGATAAGATAAAGGCAAAGGGTGTCGCGATAGCTCCCGTAATGCTGCACGTAGGACTTGGAACCTTTAGACCTGTAAAGGCAGACAGGATAGAGGACCACGTTATGCACACTGAGTTTTTCAGCGTATCCGAGGAGAGCGCGAGAATAATCAATGAGCGTAAGAGCAGGGGGGGCAGGCTCATATGCGTGGGTACGACCTCTTGCCGCACGATAGAGAGCGTAGCGCGCGAGGACGGCACCATCTCCGCAATGTCGGGAGACACGGGTATCTTTATTTATCCGGGATATAAATTTAAGGCAGTGGACGCGCTTATAACAAATTTCCATCTGCCCGAGAGCACCTTGCTTATGCTTGTTTCCGCGTTTTACGACAAGGAACACGTAATGAGCGCATATAAAACAGCGGTTGAGGAAAAGTACAGATTTTTCTCATTCGGCGACGCGATGTTTATAGAATAAAAGAAGCCCGAGCACAAATTGCTCGGGCTTCTTGATGTTTTATAGCAGATCGCTTATATCTATATTGTCCTCAAGGACGGTCTCGTTTATTGCGTTTATACTAAGTGACATGATATCCTCGGTCGAAAACTTAACGAATTCCGCCTGAGGCGTTTGATAATTTTTGTTGTTCATATTAAGTCTCCTTATTTAAAGTATATCGTTCGTGCGGTGGCGGAATCGCTTGCCAGGATGTTTTGTACGTTGAGCGTATTTATAAGATAATCGTTGACCTCATAAGTCGCTCTGCCCTTATAGGTGTGAGTTGTTTCTCCCGTGTCTGTCGTTAAGACGTAGGTGTGTCCGTTAAAGATCAAGTCCGATGTCGTCCAGAAAGCGAATTCGGGGTTTATGAGCTTGTAGAGCTCTTTCGTTGAGTTGTTTCGTCTTACGTATATACCGCTCTCAACGCTGATAGCGATACCGTGATGCGATACCTGAACGTATTTTGCCTCGAGATATTCGCCGTATCTTGCGCACATCTCATTGCATGCCTCGGTAGTGGTGTCACCCAAAACAACAAAATTATTGTTCTGAGAATCATTGCTGACGAGGTCTACCGTAAATACCATTGTCTGAACGTTACCGTTGCCGTTTTTGTTGTTAGTGCCACAGCCAGCTTCTGACTCTGCCTTTATGGTGTTGGGGAGATAGTCGGATACCGTGTAGAGTATCTCAACAGTAGTGTCAGCAAATGTGTATTTCTGACCCGAGAGGGGCTTATATACCGGGACGTTTGGATATCTGCTTGCAATGGTGCTTCTGACGCTTGATGTTGTAAATGTCTCAAATCTTGTTTGCTCAGCCGTATCGCAAGGGTTGAAAAGGATCTTATTAAGCGTTATTGTTGTGTCCTTGTAGTATGTGTTTGCAAAGCCCTCGAAGGCTCCTGTGTGGTCGCCGTGACCGTGCGTAAGAATCCAGCCTGCAATAACTATCTTATTGGGGTCTGGCGCGTTAGCCTTCAGAAAATCGTATATATTTTTGACGTTGGCAGTGGTGTTGTTTCCGCCGTCGATTATCAAAAATCTACCGTCGCTCAAGCGGATGATATATCCCATACCGCCGTCGTACACGTCTACCTTTTCGCCGTCAATTAATGCGGGATTATCCGTCTTGACAAGAGCTGACAGCTGATGAAGTATAACGTCGTATTTTGTCTGGGACGAAATGGTGTCCACAAAGGGAATAAGGTCGGTTTTTGCGGTGACTATGCGTAGCTCTTCGGAGTATTCTACCCAATATGCGTGCGCCATCATTCCCGTGGCGCTGTTGTAGTAGGTTTTAAAGACGTTGTTGTTTGCTACGTTTTCGGAGCGAAGGGTATATCCCTGCGCCTCGAGATTTTGGCATATTTTGTTGTAGGCGTATTGGGTCACACCCTTATAAAGCTTCATAGTATGACCGTCGTCCAGGTCGTATTGACCTACGTAGTGTACACCTGCGATGTACTTCGCAAAGTCTTGCGTTTTGTCTATATAAGCGGAATAGTCGAGCGAGTACTCGTTGTCGTCAAAATTGTTTATAACGAGTGTTATGAACTTATATCCGTCAGGCGCATAGAGAGTGCCGTCGGGCTCCTTTATCGCGTCGTATGCTTTCTTGACGGGTACGGTAGTGGTTTTGCTTCCGAGAGTTACGATAAAGCCTGCTTCCTCTGCATTTTCATCAATTGCGGCAATCAAGCGAAGACTGTACGTTCCGTTAGCATTGCGCGTCATCTTCTCCTGTGTTCCGACAGTCACGACGTCGCCAAGTCCGTTGAAGCAGCTGATGCCTCCTTTAGCCGCCAAATAGAAGAATTCTGCCTTACTCAGGGAAGTGAAGCGAGTGTCGTTCATACCGAAATGCTCCGAATACATTCCGAAATATGCGTCCTTGCCTCCGTAAGCGATGACGCAGTAATTGGTGATATCGGTAGCGGGGACCTGCTCTCCGTTTTCATCCGTCTCAACTTCTTTAGACCATATTTTTCCTCCCGTTAGCGGAACGTCGGTAAGGACAAAATTGTTTGTAAAAGAGGTTCTTGAATAAGCGTTTGTAGTAGCTCTTGAAACGAAATGGGAGATGAAAACACTTTTCAGATCGGTGATCGTTGCGGTGATAGGACCTGCGTTATAGCAGCCGTCAAAGCTTACGTAGCTGTCGTTCATATGTCCAATAAATCCGCCGATGCTCTTTTTTGCCGTTATGCTTGTAAGGTTTGCGCAATTTGTGAAGGTGGTACGTGTCGGCTCAGAGCCATCTGTAGGCTCGGGAACTGCGAGAATTCCAATAAATCCTCCGATGTTTTCGCCGCTGCTTGAGCCGTTTATCACTCCCTTTGATACACAGTCTTCAAAGGTTGTTGCCACTTGTGATTTTCCTATAAATCCGCCTATTCCCTGATTGAAGGTGGTGGAGCTTATATTTACGTTTGCCGTGCATGAGGAGAACTCATTCGCGGAATAGGAAAGACCGATAAATCCGCCGAGGTTTGACAACGTGCCCGTCGGAACGAACGTAGCTGTCGCGCTGCACCCCTCATATTTTGCAGGGTTCGGGTCGTATCCGACAAATCCTCCGACGTTTGATGAGGTCGTATTGACAGTTAAGTTGGTGGAACAGTTTTTAAATGTTATGGAGTGCGTGGCATTTGAAATATATCCTGCAAAACCGCCTGCTTTTGCGCTTGTTGTTATAGTGCCGACGACGTGACAGTTTTCAAATAAAACGTCACCTGCCGCCGCTTGCACGCGATAAGCAAAAATACCGGAATTGGCTGTTGTAAAATCGGCTGTTACGTCCGCAAGCGTAAGATTTTTGATGGTCGTAGTGTTTACAAGGTCGAAAAATCCAAGACAGTTTTTTAATTTGAAATTGCTTATAACGTGACCGCCTCCGTCAAGCTCGCTCTTAAAGTGGTTTTGCGTCTTTCCGATAGATTCGGTCCATTCATATCCACCGAGGTCAATATCCTCTGTGATGATAAAATACTTTTTAGCGCCTGATGCCGAGTTTATATAATCTCTAAAATACAAGAGCTCTTCGGCAGTTGATATCTCCCAAGGCTTACTCTTTGTACCGCTTCCTTTTGCAAAGCCCGAAGCGGATGTCAGAGCGCCTGCCGACGTTATCGGCGCGATCATTAAAGTGCCCGTTATCATAACGAGCGCAATGAAGAATGAAATTGAACGAAGCATCTTTTTCATAAGCAACATCCTTGCAACAAAAAATAATATTAAGAAGATTATACCATAGGTAATACTTGATGTCAATGCTTTTTTGCTTGCGAACACCGATGAAAAGCTTTTTGTTTATCCTTTGTCGTTGACAAAAAGCGTGCGCTCGTGGTATAATATTTTATATGTGATATATAAATAAATTTTAACTTGGTAAAGGGTTTTTATGGCTGATAAAATCAAAATATTTGCCGTGGTCGGACCGACTGCGAGCGGCAAAAGCGCGCTTGCTTTGAGGTTTGCCGAGCGTTATGGCGGAGAGCTTATCTCCTGCGACTCTATGCAGGTATACCGCCGTATGGATATCGGCACAGCGAAGCCAACGGCAAAGGAGCAGGCAACTGTAAAACATCATATGATAGACATCGTCGAGCCGACTGAGAGCTTTTCTTGCGCAGATTATGTGTCTCTTGCCGATAGAGCAATAAGAGACGTGCACGCAAGAGGCAAGCTGCCTATCGTGTGCGGCGGCACGGGGCTTTATCTGGACGCGCTTATAAGAGGTCAGGACTTTACGCCCGCGATAGCGGACGACACGCTGAGAGCGGAGCTTTTGGAGTTTGCCCGAGTGCGCGGAGCGCAGGCGCTGCACGACGAGCTTTTGCGTGTTGATCCGCAAAGCGCCGAGGCGATACACCCGAACAACGTAAAGAGAGTAGCGAGAGCGCTCGAGATATATAGACTTTCGGGAGTGACAAAGACCGAGATAGACAGACGCTCACAAATAGGCGAGCCGCGTTTTGACGCACGTGTGATGGGGCTTCATTATTCGGATAGGGAAGAGCTTTACCGACGTATCGACACAAGGGTCGACCAAATGCTTTCCGATGGACTTGAGGCGGAGACGAGAGCGTTGCGCGACGAGGGAGTGTTTGAGAAAAACACAACGGCAGCTCAGGCGATAGGATATAAGGAGCTGCTTGGATATATCGAGGGTAGAGATACCCTGGATAGAGCCGTGGAAACACTCAAAATGGCTACGAGACGCTACGCAAAAAGACAGGTGACGTGGTTCTCGGGTAAGGATTACGTTACAAACGTGGACGTTTGCTCAAAGGACGGCAAAAAAACTTTTGAAGAGATTGTAAATATTGCGTCGGAGCTCTTTTTTAATTAAAGGATTTATGGTACAATATATATAGTATGAATATATACGGTATTATCTATATGTAGTTGTCGAGGGATAGCAAAAAAAGGAGAGGTTTATGATAAAAAGCTCGAAAAGCGGAGGAACGATGCAGCGCATAGCCGCGCTTTTGCTCGGTATAGCCGCGCTTGTTTATGCCATATATCATATTGCCAGCCTCTTCGGTGAGGAGATCACCACGGTAGCCTCGGGAATTACGAGCGAGACTACCGTCGTAGACACTACGGGGTACGTGTTCAGAGACGAAAAGCTTTTGTATTCAAGCAACAGCGGCGTTGCAAACTATACCGTGAGTGACGGCGCTCGCGTTTCCAAGGGAGACGAGATAGCGGCGGTGCACGAGAGCGGAGCATCGACCTCAAAGACCTTGCTCAGAGTTTTGGACAGCAAAATTTCAGTGCTTCAGAGGAGTACCGAGGCAGACCTTACTCTCGCGGATCTACCCGAGGTCAATGAAGAGATATCCGATTCGTATTACGCTCTCACAAAGATGCTTGCGGACGGCGATACGGGAAGTATAGCAAAGCAGGCGGACAAGCTTCTTTTGTCTATGAATAAGCACAGTCTGCTGACAGATGAGGACTCGCCCGTGGACGATACGCTCAGCGTTTTGACAAAACATCGAGACGATATTCTCAGAAATGGCGGAGAGGTCATAGTCGAGACCACTGATGAGAGCGGATATTTTTATTCGTATACCGATGGATACGAGGAGTATTTCAATGTTTTGGCGGCAGACGGGATAACCGAGAAGAGCTATTATGAGCTTATCTCTATGGAAGCGCCGCAGATTGCGGGAAACGTGTACGGAAAGCTCAGCGACAGCTCGGAATGGAGATTTGTCGTCAACGTATCCGCGCTCGAAAAGAATTATTTCAAGGTGGGGGAGAGCTATGAGCTCAAATTCACCGAGAACGGAAACACGGTCATACCTATGACGCTCCAGTCGGAGGTCGTGGATAAGCAGGGAGGCGGAAAGATACTCGTATTTTTCGCAAACCGACTGCCCGAGGGCTTTGTGTTTAACAGATGTCAGTCGGTAAGCATCGAGGTAAGCTCGATAAGCGGAATATACGTGCCGAGAAGCGCAGTACATACGAGTGGCGGAAATTATAACGTATACATTCTCAAGGGAAGCGTCGTGTCATACAGACGCATTGAGATAATATACGAGGGAAGAGACTATTATCTTGTGTCCGAAACTCCAAGCGACAATTCGGCGGAATATCTTGGAACAAATGAGCTGATAATAGTCAATGGAAGCAATCTTTTTGACGGAAGGATATTGGATTAGCTATGGATTACGGATATCTTGACAGAAACGTAGCGCAGGTGAGAGAGAGAATAAAGGCGGCGGAAGCATCCGTCGGCAGAAGCACTCCCGTCACTATGGTGGCTGCGGTCAAATATGCCGATATAGGCGAGATAAATTATTTACATGACGTGCTGGGTGTCAACGATATCGGCGAGAACCGCGTTCAGCAGCTGCTCGAGCATTACGAGGGCTTGAACGATAAGAATATCAATCTTCACTTCATTGGCACGCTTCAGACCAACAAGGTAAAATACATCGCGGATAAAGTGTGTATGATACATTCGGTGGACAGCGTAAAGCTTGCGAAGGAGATAGACAAGCAAGCGAAAAAGTGCGGCAGAGTAATGGATATCCTCGTTGAGATAAACAGCGGAGAGGAAGAGAGCAAGAGCGGAGTTTTGCCGAGTGAGGCGGAGGCTCTTTGTATGGAAATATCGGTGCTTGAAAATATCAGGCTGCGCGGATTTATGACTATGGCGCCAAGATGCGACAAAAAGCAAGATTATTTGAATTTTTTTGGACAAACTTATGCCCAAGTGCTTGACATTTGGACAAAAAAATTGCATAATATAGATGTACCCATTATTTCTATGGGAATGAGCGAAAGCTTTGAGGAGGCGATAGCCTCAGGTGCCGATACGGTAAGGATCGGCAGATGCCTTTTTGTAAAGTAAAAATTAAAAATACATATAATTTTTGGAGGATAATTATGGGACTGTTGAAATTTACCAGAAAGCAGAATGACAACTACGGAGATTTTACGGGTGACGATGAGTACTACGGCGGCGGATTTGACGGCGTAGACGCAGACGACGCGAACGAGGGTGCTTTTGAGGAAGAAGTTGCCGCTCCCGCACCTGCAGATGCAGCTGCATTTGCTCCCGCTACTGTAGCTCTTAAGATAGTTAACCCCAAGGGCTATGAGGAGGCTGCTGAGATCGCAGACTTCCTTATGAACGGAAACACCGTTCTTCTCAACATAGAGGGAATGGCACGCGAGAACGCTATTCGCCTTCTCGACTATCTTGCAGGCGCAACTCACGCTGTTGGCGGACTTATGACAAAGGTTGGCAGAACAACTATCGTCGTAGCTCCCAAGAACGTTGACGTAAGCAGCATAGAAGCAATGGTAGGCGGAGCTAACTGAGCTCTGTGAACAATAACCGTTCGTGCCCGTGACGGCGGGCACGAACGGAGAAACTCTTTAATTCCGACTGCGCCGTATTGCGCCTCGGGGCACTTTTTTGCGCCCATGCGAGGAGAGAGTGCGGAACGTCGGAATATTTTTATGAGAGGAGGGTAGTGATGGATATTATAATTTTCGTTGTGAAGCACACAGTAATTGTTTTGCTGTCGGTAGTGGAGATAGCGATGCTGGTCAGAGCCGTGCTTTCGTGGTTTCCTATTGACGGTAACAAATTTACCGAGCTTTTGTTTGCGATAACCGAGCCATTTATACACCCGATAAGAGTACTGTTTATAAAAATGAATTGGTTTCAGGGCTTACCGATAGACATTTCCTTCCTCGTAGCATACATTCTCATTTCTGTCGTTTTGACCGTATTGCCGATGATATGAGTGGCGGCATAGAGCTTGATGCGCTTTATGCGCGACTTGACGACCTTTGTGAAAGAGCTGACAGAGGAGAGCTTGGTATCAGTGATTTTTTGTCTCCTGCCGAGCTTCACTATGCGAAAAAGCACTTGAGTGTAACAAAGCGAGCGTACATCTGCTTTGGCGGATACGCGGACGCAGAGAGACAGCGGATTTATTTACTTCCCGAATATCTTGAGGAAGCGCGGGATGTGAGCGTGCTTTTGGAGTACGGTCATTCCTGCGAGGTGTGTACGCTGGAGCTTGTCACCGACGGATACAGGAAGCTTACTCATCGCGACTATCTCGGCTCGCTACTCGGAATGGGTATCGAAAGAGCGGTGGTCGGCGATATACTCGTGTGCGGTGATGAGGGAGAAAGCGCTGTGGTGTTTTGTGACCAAAGGATAAGCGCGTATATCTGCGAGCAGCTTGCAAGGATAGCAAACGAAAAGGTGAGGGTGCGTAGAATAGAGCTTGATGCGGTCGAAGTGCCCGAGCGGAGATTTGCGCAGATATGCGACACTGTAGCCTCTCCAAGGCTTGACTGTATAGTGGCGGCGGTTTGCTCGATGTCGAGAGAAAAGGCAAGAGAGGCTGTCGAGAGCGGAATTGTCGAGCTTGATTTTGAGCGTGAGGAGAGGGCTGACAGAACGGTCAGCGCACCTTGTATTTTGTCGGTTCGCGGAAAAGGAAGATTTAATATAGATTCCGTTGGAGAAAAGACCAAGAAGGGAAGATACAGACTTTTGGCGCACAAGTATCTTTAAACTGATAAGAATGGAGAAAAGCTTTGATTAGTTGGATTATCGTTATGGCGGCGCTGGTCATTATGGACCAGGTGTCAAAGCTCTTTGCGGTATATCTGCTTGCCCCTGTGGGGTCGGTAGACGTTATACCCTCAGTGCTCCGCTTTACTTACGTTGAAAACAGAGGTGCGGCGTTCGGTATGCTTGCCGACAACAGATGGGTGTTTCTTGTGATATCCACCGTTGCCATCGTCGCAATGTTGATATATTTGTGGAAATTTCGTCCCGACAGCAAGCTTGCGTGTCTTGCGATGTCTATGATAATCGCGGGCGGCGTCGGAAATATGATAGATCGCATAAGACTTGGTTACGTTGTTGATTTTATAGACTTCTGCGCGCTTGGCGAGCTTTGGCAGTGGGTATTTAATATTGCCGATGCCTGCGTATGCGTTGGCGGAGGAATACTTGTAGTGTGGCTGCTTATCTCGACCGTAAAGGAATATAAATCTGAAAGAGCGGCAAAGGTTGCTGCGGCAGGCGGCGAGAGCGAGACCATGCCCGAAAAAAGCGGGGACGAACAGACAAAGCCCAAAGATACGGATAAAGAAGATTAAGCATTTGGAGGTGATGATAGATGTCAGAGCGCCATGAGATATACGACGTGGCATTTGTTGTCACCTCTACGTCTTTCGATATAGGAAAAAGAGCGGACGCGTTCGTTGCCGAAAAGACAGAGCTTACGCGCTCTGCGGCGGCAAGACTTATAGAAAGCGCAAACGTTTTGCTTGACGGTAAGCCGATAGCAAAGAACTATAAAATGAGAGAGGGCGATACTCTCGAGATAGAGCTTCCCGAGCCCGAGACGGCTGATGCAGAGCCCGAGAATATCCCGATAGACGTCGTTTACGAGGATGAGGATATCATAGTCGTAAACAAGCCAAAGGGAATGGTCGTGCATCCCGCCGCAGGGAACAAGAACGGAACGCTTGTTAATGCTCTGCTTTATCATTGCAAGGACAGCCTTTCAGGAATAGGAGGGGTCGTGCGCCCAGGTATCGTGCACCGAATAGATAAGGACACGGGCGGTCTGCTCGTGGTCGCAAAAAACGATGCGGCGCATCTATTTCTTGCCGAGCAGATAAAGTATCATAACGTCAGCAGAATATATTACGCGATCGCGCTCGGAAACTTCAAGGAGGACAGCGGAACGGTGAACGCCCCGATAGGCAGACACCCCGTAGACCGCAAAAAGATGGCGGTCATTCGCTCTGCGGACAAGCGAGCGAGAGAGGCGATAACGCACTGGAGCGTTGTGGAGAGATTTGGACAGTTCACGCTTATAAGGTGTGAGCTCGAAACGGGAAGGACACACCAGATACGTGTCCATATGGCGAGCATTGGGCATCCTCTGCTCGGAGACGGGGTCTACGGCGGAGACGGTACTCAGTTTGAGGCGAGACACCGTTCTCTTATCGACGGTCAGTGTCTGTTTGCCGCAAAGCTTATGCTCACACACCCGAGAACGGGCGAGGAGATGACGCTTGAGGCTGAGCTGCCCGAATATTTCAGTAAAGTCTTGGAGCTGTTAAGGAGAGAATTACAATGAAAAAATTTGAGAAGATCGTAATAGCATCAGACCTTGACGGAACGTTTTTTGGTCCGAAGGCTACGCTTGTTGAACGCAATCTTAAGGCGGTGAAGTATTTTACCGAAAACGGCGGACATTTTGCTGTTGCATCGGGAAGATTTTTCGGACACATTCTTTCAGCCTTTCCAAATGCCGCTGAGTACGTAAATATGCCGTGTGTTACCTGCAACGGAGCGGTAATATACGACTTTCAAAAGGAGCAGTTAAAGATAGTTGAGCGTGTTCCTTACGAGACAGTAAAGGAGCTTGTCGAATTTATCGCAGAAAACACGCAGGACGCGGCGTTAAGAATGACCTCGGAGCAGATAGGCTACGTCTATTCTCCGCGTGACGCACAGAGTGAGCGCGTTGCGCTTGAGATAGAGAGAGTAGGAGCGGCGGGAACGAAAATGCTTATAGCTCCGACCGAGGAGTGGAAGGAGCTCAACTTCTATCAGGCGGTTCTCAGAGCCGACAAAGAAGAGGTAGAGCTTATAAAGCCAAAGCTCCGCGAACGTTTCGACGGAAGGCTTTACGTCACCCAATCGGGCAAGGCACTGCTCGATATTCAGAGCTGGGGAGTGAATAAGGGTATCACTCTCAGAAGAATAATCAAGGATACGCTCGGTGACAACGTGATGCTTTACACCTGCGGAGACTACATAAACGACATTGAGCTTCATTCGGTGGCTGACGTAGCGGTATGCCCCGCAAACGCGCACGACGAGATAAAGGCTATGTGTGATATGTGCCTTTGCTCGAATGAGGAGGGCGTGATAGCCGACCTTATTGAATATCTCGATAAAGAATTGGACACAAAATGAAGAAATTTGAAAAGATAGTGATAGCAACCGACCTCGACGGAACGTTTTTCAGTTCCGAGGCAAGGCTGGTCGAGCGAAATCTTCGCGCGGTCAAATATTTTACCGACAACGGTGGACATTTTACGATAGCTACGGGACGTTTTCCGTACCACGTGAGATTTGTTTTTTCTAACGTTGAGGAGTACGTCAATATGCCTGCCGCTACCTGCAACGGGTCTTGTATATACGACTTCTCCAAGAACGAGGAGCTGAGCTCACGCATGATACCCTCAGAGCTTATGGTGGAGCTCGAAAGGTACGTCACGGGAGAAGAGCCGAGTGCCGCGCTGCGTGCTTCGTCTACGGAGCACTATTTCACGTGCACTCCCGAAGGACTTAACAACCCGTACGTGCGTATGGAGTTTGATAGGATAGAGGACAGCGCAAAAACGACCTTGCCGGTAGATGAGTGGCTGGGAAAGAAGTTTTATAAGACGGTCATTCGTGCGGACGAGGAGGTCATAAACCGACTTAAGCCCAAGGTCGCCGAGCGTTTTCGCGGAAGACTGTACGTGACACAGTCGGCAAAAACGCTTATAGATATTCAGCTTGCGGGCTGTGACAAAGGAAAGGGTCTGCGTGAGCTTATCGGGAACGTACTCGGAGAAGGTTATACGCTGTATACCTGCGGAGACTATATCAATGACCTCGAAATGCACGCGGCTGCTGACGTGTCGGTCTGCCCTTCGAACGCGCACCCCGATGTAAAGGCAGTATGCAAGCTTTGCTTTGGCACGAACGACGACGGACTTATAGCGGACCTCGTTGAATACCTTGACAGAACAGTAGAATAATAAAACAGCCCGACTTTGGTCGGGCTTATTTTTTTGCGATAAGAAACAAGGGTAAGGATAGAAGCTCAGAGGCGCGGCGCGGCTCGCGAATGGCACGCCATAGCCACTCAAGCCCCGCCACTCTGAAAAGGCGAGGGGCGCGTCGCACCTTACCCGACCATACGTCGAGTGAGCCGCCAAGCCCCATAAACAGCCTCGCTTCGGGTATGCTCGAAGCGTTTTGATATATCCACGCTTCCTGAGTGGGGAAGCCCATACATACAAAAATTATATCTGCCCCCGACAGACGTATCTTTGAAACGACGGCACGGTTTTCGTCCGAGCCGAAACGCTTGTCAAAATATCCGTGCTGAGTTCCCGCTATTCTGAGCTTTGGCAAGGCTTTTTTTAGCCTTGCCGCCGCCCTCTCGGCAACGCCTCGCTCAGCTCCCAGCAAAAAGACCGAAAGACCGTTTTTTTCTGCAAACCGAAGTATCCATTCTGCGGTGTCGATGCCCGTTATCCTTTCGCAGTCGCCGTATCCGCGCAGACGGTAGGCAAGGCAAACGCCCGCTCCGTCGGGCAACAGCAGCTCTGCACTGTTCAAAAGCTTTCTAAGACGGCTGTCGCGCGACGCCTTGTGTAAAATAAGAGAATTCGGGGTGAACACCCGAGCTCCGTTTTTTTCTTTGAGAAATGCGCGGATCCTGTGTCTTGCGTCCGCTTTTTTGCACGTGTCGATACGCACGCCCGCGATAGCCTTGCTTTCCATAATACTCTCCAGCCTTTTTTATTATTTTTAGCTTTTCGGTCAAAAAATATCAGGCTTGTTATTGACTTTTTTTGAAATATGGATTATAATATATTATTATAATGTCAAATTATGCGAACTTTTGAAAGGAACACAAAATGGCAAACGATAAGAAAATGGTTGAGCAGATAACGTCGATGGACGTTGACTTTGCTCAGTGGTATACAGACGTTGTAAAAAAGGCGGAGCTCGTTGACTATTCGGGAGTTAAGGGCTGTATGATAATCCGCCCCTACGGCTACGCTATCTGGGAGAACATTCAGCACGATCTGGACGCGAGATTTAAAAAGCTCGGTCACGAGAACGTGTATATGCCTATGTTTATTCCCGAGAGCCTTTTGCAGAAGGAGAAGGACCATGTTGAGGGATTTGCGCCCGAGTGCGCGATAGTTACTATCGGAGGACAAAATCACCTCTCCGAGAGACTCATCGTCCGTCCCACGTCCGAGACGCTTTTCTGCGATCACTATAAGAATATTATTCATTCCTACCGTGATCTTCCTAAGCTCTATAACCAGTGGTGTAACGTTGTAAGATGGGAAAAGACCACCCGTCCCTTCCTCCGCACGTCCGAGTTCCTCTGGCAGGAGGGTCACACCATGCACGAGAACGAGGCAGAGGCGAGAGAGGAGACCTTGCAGATGCTTAAGTGCTACGAGGACTTCTACCGTGAGACACTTGCTATTCCCGCAGTTACGGGCCGCAAGACCGAGAAGGAGAAGTTTGCGGGCGCTATGGAGACGTATACGATCGAGCCCATGATGCACAACGGCGTTGCGCTTCAGGGCGGTACGTCCCACTACTTTGGCGACGGCTTTGCAAGAGCATTCGATATCACCTATACGGACAGAGAGAATAAGATACAGTATCCTCACCAGACCTCTTGGGGCGTGTCCACGCGTATGATAGGCGCGATAATAATGACACACGGTGACGATAACGGACTTATCCTGCCTCCTAAGGTAGCTCCCATTCAGGTAGCTATAATCCCCGTTGCTCAGCACAAGGAGGGAGTTCTTGAGAAGGCAAACGAGATCAAGGCAAAGCTTGCTGAGAAATACCGCGTGAAGCTGGACGACAGCGACAACTCTACGGGCTGGAAGTACAGCCAGTACGAGATGAAGGGTGTTCCGCTCCGTTTGGAGCTCGGTCCGCGTGACATCGAGAACAACAGCTGTGTCCTTGTCAGCCGCGTAACAAGACAGAAGACCTTCGTTTCTCTGGACAATATCGTTGAGGAAGTGGAAAAGGCTCTTATGGCGGTACACAACGAGCTTTACGAGAGAGCGCTCAAGAACCTCAATGAAAAGATGAGTGTCGCTCACGATCACGATGAGTTCCTTGACGTGGCACAGAACCGCCCCGGCTTTATAAAGGCTATGTGGTGCGGCGAGAGCGAGTGTGAGGATAAGCTCAAGGAGGAAACGGGCGGAGTTAAGTCTCGCTGTATTCCTTTTGTTGAGGAGCATATTGCCGATACCTGTGCTTGCTGTGGCAGACCCGCAAAGCATATGGTAGTTTGGGGCAGACAGTATTGATAAAATAACTATGATAGCAAACGGCACGGTGTCACTCACGATGCCGTTTGCTTATTCTTTTGAAAGGAGGACGGTATGAGAGTATTCGGTATTCCGTTTAAAGAACGCATAAAAAGAATAGACCCGATACTTTTCTCGGCGTCCTTCGTTTTGTCGCTTATAAGTATCTTGACCATACTTGGCAGTGTCGAGAACTTCGGAAAGAGCAAGCTTGTGATGCAGGTGGCGATGACGGTCGTGGGTATGGTCATGGTCTTTCTGATAGCCAATATGGACTATAAGTTCTTTATCGACAGATTTTATATTATAATGTTTCTCGGGTCGGTCTTGCTGCTTGCCGTGACGTTGCTTTTCGGCATCAGCGGAATAAATATGGAGACCGAGAACCGTAGCTGGATAACTATTCCCGTGGTGAATGTCGCCATACAGCCGTCGGAGTTCGTCAAGATAACCTTTTTGTGTACGTTCTCAAAGCATATAGATATGGTCAAGGACAAGATAAACAAGCCCCTTGTGCTGCTTGGACTTATGGCGCACGCGGGAATTATCGTGGGTCTGATCCTTTTGTCGGGCGACCTTGGCGTTGCGCTTGTGTATATAGGCATCATACTTATCATGCTGTTCTGCGCGGGACTTTCGGGCTGGTATTTTCTCGGCGCGTTTGGTGCGGTTGCGCTTGCGTTTCCGTTCCTTTGGCAGCTTCTCAAGCCGTATCAAAGAAACAGGATAATATTTGGATTTCAGCCCGAGCTTGACCCCAACGGAGTTGGCGGACAGCCTCTTATGAGTAGGGAAGTGATAGCGAGGGGCGGCTTTTTCGGAAAGGGTCTTTTCGAGGGCGGAATGTATGAGGACCTCACTGCGTCTCACACAGACTTTATATTTGCGACCGTTTGCGAGAAATTCGGATTTTTGGGCGGAGCGATAGTCGTTGTCGCTCTTGTCGTCTTGGCGGTCAGACTTTTCTTTCTTGGTTACAGATGCAGAGAGACGGTCGGAAAGCTTATATGCTCGGGATGCGCGGCTATGATAGTGGTGCAGAGCATAGAAAATCTTTGGATGTGTCTCGCGCTCGTTCCCGTTGTTGGAATAACGCTTCCTTTTGTAAGCGCGGGCGGCTCGTCTCTGCTGGCAACGTACATACTCGTGGGGATAGCGCACAGCGTATCTGCTCAGGAGAAAAAATACTATTTCAGTGCCTCGCTTGAATAAAGCGGAGCATAAAAATCCTCCCGCATAAATATAATGGATTAGAATTATATTGCGGGAGGATATTTTTATGTTTATCTACTCACTAAAGGCGAGCACTATAAAATTTTTTGCCGTCGTGTGTGTGGCGCTCGCGACGCTTATCACGCTTATCGCGTTTATCCCAGTAGCCTCGGGAAACGAGGCTGTGAGCACGGCGTCTGAGATCGATTACAGCGGAATAAAAACAAACGAGGACAGAATAAGATTTCTCGGGCAGTTTGGCTGGCAGGTGGGTACAGATGCAATCGACAGCACCGAGGTCACGATACCCGAAGAATTTGATAAGGTCTTTACCGCCTATAACGAGCTGCAAAAGAGACAGGGACTTGACCTTTCCAAATATAAGGGCAAGAACGTGCAGCGGTATACGTACGAGATAACAAATTATGACGGCTACGATGGGAAGGTCTATGCCAATATTTTGGTGTATCGCAACAAGGTGATAGCGGCTGACGTTTGCTCGGCTGACGTGGGTGGCTTTGTTCACGGCATCGAGAGACCTTGAGAAGAGAATAAAAACAAAACGGGACCGTTTTTTAAACGGTCCCGTAGTGCATTTACGAATTACTTAATTACTTGTACTTTCTCTTGCGAGCAGCTTCAGACTTTTTCTTGCGCTTTACGCTGGGCTTCTCATAGTGTTCTCTCTTGCGAAGCTCGGTAAGGACGCCGGAACGAGCCATTGCACGCTTAAAGCGACGAAGTGCGCTATCAAGAGATTCGCCTTCTTTAACTTTAATTTCTGCCATTTCTGTTTCCCTCCCTCCGCATATTGCCAGAGACAATTTCATAAATCGGATAATATTATACACTAAAACAAGACGTTTGTCAAGGACTTTTTGAAATATTGTGAGTTTTTTAGAAAGTATTGCCTTATATGCAGATAAGATTGAGGTCCCACGCGGGGATATACGTATATCTGCGAAGATAAAACTTGTAATCGGGGCGCAGAGCCTTTATCTGAAGGGGCAGGGTAAAGACGTCCTCGCTGCGGTGATAGACCGAGACGAGAAGCCTTGGGCGGTGCTTAAGTATGGTTTGCGAGCTGCCGACCAGTGCCTTTGCCTCACAGCCCTCTACATCGTATTTTACATAGTCCACGCACTTGCCATCAAGAGCCTTGTCGAGTGAGGTCGCCGCCACTTCGATAGACTTGCCGCGCGCGAAAAGTCCTGAATTTCTATTGCCCTCGTCACCGAACGTGAGAGTGGCATCACAGCACCATGCCGCGGCATTTACTTTGTTTATTTTGAGGGTGTTGCCGAGCGTGTCGCAGTATTCGCAAAGCTTGCAAAAACTTCGGCGGTCGGGCTCGAAGGCGGTGACTTCTCTGAGCCTTGGGGCATAACGCATGAGCTCTCTTACGGTGTCGCCGTTATACGCGCCGAGATCTGCATAATCCTTGATGTCTTCCGCTCTCAAAAGATCGTTGTACACCTCGTCTTTGTCACTCTCCGCATCAAAAAGATAATCTATTTTACCCGTCAGCTTGTAGGCTATGACGTTTTCGTATATACGCCTTGAGGCATCGTCCTCAAAAAGGTCGTAGACCTCTCTGAGCTCCGCCTCGTGCTCACGGGCAAAATCGAGCGTGAAGAGCTCATCCTCGCAAACAGGCACGTCGGGCGCATAAAGCTCGCACTCGGCAGCTATCTTGCGAATGTTCGCCAAGACATCGGGAAGGGAGCTCGCGAAGGAGAGCAACACTATCATATTGTTCGCTCCGTATTTTTGCTTTGTGTCCGAATATGAGAGCACCTGCTTTGAGTGAAAAGAGTGACCGCGGACAAACCCATCGCTGGCAAAAAAATCGCACACCTCGATGCCGTATCTTTCGCATACCGCGAGTATCTTATCTGCACCGTTACCCATGCCGTACATAACTATTTTCTTGTCAGTTGAGGCAAGGTAGTTCCAGAGGTCGTGTTTTATTGAAAAAGGCGTGAAATTCATAGCGTCTCCTTGACTTTTGCGTGTGTATGTGATATAATTTCTATATATGTTTATTTTATCATAATATGGAGGAAAAATCAATATGGATTGCTTATTCTGTAAAATAATCGACGGAGCTATACCGTCAAATAAGGTCTACGAGGACGATATGTGCCTTGCTTTCCATGATATCGCTCCGCAAGCACCCGTTCACGTGCTTATTATCCCCAAGGCTCACCTTGCGTCGGCTGACGAGGTCAACGCGGATAACTCAAAGTACGTAGCGCATATATTCGAGGTGATACCAGCAATTGCCGCAAAGCTCGGTCTTGTAAACGGCTACCGTGTTATTACAAACTGCGGTGAGGACGGCGCGCAGAGCGTAAAGCACCTTCACTTCCACCTTCTCGGCGGCAAAAAGCTTCCCGAGAGCATGGGTTAAGCTATGGCAATAGGAACACCGCCACCTGTTGGCGGAAAACAGGATCACTACAACAGAGTAGAGTCGCTTAAAGGCATTGGGGATATTCCTCGCTTTTTGCGTGACCTTTTCGTAGGTTTTTTCTCAAGACTGTTCTATACCTTCAAGATGGTTTGGGATACGGGGCATTGGATACTTTTCACTATGCTCGCTATAACCGTTCTCACGGGTATATTGCCGATAGTCGGCTCTCTTATATCGAGAGCGATACTAAATGAGCTTCAAAACGTGATATCCGCAAGACTTGTCGCGGACACGCTTGGAACGGCGTACAACGCTGTTTTCTGGGGCTCTATGGTAATGTTCTTGCTGGTGTTTTTCTTCGCCTACAAGATACTCAACAACGTAATAAACCGACTTAACACGGCGGTCACGCGAATCGCGGGGGAAAAGGTCGTAAGACACGTCAAGCTCCAGATAATGAACAAGGCGAAGGAGATCGACCTTGCTTGCTTCGATCTTCCCGAATTTTACGAAAAGCTGGAGAACGCTAACCGTGAGGCGGGAATGCGTCCCATATCTGTTCTTTCGTCAACCTTTGACGCCATAAGTAAGTTCATAAGCCTTGTTTCGTATATCGTTATCCTCGTGACTGCTCCCGATATGTGGTGGGCGGCGATAGTGATGATAGCGGTATCCCTGCCGACGGCTGTCATAAGCTTTACGTACAGACGCAAGAACTTTATGTATATGCGCAGCCGCTCGAAGGACCGCAGACAGATGAATTACTATTCGGACGTTATGGTGAATAAGGATATGGTCAAGGAGATACGTATGTTCGACCTTGGCGATAACTTTACCGACCGCTTTGAAAACGTGTTTGCAGGTTATTATAAGGGACTTAGAGGGCTGATAATAAAAGAGAACGTGCTTCAGCTTATCGTGACGGTGCTGTCATCTGTTGTCAACTGCGTATTCTTTGCAATGATAGCATGGCAGGTGTTTGCGGGCAAGCTTCAGATAGGAGATTATTCACTTTATACGGGCGCGCTCACGTCTATCGCGACAACGGTATCCTCGTTGATACTTGTGTCGGCAAACGTTTATGAGGGCACGCTGTTTATCGACAATCTCATATCCTTTGTAAAGACCGAGCCCAAGGTCGTGCCTATCGTGGACAAGCCCGTGAGCGTTTCTCACGGCACGGCTCACACCATAGAGTTCAGAAACGTAAGCTTCGCGTACCCCGGAACGGATAAATACGTTCTTAAAAACATAGACCTTACCATAAGACCCGGTGAGACGGCAGTTCTCGTCGGACTTAACGGAGCGGGAAAAACTACGTTTATAAAGCTGCTCACAAGACTTTACGACCCCACAGAGGGAGAGATACTGCTTGACGGCAGAGATATAAGAGAGTATGACGTCAAGGACCTTTACCGTATGTTCGGTATAATCTTCCAGGACTTCGGAAAGTATGCGGTCAACGTTTCGGACAACATAGAATTCGGAGATATAAGAGCGGAGCATAATATAGAGGACGTAAAGGCTGCCGCAACGGCTGCAAACGCGAACGAATATATCGAGAAGCTTCCTCGCGGATACGACACTCCTCTTATGCGAATGTTCGAGCCCGACGGAATAGAGCTTTCTATCGGTCAGTGGCAAAAGCTCGCTATCGCGAGAGCGTTTTACAGCAAGTCGGATATACTGATACTCGACGAGCCCACCGCGTCGCTTGACCCCATAGCCGAGCAGGAGATATTCAATCAGTTTGATGAGCTCAGACGGGATAAGACGACAATATTCGTCTCTCACAGACTTTCAAGCGCGACTATCGCGTCAAAGATAATAGTGCTCGAAAACGGAGAGCTTGTGGAAGAGGGAACTCATAAGGA
Source organism: Oscillospiraceae bacterium (assembly GCA_015063845.1). Classification (GTDB taxonomy): domain Bacteria; phylum Bacillota; class Clostridia; order Oscillospirales; family CAG-272; genus HGM12713. The sequence continues at coordinate 59,849 of SVTJ01000008.1, forward strand.
GCTCATGCAAAAGGGCGGAAGATACTGTGAGCTGTTCTCAACTCAGGCTAAACGCTATATTGAGAGCGAAGAAAAGCTCAAAAAGGACGGAAAATAAGAGATGTTTGTCGAAAAAAACTGCAAATTTATTGAAATTTGTTGACATCTCGAGAAAAATTTAATATAATAGTAAGGTGTTATTGTATTAAAATATTAAGTGTTTTGCGCAAAGCAAAACGGAAAGGCGATATTATTTATGAAACTCAAAGTGGTAAAGTTTGGCGGAAGCTCACTTGCCGACGCTGAACATTTCAAGCAGGTCGCAAGCATAATAAAGGCTGACCCCGCAAGAAGATACGTTGTGCCTTCTGCTCCCGGAAAGAGATATAAGGACGACACAAAGGTAACGGATATGCTCTATAATTGCTACGATATGGTACGCAAGGGTCAGAACATAGACGAGTATTACGGAAAGATCTGCGATAGATACAACGGAATTATAAAGGAGCTTGGTATCAATTTCGATATAAGCGGAGAGCTTGACTATATCAAGAGCGCGCTTATGCACCGCTCGGGCCGTGATTTTGCGGCGAGCCGCGGTGAATACCTCAACTCTCTCATACTTGCGAAGTATCTTAAGTATGATTTCATCGACGCGGAGAACGTCATCTTCTTTAAGGATAACGGCACGTTTGACCAGGAAAAGACAAACGAGATAATGAGCCGTGAGCTGCTTCAGCATAAGACAGCCGTAATTCCGGGATTTTACGGAGTTATGCCCAACGGAACTATCAAGACCTTCTCCAGAGGCGGCTCGGATATAACGGGCTCTATCGTCGCTCGCGCAGTGGGCGCAGACCTTTACGAGAACTGGACTGACGTTTCGGGCTTTATGATGGCGGACCCCCGTGTTATAGATAACCCCGCCGCTATCGCTACTATCACCTACCGTGAGCTTCGCGAGCTTTCTTATATGGGTGCAACGGTTCTTCACGAGGACGCTATATTCCCCGTAAGATACGCGGGTATTCCGATAAATATCAGAAATACAAACAGCCCCGCTGACGACGGCACGATGATCGTTGCTGAGACGTCCGATTACGATACAGAAAAGGTAATTACGGGAATTGCGGGTAAGAAGGGCTTCTCGGTCATTACGATAGAGAAGGATATGATGAACTCCGAGATCGGCTTCGGACGCAAGGTGCTTGAGGTGCTTGAGGATAACGAGATATCCTTTGAGCATTTGCCCTCGGGTATCGACAATATGAGTATAGTCGTTTCCAGCGCAACGCTTGATGGCAGACGCGATAAGATACTTGCTTCCATAAACAGAATGGTACGCCCCGACAGCATTCACATTGAGGATAATCTCGCGCTTATCGCAGTTGTCGGACGCGGTATGGTCAAGGCAAGAGGAACGGCGGCGAGAGTATTCAACGCGATTTCCAATGCTGGTGTAAATATCCGTATGATAGACCAGGGCTCGAGTGAGATATCCATTATAGCAGGCATTGAGGACCACGAATTTGATACCGCACTCAAGGCTATTTATAACGAATTTGTAAAGTAATCGTTTTGAGTTGAAAGGGAAGGGCAATGAGCGAAAAGGTAGTGATACTTAGTGACAGTACGAGTGATTTAAGCCAAGAACTTATTGACAAATATGATATTAAAATAATACCCCTTAAGGTAGGACTCGGAGAGCAGCAGTATATAGACGGTGTCAACGTTGACCCCGAGATGATATACGCACACTATGAAAAAACGGGAGAGCTTCCCAAAACGGCGGCGGTCAACATCTTGGAGTTTGCCGACGCGCTTAGGCAATATACAGCAGACGGAAGCTCGGCTTTGATATTCACCATAGGCTCGCAGATGTCCTCAACGTTTAACAACGCGTGCCTTGCCGCGGAAGATTTTGAGAATGTGTACGTTATCGACACGCAGAACCTCTCCACGGGTGGCGGCTTGCTCATACTTGCGGCTGCCGAAATGGCGGAAAAGGGAATGAGCGCGGCGGATATCGCCAAGGAGTGCGAATTGCTCGTGCCCCGTGTCGACGCATCGTTTGTTATTGACGATCTGGAGTTCCTTTATAAAGGCGGACGTTGCTCTGCGCTTGCTGCATTAGGCGCGAACGCGCTCAAGCTCAAGCCGTGTATCGCGGTAAGAGGCGGTAAGATGGGAGCTACAAAGAAGTATCGCGGAAGATTTGGCGACGTGCTTAAGAAGTACGTGGCAGACCAGATAGGCGACGCATCGGATATCGTTACCGACCACGTTTTCGTTACCCACGCAGGCTGTGACGAGAGCATATATATGGCGTGCTATGAGCAGGTCAAGGCATACGGAGTATTCAAGGAGGTCCACCTGACGAGAGCGGGCTGCACCATCTCCTCGCACTGCGGAAGAAATACGCTCGGCGTGCTGTTTATAAGAAAGAACGATATTAAATAACCTAACAAAAAATGACGAGAAAAGCTCTCGTCATTTTTTTGTTTTATTTCTTTTGACCCTCTTCGGTCTTTTCGTAATACGGTGTGCCGATAAGTCCAACGAGCTTGAAGTCGTCGGGGTTGTGGCGAATGATGTAGTCAATGTAGGATGCTATGAGCTTTGCGGATATGATATATCCCATAGGATTCATATGTCCGCCAAGGAAAAAGTGCTTTCTGAATTCCTTGTCATAGGGCGGTGCGTACTTGTAGAGATCAATGACGTAGGTGTGCTCGAAAAGCTCCGCAATCTCGTAAAGAGCACTCTGTATCTGCTCTCTTTGCTCCTCGTTTCCGTGCTTGGGCGGTACTATAAGGAAAAAGCGCGCGTTAGGGCTTATCTGCTTGTATTTTGCGATTATGTGACCGTAGTGACCCATATACGTAGGCTTGCAGTTTTCGGGAGAGAGGGGATCGATGTCGGATATGTCTCCAAACACCTCTACCTTGCCGCCTATTATGTCGTTTATACCCAAAGCGATGATGTAGCATTGACACGCCTTGTCCTCGCTCCAATAGCCCATTTCTTCAGCCCAGCCCTCGACGTATCTCTTGGTGGTCATTCCGCCTTTTGAGAAATTGTAGACCTTAGTACCCGCCATTCTCGCGAGATACTGTCCCCAGGAATAGTCGTAATAATCACGGTATGCTTTTGTTCCGTCATCGTTTATACATTCAAATTCGCCCGACGCAAGGCTGTCTCCGACGCAGGCGATAGAGCGGAATATTCCGCAAAATCCGCCGTCGGACACGATATTGTCAAGCGGCTGCTCGCCCTCGGGCTGCATATAAGATTTTATATCCATATTTTTTCTCCCCTATGATCGTTTTATATCATTATATTACAAAGCGTTAGATATTTCAAGCGAAAAATAAATTTTGATAAATTTTTGCGAGAAAAAAGTATATTCGATTTTTTTTGCGTACATTAAAGTGTATTGATTGATTTTTTGACATTTTTTCATTTTTAAACGGTCGAAAGGAGGATATATGGAGCAAAAAAGCGTAAGAGATATTTTTCTTGAAAATGAAAAGCAGACGCTGTCGGAGTTTGCCTGCCTGTCCTCAAAGAGCCGCGGCAGAGAGCATCCTTATACTCCGTGCGAGATAAGAACTGAATTTCAGCGTGACCGCGACAGGATATTGCACTGTCAGTCCTTTAGACGCTTGATGAATAAGACGCAGGTGTTCTTAGCGCCTACGGGAGACCATTACAGAACGAGAATGACACACACGCTCGAGGTCACGCAGATAGCGAGAATAATCGCTCGTGCTCTCCGTCTTAATGAAGACCTTACCGAGGCGGCAGCTCTCGGACACGATATAGGTCACACGCCGTTTGGACACGCGGGTGAGTATGCAATGCAAAAATGCTATGACAAGGATTTTACTCACTATAAGCAGAGCCTTCGAGTGGTCGAATGTCTTGAGAACAACGGTCAGGGACTTAATCTGACTTGGGAGGTAAGAGACGGCATAGTAAACCATACAGGTAAGAATATGGCGTCAACGCTTGAGGGCGTGATCGTCAAATATGCCGACAGGATAGCCTATATAAATCACGATATAGACGACGCCTGCCGTGCCGAGATACTCTCACAGAGCGATATCCCGAAGCATATCCGTTACGTTCTCGGAGAAACGCACTCCGAGCGTATAAATACAATGGTCAATTCAATAATAAAGGAAAGCACGGGAAAGCAGCAGATAGCGATGCAGTCGCATGTTCAAAGCGCGACCGACAGTCTGCGTGAGTTCCTCTTTGAGCACGTTTACAGAAATCCGATAGCAAAGGGTGAGGAGATAAAGGCTCAGGAGATGCTGATACGTCTTTTCGGATATTACGTTTCAAATCCCGATAAGCTTCCGCGCTTTTATCGCGAGAGATGCGAGAGCGAGGGGGTTGAGCGTTGCGCTTGTGATTTTATTTCGGGAATGACGGACAGATATGCCATTGAGGCGTGCGAAGACCTTTACATACCGAAAGTGTGGAGGGGGCCTAAGACGTTATGATACCGAGAGAGATAATTGATGAAATAGTTTTTCGTAACGATATAGAGACGGTCATAGGCTCATACGTTACGCTTAAGAGGGCGGGCTCGAACTATCAGGCACCGTGTCCGTTCCACAGCGAGAGAACACCGTCGTTCACCGTGTTTACGGCTACCAAGAGCTTTTACTGCTTCGGTTGCGGCGCGGGCGGAGACGTTATCTCGTTTATTATGCGAGCTGAAAATCTCGACTACGTGGATGCGCTGAAATGGCTTGCCGACAAGGCGGGCATAAGCATTCCAGAGGACAACTCCTATGAGGAGAAAACGGGAGTGTCGAGAAAGCGAGTGTTAGAGCTCAATCTTGCGGCGGCTCAGTTCTTCAGAAGCTGCCTGTTCGACCCCAAGATAGGCGCGGAGGCTATGGCGTACCTCAGAGATAACAGACAGCTCGATATGGCGACCATAAAGCACTTTGGTCTTGGCTATTCGCCTAACGACTTCGTCGCGTTGACGAATAGGATGAGAGATCTCGGCTTTACCGACGAGGAGCTTGAAGCGGCATTTCTCGCAAAGAGAAGTCAAAAGAGCGGACGGCTTTTCGATCTTTACAGAAATAGAGTTATTTTCCCGATAATAGATACGTCGGGGAACGTCATCGCTTTTGGCGGTCGAGTTATGGACAGCTCTGAGCCGAAGTACCTTAATACGTCGGATACCCCCGCGTTCAAAAAGAGCCGACAGCTGTTCGCGCTTAATTATGCCAAGAAGCACTGCGCGGAGAGAATGATACTTTGCGAGGGATATATGGACGTCATCGCGCTTCACGCCGCAGGCTTTGAGAATGCTGTGGCAACGCTCGGTACGGCGATAACCCCCGATCAGGCGAGAGTTTTTGCTAAGTACACAAAGAAGGTCATCATATGCTACGATTCCGATAAAGCGGGGCAGACTGCGGCAAACAAGGCGATAAGACTGCTCGGCGAGGTCGGAGTTGATGTTAAGATACTTAAGCTGAACGGCGCGAAGGACCCTGATGAATATATCAAAAAATTCGGAGCTGACAGTTTCCGCAGCTGTATCGACGAGAGCAGAAGCGCGTTTGAGTTTCGAATGAATAAGATACTCGGAGAGCACGATATAAGTATAGCGGACGAAAAGATAAAGGCATCGTATGAGATATGTACGATAATAGCCGACGTGACTAACAACGTCGAGAGGGATATCTACATACAGTATGCGTCAAAGCTTTTAGAGGTTCCCGTGGATTCAGTCAGAAATGACGTCGGTCGCATACGAAATAAAAAGCTCAGGGAGCAAAAGAATAAGCAGAGCAAGGACGCGATGCTTTCGATAAAGAATATCAACGATAGGGTGAATCCCGATTCCGCAAGGTTTGTCGCCGCAAACGACAGCGAGGAGAGTATTCTCGCGATGATGATGATATTCGACGAGTACAGAGATGCGGTCGTAAAGGGAGAGATAGATCTTACGGCGGACGATTTTGTCACGGCATTCGGAAGAAAGGTGTTTGAGACACTTTGTATGCTGGAGCGCTCAGAAAACGGATATTCAAGGGCTATGCTCGGTCAGTATTTCAACCTTGACGAGATATCAAGACTTGAAAAAATCGAGGTCGAGAGGCGCAGACTTACGAGAAATGACAGAGAGGTCTTTGATTCGTGTATAGCGAGCCTTAAGGAACAAAAGCAGCAGAGTGTTCCTGCCGAGGGACAGGACTTGCTTTCGATAATGAGACAAAAAAGAAACGCACAACAAAAGAAAGATTAAAACGGTAAGGAGACAAATAAAATGGTAGAGAAGGAAATAAAGAACGAACAGGAAAAGGTTATGGATATAGAGGAGCTTATCGCCAAGAGTAAAGAGGGTAAGCTTTCTCAGAACGAGATCAACGAAGCAGTCGAGGAGATGGAATTTGACAACGATAGCCTCGATAAATTTTACGATGCGCTCGAGGATAACGAGATACCGCTTCCCGATGATATATCCACCTCCGAGATGAACGAGATAGAGTCCGAGGTCGAGGCATTCGGCACGAGTGAAAATATGGAAAGAATACTCGAGCAAGAGGGCCTTGCGATCGACGACCCCGTTCGTATGTATCTCAAGGAGATAGGTAGAGTTCCGCTTCTTACCGCAGAGCGTGAGCGTGAGCTTGCTGAGATAATGAGCGGAGATTATGACGACGATACAAAGCAAAAGGCGAAGAACGAGCTTGTTGAGGCAAACCTCAGACTTGTTGTAAGTATTGCTAAGAGATACGTTGGAAAGGGAATGTTCTTCCTTGACCTTATACAGGAGGGTAACCTCGGTCTTATGAAGGCGGTCGATAAGTTTGACTATAACCGCGGCTATAAGTTCTCAACGTACGCTACGTGGTGGATAAGACAGGCTATCACAAGAGCTATCGCCGATCAGGCGAGAACTATAAGAATTCCCGTCCATATGGTCGAGACCATACATAAGGTTTCCCGTTATTCACGTCAGATGCTTCAGGAGCTCGGAAGAGAAGCTACCGCCGACGAGATAGGCGAGAAGATGGGAATGAGTGCGGATAAGGTAAGAGAGATAATGAAGATAGCTCAGGACCCCGTTTCGCTCGAGACACCTATCGGTGAAGAGGAGGACAGCCACCTTGGAGATTTTATTCCCGACGAGGATACGCCCGCTCCCTCCGATGCTGCGGCTATGACCATACTTCGCGAGGTGATAGAGAAGGAGCTTCATACTCTTACACCCAGAGAAGAGCACGTTATAAAGCTTCGCTTCGGACTTTACGACGGACGCACAAGAACGCTTGAAGAGGTTGGTAAAGAGTTCAATATCACACGTGAAAGAATACGTCAGATAGAGGCAAAAGCGCTCAGAAAGCTGCGCCATCCCAGCAGAGCAAGACATTTGCGTGGCTTCCTTGAATAATAAAAATTGTTGATATGCACAACTTGCAGTTTTAATATTGTGAAGTGTGACGAAAAAATCAGCGAAATGCAATAAAGGAAAAATCAAAAGTGGGCGAAGTGACGGAGAAAAGTTTTTTCAATCGCAAAAACCACCAAAAAAGCAGGGCGTTTATGCGGCTGAGCACAAAAAAATCACTTGACATTTTATTGATTTTGGTGTAAAATATTATAGTATCTAAAGGTGGGCTCAGTATGCCCATATTCTCAAGGAGGAAATATGATGAACAAGAGACTTGTATGTCTTCTTTTGTGCTTGGTTATGCTTGCTATGTGCTTTGTCGGCTGTGCTAAGAAAACCGACGAGGAAGCAGCTGCTGACATCAGTGACGAGGCATCCGATAGCGCAATGACGCTTGCGATGTATCTGCTTTGCGAAAGCGAGGTATCCGCTGAGCAGGCTCAAAAGATCGAGACGGCTGTAAACAAGATCACAAAACCTAAATTCAAGACACAGCTCAAGCTGTATTTCTATACTGCAGACAAGTACTACGAGGCACTTGATGCATCCTTTGCGGCAAGATTGGAAGCAGAGGAGGCAGGCCTTATAACCGATAATACTCCCGCTGAAGGCGAGAAGGTAGAGGATGAGACCTTTATCAACGAGGAATGGGGTATCACTGAGATCAAGTATCCCACGATCGACAGCTTCCAGGTGGACATATTCTACGTTGGTGGATACGATCGCTTCCAGCAGTACAAGGAAGAGGGAATGCTCTCCAAGCTTGACGATGAGCTTTCTCACGATTCCAAGCTTATAAACGACTACATATCCGCGAACTACATAAGATTTATGAAGGAGCTTAACAGCGGTACGTATGCGATCCCCAATAACGCTGCTATCGGCAAGTATCAGTATCTCCTTCTTAACAAGGAAGTTCTCGCAAAGACAAGATACAATACCACTCAGGGTCTTTCGCAGTTCACAAGCATAGATTGTGATGCTGTTAAGAGCGTTCTTGAGCAGGTAAAGAACGAGTATACCGATTTTACACCTCTTTATTCAAGTCTCGGTCCCGACGGTATTCCGCTTGTAAACTGGAAGTTCTGGGGCGTTGACGAGAACGGTGCGCTCAGCTCGGATTTCTCAGTCCTTGCAAGTGCAGGATATACGAATTTCAAGTATAAGGAGTTCAACAATTCTTACCTGTCTTCTAACAACATACTTTCTGAGAAAGACTTTAAGGATACCGTTAAAGCCATGAAGGAATATAAGCAGAACGGTTACTTTGGAACAGAGGATCAGCTTGCACAGGGCAAGATAGCCGTAGCTTATATGGAAGGAAGCACAGATATCCCCGTTAAGTACTCGGACGATTACGTTGCTGTTCCGATAGGCAAGCCCGTTATGGAGACTCAAGACCTTTACGAGAATATGTTTGCCGTATCTTCTTACTCGAGCAGCGTAAACAGAAGTATGGAGATAATCACATACCTCAACACCAACGAAGAATTCCGCAACCTTCTCCTTTACGGAATCGAGGGTGAGAACTACGAGCTTGTAAACTCCGAATACTTTGATGAGAACGGAGACGCATACAAGGTAGTAAGAAGATTGAATAACAACTATCTGATGGCTCCCGAAAAGACGGGTAACGCGCTTATTACATATACTCTTGAGGGTGGAGATCCCACGCTTAACGATTATATTAAGCTTCAGAACGCAAACGTTACCATAAGCGTAACGATGGGCTTCACTTTGAATACCGAGCTTCACCAGGTCAGAGCTGATTGCATGGAAGGACTAAGACAGCTTTCGGCAAGCGTGTTTGCAAAGCTTCAGGCGGCATCGTATGCCGATGTTATGAACGATACGTACTGGGACGATCTTGCAACTGAGGTCAACAATGATACCAACTACGGTATACTTACAACGATGGATCCCGAAGGAAAGCAAACCGTTATCGGTATCCTTCAGCAGTACGAGTATTGGGCAATCGGTATTGGAATCTACGATCCTAATGCTGCTGCATAATTAAAATAAAAAACACAGAGGTGTGCAATTTTTGCACACCTCAAGTTTTATAGAGGAAAAATGAAAGCATACGATTATATCATATGGGATTTTAACGGAACGATACTTGATGACGTTGATACGGGGATAAAGTCGGTCAATAAGCTTCTTTTTGACCGAGGGCTTGCCACTATACCCGACGTAGAGTATTACAGAAGCGTTTTCCGTTTCCCCATAATCGACTATTATAGGTCTCTTGGATTTGATTTTGAGAGCGAGCCTTATGAGGTGCTTGCGCCTCAGTGGGTATCGCTTTACCTTGAATACGTTAAGGACGCAACGGTATACGCGGACGTAAGGTCAACGCTGCGCAGCGTTCGCAAGCTTGGGGTCGGCCAGATAATTTTGTCTGCCACCGAGCTTGATATGCTAAAAGGGCAGATAGATGAGCTGGGGATAGGTGAGTATTTCGAGGAGATACTCGGACTTGACAATATCCACGCGGGCTCAAAGCTCTCTCTTGCGTTTGATTGGAGAGATAGGCATAAGGGCGCTAGGGCGTTGCTGGTGGGGGACACTGACCACGACGTGCAGACGGCAAAGGCACTCCAAGCGGATTGCGTGCTTGTTGCAAGAGGGCATCAATCAAAAGAATATCTTTCGACCCTCGGTGTTCCCGTGTTCGACGACCTTTCACAGCTGATAAGTATGCTGTAAATAATAAAAGCAGGAAACGAAAGTTTCCTGCTTTTTTTGTTTTTACTTAAGCATACCCTCAAGAGCTGCCTTTGCACTCTCAAGCGCCGAATCTATCTTGTCGGTCTCCTTGCCACCTGCCATAGCGCTGTCGGGGCGTCCGCCGCCCTTACCGCCTGTGACTGCCGCAACAGCTCCGACGAGCTTGCCTGCGTGTGCTCCGCCCGCAACCGCGCTCTTGCCTGCAACTGCGATAAAGTTGAGCTTTCCGCCGCCGTTTATAGCGAGTACCGCAACGGTATCGTCATATTTTGCCTTGATATCGTCCGCAAGTGTTCTCGCAGCGCTTATCTCCATATCGTCAAGCTTTGCACATATGAGCTTGAACGCGCCAACGGATACAGCAGAGGAGAGAATGGAGTCAAGCTTACCGGACGCAAGCTTTGCGTTGAGCGCCTCGATCTCCTTCTTAGCCGCGCGGAGCTCTTCCTCGACAGCTGTTGCTCTCTTGGCAATATCAACGGGATTCTGAACTTTGAGAACGGTAGCTGTCTCGCTTATGAGAGCGTCCTTGTTAGCGATGAGCTTGAGCACGCCAAGACCGGTTACAGCCTCAATACGTCTCACGCCTGCCGCAACACTCGACTCGGAGATTATCTTGAACAGACCGATCTTGCCTGTGTTGTCGCAGTGTGTACCGCCACAAAGCTCGGTAGAGAAGTTACCCATCTTTACCATTCTTACAACGTCGCCGTACTTTTCTCCAAAGAGAGCCATAGCGCCGTTCTTTCTTGCCGTTTCAATATCTGTCTCCATAGTGACGATGCTGTTGGCGGCAAGAATATTTACGTTTACAAGGCTTTCAACTCTTGCTATCTCCTCGCTTGTGAGGGCGGCAAAGTGTGTAAAGTCAAATCTGCAAACGTCCTCGTTGACGTATGAGCCTGCCTGCTCAACGTGAGTTCCAAGAACGGCACGCAGAGCTGCCTGGAGAAGGTGACATGCGGAGTGGTTGCGGCGTATGGAATCACGTCTTGCGTCCTCTATGTCAGCCGTTACTGTGTCGCCAACCTTAAGTGCGCCGCCTACAACTGTGCAGAGGTGGATATAAACGCCGTCCGTTTTCTTTGTGTCATATACGTTAGCGATAAATCCTTCGGCATAGATAGTACCCGTGTCTCCGACCTGTCCGCCGCCCTCTCCGTAGAAGGGGGTACGGTCAAGGACGATAGTGCAGTCACCGCTGTCGACCGCATCAACGCTTCCGTCCTCGGTAAGAATAGCGATGACCTTAGCGGTGCTTCTGTAATCGGTATATCCTGTGAATTCTGTTTTGGGAAGGTCAGAGAGAATGGACTTTGATGACTCATCCCAGCCGCCGATGTTGGCTCTCGCCTCTCTTGCGCGGACCTTTTGCTGGTGCATAAGGCGAACGAACGTCTCCTCGTCGAGCTTAAGTCCGTTTTCTTCGGCGATCTCACGAGTTATGTCAATGGGGAAGCCGAACGTATCGTAGAGCTTGAATACTTCCTCACCCGAAATTGTGTCGGCGTGCTCTGCGACAGCTCCTCTGATGAGGTCGGAGAGAATGGAGAGACCGGCGTCGATAGTAGCGTCAAAACGCTCTTCTTCCATAGAGATGACCTTGAGTATATAATCCTTCTTCTCGCCAAGCTCGGGGTATGCGGAGATGTTCTCACCGATAACCACCTCACAAAGCTCGCAGAGGAATGCGCGGTTGATGCCGAGAAGCTTTCCAAAACGGCAAGCACGGCGGAGAATTCTGCGGAGAACATATCCGCGTCCCTCGTTTGAGGGAATAACGCCGTCGCTTATCATAAACGTTGCGCTTCTTATGTGGTCGGTAACGACACGGATAGATATGTCATCCTTTGCGTCCTTACCGTACTCCTTACCTGCGATAGCGCAAACGGTATTGAGTATCTTTCTTACCGTGTCGACCTCAAAGAGGTTGTCCACGCCCTGCATAACGCAAGCGAGACGCTCAAGACCCATTCCCGTATCTATGTTCTTCTGCGCGAGCTCGGTGTAATTACCGTTACCGTCGTTGTTGAACTGCGAGAATACGTTGTTCCATATCTCCATAAAGCGGTCGCAATCGCATCCCGGCTTACAGTCGGGAGAGCCACAGCCGTACTTTATACCTCTGTCAAAGTATATCTCGGAGCAAGGTCCGCAAGGGCCCTGTCCGTGCTCCCAGAAGTTGTCAGCCTTGCCAAGTCTTACGATATGCTCCTCGGGAACGCCGACTTTGTTCTTCCATATCTCGTATGCTTCCTCGTCGTTTTCATAGATAGAGGGCCAGAGAAGGTCAGCGGGGATCTCAAGCCATTCGGTGAGGAACTCCCAAGACCACGGAATAGCTTCTTCCTTGAAGTAATCTCCAAAGGAGAAGTTGCCGAGCATCTCAAAATACGTGCCGTGACGCGCCGTGTGACCAACTCTGTCAAGGTCAGGCGTACGTATGCACTTCTGACACGTAGTAACTCTGTTGCGAGGAGGAACTTCCTCACCCGTGAAATACTTCTTCATAGGAGCCATACCGGAGTTTATGAGAAGCAGGGATTTGTCATTTATCGGAACGAGAGGGAAGGAGGGGAGACGAAGATGTCCCTTTGATTCAAAGAATGAAAGATACTTCTCTCTGAGTTCGTTAAGCGATGTCCATTTCATAATAAAGCATAACCTTTCTTATTTTCAAATTAACTACCATCTTAATATTATATCACCAAAATTTGTGTATGTCAATGCTTCGCTCAAAAGTTCTTACGATAGAGAAAGGGGGGAAAACCTCTGCTGAGAAGCTTTCCCCCACGTATTTTTTGATATTATTCCTCTCCACCCGAGAGAGCAACGCCTATGACCGTTGCGAACTGAGCAAGCTCGGGGATCACGAATTTCACTCCGAAGTTTGCCTCGAGGTCCTCGAAAACTCTTGTGATAGCCTTAAGTGTAGTGAGATTACCCGTGAGAACGACGGTCTTTACGTTATAGCTTCTCGCGGCGAAGACCGCAAGCATAGCGATGGTTTCCGCCACCATATTTGCAATGCCGAGAGCGATGTCGTTCTTTGTGGCGATATCCGAGAGCTTGCCGAAGTTTGATGCCGTTATGTCGCCATTTATCTGGAAGGTATCGTCGCTTGAAAGATCCTTTATGCGAAGGTCTACGTTATCAAGGTTTCCCTCTGCGCAAAGCTGCTCGAGGTGTTCTATGGTGTCAACACCTATCATATTTCTCGAAAGGCCGAGCAGAGTGCCGCCGCCAACGCCCGTACCGCCGAGATACGTCGTTAACGTCTTGTCCCCAACTTTTTTTGCGTGGATAAGTGCCGTACCCGTACCCATACTTACCACGATAGCCTCGTCAAGTCCCGACAGATAAAGTCCGCCAAGACCTACGCTTGTGAACTCTGAGACCTTTTTGCAATCAAGCGAGTATATCGGTTTGTCGATAAAGGACGAGCCAACACCTGTCATAAGTACCTTGTCGATATCGGAAAGAGCAAGTCCGTTCTGCATAGTGAACTTGCCGAACGCACCGTAAACGGACGTTATAGCGTCTGTCGCGCGTACGAAAAGAGGCTCGATGAGCGTCTGCTTTCCGTCAATATTCTGCACTCCGACTATCTTGGTAGTGCTTCCGCCTATATCTATTCCTATTACTGTCTTCATAAATACCTCCGTCGTTGGATAAATATTCAAATTTAATTATACCACCTTATTGCAAAAAAATCAAGTGTGTGTTATAATATTGTCAAGTATATAAGCATATTGGAGGAAAAAATGAAATTTACAAACCCCGATACAGGCATAATTAAGGATAAAAAGCTGTATATCTTTGATATGGACGGCACTATATATCTCGGCGGAAATCCCTTTGATTTTGCTATCCGCTATATAAAAAACCTCCGTGCGAGCGGCAGAAAAGTCTTGTTTTTTACGAATAACGCCTCTCATACCACACCGTTCTATATGAAAAAGCTCTCACGTCTTGGCTTTGAGCCTCGAGAGGATGAGATAATGACGTCAGGAGACGTAACGCTTGAATTTCTCAAGAGATACCGCGCAGGTAAGTCGGTTTATCTTGTGGCTACGGACGAGCTCTGCGAGGAGTACAGAGCAAAGGGCATAAAGTTGCTTAACGGTGACGAAGAAAAGGCAGATATCGTTATTACCAGCTTTGATACCTCTCTTACCTATGAGAAGTTAGATAACGCTTGCCGCTTTATCAGAGGCGGTGCGGAGTATCTCTCAACTCACCCCGATATGAACTGCCCGACAGAGACGGGATTTATCCCCGACAGCGGCGCGATAGCTGCCTTCTGCACGGCGTCCACGGGCAAGACTCCTACCTACTTTGGAAAGCCATACAAGGAGACTATCGAGATGATAGGCGAGGCAACGGGCTTTAAGAATGACGAGATGTGTATTTTCGGCGACCGACTTTATACGGATATCGCTCTGGGCAAAAAGTTTGGTGTGACGGCGGTGCTGGTGCTCTCAGGAGAGACACAGCCCGAGGACGTTGACAACGCTGAGCTTGCGGACAAGCCTGATCTTGTATTCAATTCGCTTGACGACGTTGATAAGATCATGTTCGGTTAATACCTCAAAAGGAAAGGATAATTTATGGCTTTTGATGCCGGAATGCTGGCGTGTACGCTGTCCGAGATAAGACGCTGCGCGCTCGGCGCGAGAATAGAAAAGGTCTATCAGCCCGAGAGGGACGAGATAGTCCTGCAAATGAGAAGCTTTGAGGGCGGACGCAGGCTGTGTATAAACGCAGGTTCAAACAACCCCCGTATAGGCTTTACCACGCATCAGCGTGAAAACCCACAAAATCCACCGATGCTTTGTATGCTTTTGCGCAAGTATTTGCAGGGCGCAAAGCTGACAGAGGTCTCTCAGGCGGACTTTGATAGAGTGGCATACCTCGGCTTTGACACAAGAGACGAGATGGGCTTTGAATGCCGAAGATATCTCGTTGTGGAGCTTATGGGTAAGTACAGCAATCTGCTGTTTTGCGACGGAGACAAAAAAATAATTACGGCTATGCGTACCTCGGACCTTTCTCTTGACAGCGCGCGCCCATTGCTCGCGGGGATGACATACGTCTTGCCGCCCGCACAGGATAAGCATAATCCTATGCATGTTGACGAGCAGGAGTTTATGAGTATTTTTTCAGATATGCCACCCGAAAGACCTTGCGATAAGGCGATAATCGCCGCCTTCGCGGGTGTTGCCCCCGTTGTGGCGAGAGAGATAGTATATAGAGCGACGGGGCATACCGACACTCCCGTCAGATATTGCTTTGCGGAAGATATAGCCAAAGAGTTCTTTGCGGTGATTAACTCGATAAAAAACGACATCTTTTCCCCCTGCATGGTGCTTGAGGGCGAGCGACCCGTGGAGTATTCCTTTATAAAGCTTACGCAGTATACGGGGCTTGAAATAAAGGACTTTGAGAGTGCAGGAGAGCTACTTGACGGATTTTTCGTAACAAGGGATAATCAGCAGAGAGTTCGTCAGAGGGCGTCTGATATACTGAAGCTTCTTACCAACGCGGAAACGAGAATAAAGAAAAAGCTTGAGCTTCAGAGAGGCGAGCTTCGCGAGTGTGAAAAGGGAAGCGAGTATAAAAAATACGGCGACCTTATCACGGCAAATATTTACAGACTGTCAAGGGGAGATACCTTGTGCACGTTCGACGATTATGAGAATATGCGAGAGGACGGAAGCTTTCCGCAGATAAATGTCGAGCTTGACAGCCGTCTATCTCCAAGCGCAAACGCGCAGAGATATTATAAGAGATATAACAAATCAAAGAAAGCTAAGATAGAGCTTACAAAGCAGATCGAGCTTGGCGAAGCGGAGCTGGAGTACGTTTATACAGTTTTTGAGGCACTCAGCCGCGCCGAAACACCTACCGACCTATCCGAGATACGTGACGAGCTTTATCGCTCGGGATACGCGTCCAAGATGAAGTCGTATGCGGCGCACAAGTTGCACGCTCCTGTGATAATGGAGTTCCTTACACCCGACGGTATGCGCGTGCTGTGCGGAAAGAACAACGTGCAGAATGAGTATATCACGCATAAGCTCGCCGAGAAGATGGATTATTGGTTTCACGCAAAGCAGACCGCAGGCTCGCACGTAGTTCTCGTTACCGAGGGCAGAGAGCCGACGGACTTGGATTTTACCACTGCCGCCGAGATAGCCGCATATTATTCAAAGGCTGAGGGCTCGAACATCGCGGTGGACTATACGCTTGCCAAGAACGTCAAGAAGCCGTCGGGGGCAAAGCCGGGATTTGTTATCTATCATACCAACTGGACAGCCTACGTTACTCCAGACGCCGAAAAGATAGCGGCGATGAGAAGAAAATAGAAAAAATATCAAAAACGATAAATTTTTAACAAAAATACTTGATATATCCAAAGTTTTGTGATATACTAATGAGTGGTAAATAATTTGAAAGGTGGACATAAAAAATGACCTACAACAAGAAATCCGTTGAAGATATTGACGTTGCCGGCAAGAGAGTGCTTGTCCGTTGCGACTTCAATGTACCCCTTAAGGATGGCGTTATAACCTCCGATAAGAGAATAGTTGGCGCGCTTCCTACGATCAAGTACCTTCTCGATAAGGGTGCAAAGGTAGTTCTTTGCTCTCATATGGGTAAGCCCCACAGCATCTTTACAGAGGGCTTTGGTCTTACAAAGAAGGAAAAGAAGAAGGTTGAGGCTCTTCCCGCAGAGGAGCAGGCAGCAGCAACTGCTGAGCTTCTTAAGAAGGCTCTTGACGACAAGAAGAAATTCACACTTAAGCCCGTTGCGGACAGACTTAACGAGCTTCTCGGTGATAAGGTAACCTTCGCTGAGGATATCATCGGTCCCGACGCTAAGGCTAAGGTTGCAGCTCTCAAGGGCGGCGAGGCAGTTCTTATAGAGAACGTTCGTTTTGACGCAAGAGAGACAAAGAACGGCGCAGACTTCGCCAAGGAGCTCGCTGAGTATGCAGACATCTTCGTAAACGATGCGTTCGGCTCTGCTCACAGAGCACACGCTTCTACCGCAGGTGTTGCTGATTATCTCCCCGCTGTTTGCGGTTACCTCATTCAGAAGGAGATCGACGTTATGGGTAAGGCTCTCGCTGATCCCGCTCGTCCCTTCGTTGCTATCCTTGGCGGTGCTAAGGTCTCCGATAAGATCGGTGTTATCAACAACCTCATCGATAAGGTAGATACCCTTATCATCGGTGGCGGTATGGCATACACCTTCTTCAGAGCAGCAGGCAACAACGTTGGTACTTCTCTTTGCGAGGAAGACAAGCTCGATCTTGCTAACGACCTTATCGCTAAGGCACACGCAAAGGGTGTTAACTTCATGATCCCCGTAGATAACGTTATCGGTAGAGAGTACGATGAGAATACCGAGAATATGGTTATCTATTCCGATAGCATTCCCGACGGTTGGATGGGTCTTGATATCGGTCCTGTTACCCGTGAGCTCTTCTCTAAGACCATCAAGGGCGCAGGCACAGTAGTTTGGAACGGACCTATGGGTGTTTCCGAGTGGAAGAACTTCGCAGCAGGTACAGAGGGTGTTGCAGCAGCAGTAGCTGAGAGCGGCGCTATCTCTATCATCGGCGGCGGTGACTCCGCGGCAGCTGTTGAGAAGCTTGGCTACGCAGCTAAGATGACACACATCTCCACTGGTGGCGGCGCATCTCTCGAGTTCCTCGAGGGTAAGGAGCTTCCCGGTATAGCTTGCCTTCTTGACAAGTAATTAAAGAATAAAAAATATGGGGCGGCTCACAGTCGCCCCACAAAACAGTATAAAGGAGAAAAAGAAAATGAATCCTTCTAAGAGAAGAACAGTTATCGCAGGTAACTGGAAGATGAATATGACTCCCAAGAGCGCGACAGCTCTTATCGAGGAGATGAAGCCCCTCGTAGCAGGCAAGGACGCTTGCGACGTAGTTCTCTGTGTTCCCGCAATAGATATCCCCGCGGCTGTTGAGGCTGCAAAGGGCTCTAACATAAAGATCGGCGCTGAGAACGTACACTTCAAGGCATCGGGCGCATACACGGGCGAGATCTCCGCTGATATGCTCGTCGAAGCAGGCGTTGAGTACGTTGTTATCGGACACAGCGAGAGACGTCAGTACTTTGCTGAGACCGACCAGACGGTAAACCTTCGCACACTCGCAGCTCTTAACGCAGGTCTTAAGGCTATCGTTTGTGTTGGTGAAACACTTGAGCAGAGAGAGCTCGGATACACCGAGACACTTCTCAAGTTCCAGACAAAGATGGCTCTTACGAACGTTTCCGCAGAGCAGCTTAAGAACGTTATCGTAGCATATGAGCCTGTATGGGCTATCGGAACGGGTGTTACCGCAACAGCTGACCAGGCTGACGAGGGTAACGGCTACGTTCGCGCGGCTATCGCCGAGATGTACGGAGCAGACGTAGCAGAGACGGTTACCGTTCAGTACGGCGGCTCTATGAACGACGGCAACGCTAAGGAGCTTCTTGCTAAGCCCAACGTTGACGGCGGTCTTATCGGCGGCGCTTCTCTCGTAGCAGCTAAGTTTAAGGCTATCGTAGACGCTGCTCAGTGAGTTTATAAAGGATGCGGTTTTTATGTGGGGGAAACTTCTTTCGAGAAGTTTCCCCCACACCCCCTTTAAGAACTTGAAAAAATAATAATAAAGGCTCTCGCCATTTATTTGGGCGGGAACTTTTTTTGATTGATCGAGAAATGCTTTTAAATTTGGGTTTGAAGGTGTGTTCGCAGAGCACCAATTTTGGTTGTTCGTGCCTCGTCGCCCTTTATGTGTCATCCTGAGCGGAGCGGCGAGAACAAACAAAGGAAATGCGAATAATATAACAAACCGCCGCGCAGTCGAAATTTTCGAGACGGGTCAGTCGAGAAAATCAAGCCGTAGGCTTGGGATCTCGTTCGGTTAAGACGTGTCTTATAATACACAAAAATGTTACATTAAGCCGTGTAGGATAGCAGAGCCTTATTGTAGATCCCTGCGAGCCTTGCGGCTCTTGCTTTCTGCTCGGCTCGCTTTTCTCGCCTCACAGAAAGTTCGACTTCGGCAAAGACTCGCTTCGCTCCTCTCTGCCTTCGCTCAGGATGACACATAAAGGGCGACGAGGCACGAACAACCAAAATTGGTGCTCTGCGAACACACCGATAAAACCAAATTTAACGCACAAACCATTATTGTTGTTTTCTTTTGCTTACTTTTCTTTTTCAAAAGAAAAGTAAGCGATAAACCCAAATTTATAATAATTTCATCATTTACTTGATTTATGTGCTAAAAGGTGGTATAATATCATCAAGTAAAAACAAAGTGAGGAAATTATGGCAAATTATAGAAGAGGCAGAATAAACGACGAAATGCAAAAGGAGCTTGCGATGATACTTCGCGAGGTCAAGGACCCGAGAGTTAAAGATGCTTTTATAAGCATTACCGCAGTTGAGGCGACGGGGGATCTTAAGTTTGCTAAAGTCTATTATTCGGCTATGATGGGAGATAAAAAGGAAGTCGCAAAGGGACTTAAGTCATGTGCGGGATTTATCCGCAGAGAGCTTGCGCAGAGACTTAACTTGCGTATGACCCCCGAGCTTTCCTTCTATGAGGATCACTCTATCGCTCACGGAGCGAAGATCTCCAAAATACTTGAAAGTATCGAAATAAGTAGTGACGACGCTACCGATGAGGAGCAGTAAAATGACTGAATTTAAAAAGCTTACGCTTGACGAGCTTTGCGACCGCCTTTGCGAAAATAAGATGACGCTTATAGTGTACCACGTGCGCTCCGATGCGGACGCGGTGGGCTCGGCGTTCGCTCTTAAGGAGCTTTTGCGTCTTATGGGTATATACGCAATGTGTGTTTGCTCCGACGAAGTTCCCGAAAGACTTCGTTTCCTTTCAGAGGATACGCAGGGAAGCGTTGTTCCCGAGGAGGGAATGGACTTCGGTCACGAAAGAGTAATAAGCGTGGATTCCGCATCTCCATCTCAGCTTGGCGAGATGTTCACTCTGCTTCGCAAGGATATCGATATTATGATAGACCACCACGGAATGGGCACGGTCTATGCGGATAATTATATTGATCCAACTGCTTCTGCTACGGGTGAGATAATTTACACGATAGCAAAGAAGCTTTTGGCGGACGGAAAGATCCCATTTATCTCTCCGAGAGTTATCAACTGTGTCTATGCGGCGATAAGCTCGGATACGGGAGGCTTCAGATATTCAAACGTTACCCCCGCAACTCACCGTATGGCGGCTGAGCTTTTGGAAGCGGGTGCGGACGCGCTTGACATAAATCACAGGCTTTTCGAGTCGAAAACGCTCAAGCAGATGAGTGCTGAGGGTGAGGCGGCAAGACGCCTGAAGCTTCATTATGACGGCAGAATTGCATCGGTGACCATACCGTATTCATCGCGTGTGGCACTTGGCCTTAACGACGAGAGTATGGAAACTGTGATAGATATTCCTCGCTCCATAGGCGGAGTTGAGGTGGCATTCTCGGTGAGACAGTCTGAGGATAAGCCGTTCTTCCGTGTATCTATGCGTTCTTCAAGCGATGTTGACGTTTCGCTTATTTGCAAGCGCTTTGGCGGTGGCGGACACGTGAGAGCAAGCGGTTGCAGCCTTGAGGCAAGAGATATAGACGAGGCAGAGGCAATTATTGTAAATACTGTCATTGAATTTATGAGACAGTAAGAATACAAATAAAAAAAGGAGCAAATTGCTCCTTTTTTTATTGATGTTTGAGGATCTCTCTGATCAAATTCTCCGCGTATATTCCAAAGCCGACGTTGTTGGGGTGGATATACTTGTCCATAAAGAATTCGGGAGAATGAGGAACGAGTGTAAGACCGTCCACGTGGATAAAGCCGTGAGATACAGCAATATCCGAGAGCGTCTTGCGGCAGTCGTAAAATGTGCCGACAGCACGTTCACGCTTGAAGAGATCGCCTCTCCAAATGGGGGAGATATAGAAAAGCTTTGCGCTCTTACCATAGTTTTCCGCAACCATCTTTAAATACGCGTTTGCGTGATAGACCATTTCCTCTTTTGACTTGAAATGATCGAAGTCGTTAGTTCCAAGCGCGACGATAACGGTATCGGGCTTAAAGTCGGGCACGTCAAAGGTAGTCTCGTGGAAGTACGCGCTTCCGTTTCCGTTTACGATGCTTTCTGCGTTAAAGTAACGGGAAACTCGGTTGGCGTAAGAAAGACTGTCTCTGTCTGCCGCGTGACCTTGCGTTATCGAGTCGCCTATGAAAAGCATCTTGGTATCAAACCTGTGGGGAACGATACTCGCTCCGTCATCAAGCTCGACAAAGGTAACGACAGCTTCCTCATTATGAGCGGATAAATAAAGTGTTACGCGGTGCTCGTCTGCTACGGGGTAATTCTCCTCGTTGAGCTCGACGTAGCCTTCTTTAGTCTCACTCTCATGCATATCGAAATACTCGCGGAACAGTCCGTCAACGTACACCTCATATTTTTGTCCGCCTGCTGTTCCAAAGCGGATATATTTTGAGGTGGTGTGAAAATCAAGGCGAACACCTGTTGCACATGCTGCACGGATACCGATATCAGGCTTCAGCGCGGTCCAGGCATCTATCTGCTTTTGCGTGCTTCTGTAAAAATGTATTCCGTCATGCTTTTCTGCTACGGTTATCGCACCGACGGCTATTTTTTTGATCTGTTCAAAGCTAAGATTCATATTATCCTCACTTGATATATTTTCTCATTTCCTTGATAACACCCTGCGTGTAAAGGCAGAAGCCGAGATCGTTGGGGTGCAGATATTCGTCTCTGAAATATTCGGGGAAGGGGGGAACAAGCTCAAGACCGTTAATGTGTATCATTCCGTGCTTCTCGGCACACTCGATAATTGCCGCTCTTGCGTGTGCAAGGCTTGAAAGTGTGCGCCCTTTTTCCTCGTTTGCCACCCACTTTTCAAGGTCTGCTCTCCAAAGCGGGGATATCACGAAGAAGTTCTTCGCCGTACCCTTGTGAAGCTCCTTTACAGCGCCCATAAACTCGTCCGCCTTTGCTTTGAGGGCTTCGAGCGTCTTGTGGTGTGTAAAATCGTTAGTACCGAAAGCTATGACGACTGTATCGGGCTCATAGCCTACGTCGTCAACAGTGCTTATATCGAATCTTCCACCGCCAATGCCGAGATTATAATACTCTGCATTGAAGAAGCTCGATACCATACGTGCGTAGCAATGTGAGTGGTTGACGGAGCTGTATCCTTGCGTTATCGAATCACCGTAGAAAAGCATCTTGCTGTCGTATTTGTGAGGAGCAAAGCTTGCGCCGTCATCAAGCTCAACGTAGTCGATCACGACAGGACTGTTTCCGCGAGGGAAGCAGACGGTTACGCGGCATTCTCCAAGCTCGTCTCCAAGCGGATCGCAGAGCGAGAGCTCAAAGCACTTGCCATCAACGCATATCTCCTTCATGGTAACGATAGCGCGAAGCACTCCGTTGATATAATACTCAAACTGTCCGCCGCCAATAGTTGCTATGCGGAGCTTTTTTGAGCTTGTGTGAAAGTCAAGAGAAATGCCTGAGGAATACGTTGCCCTCTCTCCGAGGTCGTGGTGCAGCTTGCCCCATGCCTCTATCTGCTTATCCGTACATCTTTGGTAGCGAATACCGTTCTCTTGTTGGGTAACGGCGTATGCTCCGAAGGATATCTGCTTTATTTGTTCGAATGTAAGTCTCATCATTTTGCCTCGGGAACACTTGCGAATTTTATAGATGTGATAACAACGTCCTTTATGGGCTTGTCACCCGAATTGGTCTTGACCTCAGCTATCTCGTCAACGACGTCCATACCGTTAACAACGTAACCAAAGGAAGCGTAGTTGCCGTCGAGGTGGCCAACACCTGCCGTCTTGTGGCAGATAAAGAACTGAGAGGAAGCGGAGTCGGGGTCGTTTGAACGAGCCATAGAGAGAACTCCGCGAGTGTGCTTGAGATTGTTCTCAAAGCCGTTCTTGGAGAATTCACCCTTGATATTGGTTCCCGAGCCGCCCATTCCCGTACCCTCGGGGTCTCCGCCCTGTATCATAAAGTCTTCAATAACTCTGTGGAATATAAGACCGTCGTAGAATCCCTCGGAAACAAGCTTTTTGAAGTTTGCGACCGTTTCGGGAGCAACGTTGGGATAAAGGCGTACAAGTATAGAACCGTAATCAGCGACCTCGATAAGTACGTAGTCGGTCTGCTCGGAAGTAACTGTAACTCCGTCAAGCGTTTCTACGGGAGAACGGTCTATCTCCTCGTATGCCGGGGGAGTATCTTCCTTTTTGCAGGCTGTGAACGCGAACGTCACCATAAGCAACGCGATTACAAGACAAAGTATTCTTTTCATTTTTCTCTCCTTAGAGTATATATTATTACTCTCGTATTATAGCAAAAAAATGCCGACTTGTCAAGGCTTTTGCCGTCATAGAATATTATGCGAGGTCAACGACATAGACTTTAAAAAAGGCATTTTGGGGGAAGGTATGGGTGAGAGCAAGGATTGGCAGCAAAGGGCGGGGAAGCTGTTCTGCATTTGCGTATATGCTGTGGGAGCGTATCTCGCGCTAAAATACCTACTTGTGCAGATAGCGCCCATATTGCTCGCTTTTTGTATTTCTGCGGCGGTGCATTATGCGGCGGATAGGTTGTCGGCGAGAACAAAAATACCGCGTGGCGTGTGTGCCGTGGCTATACTGACGCTTGTTTTCGCAAGCTTGGGTTTTTGTATTTTTTACGCTTGCAGGCAGCTGCTCTTTGAGATAAGAGCGTTGCTTAACAGCTCTTATGCGGGCGGATTTGGCATATTTGAGGCATTTCTTGATAAGCTCGAGAGCATCGGACTTAGCTCATCGTTTGCGTCATTTACTGAGGAATACGCAAGTCACAAGCTTGCCAGCGTCGTTTCAAGGCTGCTGTCGCAGCTTGCAGGCGCGGTAAGCAATATGCTTTCCCGCGTCGTAAAGGCGACACCGTCGGCGATCGTCAGCGGAGTACTTACGATAATATCATGCTATTATATGAGTGTGGATTTTGAACGTGTATCTGCTTTTCTCATAGGAATTTTGCCTAAGAGCGTAAAGGAGCGGCTCAAGACGGCAAAGTGCGGAGCGATAAGTGTGGCACTTGGATATTTAAAGGGATATTCGATACTGTTTCTAATAACTTTTTTCGAGGCGCTTGTGGGTCTGCTTTTGCTGTGTCCGTCATACGCGTGGCTGTGGGCTCTTGTTATTGCCGCGGTAGACGTGCTCCCTATACTCGGGGCAGGAACGGTGCTTATCCCGTGGGGTGTTATATCTATAATAAACGGGCAGTATTTTGTCGGTATAGGTCTTATTGTGCTTTATATAATAATAACTGTTGTTCGGCAGATAGCCGAGCCATACGTTCTTGGAAAAGGACTTGGACTTCATCCGCTCGCATCGCTTATGTCGATGTTTATCGGTTTTCGGCTTTTGGGTGTGGTCGGAATGATGCTCGCGCCTATTTTCCTCGCCGTGTTGCTTAAGCTAAATAGAAAAAAGCTCTGACATTGAGAGGCTCGTTAAATTAGGATTTGTCGGGGACTCGTTTTTTTGAGGGAAACTTCTTGAAAGAAGTTTCCCTTTCCTGTTGCGTTTGACGGCTCTGCCTACACTCGCAGGCTCGCTTGCCAATCGCCGAACGCTGCCACTCCTTATTGCTCGCTTCATCTG
>SVTJ01000019.1 GCA_015063845.1 Oscillospiraceae bacterium
TGTCGGGCAGCCCTATCATTCAGAATGGCAAGCTCGTGGGAGCGGTCACCCACGTGCTCATAAATGATCCCACAACGGGATACGGCATTTTCATCGAAAATATGTTAAATGCCGCAAATATTCCCATGGCGAAGGCATCGTAAACACAAAAGGCAATATCATTCCGAAAACGGTTTGATATTGCCTTTTTGCGTTCTATTTCGCAGCTCTGAATTCCTTTGGGGATATACCCACGTATAGCTTGAAATTTCTGTTAAAGCTTCTCAGCGACATATATCCGCACTCATATGCGCATTCCAAAACAGTTTTGTCGCTGTTTTTGAGCATATAGCACGCACGACTGATTCTGTACTGATTTACAAACGACACGAACGACATGCCTGTATATTCACTGAAATATCTGGATAAATATGAACGGTTATAACCTATAGTATTACTTAAATCATCAAGCGTACAGCCCTTATCGAAGTTTTTTTCAACAAAAGCAAATATAGACTGAATCAGTCCCTTTTCAAGTGTATATTTCTTTACGTATTCAGTTTTTTCATCAAAAACCGCACACAGCGAATAAAGCACACCCTTAAGCCTTATTATTGATGACTGTGCGTCAAGCTTTGAGATTTCGGACATAAGATACGACGGAATCTTTATCTTTGCACATTTCGGAAGCTCCGAAGAATGTTTTGAATAAAAGGCGCTGACAATATCGGCGGAAAAAATAACAAGAGTATGTTCGCTCTCCGTGCTTTCTAATGAGTGGAGCTGTTCAGGGAAAATAAGTATTCCCTCTCCCGCTTTTAATTCATATTTATTGTTTCCTGCGCTAACGGTCATACTGCCTTCCATAATCATTATGAATTCAAACGAATGGTGCGTGTGCATCGGAAATGAAAAATTTTTTCCGCTTTCTTTTTGAAAATATTCGGATAAGCCAAAATGTTGTGTCTGATAAAACATATTTTCTCCAAAAGTAAATATTTGTCTATAATTATATGCTTTTTTGCGAGATTTGTCAAGTCAAATATGCTAATATTGTCTTAATCAATGGCTTTATATGAAAGGATAAAAAATGGAATATTATATAGGAATAGACCTTGGCACCTCGTCGGTAAAGCTGCTTCTTGTAGACAACGAGGGAAAAATTCATAGCACCGTAACTAAAGAATACTCTGTAATTTATCCACGCAGCGGCTGGAGCGAACAGAACCCTGACGATTGGTGGATCGCAATACGAAAAGGACTTCCCGAATTACTGAAAGCTATTGACGGAGAATCGGTTATGGGCATCGGCGTTGCCGGGCAGATGCACGGACTTGTTATACTTGATGAAAACGATAACGTTATACGTCCCGCAATACTTTGGAACGACGGAAGAACCGACAAGGAAACTGCATATCTCAACGAAGTGATCGGAAAGGAAAAGCTCTTTGAATATACGGGAAACATCGCTTTTGCCGGATTTACCGCTCCAAAAATTATGTGGATTCGTAAAAATGAGCCTGAAAATTTTTCAGAGATCAAAAAAATAATGCTTCCCAAGGACTACATAAACTATCTTCTTACGGGAGTGCACTCTACTGACTACTCCGATGCGTCGGGAATGCTTTTGCTTGACGTGAAAAACAAATGCTGGTCACAAAAGATGCTTGAGATCTGCGGAATAGAGAATAGCTTAATGCCCAAGCTTTATGAGAGCTTCGAGGTCGTAGGAACAATAAGATCTGTGCTTGCCGAGAGCCTTGGTATAAATAAAAACACCGTTGTTGTGGCAGGTGCGGGAGACAACGCAGCTGCAGCGATCGGCACGGGAACCGTCTGTAACGGAAAATGCAATATCTCACTTGGAACGTCCGGAACTATATTTGTGTCAAGCGACAGTTTTTCGGGAGACTCAAAGCAGGCGATACATTCCTTCTGTCACGCTGACGGCGGCTATCACCTTATGGGGTGTATTCTTTCAGCGGCCTCCTGTAACAAATGGTTTTGCAACGAGATACTGAACACTAAAGACTATAAAGCAGAAGAACAAGCCGTAGGTGAGCTTGGCAAGAACGAGGTTTTCTTCCTGCCGTATCTTATGGGCGAGAGGAGTCCTATAAACGACGTAAACGCAACAGGAATGTTCATCGGTCTGCGACCTGACACATCAAGAGCGGATATGTATCAAGCAGTTCTTGAGGGTGTTGCCTTTGCTATCAAGGATAATCTTGAAATAATAAAGCAGTTTGGTGTTGACGTCAAAGAAAGCTGTCTGTGCGGCGGCGGAGCGAAGTCAAAAATATGGCGAGAGATCCTGGCAAATGTGCTTGACGTAGAGCTACATATCCCCTTGACCGAGCAGGGCCCCGGTTACGGCTCGGCAATTCTCGCCATGGTGGGATCGGGACAGTTTGATAGTGTAAAGACGGCTACCGACAAGTTCTTTGAAATAAAGGAAACGGTTCTGCCCAACAAGGAGCTTGTAGCACTTTACGCTGACAGATATAAAAAATACCGCAAGATATATCCTGCGGTTAAGGATTTATATAAAGAGATAAAGGAGTAAGACAATGGCTGAAATTTTCAAGAATATTCCCGAAATAAAGTATGAGGGGAAAAACACCAAAAAACCTCTTGCGTTCAGATACTACGACGCAGACAGAGTAATTATGGGCAAGAAAATGAGCGAGCATCTGCCCTTTGCCATGGCTTGGTGGCACAATCTCTGCGCGGCGGGCACAGATATGTTTGGCAGAGACACAGCAAACAAGAGCTTTAGTGCCGAAAAAGGCACGATGGAACACGCAAAAGCCAAGGTTGATGCAGGCTTTGAGTTTATGCAGAAGCTTGGAATCAAATATTTCTGCTTCCACGACGTTGATATAGTACCCGAGGCTGAGGACATCAACGAGACCAGCCGCCGCCTTGACGAGATAACCGACTACATACTTGAGAAGATGAGCGGTACGGACATCAAGTGCCTTTGGGGAACGGCAAATATGTTCTCCAATCCCCGCTTTATGAATGGTGCGGGAAGCGCAAATTCCGTTGACGTTTACTGCTTTGCGGCGGCGCAGATAAAGAAAGCTCTTGAGCTTACTGTCAAGCTCGGCGGCAAGGGCTACGTATTCTGGGGCGGTCGTGAGGGATATGAAACTCTCCTTAACACCGATGTTAAGTTCGAGCAAGAAAACATTGCCAACCTTATGAGAATGGCTGTTGAATACGGAAGAAGCATCGGCTTTACGGGTGACTTCTACATTGAGCCTAAGCCCAAGGAGCCTATGAAGCATCAGTATGATTTTGATGCGGCAACGGCTATCGGCTTTTTGCGTCAGTACGGACTTGACAAGGACTTTAAGATGAATATTGAGGCAAACCACGCAACTCTCGCCGGCCACACCTTCCAACATGAGCTTCGTATCTCGGCTATCAACGGTATGCTCGGTTCTATCGACGCAAATCAGGGCGACTATCTGCTCGGCTGGGATACCGACGAGTTTCCCTATGATGTATATGAAAGTACTATGTGTATGTACGAGGTACTAAAAGCCGGTGGGCTCACAGGCGGTTTTAACTTTGATGCAAAAAACCGCAGACCGAGCAACACGTATGAGGATATGTTCCACGCCTATATTCTCGGTATGGATACCTTTGCTCTCGGACTTATCAAGGCAGCAGAGCTTATCGAGGACGGCGAGCTTGACGCATTTGTTGAGAAGAGATACGAAAGCTTCAAAAACGAGCTTGGCAAGCGGATCAGAAGCGGAAATGCCACACTTGCCGAGCTTGCGGCAGAAGCAGAAAAAATGGGAAGCTGTCCCACTCCCGCAAGCGGCAGGCAGGAATATCTCGAGAGTATCGTCAATAGGGTGATGTTTGGATAATTTGGGGAAATTTTGTTGTCCCTACTTGATCACACTCGTGAGCGGCAGCCCGATCATTCAAAACGGCAAGCTCGTCGGAGCAGTGACACACGTGCTCGTAAACGATCCTACAACGGGATACGGAATTTTTATTGAAAACATGTTAAATCAAACACAATAGAGAAAACGGCAATATCCACTTCCTTGTGGATATTGCCGTTTACTTTTTTATATTTTTGTAATACTATATGGGTGCTCTATTGCAGCGTTGGCGCATCGTATTGCTATATCCTTCTCTTCCTTGGTAACATCCTCCGGACACCACTCAATGCCGTCTATCTCCACCCCTGTAAGAGCTTTAATAAAGGTCAGTCCGGCAATATATCTTCCGAGTCCGTAGCTCATGTGAAAGCCGTCTCGCATAAGCTTATCGTCGGGTAAGCCGTACACTCTTGCATTCTGAACCGCCGTACCTGCTGGAGAGACGATATCAAGTCCCTTTGTTCCCTCTACTACAGTGCTCGTCAGCTCGGTGAGCTTTTTATACATCAACAGCTGGTCGCCTGCGTAGAAGCGTATTTCCGGATGAGTACCGTCGGTCGCCATTACCCACGCCATATTAAAGACTATTTTCGTCTTTTTGTGGGCAAGCTTCTTGATATACGCTATCAACGCTTCAAGCTTTACATAGGATTCGGGCAAGGTATATCTGCTTCCGTCCGCTGTGCCGTGCTGTATGGATATATAATCCCAATCGTCCTCAGCGATAGCCTCGCTTATACACTTCCCCTCGGTAATTTGCCACTCACCGTCGCAATTTGTATGATACGCATAGAGCGGCAAGTCTCCTAAAGCGTTTTCATAATGCTTATTAAGCGAGCAACCGCCTATATAAAGCACGCACACCCTTACGCTCTCAAAGCCGAGAGAGCGAGCAATGTCATAAATATGCTTTGACGTATCCTTGCCAAAGCTGTTTCCAACAGTAAGTACCTTTAATTGTCTATTCATAGCAAACTCCTTTAAATAAGTATCATCATCCACAGCGGTATCGTCGCCATAGAGAATATATGTGAGTACAGTATCATTCTCGCACCCATTCGGCAATCCTCACCGACAAGTCTCGGGAACACCACCGTATTGAGGCCGCAAGGCATGGACGCGACTATCACCGCAAACGGATACACCGCCGCGGGAAGCGTGAACACAAGCGAGAGCAGCTTGCAAACGCCGAACACGAGCGCAGGAAGAGCAATAAGGCGCAACCCCACAAACGCAAGCGTGCCTCCGTCAGGCAAAAGCTCCTTTGGCTTGAAGGATGCTATAACCAGTCCCGTAAGCAACATACTCAGCGGACCCGTACAAGCAGAAGCTGTACTGAGCACAGTAACGAATACGCTCGGTATCGGTATTCCCACAAGTCCGAACACACAACCAAGCACTATTGAAACGGTCATGGTATTGAAAAGCTTTTTAACTATCTTTCCCTCTCCAGTGAGCAGCATATATCCAACGGTATATGTGTAGATCGCGAACGGAATACAGAACGTTATCATATTCGCAAGCGCGCTCTTGCCGAAAAAGCTCTCTATAAGCGCATATCCCATATAGCCGTAATTGGTTATTACAAATGAGTACCTATATACCTTTTTCTTATATGTCTCCTTGGTAAGCATAGCCGACAGCGGTATTGCCAAAAGAGAGAGAGATACAAGAATTCCTAAGGAAATAAAGAAAGTAGTATAATTTTCTTTAAGGTAAGTTACCGTAAAGCTCTGCGAAAAAGTAGAAAACACCTTGCTCGGCAAAAAAAGATTAACGAGCAAGAACGAAAGTACCTTACTTCCGCCTATTATTTCGGGCTTTATTCTGCCAAGCAACCACCCTAAGAATATGAATATGTATAAAACTAAAAGCTGTTGTAATATCAAAAGATCATCCCCTAATCACCGTTATCGAATATTATAATACTGCACAAAGGCAGTGTTGTAAATGGATATTTCACAATATATGGATTTTTCGTAAGCGAAAAAGCTTGACAAATCCCTTTAAAATGATATAATGAGTATAGAAAAGGTAGGTGAGCAAAATGTCCCATATCTTAGAAAACGTGCAAATAACGGGAATAATACGTGGAAACAGTACAGTACAAGCGCATATAACGAGCAGACCTTCACATATGTTGATCTACAAGGTAAATGGAGAGAGTATATATTATTTGAGAGGCACGCAAATGCGTCTTTCCGAGGGAAGCGTCTTATACATTCCCGAGGGCGAGAGGTATTCCTTCAAAAAGACCTCAGACGGGGATAGCGTATACTACCTTGTAAACTTCCATTGCTCCACGCCGCTTATGGAAAAACCGAAACTGTTTTACCCTCAATCCCCCGAACATATAATCTACATTTTCAACCAGATGCAAAAGCATTGGATGTTATCTCACAACGATACCGACCGCTATGAGCTACATTCACTCTTTTATCATTTGATATCCGTCCTTCTGCAGCCGCAAAGCAAGCCCTACCGTACTTCGGCGCAAAGTGCGCGCCTCGATAACGCCCTCGCGCATCTTGAGGAGCATCTTTACAGTCATGAGCTTTGCGTTTCCGAGCTGGCTCAAATGTGCGGTATATCAGAGGTCACATTCAGAAGTCTTTTTACGTCGAAGCTCGGAGAACCGCCAAAAAAATATATTATTCGTTGCCGCATGATGCGAGCGAAAGCAATAATCGAAAGCGGAGAATACGGCAGCATCGCTGAGGTGGCGAAAATGGTAGGATACGAGGATGCTCTGTATTTCTCAAAGCACTTCAAAAGCTTTTTTGGATATCCGCCGTCTAAAATACAGTAATGAAGGAAAAGGCAATATCTCATCTGACGATGAGATATTGCCTTTGTTTTATCATTCACCTTTTTGCAATCAAAGCTTACTCCGTTACAGTAATTTCCTGAATATAAATGAAGGAGTAGCAGTCACTAATAGTAGAACCCGAAACAGGAGCACCGCTCAATTCACCGGAGCTTATTTGGCTTCCGCTAGCCTTTATATCTCCTATCGCATAGCATTCTTCGATCGTACCGTTGCTAGCTCCGGTAAGACCGCCGACGTGTATCGTCTGAGAAGAAACGATCATATCGACCTCTGCATAGCTATTGGATATAATATGTTTTTGTGCGCCGACAGAGCCTGCAAGTCCGCCTACTTCTGCCAGATTATATTCGGCATTAGAAGCACACTGAGCTACGATTTTTCCCTTTGCGTAGCAGTTTTCAATAGTTCCTTGCCATGAAGAGCCGACAAGTCCACCGACTGTAACCGATGGGCTCTGCGTTGTCGTAGTAGTCGCAATTACTTTAACATCCGAAATTGCGTAGCAATTGCTTATAGTTCCGCCGCCGTAATATCCGATCAATCCGCCGACTGTAATTTCGTTATCAGCAGCATCGGAATTCACCGTAACACTTCCTTCCATCGAGCAATCGGTTATAGTTCCTACAGATCCCGATGTACCGAAGCCGACAAGTCCGCCAACATAAAGCTCATTCAAGGATGCCTGAGCAGGCACGACAACAGAGATATTACCCTTTGCATGACAATTCTTAACACTGCCGCCTTCAAGTCTTCCTGCAATACCGCCAACGTATCCCGCAGATGTTAACTGCAAAGACATATCTATCGAAAAATCTGTCAAATATACATTTTCGATCGTTCCCGAAACAAAACCAAACAAACCGAAATTACGGTACAAGGGATCCTTTGCCTCGGTAATCTTCATATTGTAGATTGAATGTCCGTCACCGTCAAAACATCCTGCAAATTTATGTCCGCCATCATAGTAATAACAGCCTATGGGGTCCCATTCCAAACCGTTAAGATCGATATCATTGGTTAACTTATAATACAAATTCTTATAATACTTAAACTCGCCGTTTTGAGCACCGGTGTTTACAACGTGTGCAAGAAAAGCAAGCTCTTCGCCGGAAGATATGAGATAAGGATCGGTCTCAGTTCCGCTTCCCCCCGAGAAAGATGTTGCTACACTTCCACTCCAACCTGCCTCATCGATACCGCAGTAAATACACTTGCGATTGACGAACTTGTGGTTGTTTTCAGGTTCAAGTCTTATGAGCTTCAAATCCTCGCAGACCGTACATTTCCTAAGCTTTTCATAGGACTTACACGTAGATATCAACGTGCAAAAATCTTCATAGTTATGCTGTACCTTTTCTGTAAACTGATCTTTGTATTCAGAATCACAGTTTTCGCACTCATATAAAGTGTAGCCATATTCTGCGCAAGTTGCAGCTATTACGGTTGAAATGTAACTGTGATTATTTATCTGCGTAAACTTTTGCGAAGTATCACCGCATTTTGTACAAACCGCCTTTTCAACGCAAATAGCAACGCATCCAACACCCTCAAACTCTTTTACGTAAGCACCGTAAGTATGTTCACAAATCTTGGGCTCAGCCTTATAGTCTGTCTTTTTACCGTCTATTATCCAATAACCGTCGTCACTTATCTCTATCGTTGGAGTTTTGCCATCGTCGCCGTCTTCTCCATCCTCACCAACAGCCTTGTATTCGGTCTTTTCGCCATTTATTACCCAATAGCCGTCACTGTCGATAGTGATGGTAGTTGAAGTGCCGTCCTTACCGTTTTTACCGTCCTCGCCGTCTTCTCCATTCTTACCATCGACACCGATCGCCTTGTACTCGGTCTTTTTATCATTTATTATCCAATAACCGTCATCACTTATCTCTATCGTTGGAGTTTTGCCATCGTCGCCGTCTTCTCCGTCCTTGCCGATAGCCTTGTATTCAGTCTTTTTGCCATTTATTACCCAATAACCATCATTGTCAATGGCGATCGTGGGTGTATCACCCTTATCTCCGTCCTTACCGTCTTCTCCGTCCTCGCCGTCAACGCCTATTGCCTTATGCTCGGTCTTTACTCCATTTATTACCCAATAGCCGTCATCACTTACGGATATCGTAGGCGTCGCTCCATCCTTTCCCGTTTCACCCGTCTGACCAGGAGCGCCTTGTATTCCGGACTCACCTTGTTCACCCTTCTCGCCCTTCTCTCCCTTCTCTCCGCGCTCTCCTTGAATCCCCTGCTCTCCCTGTTCGCCTTGTTCACCTTGAGCTTCTCCACAGGATACAAAAGAAAGCATCAAACAAATTGCAAGAATAATACTAAGTAATGCAGTCAAGTTTCTTTTCATAATAAACCTCTCACTATTGCAAATATGAAACAATTTTACCATAGTCACTATTGGCTGTCAATATCTTCTACCGAATTTATGTGTACTCACCTTTTTGAAAAACATATAAAAACTGAACAACCATTAGTTGCAAATCGTTGACAATCGACAAAAAAAGTGGTAGAATTGTTTTGTAGACTATGAGAGAGGGGGCGCGTTGTTTTGAAAAAAGGCTTGAACATGAGAGATATCTCTGCTAAGCAAAAGCTCACAGAGCCTATAGACGAAGTTCCGCTCTATCGCGCGTACGGTGTCAAAAAGCGCGTTACCATTTTTACACGCATCAACGACCTGCTACCGCCCATTCTCGCCGTTATACTGTTCTCACTTTACGGAATGGTACTTTTTGCCGGCGTTTGGGCTCTTGTCACGATGCTCGGATATATCGGCATTATGCTTTGCATACTCGGTTTTTTGGCGTTCGTTTATTTCTTTGTACTCAGAACCGTAAGAAAACGTCTGAAGTTCATAAGAAAGCTCAAGCGCCGTTGCAAAACACTCGGCTTCAAAATAAAAAAACTGCGTAGCTTCCGCAAGGGATTTAAGAACAGCACAGAGGGCTTTGATTTTACGGTGGATACGGGCAAAAAATGCTACTGCGTGCGATATTACACATCGACTAAATACCTAACCCACATCACATTTATTGATGAAGAAACCATCGCCATAAAGAGAAACATAACAAAAAGTCACTTCAAGCTCATACTCGGATTTAATAATCCAAAGACCAAGTACGTAAAATACAGCTTTAAAGACACGATGAACGTCTACAACAGAAAGACACAAAAAGTGCTTCTCCTCAATCCCGTCCCTCACGATTGCTTCAAAAAAGATGCGGACGGCTCAATAATACCTATCGGTACGGGTGAGCATATCTGCGATTACATAGTGTATTCGGGCACATCTTTTATAAACACCTTATCCCGAGAATCGGGCGAGGTGTAATATCATAAAAAAGTTGAATTTTTTTCAAAAAGCTCTTGACTTTATCGCTTTAAAGTGATATAATACTGTCACAGTTAAATAACAAATGCGTTTGAGCAAGAACAAGTACGCTATGGCGAAACCGCGCAGAGAGTTGTCGGCAGGTGCGAGACAATAGGAAAAAGCATAGCAGAATACATCTTGTGAGCAGTGCACCGAACGGTATTTTACTCAGTAGGCTGCAACGGGAGTTCCCGTCACAGAACAAGGGTGTTGTCTGACACCCAAAAAGGTAGCTGCCGTGAGGCAGATGCAAATAGAGGTGGTACCACGGGTCTTCTCGTCCTCTGTATTCTTTTTGGAATACGGAGGACTTTTTGTTTCCCGTTTCCGAGGTGCGTAAAAAAGGAGGAAGTATTATGACAAACGCACAACTTTACACGGTCGTAGCTCTTTGCGTATATGCCATTGCGATGGCTATTATAGGCTGCATAAGCTACGGAAAATCAAAAACTCTTGACGGCTTCCTTATCGGAGGAAGAAACGTAGGCGCATGGGCTACTGCCTTTGCATACGGCACAACGTATTTCTCTGCCGTTGTCTTTGTCGGCTACGCGGGACAGCACGGCTGGAATATCGGCGTTGGCGCTATATGGATAGGCGTTGGAAACGCACTCCTCGGTTGTCTGCTTTCTTGGCTGCTGTTTGCGAACCGTACAAGAAAGATGACAAAGCATCTCGACGCAAAGACCATGCCCGAATTTTTCGGCAAGCGTTATGATTCGAAGGCTATGAAAATATTCTCTGCGTTGATAATATTTATATTCCTTGTTCCCTACTCTGCAGCTGTATACAAGGGCCTTGGCTCTTTGTTCAGCGCGATATTCCCCGGCGTTGCTACTTGGGTCTGGATGCTCATCATTGCGTGTCTCACTGCCCTCTATCTTGTTATCGGCGGATACATTGCAACCGCATACACAAACCTCGTTCAGGGTGTGGTTATGATAGTTGGCGTCGTCTTGCTTATAATCGCCGTGCTCAACCACGACGCGGTCGGCGGCTTGGGCGGACTTTTTGAAAACCTCTCCAATTTCCAGTCACTTCCCGACGACCCTAATCCCACAACGGGAGCTCAGCTGACAAGTATATTCGGCGGAAGTGCTTTCAAATTCCTTTGCTTCAACATTATGCTCACCAGCTTCGGTACTTGGGGTCTTCCTCAGATGATAGGCAAATTCTATGCTATCAAGGACACCGCCGCTATCAAGCGCGGAACTATCATTTCTACAATATTCTGCGTAATAATCGGCTGCGGAGCATATCTTATCGGTTGCACCTCTCGCCTTATTCTCGGCGGCAAGCTCCCCGAGGGTGGCGTTGACGCCGTAATTCCCGAAGTTCTTATGAAAGTACTCGGTGGAGACTCACTTGGTCTTATCCTTTTGGCGATCATTATGATACTGCTTCTTTCTGCGTCCATGTCTACACTCGTTGCAGTAGTTCTCACGTCGGCATCTTCCGTATCCGTAGACCTTATCCCCGCCATTCGCAAAAAGCCCACAAAGCCCGAAACTCAGATGATCATGACAAGATTCTTCTGTCTTGCGTTCGTACTCTGCTCTTTCATATTCGCAACGCAGAACATACCGATAATCGTAAATCTTATGTCTTTCTCTTGGGGTGTTGTGTCGGGCTGCTTCATAGGTCCGTACATCTGGGGACTCTTCTCAAAGAGAACAACCAAGATCGGCGCGTTTGCTGGTATGATATCGGGGCTTCTCACGGTCGGTATAACCACACTTATTATAACCCTCAACTCGGGCTTCTCGGCAGCAGCCGCTAAGTCTCCCGAAATGGGCGTTGCCGCTATGGCAGTATCTATAATCGTAGTTCCCGTTGTGAGCTTGCTCACCAAAAACCGCGACACCGAGCGCATCGACGGTATTTTCGATTGCTATAAAGAAAAATAATATTCCATATATTAGGGCTCCGAGAATACTTCTTGGAGCCCATTCAAAACGAAGGAGAAAACGATGACCGAACAAGAAATCCGCACTCTCTTGGAATCACAGCGAGCATATTACAAAAGCGGAGCTACAATTCCCGTAACCTTTCGTATAGAGCAGTTAAAGAAGCTCTATTCCGCTATTCAAACGCATCAAACGGACATAAACGACGCTCTCAAAAGCGACCTCGGCAAGAGCCACTATGAGGGCTTTATGTGCGAGAGCGGATTTGTATTGACCGAGATATCATATATGCTGAGGCACACAAAGTGTTTCGCAAGGAAGAAACGAGTAAAAACGCCGCTCGCTCAGTTTCCCTCTGTCAGCTATCGCCAGCCCGTGCCTTATGGAAACGTGCTGATAATGAGCCCTTGGAACTACCCCTGCCTTTTGACACTTGAACCGCTCGCCAATGCTATTGCGGCAGGAAATACGGCTATCGTAAAGCCAAGCGCATATTCACCCGCAACAAGTGCTGTCATAGAAAAAATAATCAAAGAGTGTTTTTCTCCCGAGTACGTTGCGGTCGTTACGGGTGGCAGAGCCGAAAACGCCGCTCTTCTCGACCAAAAATTCGACTTCGTATTTTTCACGGGAAGCGGAGCTGTCGGTAAAGAGGTACTGAGACATACTGCCGAGCATCTTACGCCCGCTGTGCTTGAACTCGGTGGCAAAAGCCCTTGTATCATAGATGCAAGCGCTGACGTGGAGCTTGCAGCGAGAAGAATAGTGTTTGGAAAATACCTTAACTGCGGTCAGACCTGCGTAGCTCCCGACCATATCATTTGCGAAAGCTCGGTCAAGGACGCATTTGTAAAAGCTGCCATTGCAGAAATCAAAAAGCAGTATGGCGAAGAGCCTCTTGACAACAAAGATTACGGCAAAATAATCAACCAAAAGCATTTTGAAAGGCTTTGCGGACTTATTGACGGTGACAAGGTAGTTTTCGGTGGTAACGTCAACAAAGAAACGTGTCAGATATCCCCCACAATTATGGACAACGTAACGTATGACGACGCGGTAATGGGAGAGGAGATATTCGGACCTATCATGCCGATACTTACTTTTGATGATTTTGATGCGGTAGTTGATGAGTTGAAAGAAAAGGATAAGCCCCTTGCACTCTATCTTTTCACAAGCAATAAGAAGCACATCAAACGCGTTACGAAAGAGCTTTCCTACGGCGGAGGCTGTATCAACGACGTGATAATCCACCTTGCTACAAGCGAGATGGGCTTTGGCGGCGTTGGAGAGAGCGGAATGGGTTCTTACCACGGCAAGGACGGATTCGATGCCTTTACCCACTATAAATCCATCGTTGATAAAAAGACTTGGCTCGACCTACCAATGCGCTATCAGCCATACAACAGCCGATTTTACGAAAAGCTGCTGAGATTTTTCTTGAAATAAAAAAATAAGCAGGACTTGTAGTCCTGCTTATTTATTGGTCGGAGTGAGGTGATTCGAACACCCGACCTCTTGGTCTCGAACAAATACGCCATCGTTTTTTGACTACTTTTGTTGACTTTTTGGTGCTTTTTAGTCCGAAAACGATGCTTTCCGATGCTCCCCGTCGCACTGTTTCCACGTAGTCCTAGACGCTAGATGGTCAAAGATGTGGTCAAGCCGAATTCTCATCCGAGAAACCGAGCCGCGATTATAGCTAACTCATACCGTAAGGTGACTAAACAGTTCACCCGTGTCGAGTTTTTTCTTCTGCCGATGTATACCATACCTTCCGAGATTAGTCAAGCACCTTCTCTCAACACTCAAAATTTGCATCGCAGTAGTCAAAGAAAAGCTTCGTGAAAAAAGTTGGTTTTATTTTCGAAAAAGTGCCGGACTTCCTCTCTCTTCTGTGATATGTTGTTGTGCTAACAGGAGGTGCAATCGGACACAAACGAATAACAAAACAGATATTTGAATAATATTCTGTATCACTTCTTGATCATTTTCATTATACATTCATGATAGTTTCCATAAAAAGTGTTGACAGAAAGAGACAAATATGATATAATTATAAAAGCAAATGAAATAAAAGGAACCAGCTGACTGCAGAGGACGTTGGTTC
This sequence comes from Oscillospiraceae bacterium, assembly GCA_015063845.1. Lineage (GTDB taxonomy): Bacteria > Bacillota > Clostridia > Oscillospirales > CAG-272 > HGM12713. Next base: position 14,114 of record SVTJ01000019.1, read on the forward strand.
CTTTATGCTTTTTAGAGGAAAAACTTATGGTTAGGAAAAAGAAATTTACGCTTTCGACCACGCAGATCATATTGCTCAGCTTTCTTGTGACCATACTCGCGGGAAGCGGACTTTTGGCATTACCGATAAGCTCCGCAAGTGGAGAAGCCGTGCCGTATCTTGACGCACTCTTTACGGCAACCACATCCACCTGTGTGACAGGACTCGTTACTCTTCCCACGGTATCA
>SVTJ01000009.1 GCA_015063845.1 Oscillospiraceae bacterium
TTTGTGACAGTAAAAATCTGCAATAAAATTGTCTATGGCTTTTTGCCTTTGAAATCTGATTTCATATTTTGATAGGAAATCGTACCACAAATGATTTTCCTGCGGTGTTGCATTTTTACGAAGATTTTTTGCAAGAGTAATATTCTTTTCGTTGTAATCAAGCGACATACTTACTTCTCCAAAGTTTTATCACTTTATTATAACACAAATCGGCAGAGGAAACAAGTTCTCTGCCGAAGTTTTTGTGCCTGTCATTTCTCCGCTAAGAATGCAGAGAGAACAGTTCTGCTCTTTTTTGTTTTACTTATTCTTATATTCCTTGAGTGCCTTTGCTACCTGATCGGGGCAAGACGTGGGTTTAAATCCGCATCTGATGCCCTCAAGTCGCTCGATAGCTTCATCGACAGTCATTCCGACGAGCAGTCTCGCAACTCCCTGCGTGTTTCCCGCACAGCCGCCCAAAAATTTGACGCTGACTATCTTGCCGTCCTCGACTGCGATATCTATCTTGCGCGAGCACACTCCGTGTGTTGCGTATGAAATATTCTCCATTTTTTACCCTCCGTTATATACTGTAAAGTCCCAGCGGCGTATATCCGTGATATTCAAGGCTGAGATAAAGTGCCATCGGTACGGTCTTATCAAGAGAGAGGTCTATCGCGAAATAGCATCGACAGCTCCTCGCGTCATATTCTACGGGCAAGGTTGCCGTCGAATAGACGGCTCCGTCAAGCGATTTTACCGCCGCAAGTATATCCGTCAAAATATCCGCGCCCTCTCCGACCACCGAAAACTCAAAGCGGAGCTTGCCGCGCTCATGGGGGAGCACCTTTATCCTACCCGCCACAAGCGCAAAGACTATTCCCTGCGAGTTATCGTCGGACATGACCTTTGCTATACTCTGTATCTTAAGGTCGTATCGGTCAAGCAATCGGTAGAACGAATAGAGCTTACCGTCCGCATCGTTTTCAATAGGCATTATGCAGAACTCACATCTGCCGTCAGCCACCGCCTCGCAAGCATCCTGAAAGCTTGCCACATACTCCGCCTTCGCTCCCTTGACGTTTCTTGCAAAGCTCAAAAACACGTCGTCGTTGCGTCGGTTTTTTACGTACGCAATTCTGCCGACAGCCTCTTTTTCGATGTCCTCACTCTCTCCAAAAACCCCCTGCTCGAGACATATCTCCGTCTGTCCCGCAAGAGAGCAAAGCCTCTCGCAGGCTCTCGCCTTTCGCTCGGCACAAAGCGCGCCGCAAAGCTCGGAATATATATCCTTGAGAGCGTCAGTTCCCTTTTGAGAAAACAGCTCCTTCGCAAGCATATCAATGCATATCTCTTGCTGCTCGGCGTTTCTGCGCTCTCTTTCGAGAAGCTCGGAAATATTACCGTGAAGCACCGAAGCTTTACTGTCCTGCTCCTTTATTGGCATACGCTTCTCCATCAAAGCTTCATAAGCAGGTCAACGCTGTCCTTCATAAAGTCCTGCATCTCCTCAGACGAAAACTTCTTTTGAGAGAGCAACGCGAGCTTATAAAGATATGCCGCGATGTCTTTTGCCTTTTGTACGTCACTCGTCGCCATATCGCAAAGCTTCTGCACAAGAGCCGACGAAGAGTTGAGCACGAGCGTGCTCTCTGTCATATCCGCGCCGCCCATATTATACATCTTCATCATCTCTTCCATTCTTCTCGACTCTTCGGAGACGTTGAGTATAACGGGAACGCCCGTATCCTTAAGTGCATCGTACTTGACGGTGACCTTCTCCCCCGCGACGTCCGCAAATATTTCCTTGAGCTCCTCGCTCTCGACAAACTCGCCCTCGCATCTGAGCGCGTCGCTTACGTCTGCGTCAACTCTTAAGAACTTGACGTTGCCCATATACTGCTCAAGCACAGAGGCAAACTGCGTGTCGATAGGATGCTCAAACATAGCGACCTCAACGCCTGCCATGGTATACATAGAAATATACTGCGCCTGAAGTGCTTTATCGGTTGCGTAATACACCGTCTTTTCCTGCTCCTCGCCAACATACTCTTCAAGCGTCTTTGAGCTTCCGTCGGTAAGCGTGAGCAGCAAACTCTTCTTTACTCTGTCGTAAAACTTCTTATCGCGCATACACGCGTATTTGATAAACGGGCTTATGTCACCCCATATCTTTGCATATTCCTCACGGTCATTATTGCAAAGCGCGCAGAGCTTGTCCGCGACCTTCTTGACTATATGCGCGGACACCTTTGAAACGTAGGTGTTAGTCTGCAAATAGCTTCTTGACACGTTAAGAGGAAGCTCGGGACAATCAAGCACGCCCTTAAGCATAAGCAGATACTCGGGAATTACCTCCTTGATGTTATCCGCAACATAGACCTGATTGTAATAAAGCTTAACCTGTCCCTCAATGCTCTCATACTCGTTACCCATACGTGGGAAATAAAGAATTCCCTTGAAATTGAGGGGATAATCTGCGTTTATATGGATATAGAACAGCGGCTCGCGGAAATCTCCCGTAACCTTTCTGTAAAACTCCTTGTATTCTTCATCCGTACACTCCGAGGCAGGCTTTTGCCAAAGCGGAGTTTTGTCGTTGATAGGATTACTTTCCTTATCCGCGTCACTCTCAGAAGCATTGACAAGATAGATGTCCTCGGGCATAAACGCGCAGTACTTTTCGAGCATAGCGCGTATCTTGGAGATAGAGAGAAACTCCTTTTCGTCCTCGGCGATATGCATGATAACACTCGTTCCGTGACCGTCTCTCTCCCCTGCCTCCATTTCGTATTCTCCGCTCTCAAGGCAGGTCCAGTGGACTGCCGGAGCGTCGGTATACGACTTGGTGATTATCTCGACCTTATCGCTCACCATAAACGATGAGTAAAATCCGAGGCCGAAATGACCTATAATGCCGTTCTTTGCTCCGTCATTCTCGTTCTCATATTTCTGTATAAACTCTACCGCGCCCGAAAGAGCGATGCTGCAAATATACTTTGTAAGCTCCTCCTCGCTCATTCCTATTCCGTTATCCTCAACGGTAAGAGTTCCCTCCTCCTCGTTGACCGTAACTGTAATACGGTAGCTCTCGTCTTGCGCCTCGCGGATACCGAGAGAGGAAAGACGGCGAAGCTTGGTCACAGCGTCCGTCGCGTTTGATACTATCTCACGCAGAAATATATCCTTTTCGGAATACAGCCATTTTTTGATTATCGGGAATATATGCTCCGTTTCTACGGAGATACCGCCTTTTTTAATATTTTCTTCCATTTTTATACTTAGTTTTCCTTGTTTTCGTTGTTATCGTTGTTTTGGTTTTCTTGTTTCTTGTGTTCTTCAGCCTTGCGGTGTCTGTTCTTTTTGAGCTTTTTGAGCTTTCTCTTCATTCCGAGCACAAGCTTTGTGATAGTGGGGGTGTGGTCCGCATATGGATCGACCACGGAGTTGGCGAGATAATACTCCTCCGTCTCGATAGGCTTATGCTTTTTGCGAAGCCTTGTCTCCACCATCTCCTTGACTATCATAGTACATACCGCAAATACGGGCACTCCGATAAGCATACCCACAAATCCGAAATACGCGCCCATGATTATGATAGCGATTATTACGCAAAGCGAGCTTATACCCGTTGCATCTCCGAGGATCTTGGGAGCTATGATGTTACCCTCTATCTGCTGAACTACGATTATGAGTATGAGGAACAGAAGCGCCTTTTCGGGACTGCTTATGAATATGATAAAGAACGAAGGAACTGCACCGATTATCGGACCGAATATCGGTATAATGTCCGTAACGCCTATGATAAAGGATACGAGGAGAGCAAACTCCGTCATACCGCAGCACATCATAAGCACAAACATTATGACAGTGACGATGATCGCGCTAAATATCTTTCCTACAAAATAATTCGAAAAGGTGGTGTGTGTGATATTGATATACTTTCCTATCATGTTCACCTTCTGCTCGGAGAATAGAGCCGCGCCCAGCTTTCTTGCCTGCGCTTGGAGCTTTTCCTTGGAAATAAGAACGTATACCGAAATAAACAGACCGAGAATAAGGTTCTTGATACCGACGAAAAGTCCCATTCCGTATTCAACGATGTATTCCATAACACCGCCGAGCACGTTACCCGACTTAGAGAAAAATCCGCGGATAGCCTCTTTGGTCTGTTCCTCGTTGATATATTTCGCGCCATCCTTGTTGGAAACTATCTTATTGATAAAGTTGTTTATAAAGTTAGTCGCCGTCGATACGTAGACGTCATATTCGTTGACAAGGCTGTTTATGCTCTTGACTATCTGAGGAAGAAGCAAGCACACCAGCAATGTTATGACCAAAAACGCAACAACATACGTCAAGAATATAGACAGCCCCCTATTGAGGTTCTTGCGCTTCATATTCTTGAACACCTTAAATTCAAATATCCTCAATATCGGGTTTAATGCGTATGCTATCGCAAATCCGATTATTATAGGGCTAAAGACTGCCAGAACCGACGAAGCAGCTCCCGCAAGAGTGCTTGCGTTTACTATCGCAAACATCAGAACAAAAGCAATGCCTGCAATGACAAAGACTATTTTAAAGCCCCTTTTTTCTCCACCTTGATTATTCATTTACGGTCCTCCCGATGATAAATACAAATAGAAATACACAGTTTATTTTATATTTTTTTGAGTATTAAGTCAATAGGATTTTATAAAATTTACATATTTATAATAAAAATATACATTTTGCTTGAAAAAAAGGATAATTTATGCTATATTAATCAGTAGTACAAGAAATATCGGAGGAAAAATGAAAACTGCTATCATAAAGGGTTACGCAAAGATAAATCTTCATCTTGACGTAACGGGTATTATGGAAAACGGCTTCCACGCCGTTAATAATATTATGCAGAGCGTTTCACTGTGTGATACCGTAACTCTCAAAGAGAGGCTCGACGGCGTTATCACAGTTGACTGCAATATAGACAAAGTTCCAAAGAACGAGAGCAATCTCGCATACCGTGCCGCGCGTCTTTTCTGTGAGAGAACCGGTGTATGCATAGGAGCGGACATATATATCGAGAAGCACATTCCCATGGCGGCGGGGCTTGCGGGCGGAAGCGCGGACGCGGCTGCGACCCTCAAAGGAATGAACGAGCTTTGCGCGTATCCTCTTTCTGAGGACGAGCTTTGCGCCATAGGCGGAGAGCTTGGCTCGGATATTCCCTTTTGCATAGTCGGCGGCGCGGCGTTTGCAGACGAAAAAGGAGACGTGCTCCACCCATTCCCCAAAATGCCGGATTGCACGATCGTTATCGCTTGCGGCGGAGAAGGCGTATCGACACCTCTTGCATACCGTATGCTTGACGACAAATACGATAGATTTTGCTCATACACCCCTGCGGACACCTTGGCTTTGAGGAAAGCTGCCGAGTGTGGAGATATCGCAAATATAGCAAAGAACACCTTCAACATTTTCGAGCAGCCCGTGCTCTCTGTCCGTCCCGTGGCGGCGGCTATAAAGCAGGCTATGATAAACGGCGGAGCGATACGCGCTATGATGAGCGGCAGCGGCCCGTCGGTGTTCGGCATATTCATTGACGAGCACACGGCAGTTGAGGCAGCTCGCCTTATCTCTGCGCTTGGTGTGACGCCCCATATCTGCAAGCCAAACTAAACGATTTTTATATATTGATCGTCGCCGTTGTGTACTGCGCTCTCAAAAAATACTAAATACCTATTGACAAATAAAAATTTTATGGTATAATATATTATTGAATAAATTGTTTGATAGGAGAAAACCGCAGTGGGCAACGGCGATAGTGACGGGAACTGTCGAAGTACCTTGAACTCAATAGACCGATAAGTACGCATAATTTCGAGGATAAAGCTCGGACTTATGCTTTTTTGCGTTCTGCTGCCACACTTTCAAGATGTCAAGCAATATCCGTATAAACGGAAATATATTTTTTAGGAGTTTTTACCTTATGCCCGACGGGAGTTTACCTATGATCATAGGAATGCTGATTTGTCTTGCCTTTTCCGCCTTCTTGGCAGCAAGCGAAACCGCTTTTACATCTCTCAATCGAAACAAACTTAAAAACCTTTCAATCGAAGGAAACAAGAGAGCTACTCGCGTTATCAAAATGTGCGAGAACTACGACAAGCTGCTTTCCACCATTCTTGTTGGAAACAACATCGTCAATATCCTGCTCTCCTCTCTCGCCACCGTATGGTTCATCGCTCTTCTTGCGAACACAACTATCGCCAGCGCGGCTTCCACCATATCTACGGTAGTAGTCACTATCGTCGTTCTTATATTTGGTGAGATAACCCCCAAGAGCCTTGCAAAGGACCACCCCGAGGGAGTTGCTATGGGAGTTTCCCGTTTCCTTTCCTTACTCATCGTCATTCTTACCCCAATCAACTTCTTCTTTATGCTCTGGAAAAAGCTTGTTTCCAAGATATTCAAGCCCAGCGCAGAGGATACTGTTACAGAGGGAGAGGTGCTCACGCTTATCGACGAAGCGCACGAGGACGGAAACATTGATGAATATAACAAGGAGATCATCGAAAACGTATTTGAGTTCGACGATCTTACCGCCGGCGAGATAGCTACTCACCGCACAGAGCTCACCATGCTCGCATCCGACGCCTTTGATGAGGAATGGGAAGATGCTATAAACAACAGTCGCTTCTCCCGTTACCCCGTTTACGGAGAGAGCGTTGACGATATTATCGGTATACTTGATGCGCGTACATATTTCCGACTTGAAGACAAGAGTCGTGAGAACGTGCTCAAAGAAGCGGTCGAGCCCGCATATCTCGTTCCCGAAACGGTCAAGGCTGACATACTTTTCAGAAACATGAAAAAGCAAAAGCAGTCTTTGGCGGTCGTCCTTGACGAATACGGCGGAGTTTTGGGTATAGTTACACTTACCGACCTCATCGAATGTCTTATAGGCGAATTCGCAACCGAAGCAGAGGAAGGCGAAGAGGTCGAGGAGCTCATCACAGCCCTTGAGAACAGCACCTGGCAGATAAACGGAACAGCTCCCATATCCGACGTTGAGGAAGCTCTCGGGATCAACATCACAGATGAGGACTCCGATACGTTCGGCGGATACGTTCTCGGTCTTTACGGTTCAGTTCCCGAGGACGGAACGACCTTCGCACTTGATACCGAGGACCTCAACATAAGCATTGAGGCTATCAAGGACCACAAGATAGAAAAGGCTATCGTTTCCATAAAGGCACACGACGCGGAAAGCGACGAGACGCAAGATAAAGAATAAAGACACGCCGTTGCCAATATAAACACAGAAAGAGAGTACAGATCGGTATTTGCCGAAACGTACTCTCTTTTTTCTTTGTACAAAGTGATATTCTATTCGTCGAAGGCGAATAGAGTTAGCGTGATACTGCTAACGGAGTATCACGCCATTAGCAACAGCCTTATATTTTACTTTTTATTTGCAAGGTCAGCTATTCCCTCGCCCACGATATAGGACGCGAGAGATGCGATGCCTGCAGCGATGACCGTCGTCTGCTCCCCGCTGAGCTCAGGCGCGCCAAACGCTACGGCAATTGCCCCCGCAAAGCCTATAACGGCTATCCACAGCTTTCTGCTGGTAAGCTTTTTGAGTATTTGTGTTCTCATATATTTCTCCTTGTATGTATTTGGTCTATTCTGTCGTTTGCCTGTCTTATCTGCTGCTCCGCAACGATTAGCCGCTCGGTGAGCTCTCTTATGTCTCCCTTTACGTTGCTGACGTCGCTCTTTATCTCCGATATACCGACGCTTATATCCTCAAGCTTTACTATCACCATAGTAAGCTCGGAAGCATCCTTTCGTTCTTCTGCGCGTCTTTCTCTCTTTATCGCAGAGCTACCCGAATATATCCCAAAAGCAAGGGACGCGAAGGAAATAAGCAGAGTTATCAACACCTCGCTACTCATATCCTGCCCTCCCCGTCTACGGTATTGAGGACGTAAAGCTCGCCCGAAAGAGTAGTCTTTCTCGCGCTTCCCGCTCTGCCTACCACCGCAAAGCTGCTCTTGCCGTGCGTCATCATGACCTCGTCGGGTATGCGCACCCGTCCGTCCTCACAAAGAGCTGTTACGCTTGTGCCCGAAGACGTCTGAAAGACCACGCTTTTGTCAAACGCTTCCCAGTCCTTTCCGAAGCACATCTCAAGGTATGTCACGTCAAAGCTACCCTTTATTCCGGCAATTATTCTCGCAGGTCTAAGAAAGCAACCGTCTACTTTTATCTTCATTTTGCTCCTTTTTTGCGGTCTGCCGTTATCCCATAAATATATTATCATAAAATGCTTGCGTTTTACTGACTTCTTTTTGTCAGTAGGTCGCTAAATTTACAAAATGTTGTTGAAATCGGCACGCATATGTGATATACTATTTGGGTACACTTATGAAAGGATCGATACAAACAATGACAATCAAAGGCTTTATCAAAAAAGCTCTTTCTCATACCTGCGCGTATTTCACGCTCATAATGCTCGGCTACATCATAATAGCCGCTATAATAAACGTTGGAGACGAGAAGCTTTTGCTCGACGGTGGCAGAACCGTTCTGTTCTTCCTTTTCTCTCTGCTTTGGGCATGTGCAAACGTTATTTTTTCCATAAAAAGCATCGGTGGCGGAATAAGACTGTTTCTTCACTATCTCATAATACTATTTGCGTTTTTCACCTGCCTTATGCTTCCTCTGAAGCCCCGTACCTCGGGATACCTTATAGGTGTCGTGCTCTTCACGCTTATTTATTTCGCGGTAATGGGCATAATACACCTCATAACGGTGAAATTCAAGGCAAACGTAGAAAGCACGGAAAATTACGAAAAGCAGTTTTCTAAAAAGTCTTCCAAAAGATAACAGTTGTTCGATCCGCTTCATTGTGGGAGAACGATCATGAAAAACAAATATTTAAAGCTATCATATATTTCACTCACGCTTATCACTTCCCTTTTGCTTGTCTCTTGCGCAAAAAGCGTTACAGTTCAGGGCGGCGGTGAGCAACCGAAAGACACGGGAGATATCCTTGTGGAATGCGAGGATCTGGGTGACGAATATATTGATAGCTTTATTTTTTTAGGCGAATCAACGACCTATCATATGAAAAGCAGAGGGGTTTTGCGCGACGGCACGCAGACAACTCAGGTGTGGGGACCGAAAAACGGAACGGTAAACCTGGATACCGACATCTCCTCACTCAAGATAGTTTATCCCGAGACGGGAGAGGAGCTGAGCGTTGGTGAGGCGGTGAGCAGAAAAAAGCCAAAAAGAATGCTTCTTACCTTTGGACTTAACGGAGCGGTGACAAAGGTAAAAAAGGGTGAGAAGTATTTCAAGACCTGCTATCTCACTCTCATAAACACCATTCGCTCAGCATGTCCCGAGACTGCGATAATAATACAGTCCTGCTTCCCTATCGGTGAGAATATGGATATGAGCGCGTACACCGTTGACGTAAAAACGCTCAACGGCTATATCGACACGGTAAACATCTGGGCAAAAGAGCTTGCATATGAGCAAGGGCTCGGATATCTCAACACGCAAGAGGTGCTACGCGACGACAAAGGATTTTTAAAGACCGAGTATCAGGTCGGCGACGGATATCACCTGAGCGTTGAGGGATATGAGGCAATACTCAAATATATAAGAACACACACCACGGGAGAATGATAATGAAAAAATTACGAGCATTAATGATACTTTTTGCGTGTGCTTGCGCTTGCCTTGCGTCCTGCGCGCGCACCAAATACACCGACGTAACGCCTTGCAAGGACGTCAGCGCGCTTGCGGCGCAAGAGCTTGGCGACGGGCTTGAATACACCGAATTTGACGCCTCGCACCGTGAGTTTTATTTTACGGACAGCGAGCTTTATGACGATTGCAGCTTGATATACTCGACCGATACCAACAATATCAATGAAATAGGCGTGTTCCACGCAACGGACGAAAAAGCGGCAAAGCACCTTGAAGCAAAATGTCTGGATTATATTGAAGAAATGAGAGAGGGCGAGCGCGCTTTTATCGCAAGCTACGCTCCCGAGGAGCTTCCAAAGCTTGACGGCGCAAAGGTCCATCGATTTGGAAACTACGTGGTCTATACCGTGCTTCCCAAGGATAGATCCTACGACGTTATCGATAAAATAGAAAACAGCTTGATGAAATAGTTTTTTGTCACGAAAGATCTTTAAATTTTAAATTAGGATTTGTCGGTGTGTTCACACAGCACCCATAAGCCTCCCTCCGAGAGGGAGGGGGACCACGAAGTGGTGGAAGGAGCTGGCGTGCATACGGAGGTAAGATATAACGCTATTGTACACGAGCTCTCCCTCAGTCTCGCATTCGCTCGACAGCTCCCTCCGCAGGGAGCCTTTGTTGCAATGCGATGCCATTTGTGCACTTTCAAATTAGGATTTATAGATGTGTTCGCACAGCACCTATTTTTAAAAGTTTTAGTCAAGTTTTTTCAAAAACTTGCGGGGTCAAGGGGCGGCGTCCATTGTCGCTCGTCGCAACGAGCGAAACACCTTGCGGTGAGAAGGAGGTCTGGAGGGAACCTCCAGGCGCGCGTCGCAACGCGCGAAATCCCATATCGTTACGTAAAGTAACTTTGTGTTAACAAGGGGTCCGCTGCCTGCGGGCAGCGCTGGGAGGTCCCTAAACGTTTCGCTTTGCGAAACCTTACGGTTGAGCTTGCTCAACCATAGACCCACCGTGACCGTGAGGGTGTTCCGACGCTTGCGAGCGTCGGCAAGCCTACGCGGCTTGTGCGCGAAAACTTTTGAAAAAGTTTTATCAAAACTTTTAAGCGGGGTGCTTGCGAACTCCCAGACAAATCCTAATTTGAAGTAATCTTGTTTTCGGCACTTTACATTAGTGCTATATTATGTTATAATTATTACACGACACGTTTCGGGAGGGTAAAGATGAGAAAGTTAAAGATAGTCTTACTGACGTCGGGAATACTTTTACTGCTTATGGTAGTGGCCTTATTTTTTGCCTTCAAGGAATTCTTATACAAGCCCAACGACGGGGACGTTGCTCCCGATATGCAGCAAGCTCCAAGCGACAGCAACAGCAATGGCGGCGGCGAAAGCGGCGCATCAAAGGTTGTACTGACACCTTCGGACGCAAGTAAAAATCTGTTATATCAAAAGGGTGCTGACGGCGCGTCATACGTAGTCAAGGGTATCGGGCTTTGTACCGACACGGACATAATCATTCCAGATACCTGCAACGGATATCCCGTTGTCGCGATAGACGTAGCGGCTTTCAAGGATAACAGAAACATAACCTCGGTGGTCGTCGGCGCTAACGTAACGAGTATCGCGGAAAGTGCCTTTCTCAACTGCACACGCCTTACGTCGGTCACCTTGCCCGACGGTCTTAAGGCACTCAGAACAAACGCTTTCGGCGGATGCGTTTCTATCAAGAGCTTGGTGATACCGTCAAGTGTGACCTCTATATCCGCAGGTGCTCTCAACGACACGGCAATAGTAGACCTTACTTTTCCCATCGCAAACCTTGCCGATATAGAATATCTTTTCTGCTCCGACATTACTCACCACACACCCACGACTTTAAAGACGCTGACCGTCACGAGTGGAACGACCGTTCCTGCCTTCTTCTTCTCTAGCGCTTCAAGCATCACTTCCATATCCCTGCCTCACACCGTCACGATCATAGACACGTCAGCATTTGTATTTTGTTATCTGCTTGAAAGTATAACCGTTGACGAGAACAATACGGTATACCGTTCGGTGGACGGAAATCTTTATACAAAGGATATGAAGACCATCGTAAAATACGCCATAGGAAGGACCGAACCCTCGTTTACTCTCCCGTCGAGTGTTACAGACATCGGAACATATGCTTTTTACAGCGTGAAAAATCTTACGTCAATAACTATCCCGAACACCGTAAAAACAATACATTACGGCGCATTTATGTACTCAAGCATTACGAGCGTAGATATTCCCGACAGCGTAACGACCATCAAAAACAGCGCATTCTATCAGTGCAATTCTCTGCTGAGCGTTACTATCGGTATGGGAGTAAACAGGATCGAGGAAAATGCTTTCAGCGACTGCCAGAAGCTTGATAGCGTCGTTTTTATGAACAAGAACGGCTGGATGGCAGACCAATATGAGATCACTCCCGCGGAGCTTGAGGACCCCGCGACCGCCGCGGCGTATCTCGACTCTCCTTATGGCGACAACGTCTGGACACGAACTTAATAAATAATGCCCGATATAGCGTGAACAACTCACTCTGCGTCGGGCATTTGCTTTTTCTCTGAAAAAAATAAAAGGTGTTCGTTCAGAACACCTTTTATTTTTAGGTTAGATCTTTTCCTTAACCTTAGAAGCCTTACCAACTCTGTCGCGGAGATAGTAGAGCTTTGCTCTTCTTACCTTACCCTGACGAATAACGTCAACCTTCTCTACGTTGGGAGAATGGATGGGGAAAGTCTTCTCAACGCCGCAGCCGTAGGATACGCGTCTTACTGTGAATGTCTCGGAGATTCCGCCGCCGTGCTTAGCGATAACAGTTCCCTCGAACATCTGGATTCTCTCTCTGGAACCCTCTTTGATCTTGTTGTGAACACGGATAGTGTCACCAATGTTGATTACCGGAACTTCGGTCTTCAACTGCTCGTTTGTAAAAGCCTGAAGCAAATTCATCTTTCAGTCCTCCTAAAAGTAATATCCAAGCGTTCATGCAGAGCTTCGCAGCGGACCGCTTTTCCTTGTGTTTTGCACACAACGCATTATATTATAACATAAAAGATTTTATTTTGCAATACCTTTTTTGCAATTTTTTAAGATTTTTCTTCTCTTTTGCCCTTTATCATTGCAAAAGCTCTCAAAACTATCGGTTTTACCGCTCTTATTATATCCTTGCCGTTAAATATCAGCACGAACAGCACGATCGCTATCTGAGCGTACTTCCAATATCTTATCTCGCTCACCATTATAAAGACCTGCGCCATTATCGCCGCGCTGTTTATTATGAGCTTTAGCGTATGCATATTGAATTTTACGTAAAAGCGCGTATCATACGCTCTTATCGCAAACACGGCAACGTAGCTTATGACCGTTGCCACAGCAGCACCCATCGCTCCCCTTTCGGGTATGAGCACGAAGTTGAGTACTACGTTTACAAGCGCGCCTGCCATTGAGGTCAGCATCGACATAACGCTCTTTTTCTCAAGGAAATAAACGCTTCCAAGGAAGGACACGAGTGCCGAAAACGTAGTAGCAATTACAAGCACGGGCACATATTCCCACGACTGATAATAGCTATCCGCCAAAAGCAGCCTTGTAAGTATCTTAGAGCCCGCGATTATCACCGACGCGCCCATAAATATGATACCCATATAGTTCTTATACACGTTTGAGAAAAAGTTCGTTCTCTCATCCTCGTCAGCGTCCTTTACCACCGAGAACTGCCAAGCCTCGATAAACACTCCGCAAACAAGCGTGAGTAGCGTTGGCAACTTATATGCCGCCGCATAAAGTCCGTTCTCAGCCGTTCCGCAATATGCTGTGACGATATATCTGTCGCTTACCGAGGTTATCAGCCACATCATCGTAGTCGGAATATACGGTATACTGAATTTTAGCATTCGTGACAAGCAGTCTTTGTCAATGCTGCGAATGCGGATGTATTTGTAAAGTCGAGCAACAAAGAATAAAACGAGCGTAGTACAAAGATCAGCAGCCACAACAGACGCCACGTATCCCGTAGCACCCATATCGAATGCAACAAGAAATACGATATTAAAGCCAATAGTAAGAACGGTATTTGCTATGCCCTGTGCAGCAAACAACGCGGTCTTTCCGATCGCGCGGATAAAGCTCGCCACCACCGAATGCAGGTTGGCACATATAACGTACGCTGCAACCAAAAATACGTAGCTTTCAAGTACGTCATATATTCTCAATATTTGAACTGCGCCGAACGTAAGAGCACTTCCGAGAAGTATGACAAACAGTGCAGAGGTGAACGTGCGGCGCTCGTCCTTTATATCTCCGTTCGATTCGAGTGCAAAACGGAAAAGCCCCTCACATATACCGACCGATGCAAGCGGAATTATAAGATTTGCCGTTTGCGTTACGATATCCGCGATACCGAATTCCTCTGTTGAGAGAAGCGCGGTATAGAGCGGCATAAGCAGGAACACCAGCAGCTTTGACGTGAACGTTCCTGCCGCAAGTATCGCTGTATGAGATATCAGTCTTTTGTATTTACCCTCTGGCATACTCAATCGCAGTTTTCCCAGTTATGGTAGACGTTCATAACGTCATCGTCGTCCTCAAGCTTTTCTATAAGAAGCTCCATAAACTTTATGTCGTCCTCGCTGTCAAGCGTTACGTAGTTGGACGCTATCTTGGTCTTTTCTGCGGAAAGAAGCGTATATCCCGCGCCCTCAAGGTCCTCTTTAACAGCGTAAAGGTCATCGGGCTCGGTGTATATCTCAAATACCTCTCCCTCAGCGGCAAAGTCCTCAGCGCCTGCCTCGAGAGCCGTCTCCATAAGCTTATCCTCGTCTATATCGCCGTCCTCGTTCGAGATAACGATAAGTCCCTTCTCGGAAAAGAGATAGGACACACAGCCCGACTGTCCCATATTTCCGTGGTACTTGGAGAAATAAGAGCGAACATTACCTGCCGTACGGTTTCTGTTGTCAGTTGTAGCCTCAACTATAACCGCGATTCCCGCAGGACCGTAGCCCTCGTATACTACCTCCTCGTAGTTCTCACCTGTGCTTCCGAGAGCCTTCTTTATTGTACGCTCGATATTATCGTTAGGTACGTTATTTGACTTTGCCTTAAGTATAAGGTCACGGAGCTTGGAGTTGGAATTAGGGTCTCCGCCACCCGCCTTAACCGCAATGGTTATCTCCTTACCTATTTTTGTAAACACCTTCGCTCTCTGCGCGTCGGTCTTTTCCTTCTTGTGCTTGATGTTAGCCCATTTACTGTGTCCTGACATTTTCGTTTACCTCTCTATACTATACTAATATTATGCTGTTAAATTTTTTGCTTTAGTTTTCTTTTGCTTACTTTTCTTTTTTAAAAGAAAAGTAAGTTAAACTTTCTCGGTCTTTGCAAGGCAGATAAGACCAAATGCGTTGCCAAGAACGGTCTTTGCCGCCTCGGTGAGCGCGAGTCTTGTGTTCTTTATCTGCTCATTTTCAGCGCCGAGTATGGAGCAATTGTGGTAGAAGCGGTTATAAGCGCCCGCAACGTCGAGAATATATCTCGTTATCACCATAGGCTCATAGCTGTCTATCGCGTCTATCACGTGCTCCTCAAAGCGAGCGAGCGTCTTTACAAGCTCGGATTCCTCGGGAGCGGTTATGGTAAGAGCTGCGCTCTTATCGTAGTCCCCGGACTTTGAAAGCACCGAGCAGGTACGCGCGTAGGTGTACTGAACGTAAGGTCCTGTATTGCCCTCGAAGCTCAGAGCATCCTCCATCACGAAGTTTATATCCCTGATACGGTTATTAGAGAGATAGTAGAATACGACAGCACCAACACCGATCTGCTCAGCTATCTTTTCCTTACCTTCAAGATTGGGGTTCTTCTCTTCCATAATGCCCGCAACCTTCTCGATAGCAAGAGCAAAGAGATCGCGAAGAAGAATTACGTTACCTGTTCTCGTGGCAAGCTTCTCTCCGTTTATACTTACAGTTCCGTAAGGAACGTGAACGAGCTTGTCGTACCAATCGTAGCCCATAAGCTCTACGACCTTGAACCACTGTGCGAAGTGGAGCGACTGACCCGCACTTGTTACGTAGATAGCCTTATCGAAGTCGTACGTCTGCTTTCTGTCATATGCCGCTGCTATGTCTCTTGTGGGATAGAGTGATGATCCATCGCGCTTGAGAATAAGACAGGGGGGCATACCGTATTGCTCAAGGTCAACGATGGACGCGCCATCATCTATCTTGAGCAAACCTGTATCACGAAGTTTTTGTACTTGAACAGGCATTCCCTCGGTATAGCAACTCTCTCCCTTGTAGCTATCAAAGGTAATACCAAGCTGCTTGTATATTTCATCATTTGCCTTGATAGATTTCTCCACAAGCCATTTCCACAATGCGAGATTTTCCTCATCTCCCGCTTCCATTTTGCAAAACTCAGCTCGTGCTTCATCTGCAAGCGCGGAATCTTCTGCCACGGCATTATTTATCTTTACATATAGGTCGACCAAGGCATCGACTCCTCCGGTTTCAACCGTTTCACGATCACCCCATTTTTTATAAGCCACAATAAGCTTGCCAAACTGTGTACCCCAGTCACCAACGTAGTTGATGCCGATACACTTGTAGCCTGCAAACTCGTGGAGCATCTTAAGGGAATGACCGATGACGGTCGTTCCGAGGTGTCCAATATGGAAGGGCTTTGCGAGGTTGGGAGAGGAATAATCAAGTACTACCGTCTTGCCCTCACCGAATGTGGGAGCTCCGTATTTATCTCCTTTTTCTCTGACCTCACGGACCACCTTAGATGCAAGTGCTTCGCCGTCGAGGAATATATTGAAGTATCCATTCACCGCTTCAGCGCGTGCCACGCAAGGCGCGTCGAAGCCCTCGGCAATAGTTGCCGCGATCTTTACGGGCGCCATACGAAGCGTCTTGCTCATCTTAAAGCAAGGCAGAGCAAGGTCTCCCATCTTAGAGTCGGGCGGATACTCAAGCATCGCCGTGATATCGGATATTTCCATAGTCGCATCGGGGTTAAGAAGCTTGATCTTTTCTACTATCTTACCCGCAATAGCATTCTTAATTGAAAGCATTTTTTGTCTCCTTAATATTTCAAATCACAAGATTACATTATACTACATTTACGCACAAAATTCAAGTATATGCGTAAAATTATTTAACTGTCACGTCGGCATATCTTGCGCCCGTGAAGCGCACGATATCCTCTCTCTTTAAAAGCAGCTGTATTCCCTTCGTTCCCGCGCTGACCGTAAGCTCGTCAAGGCTCTCTGCACTCGCGTCGAAATAAGTTGGGAATTTCTTTTTCATTCCGACAGGTGAGCAACCGCCTCTGATATATCCCGTAAGTCCAAGAAGCTCCTTGACCGCCACAGGCTCTACCTTTTTATTGCCAGTGATGCTTGCCGCACGCTTCAGGTCTATCTCCTTATGGCAAGGAATACAGAACACCATAAGCGCATTCTTATCAGAGCGAAGCACTATGGTCTTGAAGACCATCTCATAAGGAAGTCCTATACAATCAGCTATGTGGGTCCCCGAAAGATCGTTCTCATCGACCTCGTACACGCAAGGTGTGTATTTTATCTTTGCCGCGTCGAGCTGACGCATAGCGTTTGTCTTTGTCATCAGTAGGTCTCCCCCTCGGATATAAGCTCCTCTGCCGCACGGCGCACCGCGTCTGTTATTTCTATGCCGCCGAGAATTCTGGCAACCTCGCGCACTCTTCCCTCTCTGTCAAGAGGTGTAAGAGCCGTGCTCACTCTGCCGTCGTGCTCTGCCTTTGAGATATACAAATGATTATCCGCAAGAGAAGCTATCTGCGCCGAGTGAGTAACACACAGCACCTGCGCTCCCTTGCCTATCTCCTTAAGCTTGATACCGACCTTTCGTGACGTCTTTCCCGATATTCCCGTATCTATCTCGTCGAAAATTACCGTTCCCACTCCGTCGCACTCATTGAGCACGTTCTTAAGTGAGAGCATAATTCTCGCAAGCTCACCGCCCGAGGCTATACGCGCCATAGGTAAAAGCGGCTCACCCGGGTTTGTGGATATCATAAACTCAACTCTGTCAAGTCCGAACGCGCAAAAATCGCTCTCTGCCTTGATGCCGACCTCGAACCGCACCTTAGGCATATCGAGGAAAGCGAGCGTTTCGAGCACACGTCCGTTAAGCTCTCTTGCGGCACGTCTTCTGCTTTTTGTCAAAGCGTCTGCCGCAGCCTTAGCGCGTGCTTCTATGTCCTTTATCTGCTCTTCAAGCTCTATCTTGCGGTCGTCGGCGTTCTCTATCATATCAAGACGCTTTGCCGCCGTCTCTCTGAATTCAAGTATCTCTTTGACCGTGCTGCCGTATTTTCTCTTAAGCTTTGATATAGCGTTAAGACGAGCCTCTGCTTTATCGAGCTTCGCGGTGGGGTCACCGTCGCCAAGGTCGCAAAGTGCCGCCGCGCTTTCGGCAATGTCGTCAAGCTCATAGCGTATACTTTCAAGTCTGCGCGCAAGCTCCTCTGCCTCAGGAACAGCATCCGCTATCGCATCAAGCGCGCCTGCCGCTCTCATTGTGAGGTACGACGCGCCAAGGCTCTTCTCACCGCCGCCTATGGCTTTATTCACAAGAGCTACGCTCTTATTTATCTTTTCAAGGCTCTGAAGCTTACGCACGAGCTCAAGTAGTGCCTCTTCTTCTCCGTCCTTAAGCTTGACCGCGTCGATATCCGCTATCTGGAACTTCAGCATCTCACGAAGTCTCGCCTGCTCCATAGCGTCATTGCAAAGGCAATCAAGCTCGGCTCTCGCGTGCAAAAGCTCGTGGTAAACAGCGGAATATGCCAAAAGCAGCTCGCCGTTTGACGCAAAGCTATCAAGAAGCTTTACGTGATTCTTAGGGTCAAGCAGCTGCTGATTATCGTTTTGTCCGTGTATATTGAACAGCATACCGCCTATATCACGGAGCATAGCGACCGTTATCGCTCTGCCGTCAAGCTTTGCAGTCGAGCCGCTTTTTGTAAGCGTTCTCGTGAGCATGACCGTTCCGTCCTCACACTCAAAGCCCATTTCGCCAAGCGCAAGTCTCACCTGCTCACCAACGTCCGCAAAAACGGCACTGACCACTGCTCTCTCCTCTCCCGTTCGGATAAGCTCCTTATCCGCCCTTGAGCCGAGCAAAAGCCCGAGACTGTCTATAATTATTGATTTTCCCGCTCCCGTTTCACCCGAGAGCACGGTCATACCGCCATCAAGGTCTACGTCAAGCGACTTGACCACAGCGATATTTTCTATATGCAAGGATTGTAGCATCTTCCGTCCGCCTTAATACGTTTTCATAAGTTCCTTTATCTTCTCGCTGAACTCCGCCGAGCTCTCAACGTCGATAGTGACGACGATTATAGTGTCGTCTCCCGCAACACAGCCAAGCACGCTGTCAAGGTTAAGCGCGTCAACTCCCGATGCGACCGCCTGAGCAAGTCCCGGGAAGGTCTTTATCACGACCGTATTCATCGAATACTTAACGCTTGTAATAGACTCCACCATTGCGTGATTGAGCTTGACCATTCCTATGTGCTCGTGCGCTCTGCCGACCGTATATCTGTAAACACCCATAGCGGACATATTCTTTGTTAGCTTCAAGTCACGAAGGTCGCGCGAGACGGTTGCCTGAGTTACCTTGAATCCCTCGTTTTTGAGTATCTCGGTTATCTCGTCCTGCGTCTGTACGTCAAAATTTGAAACTATTTCGAGTATTCTTTCCTGTCTCTGCTTTTTCATTTTTATCTCCTGCCTCTTATAGAAGCTTTTTCAATCTGATTTTTGAGCAGAAGCTTCCGTCCTTAAGACGCAAAAGCTTTGCCTTTATGGGGGATTTTGTGATAAGCGCAACGTCACCGTGATACATCTCAAAGTTCACTCTGCCGTCTATCGTCAGGTGGAGCATCTTTTCACGTACGCACACGTTCTTTATCTTAAGCGTTGCGGTATCGGGAAAAATGAGAGGGCGCGCAAAAAGCGAATGCGGACATACGGGTGTGACGCATATGCACGAAAGCTCGGGGGCTACGATAGGTCCGCCTGCTGACAGCGAATACGCCGTTGAGCCTGTCGGAGTTGCCACCACAAGTCCGTCCGCGCGATAGGTATTGACAAGCTCGTCTTTGTCGGACAGCTCAAGGTCGACTATCCTTGCAGTCGTTCCGTTAGCTATGACCGCTTCATTCAGCGCATCTGCCTTGAATTTGACCTGACCCTTTGAGGATACCACTGTGATATTGAGCATTGCGCGCTCATCAAGCACGTATTCTCCCGAAAAAATTCTGTCTATAAGGTCAAGCTCATCCATCTCAAGCTCGGTCATATATCCCACTCTGCCCATATTTATTCCGAGCACGGGAATTCCCGAGGGAGCTGCGCGGCGCGCGTTGTCAAGCATAGAGCCGTCGCCGCCGATGACTATCGCAAGCTCCGCCTCATTGTATATCTCCTCTATCGGCTTATATGTGAATATCGGAGCGTGCAGATGATTGCGGATTATTCTTTCTTTGTAATTCTGAGGTATAAGTATACGCTCAACTCTATCCCCGATCTTTTCTGCCACAAGCATTGCAGCCTGAAGCTTTTCGGAAATATTGTAATTGGTTATCAATGCAATGGTTTTCATTGTTTACCGTCCTATGTTTTTTCGCTCACAGTGCCGTGATGCGCTTTATCGTTTTGTCGTCAATACGCGGTGTTATGCACTCACGCTTGACAAAATATGCAAGGTATTCCTTATTTCCGTCTCCACCCTCTATGGGAGAACGTATCAGTCCCAGACAGTCAAAGCCGTACTCAACAGCGCAGCTTATTACTCTTTTCGCGGCAAGATAGCGGTATGCTCCGCTATGTACGACACCGTTCTTTCCAAGTGCCGCTCTTCCCGCTTCAAACTGCGGTTTTATAAGACTTACAAACACGCCGCCGTCCTTAAGCACCTCTGCTATCCTCGGTATGATATAGGTCTGCGAGATAAACGAAACGTCAGCGACCGCAACGTCGCACTCGCCATCCGTAACGCTTGTGTCAAGCTCTCTGGCGTTGAACTGCTCGACAGAGCACACCCTTTCGTCCGCGAGAAGATCGGGGTGCAGCTGCCCTACACCGCTGTCCACGGCGTACACCATTGCAGCTCCCCTTTTCAAAAGGCAATCCGTAAAGCCGCCCGTTGACGCTCCCACGTCCACCGCCTTTTTTCGGTTTACGTTTATCGAGAAAGCATCAAGCGCCGCCTCAAGCTTCATTCCGCCTCGGCTGACGTACTTGAATATCTGTTCTATCTTTACCTCATGCTCAACGTTTTCATTGACGGCAGCCGACGCCTTTTTGACCACCTCTCCGTCTATGCTCACCGCTCCCGCGGCTATGAGGTCCTGCGCTTTTTTTCGGCTCTTTACGTATCCTGCCGCCGAAAGATATACGTCCGCTCTCATTATGCCCAAGGACCAAGCACGAACGCCATTCCGATAGCGACCGCTATTCCGAGCAGCGCGCCCATAAATACCTGGAAAGGAGTATGTCCCACAAGCTCCTTAAGACCTGTGTTGAACTCCTCCGAGTTACCCGCAAACAGCTCCTTTGTGATCTTGTTGATTATAGCCGCCTGCTTACCCGTTTCATAACGAACTCCTCTTGCGTCGGTCATTACTATACCCGAGAGCACCAGAGAAATAGCAAACGCCGCCGAGCCAAGTCCCTCTCCTATGCCGCACGCTATACAAAGCGCGCACACCGACGAGGAGTGTGATGAGGGCATTCCGCCCGTTGAGAAAAATATGTTCGCAAGGTTGCGATCATCCTTTGTGAACAGCGCAATTATAACCTTTATAAGCTGTGCCAAAAACCAGCCTACGAGCGCGCTCATCAAAATATAACTTGTAAAAAAGTCCTTAACGTATTCCAAAGTCAACCTCCAAGATCAATTCGTTCTTTCAAGCAGATACCGTGCGAGCTCAGCGAGTGTATCGCAATTCTGCAATCCCTCGAGAGCCTCTATCGCTTGGTTTGTAAGTGTACGCGCGTATTCCTTTGCCTCATCGACTGTATAAAAGCTAAGAAACGTAGTTTTGTTGTTATCCGCATCCGAGCGCACGCTCTTACCGAGCTGCTGCTCGTCCGCCGTTACGTCCAGAACGTCGTCCACCACCTGGAACGCAAGTCCTATCTTTGCGGCATATACCGACAGCTTTTGCGATTCCACGCTGTCAGTTCCGTATCCCGCCGCGATACAGCCAAGCCGCGCCGAGCACACTATAAGCGCGCCCGTTTTGAGCGAATGAAGTCTCAAAAGCTTTGAAAACTCATAGCTCTGCTCCTCACCCGCAAGGTCCATTATCTGACCGCCTATCATTCCGCGCTCGCCTGCGGCATCCGCGAGAAGCCTCACGGCTTCAGCCTTTTGGCCCGCGTCAAGCATATCCGTGCCAACTGCCGTGGCAAACGCCTTTGTCAGCAGAGCGTCACCGGCCAAGAGCGCGTTTGCGTAGCCGAACTCAATATGATTTGACGGCTTTCCTCTGCGCATATCGTCATCGTCCATACAGGGCAGATCGTCGTGTATGAGCGAATAGGTGTGTATCATCTCGATAGCGCACGCCAAAGGCATCGACGCTTTCTCATCACCGCCTAAAGACGCGCACACCTCGTTTACTATAAACGGTCTTATTCTCTTTCCGCCGCCCAGCAAGGAGTATCTCTGCGCGCGAAAGATAAGACCTATATCCTCGTCCTCGCCCGAAGAATACGCGCTGAGCGCCGCCTCTACCCTATCGGAGTTCTGTTTTATTCTATCAAGCAAGATGTCCTTATTGTTCATATCAAAACCTCAAAGCACGCAAGACGTATCGAACGGCACTTCTCCGACCTCGCCGTCAGCGCTCATCTTAAGCATATTTATCTTTCTCTGCGCGTCCTCAAGGCGAGCGTTAGCTATCTTTACGAGAGACACACCCTCCTCATAGAGCTCAAGAGATCTTTCAAGACTTATATTCTCAGCGGAAAGCAGAGACACAACTTCGTCAAGGCGCTTCATCGCGCTCTCAAGGTCCTTATATTCGGTTTTCTTCTGTTCCATATCATTTTCCTCTCTTTCCCGTTACCAAAGCGTCGATGCTTCCGTCTGACACGAGCACGCTTATCTTTTGATCCTTCTCGACCTGAGACGTTGACGACACTACCCTTCCGTCCGCATCCTGCGTAACGCTGTATCCTCTGCTTATTACCGCAAGCGGATTTATCGCCTCAAGTCTTCCTGTGCTCGCCGCGAGCATCAGCCTTTTTTTATCAAGAGCCGCAAGCACCGATACGCTCATAAGCTCCTCTGCTTTATTTATTCTGCTTCGCGCGTTTTTCAGCTTTTCCGTGGGAGATGCAAGCGCGAGCTGCTTTGCCGCCGCGTCAAGCGACGACCTATACGTTGCTATTCTCCTCTCAAGTAAGGTGCGCATTCTCACAGCCTTTTCGTCAACGCTCTGCAAAAGCGCGCCTCTGTCGGGAACGGCAAGCTCTGCCGCCGCAGACGGTGTTGGAGCTCTGAGGTCTGCCGCGTAGTCGCAAAGCGTGGTATCGGTCTCGTGACCTACCGCAGATATTATCGGGGTATTTGCCGCCGCGACCGCTCTCACGAGCGCCTCGTCATTGAACGCCCAAAGGTCCTCCGCCGAGCCTCCGCCGCGACCTATGATGATCACATCACACCCACCGACCGCATCAAGCAGCATAAGCGAGCGTCTCAGCTCCTCAGGAGCTTCCGCCCCCTGCACCGACGAGGGGCATATCACAAGCTCCGCTGTGGGGTATCTTCTTCCCGTGACGTTTATCATATCTCTTATCGCCGCGCCCGTCGGGGACGTGACGATACCTACGCGACACGGAAACGCGGGGATAGGCTTTTTTCTTGACGCGTCAAACAGTCCCTGTGCTCTCAGCTTTTCAAGCAGCCGTTGATATTCGGCATAGAGCGCGCCCGCTCCGTCGTCGGTCATCGCGTTGACGTACACCTGATATTTGCCCGACACCTCGTAGACCGAAACCTTACCGTAAGCGACCACCTTATCTCCGCTCTTGGGAGAAAAATTCAAACGTGATGCGGCAGCTCTGAACATCACCGCCGCTATCTCCGACTTATCGTCCTTAAGCGTGAAATAAAGATGTCCGCTCGAATGCCTTTTGAAGTTTGATATCTCTCCCCTTATGGTAACGTAGTTAAGTACATCGTCGCTCTCCATAAGCATTTTGATATAGCTATTAAGTTGTGATACCGACAATGCCTTATCCGTCATTTTTACATTCACCTAAAAATTACTTTTGTTTATAAATATGTTCTCTTCTCGCAAGCAGCGCGATGCCCGCCGCGTTATCGGCGGAAAACTGCGGCTCGGAAAAGTAAGCGTCAAAGCGCGCCGACAGTCTATCTCTCATAAGCTTATTGGACATAACGCCACCTGCGAATATCACAGGTCTTTCCCCGTATTTTTCCAAAACGTCCGCGCACATTTTCTCAAGCGTTCTTCCGATAAAGTCAAACACAAACGCGGCTACCGCCTGCTTGTCAGCGCCGTTTTGATAAAGCTTCTTAGCGATATTTTCAACACCCGAAAGACTGCAAACGCCGTCTCTCACGCAAACTCCGTGAGAATGTATCTTTCCGTTATACTCCGCCGCGAGAGCCTCAAGCTGCGCTCCGCAAGGAAATCTCAAGCCGAGAAAGACACCTATCCTATCTATCGCCTGACCTGCGTTTATGTCGTCGGTCTGTCCGACAAGCTCCACCGAAAATCCGCTTCCCGAGGGTCTTACAAGCAATGCCTCGGTCGTGCCGCCCGATACGTGAAAAGCAATAAAGCCGTCGCTTTCCAAAAGTCCGAGCTTATCCGCGGAATAAAGAGCCGCCATTACGTGTCCGTTCTGATGCGAAAGCTCATATACGGGCACTCCCGCAACCGCGGCAAATGAATATGCCGCGCTCTTTCCCGAGAGAAAGCAAGGCATATAAGAGCCCTCCGCGTCTCTCGGTCTGGTTGACACTCCGACCGCCACAGGCGTATATCCCTTGATAGCGTTTCCCAGCTGCTCCGCAACGCTCGGAAGATTTCTCACGTGCTCAAACACAGCCTCGGACTGTCTCAGTCCCCTTTCCCCTTCTTTAACGGGCAAGGGTATCTTTATATTCGCAATCACCCTACCTTCCGCATCGCACACAGCGGCAGAGGTGGTATAATTGCTGGTATCAAAGCCGACGAAGCACTCCTTCATCAGTTCTTCTCAGCCTCAAGCTCGTTCTTTACGGAATTGAGTATACCGTTTACAAAGGGACGTGCCTTTTCGTCGTCGAATTTCTTACAAAGCTCGACTGCCTCGTTGATGGATACGCTGTAAGGTATCTCCTCAAAGAGCATCTCATATACGCAAAGGCGCAAAATAGAGCGCGAGAGCTTAGCCATACGCTCGGTCTTCCAGCCCTTTGCGTGCTTACCGATAAGCGCGTCTATTTTTTCTACGTTATCGCAAACACCGAAAAAAGCGCGACTTATGTATTCGTCATTCGGTATGTCTCTATCCTCGAGGGCAAGCGCAAACACGGAGTTTGCATCCTCGTCCGTACGAAACTCGGATTCAAAAAGCAGAGCTATTACCTGCTCTCTTGCCTCTTTTCTTGTGATCTTAGCCATATTTTTTTGTATTCCTTTCAATGCCGTCTTTTATGCAAGCGCATAATTACCCATATTAAATATTATATATCTATTTGTAATAAAAGTCAAGGGATTATGAATATTTTTGAATTTTTATTCACTGTTTTATTCAATAAATACCCCCTTCAAGGCACAAAAAGGGCCTCCCCGAAAGGAAGCCCTTAAAAATATTATTTACTTATCAAAGTTTATTCTCTCTTCCTCGATAACAAGAGGTCTGTTCATTATTCTTGCGTTCATACCTATTATGTACTCACCGAGAAGTCCGACAAAGAACAGAATAAGTCCGCCAACGAAGAAGGTAGAAAGCACAGCCGCGCCAATGCCTATCGTAAAAGGCTCGTATGCGACCGCGGAGCGGATTATCTTGACTATAAGCGAGATAACTGCCGCAAGCGCGCTCGTACCGCACATAAACATACCGAGGAAAGACGCAAAACGCGCACCTATCTTGGTATAAGAGGTGAAAGAAAGCATAGCGGCATCGTAAAGACTGAAGAAATTATTACTTGTCTTTCCCGCTCTTCTCTGCGCCTGCTCATACTCAAGCTTGACTACCTTAGGTCCGAGCTCCGCAACTATTCCGCGGATAAACGGCGTGGGGTCTCCGAGGTTTCTGAGCACGTCGATAAAGCTCTTATCATAAAGTCCAAAGCCCGTAAAGTGCTCTATCTGCTCGACCTTTGAAAGCTTTTTGATTGCCTTATAATATACGCTGCGCAGGAAATACATTACCTTGCTTTCCTTGCTCGAGGTCTTTATTCCGCAAACTATCTTTGCTCCCTTTTCCCACTCCGCGATAAACTTAGGTATCATATCAACGGGATCCTGGAAGTCACAGCAAACGCTTATGGTGCAGTCCCCCGTGGTCTGGCAAAGTCCGTGGTAGGGGGAGTTGAACTGACCGAAGTTCTTGGAGTTGAATATTGCCTTTATCTTGCTGTTCTTCGCGCAGATCTCGCGAAGCTTCTCTCTTGTCGTATCAAGCGAGCAGTTGTCTATAAACAGTATCTCGTAATCGTACTGCGGAAGCTTTTCAAGCTCAGCGACAAGTGCCTCGCTCATCGGAACGACGTTTTCCTCCTCGTTATAACAAGGAACCATTATACTTATCTTTTTCATAGCCATTCATTTCCTTTCGTTCTTATACCATTCTATGACCGTGTCAATAGCGTCCTCAAATTTTGCCACAGGCTCAAAGCCCGTATCGCAAACGAGCTCGCTCGTGTCCGCACACAGATACATGACCTGACCCTCTGCATAAGGGATATCACCAAGACCAAGCTTTGCCTCGGGGTCTATCTTATCCCTCATTATCTCAATATATTCACGCAAGAGCCTTGTTTTTCCGCTTCCAAGACAATATACTCCGCCGTCCTTGCCCTTATTCGCAAGCTCGACCATTGCCTTTGCGGCATCCCCGCTATACATATAGTCCCATACCTGCTCTCCTGCGGTAAACGAGGTCTTTTCTCCGTCAAGCAGCTTGCGTATGGTTGAGGTTATGAGTGAATTCTCTCCGTCATAAGGGCCGTACACACTGAGTATTCTTATCCATATATGACGGATGCCGTTATCCTTGCACATAACACGGCTCATCTGACCCGCGCAAAGTTTTGCCATTCCGTAACCGTTTTCGGGAAATGCGGGGGTCTTTGAACTTAGCTTTCCGCTCACTCTTCCGTATTCAGCCTGAGAGCCCGCCCCCATAAAGACCGAGCAACCAAGCCTTTTTGCAAGCGCGACCGCATCCATAGTGTGCTTGATATTTCTCGTTTGAAGCTGCATATCGTTTCTTGCCGCTCCCGTCGTTCCCTCCCAAGCAAGGTGGAAAAACATATCGTACTTCTCGTCTCCGAGGTCAAGCTCGCACATCTTATCAAGCGGACAGTCTATCTTTTTCACCAATTTGTGGTCAGGTATGCGTCCGCTTCTCGCCGATGCCGCGCGCGTAAATACAAGCACCTCGATGTCTCTGCTTATAAGCTCCTTTATCAGCGCCATTCCGACTGCGCCCGTAGCTCCTGTAATTACTGCTCTCATTAGCGTATTCCTTTCAAAAAAGTCCTTAACACGCAGAAACAGCGACGAATATTCGACGCTGGTTCTGCAAAAATTATTTGTTTATCCAGGAGCTTGCCGCGCAAAACTCCTCTATCTGCTTATCCATACAGTCCGCAACGCTCTTGCCGTCACGCATGGTCTTTGACCATTCAACGGTCGCGCCGATCGCACCGTCAAGATTCCATACGGGCTTCCAGCCGAACACTGTCTTCAGCTTGGAGCAATCGAGCTTGAGGAAGTTTGCCTCGTGAGGACCGCCGTCATAGCGGTTTATCCACTTCATTCCCTCTCCCCACTTGTTGCAGAACAGATCAACGAGCGCTCCCGTCTGGAAACAGTCGCAATCGTCGGGACCTACGTTGTAGTATCCCGCATACTTTCCGTCCTCATACTGCATCTGCGCGATCATAAGATATGCGCAAACGGGCTCGAGAACGTGCTGATAAGGACGCGTGGAATGAGGATTTCTCACCACGATATCTCTCTTATCGAAAGCCGCTCTTACGCAGTCGGGGATAATTCTGTCATTCGCAAAATCTCCTCCGCCGATAACGTTACCCGCACGAGCTGTGGATATAGCTATCTTTCCGTCCGCAAAGAACGAATCCTTATAGCTGTGAGTTACAAGCTCAGAGCAGGACTTGGAATTAGAGTACGGATCAAAGCCGTCAAGCGGCTCGTTCTCTCTGTAGCCCCACTCCCACTCGTTGTTCTTATATACCTTATCGGTCGTAACATTAAGGAACGACTTTACGCAATCCGTAAGTCTTACGCACTCAAGTATATTGACCGTACCCATAACGTTAGTCTCATAGGTATATCTCGGAAGCTTATAGCTGTCTCTGACTATGGGCTGTGCCGCAAGATGAAGAACTATCTCGGGCTGCGCCTCGTCAAAGCAAGCCTTAAGAGCATCAAAATCTCTGATATCTCCGATAACGGAGTTCATACCCTCTGCGATGTCCGCCATATCAAACAGTGCGGGCTCGGTGGGGGGGGTGAGCGAATAGCCCGTGACTATCGCGCCCGCATTCTTGAGCACCTTGCACATCCACGAGCCCTTAAAGCCCGTATGACCTGTGACAAGCACTCTTTTTCCTTTATAAAAGCTAAGATCCAACATCAGTCTTCCCACTTCTTCCAGGGAGCTTCACCGCTCAACCAGATTTTTTCAAGATCGTCTCTGTCCTTCTGCATATCCATGCACTGCCAGAAGCCGTCATGTCTGAACGCCATAAGCTCGCCGTCCTTTGCAAGGTTCTCAAGAGGAGCCTTCTCAAATACGGTGCTGTCGCCATCTATATAATCAATGACCTTGGGGTCAAGTACCATAAATCCGCCGTTGATCGGGTTACCGTCCGAATCTCTCTTCTCTCTGAAAGAGGATATCTGGCTGTCCTTACCCATCTTGATAACGCCGAAACGCTGACCTGCGTTAACGACCGTCATAGTAGCGAGCTTTCCGTGTGACTTGTGGAACTCAACAAGCTCCGCAATGTTAACATCCGAAACACCGTCACCGTACGTGAGCAGGAAGGGCTCGTTATCAAGATACTTCTTTACTCTCTTGATACGTCCGCCTGTCATTGTGTGAAGACCCGTATCAGCTACCGTTACCTTCCACTGCTCGGTGTGTGTTTTATGTACCTTCATCTTATCTGCACCCGTTGTAAAATCAAAGGTGACGTCAGATGTACGGATAAAGTAGTCGTTAAAGAAGTCTTTTATAACGTTCTGCTTATAGCCACAGCAGATAACGAACTCATTAAATCCGTAAGACGAATAGTATTTCATTATGTGCCAAAGTATAGGCATTCCGCCGATTTCGATCATAGGCTTAGGCTTAAGATGGGATTCCTCGGAAATACGTGTTCCAAATCCACCTGCAAGTATTACAACCTTCATGTCTAAATACCTTTCTTGTATTCAACTTTTTTATTTTCCGCAGTATTCTGCAGCTGATTTATTATACCATATAACCATTCTTTTGTCAACACATTGACAAATAATTTGTCGAATTGGCTAAAATGACAACTGCCGTTTATTTTGGCGCGCTTGTGAGCGAGTTTTGCTTGGCTGCGGCTCTGTGACGACGCAATATTTTTTCAAAAGTTTTTGGAGTAACCATTCGTTTTCCAAAAATTTTCTGCCCCTCAACGATAGGCTCTCGTTGATCTGGGCGGTCTACGTACACACGGTCGTTCTCGGGATAATACAGCAAAATAAATTCAAGTTCTTTTGTCTTTTTTACCCTGAAATTACATCTTGTAACGGGCACCGACCTCGGCTTACCCGTCACCACGTATTTTTCTTCGGCAGACAGCCCCCCCGGCACGACGTAGCTCTCGCAGACAGTTCCGTCCTTGTTGATAACCAGAGTGCGGTCGGGCTTTTTGGCCGACCAAAGCTTTATGACGTATGCCCGTTCGCTGTTCTCAATGAGTATATCGTATTTGTCGGCAAAATTCGTTGAAAAGCACACCCATTTATGGAGAGGGCGGACACGGTATCCGCACAGCTCGGCAGTCTTATATAAATGTCGCAGCATCTTATAGCGTTTGAACGCGGTCACGGCGTACGGAAACAGCAATATCGCCGCGACAAAAACGGGTGACAAAAAGAATAACGCTATCACCACGGGAATAATTACGATTATCATTTCTGCTCCTTTCAAAGATGTCCTTTATATATTCTACCACAAATACGCCCGATTGTAAATGACTAAGTGTTGATTTTTCTACCCTTTTAAAAAATCAAATGTTTTGATACGTGCTTTTTCGGCAAGCAAAAAAACAAATGGGGAGCTTTTCCATAAGAAAGCTCCCCATTTTTGTATTCGTCAGTCCTTGCTTATGACCTTTTTCTGCCAAGATTTCTTTTGGCATTCGGGACATTTCATATATCTGGTTCTTCCCATATGCATCGCAAAGAACACGCTCTTAAACTTCGGCACGTACTTATGACCGCATATACGGCACTCGTAATATCCCGCTGTCTGCTCTATCCTTATCAAAAAAGGAATTGCCACCAAAATGGGGATCATACCTATCAAAATAAGCACTATCCTCAACCAATCCGCGATCTGCGCGTATGCGGCAATAACACACGCCGAAAGCATAATTCCTACGAACACTACGCCCATCAATATCTCTATTCGTAAAAGTCTCTTGTCTGCCTCTTGCTTTTGCTTTACTGTTTCAAGCAGATTCTTTTCCAATTCCTTGTTGTAATTTTCCATCAAAACTACCTTCCCACATAATAGATCGTTTACTGTTATTCCAAGAATATCACAAAGCTCAAGCATTATAGAAGAATCGGGCATTGCCTTTCCCGTCTCCCATTTTGACACGGCTCTGTCGGTGATATTCAGCTTTTCCGCCAACTGCATCTGTGTAAGTCCCACGCTCTTTCTGCGCTCTGCAATAAAGCGTCCTATTTTTATCTGGTCCATCTTTGCGACCTCCTCTCACGTAAAAGTATATCTCTCCGCCTCAAAAAAGTCTACATACCGTTGGTTGAGTGGGGATGTTTTGTTATCAAACCATCGGTTGAACACTTAGCTTTAATCGGGCTGCTGACCGTCATGAGCAAGCCATCTGCATTCGGTCAGCTCCATATTTGTAAAAGTTGCCTTGAACGACGAATCCTCGGGGCTGCAAGCGTAAATACCAAAGCTCACCTGTCCGTTTCCGTTTAACATATGACAGACACGCATTTGTTTGAATTTCACTCCGTCGTCCGAGCATTCTATGCAATAGTCGTCCTCTCAATATCCGCTATTTACTATATTTTCCCACGCCTCGTCGTCTATATCCTCGTCGCGGAACAGCTTGCGCCTATCGTCCTCGGTTATCTTGCGGATAACTCTGCAAGGATTTCCCACGGCTACGCACCAATCCGGGATATCCTTCGTCACCACGCTGCCCGCGCCTATGACAGTATTGCTGCCTATATGCACACCGGGACAAATGACGGTATTTCCGCCTATCCACACGTTGTCTCCGATGCTTATCGCCTTGCCGTACTCATACGCCGAATTGCGCGTGGTCGGGTATATCGGATGTCCTGCCGTGTATATCGCCACGTTGGGAGCAAGCAGACAGTTGTCACCGATAGTGACCTTCGCAACGTCGATTATCGTGCAGTTGTAATTGGCAAAAAAGTTCTTGCCCACCTCTATATGCGTGCCGTAATCACAGTAAAAGGGCGGATTGATAAACGCCCCCTCGGAGCGTCCGAGAAGTTGCTTTACAACTACCGAGATACCGTTAAAATCACTTCTGTCCATAAAATTCAGCTTTTGAAGTATCCTGCGGCACTTTGCTTGCTCGTCCATTACCGCTTTATCCGAAATATAAGCAAGCTCCTTGTCTCTGCGTTCTATATTATCCATTATTTCACTCCGTTCAGTTCACATCTTTATAAAAGGGATAGCTCGTTTTATCCGCTTCACTTATCTCGCGCATAACTCTGCACGGAACACCGACAGCCACCACGTTGGCGGGTATCGATTTTGTCACCACGCTTCCCGCGCCAATAACGGTGTTATCGCCTATCTCAACACCCGCGAGTATGACAGAGCCTGCCCCGATCCACACGTTGTTTCCGACGGTAATGGGCTTGGCTATCTCAACGCCCGCACGTCGCAGCTCGGGGTCGATGGCATGCTCAGCGGTAGTAAAGCAGCAGTTTGGAGCTATGAACACGTTATCGCCAAAGGTGACCTTCGCTCCGTCCGTTATTATAAGTCCGTGATTTGAATAAAAGTAATCCCCAACGCTTATATTATAGCCGTAATCACACCAGAACGGCGGTGTGATGACCGTTTCCTTTCCCATTTCCCCAAGCAGCTCGGAAAGTATCTCGGTCTGCGCTTCCCTATCGTTTGGTGACAGCTGATTGTATTTGAAGCATTTTTCCTTTCCCTTGCGTATCTCCGCTTCATACGCAGGGTTATAGCAGCCCTGAAAAAAACAGTTTATAGGAACTATCGGCTTTTCGCTCATAATGTACTTCTCCTTCTTCGTATTATCTGACGCTTTGATTATAGCATAAAAACGGCAAAAAGTAAATAGGACGGCGGGGTTTTTACAAATTGAGCCGCCCCGAGATTCCACTCGCCTGTGGCTCGTGCTTTTCCGTCGTGTCATCCTGAGCGTAGCGAAGCGGAGCCGAACTGCGAAGCAGCGTCAAACAAAGTGCAGACGGGATCTTCAACGGAAAAGTTCGACAAGCTCAGAATGACACGGAGCGGCAAAAAACAGCACCCACTGAAAAGTGAGTGCTGTTTTGTATCGAAATAATCGCCGTGAGGCTGTAATTATCTCTTCGAGTTTTAAGAACACTGTTTGATATCGTGAATATCGTGAGTATCGCCCTATAAAGTATTGCACCAAATTTGCACCAAGATCACACCAACATTCAACGCTGTTCTACTCGAAAAATTGGAATTTGCTTACTTGTCAATAAATTTGACAGCAGTGCCATATACAATAACCTCTGCAGCTCCCTGCATAACGGCAGAGGATGCATAACGAATATTCACAACAGCATCGGCTCCAAGTGATTCGGCTTCTTCAACCATTCTTTTTGTAGCAAGTGCTCTTGCTTCGTTCATCATCTCGTTGTATGATTTCAGTTCTCCGCCCACTAAGGTTTTAAAACTCTGTGAAATATCCTTTCCAATGTGCTTAGACTGAATTGTACTTCCTTTCACGAGTGATAGCGTTTCTAACTCTTTGCCGCTAATGTAATCAGTATTTACTAATATCATCTTCTTCACCTTTCCTTATCTCGTTAATTCTTTCTATGCAAACCTTGACTATTAACACCGACAATGCCAAGGGTAGGATACCCAAAGCATATTTCCATATACCCGGAAGCAGTGTAATCAAAAAGCCAAAGTAAACAACGTAATAGAGTATCATAATGACCGAAACCACAATTGGTGCAATCATTTTCTTCCTATGGGGGTTCATTTTTATTACCTCGCTTACAAATTCAAGTTCATCCATTGATCATATTATATCATAAAAGCCCCGAATTGTCAAGAAAATACAAAAACAAAAAGCTCTGACGAAGCAGAGCTTTTTGTATATCGAAATAATTGCCGTAAGGCACAAATTATCTCTTCGAGAACTGAGGTGCACGACGTGCTGCCTTGAGTCCGTACTTCTTTCTTTCCTTCATACGAGGGTCACGAGTGAGGAAGCCTGCTGCCTTGAGAGCGGGCTTGTAGTTCTCGTCTGCCTGTACGAGTGCTCTTGCGAGACCGTGGCGGATAGCGCCTGCCTGTCCCGAAAGTCCACCGCCGTTAACGGTAGCGATGATGTCAAACTTACCCTCTGTTGCTGTTGCTCCGAAGGGCTGGTTTACGATGAGCTTGAGTGTCTCGAGACCGAAATACTCGTCGATGCTCTTCTTATTGATGGTGATAACACCTGTGCCGGGTACTATGCGTACACGTGCAACGGATTTCTTTCTTCTACCTGTTCCGTAGAAATAAGGCTTAGAGCTTGTATACATTCTTTGCTACCTCCTTACTTAACTTCAACTGTCTCGGGCTTCTGCGCTGCGTGAGCGTGCTCTGCGCCTGCATAAACCTTAAGTCTTGTTGCGGACTTTGCACCGATGGAGTTGTGGGGGAGCATTCCCTTTACTGCAAGCTCCATTGCGAGCTCAGGCTTTGTAGCCATAAGTGTCTTGTACTGTACTTCCTTGAGACCGCCGATGTATCCGCTGTGTCTGCGGTAGTACTTCTGCTCAAGCTTCTTTCCTGTGAGAACTGCCTTCTCTGCGTTGATAATGATAACGAACTCACCGCAATCTACGTGAGGGGTGAACTCGGGGCGATGCTTGCCGCGAAGAATGTTTGCAGCTGCAACTGCGGTCTTACCCATGGGCTTACCTGCAGCGTCAATTACATACCACTTGCGCTCAAGCGTTTCAACTTTTGCCATGTAGGTTGACATTGTCAATTTCCTCCAAATTTTTGAGTTTTATT
Organism: Oscillospiraceae bacterium; assembly: GCA_015063845.1. Lineage (GTDB taxonomy): Bacteria > Bacillota > Clostridia > Oscillospirales > CAG-272 > HGM12713. Next base: position 34,519 of record SVTJ01000009.1, read on the forward strand.
TTTCATACTCGCATATTATACCACGCTACTCTTCCCTTGTCAATACCTTTTTTGAAAAAAGTTTTAAAATTTTAATTTAGATACCCGCAAGCTCCGTTTTTCTCGCAAAACGACCCATTTTCCTCTCAAATCCTTTTTTGCGGTCACAATTTTTTAACAGCTGTTTGTAATAACCTTATTCACGTCGGCATACATTTTAATATCACAAGATACGGAGGTTAAAGTCACAGATGACAAACAGCTACCGCCCCGAGGGCTATTTATTCGGTACAAGAGAAAACAGAGACTATATTTCGAGCAAGGCAGGCCTTGAGAGGGCTATGGACGAGGGGAGGATACTTGAAGCGAGCGTTATGCTTTGCGACAGCAGGATGCGGCTTCACGTTGATCTTTACGGCATAACGGGTATTATCGACAAATCCGAGGCTGTTTACTCGCACGACAGCCGCGCCGTCAAGGAGATTGCCATAATAACACGCGTCGGCAAGCCCGTTTGCTTCAAGGTGATGGGCTTTGCGGTAGAGGACGGACGCGAGGTGGCTATACTTTCCCGACGCGAGGCGCAAAAGGAATGCGCGAGCTTTTATCTATCTGACGTCATTGAGGGAGATATCGTCGAGGCAAAGGTAACTCATCTTGACAACTTCGGCGCGTTTGTAGACATTGGCTGCGGTATCGTTTCCCTGCTCTCCATCGATTGCATATCGGTATCTCGAATATCTCACCCGTCAGACAGACTGTCGGTCGGAGACAAGATATTCACGGTGATAAAGAGCATCGACCGACACAGCGGCAGAATATTCGTCAGTATGCGCGAGCTGCTTGGCACGTGGGAGCAAAACGCGCGTGAATTTGAGGTTGGACAGACGGTCGCTGGAATCGTGAGAAGTATAGAGCCATACGGTGTTTTCGTTGAGCTCTCTCCAAATCTCGCGGGGCTCGCGGAGCTCAAAGACGGAAGCGACGGAGATATCGCCCATGTAGGAGAATACGCCGCGGTCTACATAAAGAGCATTTTGCCCGACAAAATGAAGGTAAAGCTCGTGCTCATCGACAGCTATCACGGTGACATTCCTCAGCAAAGGCTCAAATATTATATTGATTGTAACGAGGTAACGCACATCAACAAATGGAGATATTCTCCCCCGTCGGCAAGTAAGATAATAGAGACTGTGTTTTAGTCATAAATTAGGACACGTCATCCGTCGTCTGCGAAGCAGATGACGGATGACGTATCTCACCGATAAAGCCTACGTTACCACAAAGGCAAGAGAGATAACAAAGCAAAAATAAAAGCAGCTGCTTCGATCTGATCGAAGCAGCTTTTTTTATATCTTTCTCAGCTTTGCGAAGCTTCCCATAAGCTTCTTTGTGCCTGCATTATCAAACACGACCTCATAGAGCACGTCCGCTCCCATAGGCTTTACGGAGTATATCTCTCCCTCTCCAAATACTCGGTGGCTCACTCTGTCGCCAACCTTAAGCACCGCTTGCGGAGTGGGTTGTGGCTTGGGTGTTGGGCGGGACACCTCTCTTTGAGTAGGCTGACTGTCCTCTATCTTATATACCTTAGGTCTTGTTGGCCTCGGCATATACGCATACGGATCGTAATCGGCAGTGTCCTCAAGCAAGAGCTCGTCGGGTATCTCGCGAACAAACTTTGAAAGCGGATTGTAGGAAGTCTGGTTATACAGCATTCTGTTGCGAGCGTGAGAAATATATATCATATCCTTTGCTCTGGTTATCGCAACGTATGCAAGTCTCCTCTCCTCCTCCATATCCTCGGGGTCGATGGAGTTTATGTTCTGCATTCCGGGGAATATACCGTCCTCCATAGCGGGCAGAAATACTATCGGGAATTCAAGACCCTTTGCGGAGTGTACCGTCATCAGCACAACGGCATCCGCGTCCTCATCGTATCTGTCTACGTCCGCAACGAGCGAGCATCTTTCAAGAAACGCGTTAAGCACTCCGAGCGCGGTCGTATCGGTAGGCACTGTGGCAAAGCCGTCGTGCGTTTGGTCGATATAGATATTCGACGCTCCTCTGTACTCGTCCTCAAAGTCTATTACGTTCGATATAAGCTCGTCAAGGTTATCAACTCTTTCCTTTTCCTCGACACCCGCATCTATGAGCGACTGCTTGTATCCCGAAAGAGTGAGCGTTTGTCTGACTACGTTTTCAAGACTTGTGTCGGTGCTCAAAAGCGCATAGAGCGTATCTATCATTTTTGCGAAATCGCGAAGCTTATCAGCCGAGCGAGAAAGTGCGGTATACTTATTCGCAGTACGCATTATCTCTATGGGGTGAGCACCCTGCTCCGTAGCTATCGCAAAAAGTCCCTCTATTGTCTTAGCGCCTATACCTCTGCGAGGTACGTTGATTATTCTCTTAAGTCTCTCTCTGTCAGCAGGGTTCACGAGCACGTAAAGATACGCAAGTGCGTCCTTTATCTCCATTCGCTCGTAAAAGCTCTGTCCCGAGAGGGTCAGGTGAGGTATTCCGCTTGCGGAGAGCGTGGTCTCTATCGAGCTCGAAACGGCATTTACACGGTAAAGCACCGCCATATCGCGATATTTATACTTGCCGCTCATTACCAGCTCGTTTATTCTCTCGCTGATATACACCGCCTCGCTCTTTTGCGTTTCGGCGCGGTGCAGCACGATACGGCTGCCGTTTTGTCTGTCGGTATAAAGCTTTTTACCAAGACGCTTGGAGTTTTTGGCTATCACGGCGTTTGCCGCCTCAAGGATACAATCGGTGGAACGGTAATTTCTCTCAAGACGTATTATATTCGTTCCCTTTTCTCTGCCAAAGTCTATTATGTTCTGCACGACCGCTCCGCGGAATTTATATATACTCTGGTCGTCGTCTCCGACTACCATTATATTGCCCCATTCCGAGCCAAGAAGCTGTGTGAGCTTTAGCTGCGCTTCGTTAGTGTCCTGGAACTCGTCAACGCAAACGTATCTGAACTTACCCGCGTAATACTTTCGCGCTTCCTCGTTTTTATCGAGTATATGCACGGCGTTCAAAATGATGTCGTCAAAATCGAGCGCGTTGCAGTCGCGAAGCCTTTGCTGATACTTCTCATATATGAGCGCGATCTTCTGCTTGCGATAGTCGGTCGCTATCTCGGCACGATATATCTCGGGCGTCATTAGCTTATTCTTTGCAAGACTTATCTCCGAGCGCACGCTCTTAAGCTGAAGCGATTTTTCATCGATATTCAGCTCCTTCATAACGTCCTTAAGGACTGACTTTGTGTTATCTGTATCGTATATCGAAAAGTCCGACTTATAGCCTATAAGATCGGCATACTTGCGGATTATCCTCACGCACACGGAGTGAAAAGTTCCCGCCCATATATCGTCGGCATTTATCCCCTCGCCGAGAGTTGCGGCAAGTCTTTGTCTTATCTCCTCTGCCGCTTTTTTTGTAAAGGTTATGGCAAGCATTCTCCACGGTGGACACGGGCTCTGACAAAACTCCGTCAGCACCTCTCCGAGCTGCTCTCTCGGCAAAAGCTTTGCGCCCTCGAGCCTCATTATCTTACCCTCGTCAAGATTTGCGGGAATATACTCTCCGTGATATGCGTTTCCGTATTTTATTATGTATTCGACACGGTTTACAAGCACCGTCGTCTTTCCGCTTCCCGCACCCGCAAGCACCAAGAGATGTCCGTCTATACTGAACACCGCACGTCTTTGCTCCTCGTTAAGAAAGCTATAATATTTTTCAAACAGCTCTTTCTTTACCTTTATATATCGCTGTGCTAAGGTCATTTATCTTCCTCGTCTTTGTTATCGTTATCGTCGGTTTTACTGAGCAGCCTGAGTATCCTCTCCGTCTGCTCCTCTCTTGCTCTTTTGTTCATCTTCTCGTATTCGTCGAGCTCCTCGTCGTCCTCTATGTTCTCTACCTCTTGCTCGGCGTCACTCATAGTCTTGAGAGGACGCGGCTTATAGAACACGTTCATCTCCTCTATAGTTTCGTACCTTGCGGTAAGCACGCTCACAGCCACCGTGAGAGCATATAGCACAAGCGCGACAAACATCATATCAAAGGGTGTGCATACAAGCTGTACGGGTATGAGAAGCACTCCGTCGTATATAGGCGGCAAAAGCATGGGAAAGAAGAATATCGGCAAAAGCAGTGCCTGATATATACAAAGCATGACTCTGTTCGGCACAAGCGTTATAAATAGCGCTCTCGCGCGAGTTGTCTTGCTTCCGCCAAAATACGCAAACGCGCTTACGGCGGAATAAACGGAAGCCGCCACGCCTATCGCAAAAAGAGCTATAAAGCTCGGTATGAGCGCGAGCATATACTTTGCAAACTCCACTATCTGCTCCTGCTGCTGAGTATCCGCGCCGAAAAGACGTTCTCTCGCCATATCCCAAAAGTTGTTCATAAGCGTGCTGAGAGACACAGCCTTTGTCATACCGTCTACCGTCAAGAACTGATAGCAAGGTATGAACATAAGTATTATCATTATGATTATCGCTAAAAAGGGGAAAATATATCGGAAATATATAAGTCCCCGTCTGGTGCTTTTTTTCATTTTCTAAGTTTCCTCTTTTTCATTTAAGGTCAAACGCCCAAGGCAAAAGCTCGCCGAGCGTGGTCTCGCTGCCGTCGGCAAAATATATCTTCAAGGACGCATCCGCGTGCTCCGAGAGCACCTGACGGCAAACTCCGCAAGGATAACACGCGTCGGACGCGCTCTCCCCTGCCTTGCCACCCACAACGGCTAACGCACGAAAATCGGTAACTCCCTCGCTGACAGCCTTGAATATCGCAACTCTTTCAGCGCAGCACGTAGGGGTAAACGATGCGTTTTCTATATTGCAGCCCGTAAAGACCTCTCCGCTCTCGGAGAGCAATGCCGCTCCGACAAGAAATCCCGAATATGGCGCGTACGCCTTCTCTCTTGCGCTTTTTGCAAGCTCTATAAGCTTTTCGCTCGTCATAATTTCTCCTTAATCGATACCGAGTGTATTTGATATTATCTTCGCTATGCGGCAAAAGCCGTCAAGCGTGCCGAGATCCTCTGCCGCCTCTCCCTTTTGATACACGAGCAGAGGCGTGTACTCTCTGGTGTGGTCGGTGCTCTTTGAGAAGCCCGGGTCACAGCCGTGGTCGGCGGTTATTATGAGCATATCGTCCTCGCTGAGCTTTTCAACAAAAGCTCCAAGCCAAGTATCAAAGGCGTTCAGTCCGCTCGCGTATGCGTTTGCATCTCTGCGGTGTCCCCAAAGCATATCGAAATCGACAAGATTTGCAAAGCAAAGTCCCGTGAAATCTATTTTGGAAAGCTCGTCAAGCACGCTCATACCCTCGTCGTTGGAATGGGTATAGTGCGCCTGTGTAAAGCTCTGACCTGCAAAAATGTCGTATATCTTTCCGACGGATATACAGTCAAGTCCGCTTTTAACCACGCGCTCGGGCAAAATATCTTTTGGGGGCTCTAGCGAGAAATCACGTCTGTTTGCGGTGCGTCGAAAGTCTCCCGCGCTTCCCTTGAAGGGACGGGCGATTATTCTGCCGACTCCGTATTTTTCTCCCCTCATTATCTCTCTTGCCTTGCGGCAGTAGCCGTAAAGCTCGTCGAGACTTACAATATCCTCATGAGCCGCTATCTGGAGCACGCTGTCTGCAGAGGTATACACGATAAGCTTTCCGCTTTCGAGATGCTCCGCTCCGAAATCGTTTATAACCGCCGTACCCGAATACGGCTTATTGCAGAGTATTCCCCTGCCAAAAGCGGCTTGCAGTCTATCGACTATCTCGTCGGGAAAACCGTTTGGGAACGTGGGCATCGGCTCTTTTGAAATATGACCCGCTATCTCCCAGTGCCCGATAGTGGTGTCCTTACCACCCGACAGCTCACGCAGACGCGCGTGTGTCGCCAACGGCGCATTTGTCTTGCCGAGAAACGACAGTCCGTCTATATTTCCAAGCCCCAACGCACAAAGATTGGGGATATCAAGAATTCCCGTGTTATAAAGACTGCGAAGCGTATGCGCGCCGCTATCGCCAAAAATGCTCGCGTCGGGTGCTTCCCCCGCGCCAACGCTATCGAGAACTATCAAAAAAACTCTCTTTGAGTGCTTCATACTTTCCTCATTCTTGTATTTTTGCGGCAACGTCAAGCGCGAGACGCATCATATCCGTAAAGCCGCTCATTCTCTCGTCGGACGTAGTCGACTCACCCGTGACCAGCGAATCCGAGACCGTGCATATCGCAAGCGCCTTCTTTCCGGCTCTCGCCGCATTCATATAAAGAGCCGCCGCTTCCATCTCAACGGCAAGCACTCCCATCTTCTTCCACTTAAGTCCACCGCCGTTCTCATCGTAAAACGTATCCGACGAGAACAGATTTCCAACGTGATATTCAAGTCCCTTTTGCTTTGCGAGCTCAACGGCGCACTCAAGCGTTTTATAGTCGCATATTGGCGCGTAATGACCGCCAAGAGCATACTGCTCGCTATACGCGGAATTTGTACAAGCTCCCATTCCGAAAACTATATCGCGAACCTTTACCTGCTCTTGCAAAGCTCCCGCAGAGCCTATCCTTATGATACAGTCAACGTCAAAAAAGTTGTATAGCTCATAGCTGTAAATACCTATCGACGGCATTCCCATACCGCTTGCCATTACCGACACGCGCTTTCCGTTCCACTCTCCCGTATAGCCCTGTACCCCTCTTACGTTATTGAAAAGCACGGGGTTTTCAAGAAAATTCTTGGCAACGTACTCCGAACGCAAAGGGTCGCCCGGCATAAGCACGACCTTGGCAATATCCGACGGGGACGCCTTGATATGAGGTGTTGGTGTTTTTTCCGACATTTTTACGTACACTCCTTTTGTCAGTTTTTAAGCGGAGTTCCCTCCATATAGTACGACGCTTCCATATCCGCCACGCAAAGCGCAAAGGCAAGCGGAAACATCTCAAGTGCCCTGCCTATCTGATTTGCGTCCTCGGGACCCGAGAAGCCCATATGGTATCTTATCGCGAACGCCTCGTCACGCGTGAGCTTGATAAATCCCGAGATTATGTAAACGGATTTTTCGCCGTGACCGTATGGCAGATTGTCCTCTATGGTATAATAAGGGACACTCTCCCACACTCCGTTCTTCTTTACGTTTCGCATCTCGGTCTTGTAAAAATTAGTCTTACAAAGGTCGTGAAGCAATGCCGCGATGGCAAGCGACTCCTCTGAGAAGGTAAAGCCGTATTTCTCCTTAAAGCGCGGACGATTCACAAAATCGCAAAGACATTCGTAGACGTTGAGGCTGTGCTCAAGCAAGCCTCCCTCATACGCGCCGTGAAATCTCGTTGACGCAGGTGCTGTAAAGAAATCCGTCTTGCACTCAATGTATTCCAGCAGCTTATCCGCGCCCTCTCTCTTTACACACGATTTGTAAATATCAATAAATTTTTCTCTGTTAGTCATATTATTTCTCCATAAATATAGTTATATTTATTGTATCACATTTCCCGCCATAAATCAACGGTGATATTATAAATTTATAATATTTTTAAATATAAGATCCGCATTGGAAATGAAATTCATCTCCAATGCGGAAATAATGCTATCAATGCTCAAAATTCCAATATAACAAAGCCCGTTGCGGGTACTCTCACCTTATACGTCTTACCGTCCACTCTAATGATATCCACGGGCATATCAACGCCCTCAACAAGCTTTTTGGGAACAGCGTTTTGCTTGAATGTCACCGTCACGCACTTTGTCGCCTCTTGGTTTATACTGTCACCCGTCACGGCATCTCGTCTGTTACCCGCATTGTTGAATATCGAAAGATATCGCTTGCCGTTCTCATCGGCAGATACCAGCCACAAAAGTCCGTCAACGTAGCAGTCAAGCGTTTGTTTCGTCAGGGTGGAAATGACCGCTTCAAGTTTTTCGATATCTCCACTCTCAATTATCCTCAGTCCGCTTCCCTGCCTCTCACTTGCGAAGTCGCCGTCGACCGAAGCGTCTATCAGATACTCGTAACGAGAGAGCGCATCGTCGGACGCGTCCTCGTACAAAATATCAAAAACGTCACCGAAACGAGTGTTGGTCATAACATGGTCCTCATTGTCGCCGTCATATCTTTCGCTGTAAGCGAAAAGCAGCTTTATGACGTCCTCGATATGTCCGAAATACCTCTTTTCCTCAGCGTCAAGAGGTGCCTCAAGATACGTATCTCTGTGCTCTCCTAACGCTCCCTTGAGTACATCTGTGTTTATCTGCACGACCGAGTAGCGTTTCGGAAGTACCACGGCAAACGGCACCCTTGCCTTTATACCGCGGAATTTCATAGCGTTATTTATAAAGTTCTTTTTGACCTGACCGTACTCGGACAGCTCGAACGTAGTCATATCGTTGTAGCTGCAATTAAGTCCCCATTCCTCGCTCATATAGTGCGCGCCCGCCATAAGAGAATAGTAATATATGCGGTTTTGCAGCAGACGCGAGCTTCCGCCGTTTTTGCCGTAGGTAGTAAAGTCGTCCTTGTGCGTTTCTTGAGTGAGATACCATTCGTTTTTCAAAGTAGTGTTGAATACGGGCATAGTGTAGCCGTGCTCCTTTGACGCGCTCCAGCATTCGTAATACGTGCCCCAAGTCTTGCCCGACGCATTTGCCTGTCCTCGCGCGAGTGCCACGGCTACGCACATAAGGGGTATCTGCGCTCCAACCTCGGGCATAAACGTCTTCATTCCCGCCTTGTCCTCAAGATAAGCGGCAAGATAATAGCTGTCACAAGGCAGAATACAGTTGTCGGTGTCTGCCATACGACACGCAAACAGCTCTTTGAACTCGTCAATAAATTCCTCGTGTGTCCTTGCGTAGGTCTTGTTTGCGTAAAAGTAAATGCTCTCTTGGGATAGTCCGTGCAGCACCTTTTTGTCAGGCGTTACCGCATAGGGACGCAGAAGCTCTTTGTCAAGCAAGGCTACGTCGTACGGGCCGTCACCGCCGACGCGCCTGAGCCGCGCCCAGTCCTGCCTGCGGCGATTAGAGCCGCTTTCGTGAAGCTGAAAACCGAGAAACCAATCTCCGAGCATTTCCCTATATTTACCGATAAGCAACTTGTCAAATTCATAAGGATACCACGTAATACCGCCCGCTATTCTGTCCACGTAAAAAGGGATATTATCCTGTTTTATCATTTGGTAAAGACGAGAACCCTCGGCAGCAAAATAATTAAAGGTCTTATCCTTTGGGACTGCAAAGCAATGCTGTATCTTAAAGCCCGTATCACCGTTTATCATTCCGTTTTTTTCAAGACCCGCAAAGCATTCGTCATTGTACACGTGAAAAAACTTCATACTCGACCTCCGTATTAAAAAGCCAAAAAAGCCTTAATAAATGTCAATAAAAAGTATAGCATATCATTTTTTAAAAGTCAACAAGTTACCATATTTTCTCACTAATAATAAAAAAACATCTGTCAACAATAATAGCAGAGCAGCGGAAAAGCGGCGACAGGGGCAAAGGATTTTGCTCGGTATGCCGCAAAGGAAAGGCGCAGAGCCTTTTGCTCTGCGCTTTCCCTTCTTATGCTCGATAAAATAGATAAGACAGGAGATTTTGATATGTCTAACAAGAACGTAGTGCCTGAGGCAAAGGAAGCGCTTAACAAGTTTAAGATGCAGGCTGCCAGCGAGGTCGGTGTTAACCTTAAGAACGGTTACAACGGTGACCTCACCTCTAAGCAGGCAGGTAGCGTCGGCGGTCAGATGGTAAAGAAGATGGTCGAGAGCTACGAGAACTCCATTAAGAACACCAACGGCTAAAACGCCCTGGTAATAAAACGGCGGTGCAAGTCACCGCCGTTTTATTATATCGCTTTTTCCATTTAACTGTTGACAAAAAAGTTTTTTTGGTTTATAATTAATAATTGTTATATAATTATTTTCAAACAGGAGATTTGTTATGACTATTTATGACGAGCTCGTTGCCAGAGGTCTTATCGCTCAGGTAACGGACGAAGACGAGATCAAAGAACTTATAAACAACGGTAAAGCCGTTTTCTATATTGGTTTCGACCCCACGGCTGACAGCTTGCACGTCGGTCACTTCATGGCTCTCTGCCTTATGAAGAGACTTCAGATGGCAGGCAATAAACCCGTTGCTCTCATCGGCGGCGGTACGGCTATGGTCGGTGACCCCTCGGGCAGAACCGATATGCGTCAGATGATGACTAAGGAGACTATCGCTCACAACTGCGAATGCTTCAAAAAGCAGATGAGCCGCTTTATCGATTTTTCCGACGGTAAGGCTCTTATGGTGAACAATGCCGACTGGCTGCTTGACCTCAACTACATCGAGGTGCTCCGCGAGGTTGGCGCTTGCTTCTCTGTTAATCGTATGCTCTCCGCTGAGTGCTACAAGCAGAGAATGGAAAAGGGGCTTTCCTTCCTTGAGTTCAACTACATGATAATGCAGTCCTATGACTTCTATCACCTCTACCAGACGCTCGGCTGCAATATGCAGTTTGGCGGTGACGACCAGTGGTCGAATATGCTTGGCGGTACGGAGCTTATCCGCCGCAAGCTCGGTAAGGACGCATACGCTATGACCATCACGCTTCTCCTCAATTCCGAGGGCAAGAAGATGGGTAAGACGCAGTCGGGCGCAGTTTGGCTCGACCCCGAAAAGACCTCTCCCTACGATTTCTATCAGTACTGGAGAAACGTTGCGGACGCTGACGTTCTTAAGTGCATAAGAATGCTCACCTTCCTTCCCCTCGAGCAGATAAACGAGATGGATAGCTGGGAGGGCGCACAGCTCAATCGCGCTAAGGAGATACTCGCATACGAGCTCACAGCTCTCGTTCACGGTGAGGAAGAAGCAAAGAAGGCAGAGGCGAGCGCAAAGGCACTCTTCGGCGCGGGCGCTGAGGCTGAGATACCTATGACCGAGCTTTGTGACGCTGACTTTATCGACGGCGTTATCGACATCGGCTCTATACTAGTAAAGGCAGGACTTGTTCCCTCTAAGAGCGAGGCAAGACGCGCTATCGAGCAGGGCGGAGTTTCCTGCGACGGCGAAAAGGTTACCGACGTAAGAGCTACCTATTCTAAGGCAGACCTCGCCGACGGTAAGGTCTTCAAGCGTGGTAAAAAGAGCTTCCGCAAGGTAATCGCGAAGTAAAATAAAACGGCAGTTCAAAATGAACTGCCGTTTGTTTTTTCAGAACAAAAAGTAACGATAACTTAGTGCTTCTTGTCAAGAAGATATGCCACACGTTTCCGCTATTTTCTCAAGCAGATAGACGTATTTTGAAGTAGAAAAGCAGGTGGGTAAGGTTTTTAGCTTATCTATGCATTTATGTATAGTTTCGGGGGACAGCGTCGATGCGTCCGCATAAGTATAGCGATCGGCGCATCTTGGGGGGATAACGTCACCGACGTAGTCGAATACCTCGGATAGCTCTGCCGTTCCGAATATAAACTCAGAAAGCGCGGCTTTATATTGATCGGTATATTCCATATCGCGAAGTCCCCAGAGCTTATCTCCGAATATCGCGATAACGGACGGAGCGACGTATCCGTAAAAAGGATACTCCCCATAATTTCCGAACTCCCACGCGCACGCTTCTGCGCCTATAATGCTCTGTGCGCATTCGCCGCACTGCTTCACAAGAGGCGACCACGTCTTCATTTTCTCCGAGGACATATACGCTTCATCGTCGAAATACGCGTTTTCAAAGCTTGCGTTTATCACCTTAAAGCCGTGATCAAGGAGCTTATCGAGCGAGCAGCCCTTATTAGGTCCTCTTCCCTCTTTTGCGACGCGCCAAAACTCGACGATAATATCTCTGCTGATAGGAACCTCCTTCGACACGTCTATCTGGTCGTTCCACATCATCATTTTTTTACCGTGAGCGCGAACGATATCGTGCATTCTGTTTATGAGATAGTAAAACTCCTCGCGTTTATCCGCAAGTCCTTCCCTCTCTCTGAGCGCGCGACACTTCGGGCATTCGTCCCAATGGCATATCCTCGGCTTTGCCTGATCAAGGAACTCAAGCTCGTCAGAGCCGATATGTATATACTCGCTTCTTGGGAAGGTCTGTGCGACCTCCGCGACAAGCGCCTCATAAAACTCCCACACTCCCTCGCTTGACGGACACAGCGTCCAGACGTGCGCGTTTTCAACTCCGCACTTGAATTCGGGGTGTACGCTACACAGTGCGGTCGCGTGGGCGGGAATTTCTATCTCGGGAACTATCTCTATGGCATACGAGTGACAAAGCTCGTCTATCCTTGCCAGCATAGCCTTTTCGCACTGTCCGCCCTCTCCCATATACTTATACTCGGGAACGGCATCACTGGCAAAGCATGGTCCTTTACTATCGCAAAGATGCAGATGCAGGCGATTGAATTTAGCAAGCGCCATATATCTGACCACCGCCTCTATATCCTCATAGGTCGGCAATCCGCGCGCCATATCTATCATCAAGGATCTATACTCGCAGGACGGATAGTCCACTATCTCACAAGGATAAAGCTGATCCTTTCTGAGCATAAGAGCAACGGTAGCGGCGGCGTTGACTGCCCCTCTCGCATCGCGAAAGCCGATAAGGATGCCGTCCTCAAGCACTCTTACGCTATATATCTCACTCCTATCCTCAAGCGTTGCGTCGGGCGCAAAGCTTATGAATGCGCCGCAGTCGCTCTGCTCCGCATCTCTTACGAACGATGCAAGCGCACAAGCGCCAAGCTCTGCCTCGGCACAGCCCTTTTTGTAAGTGTACGTTATTCTTTTTGGTATTTTGCAAGCGGCGCTCAAGGCTACCTGCTTTTTAACCTCCGGAATGAGCATATGGTTTCTCCTAAAATTTTTATTGCGCTATGCTGAGCTTACGCTCTTGCGGCAAGCACTTCTCTTTCGTATCTTTCTATCTCGCCGTAAAGCTCGTCTCCTGTGGGAACACCGCAGCGGCGGCAATATTCGTCCCAAACGTCGCCCCAAGGATAAGACTTTATCTCCTCCTGCAAAAGCATAAGCTCGGTCATTCTGCCCTCATCCTGCAAGCGCTTAAGGTCAGCGTGCGGTGTGAGCATAGCGATGAGCATTGCCTTACGGAAGTTGCGCAGACCTATGGTCCAAGCAGCTATACGGTTGATGCTTGCGTCAAAATAGTCAAGAGCAATAGCAATATCGTTGATCCTTCCGCTTGCGACTATCTCCTTAGCTATCTCGCGCGTTTCGTCATCAAGACGTATAACGTGGTCAGAATCCCAACGAACAGCTCTGGTTACGTGCAAGGCTATCTTTTTCGAGAAAAGAAGCATTGAAGATATCTTGTCGGAAACGAGCTCGGTCGGGTGATAATGTCCGTTATCCATAAGCGGCACTATTCCTCTTGAGAGCACGTAGCCCATTGCAAACTCCGCAGAGCCTACCGTGCAGGACTCAAATCCGATACCGAACACCTTAGACTCAAGAGTAACGTACACCTTTTCTTTATCGTAGCCTATACTGAGTATCTCGTCAAGAGATCTCGCAAATCTTTCTCTCGGACCTATTCTGTCGGCAGGTATATCCTTAAAGCCATCTGGTATCCAAATATTCATTACGCAAGGCATTCCCGTTTGATTAGCGAAGTACTCTGATATACGCAGACACGCCTGTCCGTGGCGCACCCAAAAGGCGCGTATCTCTTCATCGGGAGAAGCGAGCGTAAGTCCGTCAGCCTTAGGATGCGAGAAGAACGTGGGGTTAAAATCAATTCCCATTCCCCTCTCCTTTGCAAAGCTTACCCACTTTGAGAAGTGCTTGGGCTCTATCGCGTCACGGTCGCAAAATTCTCCGTCCTCAAATATTGCATAGCACGCGTGGAGATTGAGCTTATGAGTTCCACCGTCAAGCTCGAGCACCTTATCAATATCAGCCATAAGCTCGTCGGGAGTTCTTGCGCGACCCGGATAATTTCCTGTTGTCTGGATACCGCCGCTGAGCTCTCCGTCGTTGTCAAAGCCCTTTACGTCGTCACCCTGCCAGCAATGCATAGCAACGTTAACGTCACGAAGGTCGTTTATCACCTTTTCGGTATCAATACCCAAGGCCTCATATCTTTTTTTAGCTAACTCATACGCACAGCTCATATCGCACACCTCGTTTATATCCTCTTTACGTCAAACGAATTGAATACCGCTTCTCTTGCTTCGGCAACTGACGCGAACACGTCGGTCGCGAGCATCTGAGCGAGTATATTACCGATAGCCGTTGCCTCGGTAGGTCCTGCATACACAGGGATATCTATTCTGTCAGCTGTGAGCTTGGAGAGATAATCGTCCTTGCTTCCGCCGCCGATTATGTGAAGCGCGTCAAGTGGCTTGCCTGCCGTCTCCTTGAGGTCTGCAATTGCCTCCGCATAGCAATTTGCGAGACTGTGATATACACAGCAAAGCATATGGTCAAGGGGCATATCGGGAGCGCCGCAATAATCCTTTATTGCCTGCATCATGCTCTTGGGAGCGAGGAACGCCTTATCGTTGACGTCTATTCTATACTCCGTATCGCCGAGAGCCGTTGCCATATCGCAGAGCTCTGCAAACGAATACTTACCGCCAAGCTCCTTTTTGATGGACTGGATTATCCAAAGTCCCATTATATTCTTGAGGTATCTGTATCTTCTCTCTACGCCGCCCTCGTTGGTGAAATTCTTCTCACGGGAAGCGCAAGACGCGTCCGCCTCGGTCTTTTCAACGCCGAGAAGCGACCAAGTACCCGAGCTTATGTAGATAGCGTTATCCGAGTTTGTGGGAACTGCAAGCACAGCAGAGGCGGTGTCGTGTGAGCCCGGATGGATGACTGTAAGGTCATAGCCTATCTCGTCTCTAATCTCGGGCTTAAGATTTCCGAGTATCTCGCAGGGCTCGCTGAGCTTTCCGAAAAGCTTTTTGGGGTAACCGAGCTTTTCGATAAGCTCCATATCCCATTCTCCGCTCTTTGCGTTCAGCATTCCGGACGTACTTGCGACCGTATATTCCTGATGCGCTACGCCCGTCAAAAGGTAGCCGAGATAGTCGGGAGTGAACAGCAGCTTATCAGCCGCCTCCAGATGCTCGGGATTTTCCATTTTTATCGCCATAAGCTGGAATACCGAGTTATAATTCTGCTTCTGGATACCCGTGTGAGCATAAAGCTCATCCTCGGAAACTATCTTATAAACCTCGGGAGCTGAAGCCTCGGTGCGGCTATCGCGGTAGCCGACAGCGTCTCCGAGCATATTACCGTCCTTATCTACAAGAACAAAGTCAACGCCCCATGTATCTATTCCCAAATAAGCGGGTATTTTTCCAATTTCCTTACACTTTTTAAGTCCGAGCACAAGATGCTTGGAAAGAGATTCATGATCCCAGCAAAGGTGACCGTTCTTCTCGCTCATTCCGTTTGGAAAGCGATAGACCTCCTCAAGCTGTATTTTTCCGTTTTCAATCCAACCGAGAATATGTCTTCCGCTGGACGCTCCTATATCGACAGCAAGATAATACGTAGGCATAGCTACCTCCTAAAATTTCTTAATATACAACATTTTATCACACAGCAAGCATTCCCGTCAAGTATAAACTTTATTTTTAACAAAAATGCGATATAAAAAGTGTGTTTTACGACATAAAAAAGATACTGTGATTATTGACTTGCCGTTCTTTTTATGGTATAATTTCGGTAAATAAACAACACTTAGTGAGGTAATATAATGGCTATTACATTCAACGAGCAAACAAAAACCTTTTACCTTGACGGTAAGGATATGACCTATGCCTTTCGCATAACCGAATCGGGCTATCTCGCTCATCTTTGGTGCGGTTGTCCTATCGGTCATGACGACCTTTCCTATCATAACGCGAGAGGAAGGATATCGTTTTGCGCTACGGCTCCAGGTGGAACGGTAACCAGCGCAAATGCTTACTATGTCTTCCACCCCGAAATATCCTTCTTCGGAACGAGCGACTACCGTGAGCCTTCCGTTCAGATACAGACTGCTGACGGCGACAGGCTCTGCGACCTTCTCTACAACTCCCACGAGATACTTCCCGCAAAGCCCGCCATAAACGGAATGCCCTCAATGAGAGGCGGAGAGACACTTGTCGTCCATCTCAAGGATGCTTACAGCGATTTTGGCGCAGACCTTTACTATACGGTCTACGACGACGCTTCCGTCGTTGCACGCAGAGTTGTTTTTGTAAACGGTACAGACCGTCCGATAAAGCTTCTCCGCGCTTATTCCTTCGCTTTTGGTCTTCCGGGTCAGGAATACGACGTTATGTCGCTTCAGGGCTCTTGGGCATGTGAGAGAAGCCCCGAGATAATTCCCATGCACCACGGTGTTGTCTCTATCGACTCCAAGAGATGCACCTCGTCCGCAACGCTCAATCCCTTTATTGCTCTTATGACAAAGGGCGCGACCGAAACGACGGGACGCGTTATCGGTGTTAACCTTATATACTCCTCCTCTTTTGTTCTCAAGGTCGAGGGCTCTTGCTTGGGTGACACAGTCGTAACGGGCGGTATAAACGATTTTGACTTTACTTGGAATCTCGGCGTTGGCGAGAGCTTTGAAACGCCCGAGGCTGTTATCGCCGTATCTCACGAGGGTCTCGGCGGAATGAGCCGCGCATTCCACGACGCATACAGAAATCATCTTATTCCTAAAAAGAGAGTTTTTGAGAGCCGTCCCATCGTTATCAACAACTGGGAGGCTACTTACTTCAAGTTTGATACTGAAAAGCTCAAGGCTATCGTTGACGCTGTCGAGGGCACGGGCATTGATACACTCGTTCTTGACGACGGTTGGTTTGGCAAGCGCGACAACGACAAATCCGGACTTGGCGACTGGGTAGTCAACGAGCAAAAGCTTGAGGGCGGACTTAAGGCAATAATCGACCACACCCACTCCAAGGGAATGAAGTTCGGTCTTTGGTTTGAGCCTGAGATGATAAGCGAGGATTCGGATATATTCCGCGCTCATCCCGACTATGCGATAGGTAAGCCGGGGCGTCCGAGATGCTACTCGAGAACACAGTATATGATGGACCTCACCCGCAAGGATGTCCGTGATTATATCGTAAACTCCGTCAACAAGGTGCTTGCCGAGAACGATATTGACTACGTCAAGTGGGACTACAACAGAAACGTAACCGATGCTTTCTCGGTTGAGCTTGAGCCCGAGAAGCAAATGGAATTTGCTCACCGCTACGTGCTTGGCGTATACGACCTCTTTGAGCGTATAGTCAACGCAAATCCCAACGTATTCTTTGAGGGCTGCTCGGGTGGCGGCGCGCGCTTTGACGGCGGTGTGCTTGCATACTTCCCGCAGATATGGACGTCCGACGATACCGATGCCGAGGAGCGCACAAAGATACAGTACGGTACTTCCATGGTCTATCCCCTTTCTGCTATGAGCGCTCACGTATCCGCAGTTCCCAATCACCAGACCAACCGCATAACCTCTATGGCAACACGTGCGGATATTGCTCACCTCGGAGCTACGGGATACGAGCTTGACACGACCGAATTCACCGATGAGGACAGAGAGATGGTCAAGGCGCAGGTCGAGGAATATAAGATGCTCGAAGAGCTTATTCTTAAGGGTGACGTTTACCGTATCGACTCTCCCTTCAACAGCGGATTCTTTACTCAGGCAGTGGTCTCTAAGGATAAGTCAAGCGCAATGCTCACCGTTTACCGCAGACTTTCCGATCCCAATGCTGAGCGTCACAGAGTATGTCTTGCGGGTCTTGACAAGGATAAGACCTATCATATCGAAGGTCTTGACATTACCGCAAAGGGCTCAACGCTTATGAACGTCGGTATAGTGATCCAATACGGCAAACGAGACTTCTGGTCTGAAACTTATATTGTTACAGAGGTCAAGTAAAAATAAAAACAGCCGCACGCTCGTGCGGCTGTTTTGTTTTATCTCCAAATTAGGATTTGTTTTCAAAAAACTCATTTATTTTTTCTAAGCTCTTGAAAAGAAAAAAGATTAGTTGTATAATATAATATGTTATTATGTATATGTATCACACGCGAGGTGAATTATGGAATATAGAATAGAGCACGACTCTATGGGCGAGATACGCGTTGGGGCGGACAAGCTCTGGGGTGCGCAGACACAGCGCAGCCTCGAAAACTTCAAAATAGGTGTGGGTACGGACACTATGCCCACCGAAATAATACACGCCTTCGGCATTCTCAAAAAGGCGGCAGCCATAGCAAACGCAAAGCTTCGTCCCGAGAAAATGACCGAACAAAAGCTCGCGGCTATCTCTACCGCATGCGATGAGGTGATCTCGGGCGCTCTCGCATCTCACTTCCCTCTCGTCGTTTTCCAGACGGGTAGCGGAACACAGTCGAATATGAACGCTAACGAGGTGATAGCAAACAGAGCAAATCAAATACTCGGCAAAGCTTTGCTTCATCCAAATGACGACGTGAATATGTCACAGTCCTCTAACGACACCTTCCCCACAGCTATGCACGTAGCCGCAGTAGTGGCAATAAAGCAACGCCTTCTGCCCTCGCTCGATGCTCTCATAAATACACTCATACGTCTCGAGGCGGAAAATGAGGGAGTGGTAAAGAGCGGAAGAACACATCTTCAGGACGCAACGCCTATAAGCTTCTCTCAGGAGATATCGGGCTGGCGCGCGTCGCTCGTGCGTGACCGTGAGCTTATCGAGTGCTCCCTGTCTCCCCTTTGCGAGCTCGCGCTCGGCGGCACGGCAGTGGGCACGGGACTTAATGCGCCAATAGGCTTTGATACGGCAGTTGCCGAGGAGATATCAAGCATCACGGGATATAAATTTATCACTGCATCAAATAAATTCCACGCGCTCACTTCAAAAGACGAGCTCGTGTTCGCTCACGGCGCTCTCAAGGCGCTTGCGGCAGATATGATGAAGATAGCGAACGACGTCCGTTGGCTGGCGTCAGGTCCTCGTGTGGGGCTTGGGGAGATAAGCATTCCCGAGAACGAGCCCGGGTCGTCAATAATGCCCGGTAAGGTCAATCCCACGCAATGCGAGGCGGTAACTATGGTTGCAGTTCAGGTCATCGCAAACGACGTAGCGGTTGGTATGAGCGCGTCGCAAGGCAACTTTGAGCTCAACGTATTTATGCCCGTTTGCATATCTAACTTTTTGCAGTCTGTAAGACTTCTCGCCGACGCAATAGCTTCTTTTGATAAGAACTGCGCTTCGGGTATCGTCGCAAACAGACAAAAGATGCACGATAATCTCCACAATTCTCTTATGCTCGTGACCGCACTCAATCCGTATATCGGATACGAGAATGCCGCAAAGGTAGCAAAGCTTGCGTATGCCGAGGGTATTTCCCTGCGAGAGGCGTGCCTTAAGCTCGGTCTTATGAGCGAAGAGCAGTTTGACAGCGTTTTCAAGCCCGAACAAATGATTTAAGGAACTTTATATGGATATAAGAAAGCAATCACTCAAAAAGCATTACGAATGGGGCGGCAAGATAGAGGTCGTCAGTCGCTGCAAGATAGAAGATAGACAAGACCTTTCCCTTGCATACACCCCCGGTGTCGCAGAGCCGTGTCTTGAAATAAACAAGGATATAAACAAGTCGTACGAGCTCACAAGGAGATCAAATCTTGTGGCTGTCGTGACGGACGGTACGGCAGTGCTGGGGCTCGGCGATATAGGACCTGAGGCAGGAATGCCCGTTATGGAAGGCAAGTGCGCTCTTTTCAAGGAGTTTGCGGACGTTGACGCATTTCCTATCTGCGTACGCTCAAAGGACGTCGACGAGATAGTAAGAACGGTATATCTTATCTCGGGCAGCTTCGGCGGAATAAATCTTGAAGACATAAGCGCGCCTCGATGCTTTGAGATAGAGAAAAAGCTCAAGGAGATATGCGACATTCCCGTATTTCACGATGACCAGCACGGAACTGCGATAGTCGTTGCGGCGGCGCTTCTCAATGCGCTCAAGATAGTCAAAAAAGATATCGGCAAGGTACGTGTCGTTATAAACGGAGCGGGCAGCGCAGGCTGCGCTATCGGAAAGCACCTTTTGAATATGGGTGTAAAAGACCTAATTATGGTCGACCGCTTTGGCATTATTTGCGAGGGAGACAGTCAGCTCAACGAGGCTCACCGCGAAATAGCCGCTCTTACGAACAAAGAGCATTTGGTCGGAACTCTTGCAGATGCCATGAACGGTGCTGACGTGTTTATCGGAGTATCCGCTCCGAATATCGTCAGCGAGGATATGGTGCGCTCAATGGCTTCCGACGCAATAGTGTTCCCTATGGCAAACCCCACACCCGAGATAATGCCCGACAAGGCACTCGCCGCAGGTGCGAGAATAGTCGGCACGGGTCGCTCCGATTTTCCAAACCAGATAAACAACGTGCTTGCATTCCCAGGTATTTTCCGCGGCGCGCTCGATTGCAGAGCATCGTGCATAAACGAGGAGATGAAGGTGGCAACGTCTTACGCGCTTGCTTCGCTTATACCCGAGGATGAGCTCAGAGAGGACAATATAATCGCTCCCGCGCTTGACAAACGTGTGGCGGCGGTAGTTGCAAAGGCTGTTATAGATGCCGCGCACAAAACCGATGTTGCAAGAAAGGATGTATAACTATGAATTTCAAAGAACTTGTCGCTGAATATGCTTACAAGACAGAGCTTCACTCTCACACCTATCCCGTAAGCGCTTGCGGTCAGGTGCTCGCAGAGGACAGCGTTAAGATACACCGTGATGCGGGGGTAAGCACGCTGGTCATCACCAATCACTTGACCGATTATCACCTTGTCGGAAGAACGACTGCCGAGGTCGCCGAGTATTACGTTTCCGACTACTACAAGGCGCTTGAGGCGGCAAAGGGCACGGATATGTGCGTAGCGCTCGGCTGTGAGCTTAAATTCGAGGGTACAAAAAACGATTATCTCATCTATGGCATCTGCCCTGACGATATTGAGAAGATAGTTTCGTATATTCCACGCAGTATTGAGGAGTTTTACAGAGACTTCAAAAATGACAAAAACGTAATAATCCACGCGCACCCCAGACGCGCGAATATGGACCCTACACCTTACGGATACGTTGACGGACTTGAGGTATTCAATATGCACCCCGGACTCGAGGCAAAGATAGTATATACCGCAAAGGACGCAAAAGACAGAGGGCTTCTCGTGACGGGCGGCAGCGATTTCCACGTTTGTCACTCAACCCTTACAAAGCAGGCTAACTGCCTTATGCGTACAAAGCATCAGCTTCGCGACTCGTACGACGTAGCCGAGGCGATAAAATCCAAAGATGTGATATTCGATATATTCGGAAATATAATACTTCCCTATTTTCAGGCTTAACGCGAGGTAAAAATGGACTTCAGAAAAATTTTAGAGGAATACTCATACAAGACAGAGCTTCACGCTCACACCAGCCCCGTCAGTAACTGCGGAAAGCTCCCTGCCGCTTTTGACGCGAAGCTTTACGCAAAGATCGGCTGTAATACTCTCACTATAACCAATCATATGGACCCCGACAAGTACAGAAGATTTCCCAATCCCGCAGATCTTGCAGAGTTCTATCTTTCGGACTACTACAAAGCAAAGGAAGCGGCAGATGGCACGGGAATGAGCGTTGCTCTCGGTGTTGAGATACGCTTTGTGGGCACGATAAACGACTACCTCGTTTACGGCATCTCTCCCGAGGACGTTGAGGAGATAGCAACCTACCTGCCGCTTGGTATCGAGGCGTTTTATAAGGGCTTCAAGAATAATAAGAACGTAATTATCCACGCTCATCCCTTCCGCAACGGAATGGAGCCTACTCCTCTCGGATACGTTGACGGCATCGAAAGTCTCAATCTCCACCCCTCTCCCAACTCCCGTGTCGGTATCGCAGCACGCTTCGCACGTGATAACGATCTGCTCGTTACTGCCGGAAGTGACTTCCACGACCCCGATAGAATGGCTATGGGACTTATGAGAACAAAGACGCAGATGCGTGACTCCTTTGATATCGCAGAGGCTATAAAGTCACGCGACGTGGTGTTCGATATGTCGGGACACATAGTTATCCCCTACCTCTACTGATAAAGGAGCTTAAATATGGCTAAGAAGTATTTTTGGGAAATAAAAGAGGTCACTGAGGAAAACGCAGAGGTCACTCACAGCGTTTCTCTCGTTTGCTCTGCTATTTCGGGAAAGGCTATCATTACCATTGACGGCGATGAATACAATATAAGCGTAAAGCCGTTCTCGCTTAAGGGCACAAACCAGATGTTCCGTCTTGGAGAAATGGCTGCTTTGATAGATTTCCCCAAAAAGGGAGAGCCCCGCATAATCATTGACGGAGAGGCTGTCGAGGCAAGCAAGAGCTAAAAAAACAAATATTCCCCATAAATCGAGGCGGAATACAATTAAACGGTTGAGTAGTTTACTCAACCGTTTTTTCATATCATTAATAAATTGGTGTTGGAATAGTCACATTTTGGGTGTATAATTATACTGTATTATTATAATTGATCGGAGAAAGACCTTTCGATGATACCAAAAAAGTATACCGTAGCTGATAATATTCGGCTATCCTACATACAAACAGATAAATTCAAGGCAGAGGCACTGACGGTATCTCTCGATATGCCGCTGACACCCGAGAACTACGTTCTCTCACACGTGCTGTGTATCGCGCTCGGCAGAGGCTGCGAGCGTCTTCCCTCTATTGCCGACATCAACCGTGAGCTTGACGAGCTGTATTCGTCAACTCTTTCCTTTAACACGACCACAAGAGGAGATAATCTCTCGGTGTGCCTTTGCGCGGATATGATAAGCAATAAATTCGTCACCGACGGTACAGACGTTCTGCGCGGTGTTCTGCACACAGGAGCAGATATGCTTATGCGCCCTTTGCTCCGTGACGGTGTTTTTCTGCCCGACACCGTGGAAAAGGTCAAGATATCATTTCTCGACCACGTAAAGTCAATAAAGAACTATCCAAAGCTATACGCGTCCGCAAGGCTCGGTGAGCTTATGGACAGAAATTGCGATAACAACATAACGCTTGAATACGTACTTGAAGCTACCAAAAAAGTTGACGCGGCAATGCTCTCCACCTTTTACACGAGCCTTATTTCCGACTGCTCGATGAACGTGTTTTACGTCGGGTCTCAGTCGCAAGAGCAGGTTATACACGCGCTTACCGACGCCTTTGCGGGATTTATCGGAGTGTCTAAAGCTCCCCCGATAATGCCGCGCATAAAGACACCAACTGAATATATCAGCGTTACCGAGGATATGCCACTTAAGCAAGGCACGCTTGCTATGGGCTTCCGCACGGGAGCGGGAGTTCCCGAGAACACCGACACTGTACTCACAGTATTGAACGAGATATTCGGCGGCTCAGCGGCATCAAAGCTTTTCCTCAATGTGAGAGAAAGAATGAGCCTTTGCTACTATTGCGGCTCAAAGGTGAGCCTGCTGTCGGGAAATATGAGTGTCCGCTCGGGACTTGATAATTCAAACAAGGATATCGCCGCTGAGGAGATACTTCGCCAGCTTTCACTTATTGCCAAGGGTGAGGTCAGCGAAAAGGAAATGATAGCGGCAAGACAAAGCATTGAATACACCTATTCGCAAATATACGATTCGCCGCGCGCACTTCAAAACTTCTATCTTGAGGGTGAGCTGTTCGGTATTGCGGAAACGGTTGAGGAGCACAAGCAAAAATTGCTTGCGGTAAGTGCTGAGGACGTTTGCCGCTTGGCGCAAAATACCGTTCACGACACGGTGTTTTACATTCACGGAACAAGCACGGAAAGTGAGGACGAAGACGATGAATAATTACACGTCCGAACGCTTCGAAAGCGCGCTTCTCGGGGAGCATTATCAAAAGATAGACCACCCCTCGGGACTTTCGATATACGTATTTCCAAAGAAAATGTCAGCGACCTATGCCCTGTTCGGCACAAAATACGGCTCGATAAACAACGTTTTTCGCCCGTTCGACAAGGACTGCGACGTCACAGTTCCCGACGGAATAGCGCATTTTCTCGAGCATAAGCTGTTCTTCAACGAGGACGGAAGCGACTCCTTCGAGCGCTTCACCGCACTCGGCGCTGACGCAAACGCATATACCACGTTTGATAAGACAGTGTATCTCTTCAGTTGCACGCACAACCTTGATGCGTCTCTTGAAGAGCTGGTGACCTTTGTCACGCACCCCTATTTCACCGACGAATCGGTAAAAAAGGAGATCGGCATAATCGCTGAGGAGATAAAGATGTATGAGGACAATCCCTCTAACAGATGCTTTTACGGCATGCTTGAGGGAATGTATAAGAGCCACAGCGTAAAGCGGAATATTTGCGGAAGCGAAAAGTCTATAAAGCAGATAACGCCAGAGCTTCTTTACGGTTGCTACAATGCCTTCTATCGCCTTGACAATATGGCACTTGTCATATGCGGAGACGTGGACGCAAAGAGCGTGCTCCGTATCGTCGACCCATTGTTGCCCAAGTCTTCTACGGGCAGACCCACACTTTGCATAAACGAAAACGAAGCAGAGGAAAGAGAGGCGTATATGCCGCTCGTTGAGCAGAAGATGCAGGTGGCAAAACCGCTTTTTGACATCGGATTCAAGGACGTTGATATCTCGTCCGATCCCCGTCAAAGGCTCAAAAAATGTATAACTATGGCGATAATCAACGACGTTCTGTTCGCAAAATCGGGAAGCTTATATTCCTCTTTGCTTGACCGTCGCTTGATATCCCCCAACATCTCTTGCGTTTACAACATCTGTCACAGCTTTGCCTTCAACAACGTCTCGGGCGAGGCTGACGACCCGAAGCTTGTATGCGAGGAGATACTCAAATATATCGACAGCGTACGTGAGCGCGGCATCGAAATCGCGGATTTCGAGCGCACAAAAAAGGTCATGTACGCGGAATGGGTGATGTCCTTTGACTCCACCGAGGATATCGCAAACGAGCTGTTCAACTCGATCTGCGAGGGCTCAGAATTTTTTGACTACGCCGACGTTCTCAATGAGATAACGCTCGAAGATGTCAACGAGCTGCTCCGTCACTCGTTTGACAAAACAACAATGACACTTTCAATCATCAATCCTTTAGAATAAGAGAGGTATTTTATGGTCAACTTATCCTTCCCGGGGCTTGGAATAGAAAACTTCAAGCTTGACCCCGTCGCTTTTTCCCTTCCCATCTTCGGCGGTATCGAGATAAGATGGTACGGTCTCATAATCACATTCGGCATGGTGATCGCGTTTGCATACGCGTCGTACAGAGCAAAGCAGGTGGGTATAAGCTTTGACGATATGCTCGATTTCGTGATATTCACTATTATATTCGGCGTTATCGGCGCAAGGCTTTATTACGTGCTTATGTCGCTTGATGAGCTAAAAAGCTTTTATGACGTTATCGCTATTTGGAATGGCGGTCTTGCCATTTACGGAGGCCTCATTGCGGGAGCTGTAACTATTTTTGTCATTTGCAAGATAAAAAAGATAAGCTTTTTCAAGATCGCGGATGCCACCGCACCCGGTGTCATGATAGCTCAGGCTATGGGCAGATGGGGCAACTTCTTCAACGGAGAAGCATACGGCACGGTAGTCCCCGATGACAGCCCTCTTTACTTTATGCGTATGGGTATTTTCCCCCACGATATAGACAACGTTTTCGGTATGGCTTACGTTCATCCCACGTTCCTTTACGAGTCGCTCTGGAATATCCTCGGCTTTGTTCTTATCAATATCTTCTATAAGAAAAAGAAGTTTGACGGTCAGATATTCTACACCTACATCGCGTGGTACGGCTTTGGAAGAATGTTTATAGAGGGGCTCAGAACGGACAGCCTTTACGTTGGAGTTTTCAGAATATCCCAGGTGGTCGGCTTCGTTTGCTTTGTTGTCGGCACACTTATGCTGGTGCTTGAGCTGCTCAAGGCACGCCGCGCCGCTCTTACAGCGCGTGATTACGACCCCGCTTATCCGAAGTTCGCGACGACCGCTTCAATGAACGCTGAAGCTGCAAAAATTGACGGTGAGCCCGAGCAGAGTGCCGAGAGCGACGGCGAAGACGAGAACACCGAGCCGCCCGAATACGTAGACGTTTCAAACAAAATAGACAAGCTTTTTACAAAAGAGGGAGACAATAACGATGGCAAAGATAATTGACGGAAAAGCAATATCCGCGCAGATACGCGAGGAGATAAAAAAAGAGACTGAACAGTTTGCGGCTGAACACGGCTTCAGACCCGGTCTTGCAGTAATAATCGTTGGCGAGGACCCCGCATCTCAGGTGTACGTACGCAACAAGCGCCGCGCTTGTGACGAGGTTGGATTTTATTCCGAGGCTTACGAGCTTCCCGCAAGCACAACGCAAGATGAGCTTAACTCTCTCGTTGACAAGCTAAATGCGGACAAGGCGATACACGGCATACTCTGCCAGCTTCCCCTGCCCCGTCACCTTGATGAAAATCAGGTGATACTTCGCATCGACCCCAAAAAGGACGTTGACGCGTTCCACCCTTATAACGTGGGCAAGATAATGATAGGTGACTATTCATTCCTGCCCTGCACACCCGCGGGAGTTATGGCGCTTCTTGAGAGAAGTGGGATAGACGTTTGCGGTAAGGAGTGCGTGGTAGTAGGACGTTCCAATATAGTTGGAAAACCTCAGGCAATGCTTCTGCTTCACAAGAGCGGAACAGTAACCGTTTGCCACAGCAAGACACGCGACCTCGCAGAGGTCTGCCGCAGAGCGGATATTCTCGTTGCGGCTATCGGAAAGGCTGACTTCTTTACTGGAGATATGATAAAAGAGGGTGCTGTGGTCATAGACGTTGGTATGAACAGACGAGCTGACGGAAAGCTCACGGGCGACGTTGACTTCGCGACCGTCGAGCCGAAAGCATCTTATATCACCCCCGTCCCGGGCGGCGTTGGACCTATGACGATAACAATGCTTATGCAGAACACACTCACAGCAGCAAAGGATTCGGTCAAATAACAGAGCAAATAAACTCATCGGGTGTTCCTTTTTAGGAACACCCGATTTTGTTTAAGGGAGTAAAAATCTCGTTTAATTAAATTAGGATTTATCGGTGTGTTCGCACAGCACCCATTATTGAAAGTTTTGATAAAACTTTTTCAAAAGTTTTCGCGCTCAAGCCGCGTAGGCTTGTCGCTCGTCGCAACGAGCGAAACACCCTCACGGTCACGGTGGGTCTATGGTTGAGCAAGCTCAACCGTAAGGTTTCGCAAAGCGAAACGTTTAGGGACCTCCCAGCCGCTCTCCGCAGAGAGCGGAACACCCCTTATTAACACAAAGTTACTTTATGCTACAATAGGGGATTTCGCTGCCTGCGGGCAGCGCTCGGGGGTTCCCCCCGAACTCCCTTCTCAGCGTAAGGAGTTCCGCTCTCTGCGGAGAGCGGCAATGGGCGCCGCCCCTTGACCCCGCAAGTTTTTGAAAAAACTTGACTAAAACTTTTAAGAGGGGTGCTGTGCGAACACACCGATAAATCCTAATTTGACACACAAACACGTATTCAAAGAAAAGCCGCCCGTGGAAACCACGGGCGGCTTGTTTGTTTAAGTTTTAGTGTGACTGTTTTTTAATCAGTCCTCGCGCTTCTTGGATACGATACCGCAAGCAAGTCCTGCAACTGCAAGAACTGCAACTGCGCCTACGCCGATAGAGTTCTTACAACCCTTTTCCTCAGCAGGAGCATCAGTAGCGGGTGCATCTGTTGCGGGAGCGTCAGCTGCGGGTGCGTCAAGCTTAGCTATAGCCTCGGTCTTTGTTGCGCCACAGTCTGCACA
Organism: Oscillospiraceae bacterium; assembly: GCA_015063845.1. Taxonomy (GTDB): domain Bacteria; phylum Bacillota; class Clostridia; order Oscillospirales; family CAG-272; genus HGM12713. Next base: position 62,364 of record SVTJ01000009.1, read on the forward strand.
TGTGTAAGTCTTAACGCCCTCTGCCTCAGTTGTAGCAGCTGTCGTTACCTCACCGTCATTCCATGCGTGATCTGCTGTAATGACGTCTCCGCAAGCACACGTCTTAGAGTGCTTAGCGTCATCTACCTTTGTCCAATCGCCGTGAGCGTGCTCGGTCGTCTTTTCGATATCCTCTGTCTTTGTTGCACCACATCCGGTAGCTGTACATGTGTACGTCTTAACACCCTTTGTTGTGTGAGTTGCGGGAGTTGTTTCAACACCTGCATCCCATGTATGGTTCTCGAAAACATCTGCATCGGAAGAACAATCGCAAACCTTCTTGTGCTGGTTATCGTCAACCTTTATCCAGTTGCCGTAGGAGTGTCCCTTTGCAGCTGAAGGCTCTGACTTTGTGCTGTTACATGCAGAACATGTGTATGTGAGAGTACCGGGTGCTGTATGAGTTGCGCTGTCAACGCCATCGCCCCATACATGAGCACAGTCGGGATCGATTATAGACATATTGATAACCTTTCCTGCAATGGTCGTATTAACTACAGTCATAGAGCCCTTAAGGAAGGGGTTAACAGTAAGAGTTGTTGCCTCTGCACTGGAAGAAAGCGTACAGTTCTCTATTCTAAGCTTAAGGTCGATAGCATCCAGAGGAGTGCTCTTCGATGTAGGACGGATAGCATATGCACCTGCGGAAACAATGGTAGCATTCTTTATTGTGATCTCACCTGACCAAACGGTCATTCCGCTTGTTGTACAGTTGATTGTCTTGTCGTTACCGTCAAGTGTCATCTTCTGATGTCTGTTGAGTATAACGATTGCCTTAATAGAAACGTCCTTAAGAAGCTTCACTGTGGAATCCTTATCAGCAACACCATTGAGTGCCAATGTGATAGCGGGCACCTCAATAGTTACTGTTTCCGCTTCATTTTTACGGATATAATCAGTAAGATAATATACTCTGCCGTCAGAGTTAGTTACCATAACGGAAGCATTCTCGGGAGCTGTTGTGGGCTGAACATAATTAATAGTATACTTTGTAACGCCTGTGAACTCCTTACCGTAAACGGTTACTGTCTGATTTTCTACGGTAGTTGCAGTATACTGATCAGCGGGAACGTGCTGGATTGTTGCCGCTGCCTTATTAACTACGGACATAAGGTTATCTTCACGGCTGGGCAGTGTAGTATAGAAGTTTCCGCCGTAAATGTTAGTGTTGATCTTTGTAAGCTCTGTATCATTCATAGCTGAAGAGCTACCGGAGAAGTTACCGATAAGCTGAGTAGAACCTGAAGTCATATCATCTGCCATAAAGGAGTAGAAGTTTCCACCGAAGATATTGAAGAAGCCTACGCAATTAGGTTTACTGCTGGAGATACCTGCCAAGAATACAAAGTCTCTGTGATTATTCGAACCGGTAGATCTGCCTGAGAACGATGCGAAATCACCGCCGTGGATGTTAACTATACCGCCTTGATCAGCACGGATAACCGCTCCGTCTGTTGCTGCCTTTCTGTTGACCACAGGCTTTATAAACGTACCGCTGTATACGGTAAGAGAAGCAGTTGCATCAACAAGTTTGGTTTGAAGTGAGGAGTTAAGTACACGAGCAACGAACGTACAGTCCTCACCAACGAAGTTACCGCTATTTACTACTACGTTACCGCTTCCTACGTATAAAACGTATCCGTTGGTACCGTATGCCTTATATTCACCGCCATTGACAACGAGATTACATCTTGCGTTGTTAGAAACGTAGAGCGCGTAAGAGCACTTTGCTGTGTCGTATTCAGAGATGGTCTCGTTTGACTTTGTTCCGCCGGAATAAACGTTTACGTCATTAAACGTAAGGTTTGATGCATCCTTGATACGAATACCGTTTGCCTTTGTTACAAGCGTAAGATCGTTAACCTCTGCATATGCAGAAGAAAAGTAAACAAGATAGTTGTTTGTATCAGGAGCTGTTGCTGTACTTGTAATAGTGTGATCATTACCATTAATGGTCCAAGTACTTGTTGCGACGTTCAAATTGCCGAAAGTAAGGCTGGCAATAGTAAAGTCCTTAACGATCTCTACCGTACCACCTGAGGTTGCAGCAGTGAGAGCTGCCTGGAAGCCGTCGGCATTAACTTCTGTTCCGTTTACAAGAGCAACTGTATCAGCCGCATATGTAGGAGTAGAAGCTGTGCTAGCCGATGCGATTACCGCACCGAGCGGGAGCATCATAGCGATCATAATAGCCGCCAATAATGCTGACAAAATTTTCTTTGTTTTCATTCTTTTGAGTTCCTTTCTGAGAATGTAATTTCGTTGCAAAGCAAAACGCCTATGAGCAATTTTCCGACAACACCCACGCGGCGCTTTACTTTGCTAACATTATATAGATATTTTATCACATTACCCTCAATTTGTCAACGCACTATTTGTACAAAAACACCACATATTTTTGTGTAAATAGACAATTTTTCGCTTTGATCACTCAAATGTTTTTACCCAAAGAAAATGCATCGGTATTTACACGTCAAATTAGGATTTATCGGGGACGCGTTTTTTGAGGGAAATTTTTTGAGGGAAACTTCTTGAAAGAAGTTTCCCTCAAACTCCCTTCAAGAACTTTAAAACAAAATAGTATTGTTACAGCCATAGGAAATATATAACTTTATTGTTTTTCTCTGAGGTAAAAACTCGTCGGACCCTACGTACCGACGAGTTTTATGGGTATTTGAAAGTTTTGCACTGCAAAGAGTTTTTCAGCCCAATTAAAAAAATAATAATTTCTTTGTGTTAAAGTTCTTAGAGGGGGACACTCGCAAGCCTGTGCGAACACATCGATAAATCCTAATTTATCACCGTTAAATTTCATTTTCCGATCCTTTTAATTACACAAAATATCCCCTTCCCCTTCTATTGGGTCTTTGTCAATTATGCATAGGCAAAATAACTATAAATTATAAAAAAAAGAGAAAAAATAGTGCAAAGTTACAAAATTGATAAAATTTCGTCAAACCTCTTGTATAATTAAGGAAAATGAGTTAAAATATATAATTGAAATAAACTGTTTTATGCAGTGAAAAATTTATATTAACGGAGGACACTAAAAATGTCAGTTAAAGTTGCTATTAACGGCTTTGGCCGTATCGGACGTCTTGCATTCAGACAGATGTTCGGCGCAGAGGGTTACGAGATCGTTGCTATCAACGACCTTACAAAGCCCGAAATGCTCGCTCACCTTCTCAAGTACGACACCGCTCAGGGTCGTTACGACGGACACACCGTTGTTGCAGGTGAGGACACCATCACTGTTGATGGAAAGACAATCAAGATCTACGCTGAGAAGGACGCTGCAAACTGTCCTTGGGGCGCACTTGATGTAGACGTTGTTCTCGAGTGCACAGGTTTCTACTGCTCCACTGAGAAGTCCATGGCTCACATTAATGCAGGCGCTAAGAAGGTCGTTATCTCTGCTCCCGCAGGAAAGGACCTCAAGACTATCGTATACAGTGTTAACGAGAAGACTCTTACAGCTGATGACAAGATCATCTCCGCTGCTTCTTGTACAACAAACTGCCTCGCTCCTATGGCTAAGGCTCTCAATGATTACGCTCCCATCCAGAGCGGTATCATGACAACTGTTCACGCTTACACAGGTGACCAGATGATCCTCGATGGTCCTCACAGAAAGGGTGACCTCAGAAGAGCACGTGCAGGCGCACAGAACATCGTTCCTAACTCCACCGGTGCTGCAAAGGCAATCGGTCTCGTTATCCCCGAGCTCAACGGCAAGCTCATCGGCTCTGCTCAGAGAGTTCCTACCTGCACAGGTTCTACAACTATCCTTGTTGCAGTTGTTAAGGGTAAGGACGTAACTGTTGAGGGTATCAACGCTGCTATGAAGGCTGCTGCTTCCGAGTCCTTCGGTTACAACGAGGATCAGATCGTTTCTTCCGATATCATCGGTATCCGTTACGGTTCTCTCTTCGATGCAACTCAGACAATGGTTGCAAAGATCGACGACGACACATACCAGGTTCAGGTTGTTTCTTGGTACGACAACGAGAACTCCTACACCAGCCAGATGGTTCGTACGATCAAGTACTTCGCAGAGCTCAACTAATTTTAGTTCACTTTGTAAAATTGACCGACACGCTTGCGTGTCGGTCTTTTTTATTCTATAAAAAAAGCGGAGCTTTCGATCAAAAGCTCCGCCTTATTTTTTTTAATTAGCAAACGCCCTGAGCCTTCATAGCCTCTGCGACCTTAACAAAGCCCGCAATATTTGCGCCTGCAACGAGGTCGTCACCAAGACCGTAGTCATTTGCAGCCTTGATAGAAGCGTCAAAGATATTCTTCATGATGTCCTTGAGCTTCTCGTCAACTTCCTCTGCGCTCCAAGCATAACGCATGGAGTTCTGAGACATTTCAAGACCCGATACCGAAACGCCACCTGCGTTAACTGCCTTAGAAGGAGCAACGATAACGCCGTTAGCCTTAAGATATGCAACAGCCTCGTTGGTCGTAGGCATATTGGATACCTCAACGTAGTACTTGATGCCGTTTGCAACGATCATCTCAGCTTCCTTCATGTCAACCTCATTCTGGGTTGCACAAGGCATAAGGATATCTGCCTTTACGCCCCAAGGCTTCTGACCCGCGAAGAACTCAACGCCGAACTTATCTGCGTAGTCCTGAACTCTGTTACGGCAGGAAGCACGCATCTCGAGCATGTAAGCGATCTTTTCCTCGGTAACAACACCGTCGGGATCGTAAACGTATCCGTCGGGACCGGAGATAGCAACTACCTTACCGCCAAGCTCTGCAACCTTCTTAGCCGTACCCCAAGCAACGTTACCGAAGCCGGAGATGACAACTGTCTTACCCTTGATAGTGTCGCCGAAGTGCTCGAGCATATTTACTGTGTAGTAAACTGCGCCGAAGCCTGTTGCCTCGGGACGAATAAGAGAACCGCCGTAGGGTATTCCCTTACCTGTAAGAACGCCCGTGAACTCGTCACGAAGTCTCTTGTACTGACCGAAGAGATAACCGATCTCGCGAGCACCTACGCCGATGTCACCTGCGGGAACGTCGGTATCTGCGCCGATGTACTTCTGAAGCTCTGTCATAAAGCTCTGGCAGAAGCGCATAACCTCTGCATCGGACTTGCCCTGAGGATCGAAGTCTGAGCCGCCCTTGCCGCCGCCCATGGGGAGAGAGGTAAGAGAGTTCTTGAAGGTCTGCTCGAAGCCGAGGAACTTGATTATGCTCTCGTTAACGGAGGGGTGAAAACGAAGACCGCCCTTGTACGGACCGATCGCGCTGTTAAACTGGATTCTGAAGCCGCGGTTTACCTGAACCACGCCATTATCGTCTACCCACGGAACTCTGAACTTGATAATTCTCTCAGGCTCTACCATTCTTTCGAGAACGCCGCTTGTTATGTAATCGGGGCGCTGCTCGATAACAGGCTCGATAGACTCAAGGACTTCCTTGACTGTCTGATGGAACTCAGGCTCGTTGGGGTTTCTCTTAACTACTCTTTCCATAAGCTCGTTAAGATACTGATTTTTGAAGCTCATTTTTGTATACCTTCCTTTTTTAGTATAGACATATTAGTACGCAAAAAAAGTATATGCTTTTTTTGACCTTTTAATTATAGCACAACACACTTTTGGTGTCAATAAATTTCCAAAGATTTTGCAAGATTTTTTTAAAAACTTTCATAATCATCTGCCATAGCTACGGTTGAACTGTTAAATTAGGATTTGTCGGTGAATTGTTTGTGTTGTAAAATGGGTCGTCGGGGACGTCGACCCCTACAAGCTCCCAATATAAATTGCCATAAAAGTTATTTGTGGTATCCCTTAAATCTTTATTAAATAACATATAATACGAATATGTTCACTTACCCATTGTAGGGGTCGACGTCCCCGTCGACCCGTTCGGTACACATATCTAACTATTCGACAAATCCTAATTCAATCAAAAAAGCAACACGGCTCACCGAGCCGTGTTGCTTTTTATCATTCCTCGATCTTTGCCTTTCTTTCGTTGATCTCCTTAAAGACCTTCATATCGAATTTAGGCTGACGGGAGTATGTGTAAAGTCCGTTGCACTCTTGCTCTACGTCGTAAAGCTGTGTATAGCAGAAGCCGAACATATTGGGGTTATCAAGGATAGTGTCGGTAAGTCCGCGGTATCTCTCGATAAACTCCTCGACCGTTCTGGGCGCGTCGCCATAGCCCCAACCGCCGTAGTTATCTATATCCCAACGCATTCCGCCGTATTCACTGATGAACGACGGCTGGTTGTGGATATACGGGCACTGACGTCCCGCACTCTTGGTGTGGTACTTGGGATATGCCTCAAGCGTCTCCTCGATAGTAGCCTTTGCGTACATATCTCTGAAGTTGTCCACGTTCTGGTTGTAGTCGTGGAAGTCGAATATATCGGTAAGCACGTGATAAGAGCCGCTCGTATCTATACAAGGTCTCGTTACGTCGACCGCCTTTGTTGCCTTGTAAAGAGAAGCAACAAGTCTGTCATCCTGCTTTCTGCCGTTTACGTCCCATGTCTCGTTAAGAGGACACCAACCCACGATAGAGGGGTGATTGAAGTCTCTCTCGATTATCTCGAGCCACTCGTCAAGGAAGCCGGGAAGCGCGGAGATGTCGGAGTAGTCGATACCCCAGTTTCCGTACTCACCCCATACCATATATCCCATCTTATCGCAATGGTAAAGGAAGCGAGGCTCAAAGACCTTCTGGTGAAGTCTTGCGCCGTTAAATCCTGCGTCCATAGATATCTTTATATCGTTGATAAGAGCTTCCTCGTTGGGAGCTGTATAAACACCGTCGGGATAGAAGCCCTGGTCAAGAACAAGTCTCTGGAATACGGACTTGCCGTTGAGAAGGAACTTAACTCCGTCAAACGCAAGGCTACGCATACCAAAGTAGCTCTTCACCTCGTCCTCACCGTATGTAAGCGTAAGGTCGTAAAGTCTTCCCTCGCCTACTTCCCAAAGATGGAGCTCGGAGAGCGCGATACTTCCGCTGACGTGACCGCCAACGCACTTGAACTCGGTATTACCAACGACCTTGCCCTCATACGTAGCAACCGCCTTAAGCGTTGCCTTACCGAGAAGCTCTGCCGTGAAAGCAAGAGTAGAATTCTCTATATTGGGATATACTCTGAAGTTCTTTATTCTTGTAGCGGGAACGTACTCAAGCCATACAGTCTGCCAAATACCCGTTACACGAGTATAATAGCATCTCCAGCTGTCGTACTTTCTCGACTGCTTACCGTGACCGAACAAAGGATTTCTCGTGTCGTCCTCAGCACATACGCAAAGTGAGTTCACGCCGTCATTGAGGTAGTCTGTGATATCGACCTCAAAGCCAACGTATCCGCCAACGTGCTGGCAGACCTCAACACTGTTTATATAAACTGTCGCGATGTGGTCAACAGCACCGAAATGGAGCACTACTCTGCTTCCCTTCTTGTCCGCAGGTATCTCAATATCTCTGCGATACCAAACGCACTCAAGAAAGTCTCTGTCCTCAACACCCGAAAGCTTGCTCTCGGGACAGAAGGGTACGTTTATCTTACCGTCAAGATGAGCTTTTTTGAAAAGCTCTCTTTCCTTACCGCTTACGCTTTTGTCTATCTCAAATTCCCACTCGCCATTGAGGTTTGTCCAATCTTTTCTCTCAAACTGGGGATTCGGATACTCAAGTCTCATCTTCTCCATAATAACACCTCTGAAGTTTTTTAGTTGTTTTGATTATACCGCATATAACTTTATTTGTCAATAGAAAATACCGCAAAACGCGGTATTTTCCTTTGATTTTTGTTCAAATTTGATTATTTGCAGATAACCTTGAATGCCTCGCGGAACTTTGCCTTTTCCTCGTCGGTCGTTCCGTCCATAGCGGAAGAGTTCTCTATCTTAGCGGTGAACGCTGCAAGGCCCTCGGGATCGGTGGGGATTCCTGCCTCGGCAAGGGTTACGGGCATACCAAGTGCCTTCATCTGATTCTTGAAGGTCTCTGCTGCCTCGGGCTCACCGTTGTAGATAAGCTGAGGAATAAGACCGATACCTACAAGCTCGCCGTGAAGCTTATCGTGTGCTTCCTTGGGGTATACAAATCTCGTTGTCTCATAAACCTTATGAGCTATCGCGCACTGGTTAGAGCCACGTGCAAGTGCACTTATAAGTCCTGTTACAGCGATGAGTATGTAAACTGTGTCGTAAACAGCCTTTGTGTTTCTGCCGTTAGCTGTGTCGTCAACGACGGTAGGAAGGTCTGCGAGGAGCTTCTTGTAGATGAAGTCGCTGAGAACGTAGGATGTGCGAAGACCGATATCAACGTCCTCGTCTGCCATGCAAAGAAGTCTCTGATTTGTCTCGATAAGCTTTGCAAGAGAGTCGTAGATTCCCGAAACGAGAAGTCTTACGGGCTGACAGCAAAGAATTTCCATATCAACGAGAACTGCGTTTACTTCCTTAACGTGATGGCGAGAGCCTATCGTCTGTCCCTCGTAGTTGTACATAACCGAAAGAGGGGTGTAAGGAGCGCAGGTAGCGCTGGATGTGGGAACGGTGATGATGGGGTAATCAACGAGAGCAGCCATAAGCTTGGATACGTCACAAACGTTTCCGCCGCCGACAGCAACTACACAGTCGCAGGACTTGAATTCCTCGGTCTTTGTGAGCTTCTCACCGAGATCGGGGTTGCAGAACTCTGTGTACTCATAGTAAACAGCGTCCATACCTGCATCTGCAAGACTCTTTCTTATCTTCTCGCCTGCAACGGCAATAGCGTTCTTACCGTGAACGATATAGGGCTTCTTGCAGCCGATGAGCTTAAGCTCGTCAGCAAGGCGAAGAGCCGCGCCGTCCTCTTGAATATATCTTCCGACACCAAGGCGGAAGGAGCTTTCAACTACTTTAGATTTTGTTGCCATATTCTGTTTTCCTTTCGTTTATCAGTCAACAATGCCTGCTGCCTGTGTATGTGCAAGAGCGAGCTTTGTGATCTCGTCGTACTTGCCCTCTGCTATAAGCTGCTTATTTACGATGCTAGTTGCAACGCCAACGCCTGCCGCACCTGCATCAAGATAATCCTTGATAGTGGTAGCGTTAACACCGCCAACTGCAAGGAACTTAATGTGAGAAAGCGGAACTACGAGGCACTTGAGATAGGATATCTTCATCTCGGAGTTGGGGAAAAGCTTTACGAAGTCAGCTCCCGCACGGTGAGCGTTCGCAGCCTCGGTAGGTGTGAAGATACCGGGCATGGATACCATTCCAAGCTCAACGGTTCTCTTGATAACGGGCTCATATGCGTCGGGAGAGATGATGTACTTTGCTCCTGCCTTGTGAGCGAGCTCGACCTGCTCTACGGACATAACTGTGCCTGCACCTACAAGAACTCTGCCCTCAAACTTCTCTGTGAGTATGCGGATGTTCTCTGCTGTCTGCTCGTCGGATATCTTTTTGCTCTGGTCGAACGTGACCTCAACAAGTCTTATACCACCCTTATACATAGCCTCAACCGTGTTGATGAGCTGCTCGGTGGTCATGCCTCTCATAATTACGATGATCTTTGATTTTTCAACTTGTGCAATAATTTGTTCGCGTGTCATTTTCTATTTCCGTCCTTTCACGAAATATTTTATAGACTATATTTATTTTACCATACATTATAGGTCACTTCAATCCAAAAACAAATCACTTTTTAAGCAAAAAACTAATATTTTCGCTCATATTTGCGTTTTTGCGCGTCTTGTGGCTTAAAATACTGATAAAGGCGGCACGGTATCATACCGTTATACAGCTTTCTTATCTTATCGGCGCGCCTGCCGTAAAGTCTCTCAAAGTTCTCCGCGGAAGTCAGAACGTATATCTGCCAAGGCGAAAGATCGTCAAACGTTCTGCCGATCTCTCTATACAGCTGTTCTGCCTCGCGAAGTGTCATAAGACGCTCTCCGTACGGCGGATTGCAAGCGACGGTGCCGCGTCTGTCCTCTTTTTTTATTCGGCGCGCGTCGGCGTTGAATATTCTGATATGACCGCCAACCCCTGCACGTTCGGCATTTGCTTTTGCCTTTTCGAGCACGTCCTCGTCAATATCCGAGGCATACGCCTCAAAGCAGCTGTCGGTAATTATCTCAGCCCTTGCCCTTTCCCTTTCGAGCTGCCAGATCGACTTATCAAACGCAGGAAAATCCTCTGCCGCAAATCCGCGCAAAAGACCGGGGGCTGTATTTGTGGCTATCATCGCCGCCTCTATGGCGATAGTACCAGAGCCGCAAAAGGGATCCCAGAAAAGGACGTCCTCACGGGGTCTTGATATAGTTGCGATAGCCGCTCCGAGTGTTTCACGCAAGGGCGCTTCTCCCGACGCGGGTCGGTAGCCTCTCTTATGAAGCGCCATACCCGAGGCATCTATCATAAGCGTAGCAACGTCCTTAAATATAAAAAATTCTATTTGATACTTTATTCCGTCCTCGGGAAATATTCTCATTCCATAAAGAGATGACAACCTGTCAACCACAGCTTTTTTAACTATACTCTGGCAATCGGGCACGGAATATAGGCGTGAGCGAATAGCATGTCCTTTAACGGGAAATGCGTCGTTTTTGCCGACAAATCTCTCCCAAGGAAGAGCCTTTGTGCCCTCAAAGAGATCGTCGAAGCAATACACGGGAAAGCTACCAAGCCATATAAAAACACGCTCCGCGCAGCGCAAGCGCAAAAGTGCCGACACAAGCGTGACCTCGTCACCGTCAAAGGTAACGCGGCCGTCGATAGTCTCAACTCTTTTTCCGCCTATTTTGTCTATCTCCTCACCAAGCAACGCCTCAAGTCCGAAAAGGCAGGTTGCAACCATTCTGAGCTTCATATTTTTCTCCGTTTCTTCGATACGGTCTTGCGTATCCACTCTTTTAATTATACAATGGCAGCACAAAAAAGTCAAGAGTGCTTCAAATTAGGATTTATAGGTGAGTTTGTGATTGGTTTAGAGGAGATCCTTCGGCGACGCTCGCAGAGCGAGCTGCTCAGGATGACGCATAGAAGGAGTGCGTCGAGAACAATACCTGATATTGCCAAAACTCATTTTACAAATCATCCTGAGCGAAGCGTAAGCGTAGCCGAAGGATCCCCTTATTTTTTGCATCACACGGGTCGTAGGGGCGATTCACGAATCGCCCGTTTATAGCATTATGTTCTCGTGGCGGGCGATTCATGAATCGCCCCTACGGAATTGTAATTCAACACACCGACAAATCCTAATCTGAAAGTGCACAAATGGCATCGCATTGCAACAAAGGCTCCCTGCGGAGGGAGCTGTCGAGCGAATGCGAGACTGAGGGAGAGCGCGTGTACAATAGCGTTATATCTTACCTCCGCATGCACGCCGGCTCCTTCCACCACTTCGTGGTCCCCCTCCCTCTCGGAGGGAGGCTTATGGGCGCTGTGCGAACACATCGACAAATCCTAATTTGTCACCATCAAAAAGACAAGAACGCACCCATTTAAGGGTGCGTTCTTGCTAAATCATAAATATATTACTATTACCACTCAAACTCAAACATTTCCTTAACGTCTTCGGGAATGTCCTTTTTCGATATAAACGAGCTTATATTGCACTTCATAGCTTTCGTAATCACCATTGTCTTCCATGGAGATAACTTTGATCAAATTTCCGTTTGCATCGTAGGTATGATCGTTACCAATAAAAATGTCTTTTTCATTTTTATCGCTCCCTTTCTCGATCTTTTATGACATTAGTATATCATAAAGACTTTTTGTGTCAAGAAAAAATCGAGCTATCGGGAGCAAAATGTTCTTAGAAATTCACACATTTCCTGACTGCGCCTATCGCCACTTGCTTGTCGTTTTTCGCGTCCATCTCACGCATTATGAGTGTCTTATCCTGTATCTCGCTTGGCGCAAGCTTGCCCGTAAGCGCGGAGCACCACGCATAACCGCCGCGCGAGTACAGCGGCGGTATCGCGCACCGTGTTTGTACCTCTTTTGAGCCATCGTTTGAGGCAAGAGAGAGCGTATACACGCCTTTATCACTCAGACCTTTGACCGTCACGCATACGAGCATACCAAGGGGCGTATAATAAAAGCTTGCCGTACCACTCATATGCGCCTCTCCCTTTAGCTGCGCCTTCGCAAAAGGTCGCCTTCCCCGTCCAAGCGTGCCAACTCCGTGCAATATGCACTCTCTTGCAAGATCGTTCTCAACAACTGCCGTTTCTCCAAAATCCACTGTGTTCACTTCATACCTTCCTTTTTCGTTTTTTATTGCATAAGCATTACAAGTATATTCGCAAAAGCCCCCGAGGTTTACTCATTTTTACTTGACATTGAATAAAAAATTTGATATAATTATTTTATGTATATATTTTTACGGTTTGCGGGATTGGAGATGATGGCGTGAGAGAATATATGACGGGCGTCGTGGGCAACAAAAAGCTTTGCGAAAAGCTGTGTCTTGACGTTCTTATGGATAAGCTTTCACATGCCTGCATCATCGAGGGACCTGCGGGCACGGGCAAGCACACGATAGCAAAAAACGCTGCCGCCGCGCTCGCGTGTCAAGAAAAAGCAAACTCCTCTCTCCCCTTTCCTTGCGGCAAATGCATCGGCTGCAGAAAGGTATTCGAGGGAAAATCTCCCGACGTTATCACAGTGCGCCGTGCGCCCGACAAGGCAACGCTTGGCGTTGATATCGTCAGAGATCTCAAAAAGGACGTTTTTACCGTTCCCAACGACCTTGACTTCAAAATATACATCATTGAGGAAGCCGACAAAATGACAGAAGAAGCGCAGAACGCATTTCTTCTTACGCTTGAAGAGCCTCCGTCGTTCGTTCGATTTTTCTTGCTTTGCGAGCACTCCGAGCTGTTGCTTGAAACCATAAGAAGCCGCGCTCCCGTGCTTCGTACAGAGCCCATCGCAAACAGCGATATAGACGCTTATCTTCAAAGGACCGACCGTCGCGCTCAACAACTCAAGCTTTCGTCTCCGTCGGAATACGCCGAGCTTATAGTGTCAGCTAAGAACGGTATAGGAAGCGCGCTTGAATATCTCGATCCGTCAAGCTTTGCGCCCGTGATGCAGACCAGAACGCTCGTAAAGGAGTTTATCGGCGCCGCTATTGGGCACAACACGGGAGAATTGCTTGTGATGCTGCCAAGATTTTCAAGCAAGCGTGACACGCTCACCGAGCAGCTCTCTTCGCTGTCGGAGGCAATGAACGACCTCATGCTCATCAAAAAGAGCGACAATGCTCCTCTTAGCTTTTTTGAGAACAGAGCAGTCGCTATGGAGCTTAGTGACCGAAGCTCACTGAGCTTTCTCTACACAATGTCCTGCGCCGTGCTCACGGCTCTGGACAGCACGTCAAAAAACGCAAACGTCCGTCTCACACTTGTAAAGCTTTTGTGTGATGCGGAGCTCATATAGAAAGGAAACGTTATGGAAGAACAAAAGAAACCCGATGGCAACGCAAGCGGTAACGCAGGTGGCAAGCATCACGGACGCAAGCATCACCGCCGTCACGGATATTTTATAGAACCGCCAAAGGACAATGCCGCCGATACAGCTACGGTCGCGCAACCTAAGGCAGCAGAGACCGCGAAGCCCGCTGAGCAGTCCGCCGCGCAAAAGCCCGAGGGCAATGCGAACCCTTCAAACCACAAGCACAAGAGAAACAGACATCATAACAAAAACAAGAAAGGACCAAAGCCCGCCGAACAGAATCCTCAGGCGCAAGCACCCGAGAAGTCCGAGGCTGAACGTCCTCAAAAGAATCAAAACCAACAAAACAAAAAAAAGCAAAACGACAAGCCAAAGAGTGTTCCTTTTAATCCCCCCACTCAGTCAAAGCCCGCGCCCACACACGCAAGTGACGAATACGAGGAGTACAAGCTTTTCGTGGACGATCCCGCTGAAAGCACGGACACTGAGCATACCGAAGAGACAGTTGACAGGACTGAGGTAATAGGAATAAGGTTCAAGAGCACGGGAAAGATCTACTACTTCGATCCCGACGGCAAGAAGTATCAGAAAGGTAGCAAAGCTATCGTTGATACTGCAAGAGGTCAGGAATTCGGAGAGGTCGCTTCCTCGAACAGCTTTGTAAGAAGCTCGGATATCGTTCCACCTTTGCGCAAGGTCATAAGAAGTGCCACCGATGAGGATATCGAGCACCACAAGGCAAACAAGCAAAAAGAAGAGGATGCATTCAAAATATGCAACGAAAAGATAGCCGCTCACGGACTTGATATGAAGCTGATAGAGGCGCAATACACCTTTGACAACACAAAGCTTTTATTCTACTTCACCTCGTCTGACCGAGTTGACTTTAGAAATCTCGTCAAGGATCTCGCGTCTGTTTTCCGTACCCGTATAGAGCTTCGCCAGATAGGTATAAGAGACGAGGCAAAGCTTATGGGCGGACTTGGAATGTGTGGCAGACCTCTTTGCTGTACGCTCTTCCTTTCCGATTTCGACCAGGTGTCGATAAAGATGGCAAAGGAGCAAAATCTCTCGCTCAACTCGGCAAAGATATCGGGTATATGCGGCAGACTTATGTGCTGCTTGCGTTATGAGCACGAGGCATATGAATACGAGATCAAGCGCACGCCTCCCGTCGGCTCACTTGTACGCACGGAGAACGGCGACGGACACGTTACCGAGATAAATCCGCTCAGAAGAACGGTAAAGGTCAGCCTTATCGCCTCCCCCGAAGTACCTCCCAAGGTCTATAACCGCGACGAGGTCACGATGCTCAGAAAGAAGAAACAAGATTAAGAAAAACAAAAGAGCTTTCCGCTTGGAAAGCTCTTTTGCTTTGTGTTTTTTATTTTTCGGGATCGAGATATTTCCAATAGGACTTAAGGTAATTCACACCCGACCAAATTGTCATAAAGAGCGAGAATATCATAGTTATCCATGTAAGCGGAACTACGTTCGTAGGCCACGAAACGCTAACTCCCTTGCAAGCCTCTACGATGAACTCGGCAATAAGCTGAACGACAGGCTCAAGGAATACTGTGGATATAGCTACCACCTGAGATACCGTCTTTATCTTGCCAAGGCTGTTTGCC
Organism: Oscillospiraceae bacterium; assembly: GCA_015063845.1. Lineage (GTDB taxonomy): Bacteria > Bacillota > Clostridia > Oscillospirales > CAG-272 > HGM12713. The sequence continues at coordinate 77,482 of SVTJ01000009.1, forward strand.
GCAACTACTATTCCCTCTCCCGTTGATACCACAAGTCTCATCGACGTTACAGCGAGCTCGCGGAATACAACTATAATGAGTGTGAATATCATAAGAAGTCGGAGATTTTCAAACTTGTAAAGTATAACAAAGAGTGTACCGATGACCATAAACTTGTCAGCAACGGGGTCAAGGAACTTTCCAAAATCGGTAATGAGATTATCACGTCTTGCTATCTTGCCGTCAAGCATATCGGTGACGGACGTGCCTATAAAGAGAACAGCGCACAGCACGCAGGAAACGTAAAACGGAATTACCGTTTCGGGAAGCATTCCCACAATGAGTATCACGGGAACGAGACAAAGCCTGAGCACTGTCAGCTTGTTGGGTAAATTCATTTTCATATTCATCTATCTCCAATCACTTATTTTGGTCGATAAGCGCTCTGCCCAACAGGTCGTAGTCGAGCACCTCTCTTATTCTTACCTTAACGAACGAGCCGGGCGCGATCCTCTTGTCGGAACGGAAATAAACCTTTCCGTCTATCTCGGGAGCATCGGCATAGCTTCTTCCAAAATGCACCTCACTTACGGGATCGTAGTCCTCACAGATGACCGTGACTATCTTGTCTATCATCTTCTGATTGTTCGCCTCGTTTATCTCAAGTTGCTCACGCATAACAAGGTCCATTCTGTCAAGCTTTACTTGCTCGTCTATCTGGTCGGGCATATCGTATGCCACCGTATCCTCCTCGCGAGAATAGGTAAACACCCCTGCTCTGTCGAACTTCGTCTCCTTTACAAACTCGCAAAGCTCGCAGAAGTCCTCCTCGGTCTCTCCGGGGAAGCCTACGATAAACGTCGTTCTTATTATCATACCGTCAATACTGCGAAGCTTTCTTATAACGTCCTTTATCATTGCCGCATCGCCGTGTCTGTTCATAGCTTTGAGCATATGGTCGCTTATGTGCTGTATGGGCAGGTCGATATACTTAAGTATTCTATCATTATTACGTATTGTCTCGATAAGCTCATCGGTGACCTTATCGGGATAGCAATAAAGAAGTCTTATCCACGGAATATTCGTCTCGGCAATTATCCTTTGGAGAAGCTCCGAGAGCTTATATTCTCCATATAGGTCAAGGCCGTATCTCGTTGTGTCCTGAGCGACAACGCAAAGCTCCTTGACACCAAGTGCCTCGAGCTGCTTTGCCTCAGCAACAAGGTCCTCCATAGGTCTGCTCCTGAACTTTCCTCTTATGAGCGGAATAGCGCAGTAAGCACAACGGTTATCACAGCCCTCAGCTATCTTGAGATATGCCATATGGTCGGGCGTTGTGAGTATTCTGTCACCGCCAAGGCGCACACTTTCCTTGTCCTCAAAGGACGTATACTTGCGCTTCGAGCCTTTTTTCTTTTTTACCGTTACAGCTTCTATTGCCTCAACTATGTTATGTATGCTTCCCACGCCAAGCACGGCATCTATCTCGGGAAATTCGTCGAGCAGCTGCTCGCGGTATCTCTCAGCAAGACAGCCCGTGACAACTATCGCCTTAAGCCCTCTGTTCTTTTTGAGCCAAGCTACATCAAGTATATTCTCAATAGCTTCCTGCTTTGCGCTCTCTATAAATCCGCAGGTGTTTATTATAACAACGTCTGCCTCGGTCTCCTCGGGAGTTATCTCATACCCCGCAGAAGCGACCTCGTGAAGCATTACCTCGGTATCCAGCTGATTCTTAGGACAACCGAGAGAAACAAATCCAACCTTCATTATTTACTTCCTTTGTCTATATATATGTTTCTATTATTCAAATATTTCGGTAAGACACGCGGGAGAGTCGATAATAACGTCCGCGTCCTCAAGCATATCTCGAGAGCGATATCCCCACGTGCAGGCAACTGCCGTCATTCCCGCATTTTTTCCCGTTTTGACGTCCACCTCGCTATCGCCGATAAAAGCGCACTCAGCGGGAGCCACCTTGAACATTTCCGCTATCATTTTCGGTACGGTGGGGTCCGGCTTTGCGGGGAGTGCAGTCTGCCCCGACACAAATTCAATAATTCCATCGGGAAACAAGAGACCAATTATCTTTTTGGTATATGCGTCTTGCTTGTTTGAAAGCACACAGAGCTTATAGCCACGCGCGTGAAGCGTATGCATAGCCTCGCTCATTCCCTCATAGCAGCCGTCCACGTTTGCGTAAGTCTTTTCATAGAACTTGTCGTAATCTTCAAAAACGCGGGCGCAAAAGGCCTCGTCGTCCTGAAGCTCTACGGGAATACTCCTTTTTATGAGCAATCTCGCACCGTTTCCGATAGCCGCTCTTATATCCTCGTATGACCTATGCGGCAGACCGTACTTATCCATAGCGAGATTTACTCCGTCACGAATGGAATATATAGTATCCGCGATAGTGCCGTCAAGGTCAAATATCAACAGTTTCTTTTTCATTTTCCTATCCTTGGACATAAAAACATTCTTATACAATTATAACACAACACAAACGTTATGTCAATGACCGCTCTGCAATTTTTAGAAGACGCAGTTTTGTAAATTATGATTTGTCAGTGTGTTATAGTATGCCAACGAACGGGTCGTCGAGGACGTCGACCCCTACACGCTCCTAATACAATTCACCATAAAATATAAACATATTTCCCATCAAATTACATCAAACAACATCTGATGCGAATATGTTTGCTCTATCCATTGTAGGGGTCGACGTCCTCGAC
>SVTJ01000010.1 GCA_015063845.1 Oscillospiraceae bacterium
TGTTGTTCAATTTTCAATGACCGTTTCGCTGCCCTTTTTTACCACCCTTTGGGCGGACAGCTTGACTATTATACCACACTACTTTCCCTTTGTCAAGAACTTTTCTAAAGTTTTTTGAAAAAATTTTTATTTTTTGTTTTTGTGCCACTTTTTGGCGCAAAAAAGCCATTTTGGCGAATAATTCCACATACGGTCGATACGTTTTCCTTGACATCTATTTTCTTTAATGGTATAATTTTATAAAAGATTTTACCACGGAGACCGTTAAATGAAAAAACATTCGACAGCAAAAACCTTCATATTAATAATGGCTCTCGTTTTGCTCTCACTCGTTGCGACCTCGTGCGCGTTCAAGTGCTCACACGAAGACACATCCTCGACCGTAATACCGCCCACCTGCGATACCGCGGGATACACGTTCAACGAATGCAACGACTGCTCGGCAGAGTTCAACACAGACATAGTCCCTCCCCCCGGTCACGTTATACACACGACCGAGGTCGCGCCTGACTGCGACCACCAAGGATATGACCTCAACGTCTGTTCTGTTTGCGGATTTGAATACAAGTCAAACTACACCGCTCCTCTCGGACACGTGCTATCCGTCGAGGATATTCTGCCTACGTGTGACAAAGAGGGCTACAAGCACGCAAGCTGCACGGTCTGCGATTACGAATATATTTATGACGTCACAGCTCCCAACGGCCACGACTTTAAGATAACGACCGTTCACGTTGCCACCTGCAAGCAAAACGGCTCTACAACGTACAGCTGCGACTGCGGATTTTCATACGTTGGCGACTACCGCTTCTACTCCGACGTCTACAAGGGCGCATACGTGAGCAACACGACCGTTCTTGCCAAGGGCGTGGACACATCAAAGTGGAACCACAACACCAGCGGCAGCACCTATTTACCGCTTGACTGGCAAAAGATAAAAACAGCAGGCATCGACTACGCGATACTGCGAGTTGGATACATCGGAGTTCCCGACCCCACATTTGAAATGGACTACGCGGCGGCAAAAGAGGCAGGGCTTGGAGTTGGCGCATACTTCTACTCGTACGCCGACTGCGTTGAGGAAGCGCGCGAGGAAGCGGAATACTGTCTAACTCTACTTGAGGGCAAACAATTCGATTACCCCATCTATTTCGACATAGAGGACGAACGGCTTGAAGGTCTTGACAAGGACACCTTGACGGCCATTTGTATAGAATTTATTTCCGTCATGCAGGAAAACGGATACTATACCGCGCTTTACACAAACCCAAAATGGTTAAACAATTATCTGCATCAAGACCAGGTGACCACGCTGTTTGACATCTGGTATTCAAATCCCGCCTCTTCCACAGAGATCATCAACGAAGGAGCATGGGACCCCGAGAAGCACGGCAAGCAGATGGCGATGTTCCAGTTTTCCTTCACGGGAACTATTGACGGCATTTACAAGGCGGACGGCAAAACGCTGACAAGCTTTGATATGAACTATTGCTACAAGGATTATCCGACCTTGATCAAGTCGCTTGGATACAACGGTTTCCCTGTGCCAACGGTTTACGACAAATAAAAACAGCCGAGAGATAGCTCTCGGCTGTTTTTTACTTATGTATTTTAGGCAAGAAGCGTCTTTTGCAAAAACCTCGCCACACCGTCTTGGTCATTGCTGTCGGTAACGTATTCCGCAACTGCTTTGACCTCATCAATGGCATTCAAAACAGCAACTGCCGTACCCGCAAGCTTTAGCATTCCAATATCGTTTGTGTCGTCCCCAAATGCGATCACGTCCTCAGCTCCGATACCCAAATGCGACACAAGCACACTTAAAGCAGTTCCCTTATCCGAGTTTTTGGCAGATATCCCCCGCCATATCTCTCCCGTGAAGCTTACGACCGTACAGTCCGGGCAAGCCTTTGCGATCTTTTCTGCCCATTCATCTCTTTCAAGACCTGCCGTTATCTTATGAGCGCAACATTTGAACTCTTTGAAATCCGTTTGCACGTATCCGCCATAGCGGTCAGCATCGCTGGGTCTGAAATTACAATAATACCCGTCCTCGCAATCCAAGGTCATCAACCCCTTACCGTCGGTAAACGCAAAGAACATCTCAATTATTTTTGATACGTCCTGCGCTGACATGAGGTTTTGATAAATAACCTCTCCGCCGCTTCTTATAACCGCCCCACCGTTTGACACGATAACATTCGGCTTCAGCATTTCAACAAACCTTGTTATCGACGCTTCAGAACGGGCGGTAGCAAAAGCTAACATATGTCCTTGCTTTCTACATTCCTCAAGCACACGAACGGTGTATTCGGAAATATTTTTATCACTTGTCAAAAGCGTGTTGTCGAGATCAGTAATAATGAGCTTCATATCGACCTACCTTGTTAAAGTTAACGAATATATGATATCACAAAAACCGCAAGGAGTCAATCTCCTTGCGGTTGAATGTTTATTCTGTTGTATAGTTATCGAAATAACCCTGGATATAGACTACAGGTGTTCCCTTGTCGCCAGAGCCTGAGGTCAGGTCGCAGAGCGAACCGATCAAGTCAGTGAGGCGGCGAGGTGTAGTTCCCTCGGATGCCATGTTTCCAACAAGGTCAGCGTCCTTCTGCGTGATCTTTTCCTTGATAGCTGCTCTGAGCTCCTCGCCCGAAAGTGCGGCAAACTCATTGTCAGCGAGGTACTTGAGCTTAAGCTCATTGGGAGTTCCCTCAAGTCCTACCGTATATGCGGGGGATACTACCGGGTCTGCAAGCTCCCATATCTTTCCTATGGGGTCCTTGAACGCGCCATCTCCGTATACCATTACCTCGACCTTTTTGCCCGTTGCCTCAAACACCTTCTTCTGAATAGCGTCTACTACGGGCTGGCAGTCTCTGGGGAACAGCTTAACCTGATCCTCGGTTGCCTTATTAGAGCCGAGAAGTCCGTAATTTTCGTTATATCCGCTTCCGTTAACGGGGGCACTAAGTATCTCATCAAGACCGTAAACGATCTCTGCTCCCGCCGCCTTGAGTATTCTCTTGGTGCGTGCTCTTGTGTGAATGTCGCAGTTGAGAACATTCTTTGTGTAGGGCAGGATAGCTCTTGCGTCGTTCGCAAAGATTATCTGTACCTCAGCTCCGCTCTCACGGATAAGCTGCTCGTAGTATTCAACGTAGTCCACGCCCGTAAATCTATGCTTCTCATATCCGAAAAGCTCACGGTATTTCTCAAGTGTGAGAACGTCAGAATAGGGATTTACGCCCTTTTCATCAAGAGCATCAAGGCTGATAAGATGGTTTCCAACCTCGTCAGAGGGATAGGAAAGCATAAGCACTACCTTCTTTGCTCCCGACGCGATACCGCGCAGACAGATAGCAAAACGGTTACGGCTGAGAATGGGGAAAATAACTCCGACAGTTTCTCCGCCAAACTTTGCTCTGACGTCGTCAGCAATATCTTTAACGCTTGCATAGTTTCCCTGCGCACGTGCAACTATAGCCTCTGTCATTGCGATGATGTCTCTGTCTCTTACCTCAAAGCCGCCGTCCTTAGCAGCCTCAAGAACAGACTCCGTAACAATATCAACTATATTGTCACCTTTTCTTATAATCGGTGTACGTACACCACGGGATACCGTACCAATCATACGGCTCATATTAAAACACCCCTTGCTTTAGCCCACATTATGGGCATACATATTTTTTACGTTAATAGTATAGCAAAAAAAACGCCGTTTGTAAATAAAATTTTCTAAAAAAATCAGATTTTTTTGATTTTTTTCAACTTATCTTAAATTGGGTAATATTTTGTATACATTTTCCCACGCAAATAAAAAACCGTACGGACTTTTTTGCCATACGGTTTTTACGTTATCTTGCAAATACTTCTATAAGATGCTGGATAAGCACCTTAAGACCCATAGCTATAAGTATCACTCCGCCGAATATCTCAGCCTTGCCTCTGAGAAGTCCGCCGACCTTTGCTCCAAGCGTTGCTCCGACGAAGGAAAATAAAAACGTGACTATACCGATAAAGCTTATCGCCACCCATATGTTTGCGTCCATCGCCGCAAATGAAAGTCCCGCCGCAAGCGCGTCGATGCTCGTTGCTATCGCGAACACAAACATGACCTTGACGCTGAGCGACGCATTCTTTTCGTCTGCGCAACAATCGCATATTCCCTCTTCCTTTGCCTTCTTTATCTCCTTAAGCTCCTTTATCGCCTCGACTATCATCTTGACACCGAGGAAAGCAAGAAGCGCAAAAGCAATATAGGGTGCTACGCTGCTGACGTATCCTGCGACAGTACGACCGAGCAGCCAACCGAGAAGCGGCATAAGCGCCTGGAAAAATCCAAACCATATTCCGCAAGCAAGTCCCGTTTTTATAAAATTCTTCTTTGTTGCCAGTCCCTTACATATGCTGACGGCGAAAGCGTCCATCGCCAAGCCTACCGCTATTCCAAGCAGGTCCCAAACTCCCATTTTTAAAACATCTCCGTTTTGCGTAAAATAGGACGCCCACGCGCGTCCCCTCAAAAGTACGACTATTATATCACTATGCGACTTTTTTGTCAAGTTATTTTTGACATATCTATTGAAAAGGGCAAAAAAATGATGTATAATAATATATTGATGTAACGTAAAAATAAGAAGAGGTCAAAAAATGGGTTATTTCAGAGACAGCAAGCGTGTCGTAGTCAAGGTCGGCACGTCCACTCTTACACACAATACAGGTCACCTCAATCTCCGCTATATCGAAAAGCTCGTTAAGGTGCTTTCGGATATGCAGAATTGGGGCATGCAGGTCGTTCTCGTTTCTTCGGGAGCGGTCAGCGCGGGTGTCGCAAAGATAGGCTTTGGCAGAATTCCGTCCACGCCCGAGGAAAAGCAGGCTATGGCGGCGATCGGTCAGAGCGAGCTTATGAAGATGTATGACAAATTTTTCTCCGACTACGGTCACACTGTCGCGCAGATACTTATGACAAAAGAGGTGCTCTCCAATCCCGAGAGACGCTGTGCGGCAGAAAACACATTTTGCCGTTTGCTTGAGATGAGATGTATTCCCGTAGTCAATGAGAACGACTCGGTCTCCACCGACGAGCTGACAAAATTCGGCGGTAACGACATACTCTCGGCTTACGTTGCCGAGCTTTGTCAGGCAGATCTGCTTCTCAATCTCACCGATATCGACGGTCTTTACGACAGTGACCCAAGGTCAAACCCCGACGCTCACCTTATCGAGCGCGTCGAGACGATAGACGACAGCATCTTCGCTCTCGCGGGCGGTGCGGGAACCGACAGAGGCACGGGCGGAATGATAGCAAAGCTCAATGCCGCTAAGATGGTTACCGAAAAAGGTATCCCTATGTTTATACTCAACGGAAAAGACCCCGATATCCTTTATACACTCCTTGACGGCGGTCACGTCGGCACGTACTTTACCGCCAAGAAAAATGACTGACGCGGCAAAGCGCCGCCGAATGGCGGAGATAGTTGAAATACTTGAAGGAATATATCCCGAGGCTGTATGTGCGCTTGAGCACGGTGGTGAGCCGTGGCGGCTTATGGTAATGGCAAGGCTGTCAGCGCAGTGCACCGATGCGAGGGTAAACGAGGTGTGCAAGGTCTTGTTCGCACGCTTCCCTACCCTTGACGCCCTCGCGGACGCGCCTCTTGATGAGATAGCGGACATAGTCCGTTCTTGCGGACTGTGGCAGACAAAGGCTAAAAACATAAAGGACGAGTGCATTATCGTGAGAGATAAGTTCGGCGGCGTCGTTCCCGACAATATGGACGACCTGCTCTCTCTTCCCGGCGTTGGCAGAAAGATAGCAAATCTTTTGCTCGGCGACGTCTACGGCAAGCCTGCAATAGTTGCTGACACGCATTGCATAAGGATATGCGGACGCTTCGGTATGTATGACACCTCTCTCAAGGACGCGCACAAGGTAGAAAAGATAATGGTGAAGCTCATAGAACCCGAAAAACAATCGGATTTTTGCCACCGCATCGTACAGTTTGGCAGAGATGTTTGCATAGCGAGAAGTCCACAGTGTCACGTCTGTCCGCTGGCGCATCTGTGTGAATATAACCTCAAAGGGCAAAATAAGACTTGACACGGTAGTAACTGTGAATTATAATTAATGTAATAATATATAAGGAGAACAACTATGTACAGAATTGGTGTTGACCTTGGCGGCACGAACATCGCCGTAGGTATAGTAAATGAAAAGCTGGAGCTTGTGAAGAAAGTCAGCACTCCCACGGGTGCGACCCGTCCGGGTGAGGAGATAGTTTCGGACATCGCAGCGCTCTGTAATAAGGTTTGCGAGGAGATGGGAATTTCCCTTTCCGACATTGCAAGCATCGGCATTGCCACCCCCGGCATCGCAAACGATGACGACGGCGTTGTTGAGTACGCAAACAATCTTCCCTTCAAAAACTTCCCCATCGCCGCTCTTCTCAGAAAGGATCTCGGCGACAACGTGACTGTCAAGATAGCGAACGACGCGAATGCCGCCGCTTGGGGAGAGGCATGCGCCGGTGCAGCAAAGGGCACGAAAAACAGCGTTATGATAACGCTCGGCACAGGTGTCGGCGGCGGTGTCGTTATCGACAACAAGCTGCTCACGGGATTTAATTACGCAGGCGGAGAGCTCGGTCACATCGTTATCGAAATTGACGGCGCGCAGTGCTCCTGCGGACGTAAGGGCTGCTGGGAAGCTTATTCATCGGCAACCGCGCTTATCCGTATGACAAACGAAAAGATAGAGGAATGCAAAAAAACAGGCAGAAAGAGCCTTATGCTCGACGCTCAGAAAGTTTCGGGCAGAACAGCTTGCGACTGTATGCGCGCAGGCGACGAGGCTGCGAAGGAAGTATACGATAAGTATATCAAGTACCTCGCAAGCGGCATCGCTACTATCATAAACATCTTCCAGCCCGAGGTCATCTCTCTCGGCGGCGGTGTTTCGGGTGAGGGACAGTCGCTTATCGACGCGCTCCTTCCTATTGTTCGCGCAGAACAGTACGGCGGCGGTGTAGTTCCGCTGACAGAACTTCGCATAGCAAAGCTCGGCAACGACGCAGGCATCATCGGCGCGGCAATGCTCTGATAAAAGCAAATAAAAAGACGCTTTGTTCTTCAAAGCGTCTTTTTATTTTACAGATCAAAGCTGTTCCTTGAGCTGCTTGATGCAGGCTGCGCACACGCGCTTACCGCCGAAGTAAAGCACATCGTCGGTATTATTGCAAAAAATGCAAGCGGGCTGATACTTCTGAAGGATTATCTTGTCCTCGTCCGTAAATATCTCGATCGCATCCTTCTGCTTGATATCAAGCACCTTTCTGATCTCTATGGGAAGAACTATTCTTCCAAGCTCGTCTACTCTACGTACAACACCTGTTGATTTCATAATTTTCTCCTTTGCGACTTTTTAATATTTTTTTTGGCGTTTTTTGTTTTACAACACTATTATATATCAATATTTTCGCCTTGTCAATACCAAAAATTAGCAAATATTGGAAATTTTCCAAAAATTTGTTAGTTTTTTTCGAGCTCATATCGAACTCTGTCGAAACAAGAAATATTATGTCGTTATTCGAGGGTAAGTGAATCGGCGTTAAGAAATTCGTGTGCCTCTATAAGAGATGCGGTGGATATTATCTTGGATGCTCCGCACCCCTTGCAGCTGATCTTCAGCCCCTCTTTAGTGAGCTCAACCTCATAATCTCCCTCTACTCCCTCAGGACAGCGGCAGTATATCTTCCCCTCGGCATCAAGCTCCTTGATCATATAAGTCACTATCTCCAGCACCTGTGGGTCGGTCAGAAATGCATCGGAATGAAGAGCGTCAAAGCTGTCTATTCCGCTTTTTTCAAGCATATCTATAAGCTCGAGCTCCGTGCGTGAAAGCTCCGCCTTTACGCGGTCTATATCTCCCATCATAGCAATATTTATATCCGCATACGGGCACGGAAGCACAAACAAGTCCTTATTGAAAAGAAGATTTGAGCTGACCGTATAAGAATGCGGATTGGGACAAAGCATGCAGGGCACCGTAAATCTTATCTTTGCAGGGCCTTCTCCTGCCTCTTTTGAACGCACGAGCACCATCTCGCTATTTCCGCAGTCGCATTTGAGCTTGAGCATATCAGCCGACAGACGGAAAACGTCCACCACGCTCATAACTCCGCTTCCGCAGGACGGACAGCGGTATGCCACCGTTGTTTGTTTATTCTCAATCACCATATCGTTTTCCCCTTTGCCAAAAGATGCCACGGTCATACCATGGCATCTTTTGTTTTATTGAAATATTAAACGTCTATCTTTGCAAACGCCTTATCGTTGAAGGATACCGTATACTTTGCGGTGATCTCCTCGCCAACGTTTTCGATATCATCGCTGAGGATACCTGCTCTTACGTCTACGTACCACTCTGCGCGTCCGTCACCGTAATAAAGAGCTATACCGTACGTTCCCTCAGCAAGGTATATTACCTTAGAGGTTACTGCGCCAACGGTAATACCGTCACCAAATGCCCAGTTGTCGAACTCCGTAACGCCGCTGTCACCCTTAGCGTAGTCCTCAAAGTTTGTGAACGTAGCTGTGTCGCCTGCAAGCGCCTTGAACTCGTCAAGAGACATTCCCGCCTTAAGGCTTGTAAGAGCAGCCTCTGCTTCCTCTGCGCTGGAATATGCGAGAACACCTATGTTCTTAGTGATAGCGTCGTTTCTATACTGTGCCTTTGTTACAAGGTAAACGCTCTCCTCGTACTTGGAAAGCTCATCCTTGTTTGCGGGAAGCTCTGCGCCGTTTGCGCTGTCTCCCTCTGCCTTGGTGTTAATGTCGCCCGTCTTTCTGCCCTCGCCGAATATCCACTTAATATCGTCGTTAGACTCGTCGTAAGAAGCCTTTTCCTTGATATAATTAGTAAGCTCATAGTCCATATTGGAGATATAGGTGGGTACAACACCTGTCGCTTCCTCGGTGCCTTCAAAGAAATCAACAAACTCCTTTGTTACCTCAATGCCGAATATCTTATATACTCCGTTCGCCTCGGTCGAGACCTTTTCATACGTCTTGTCATTGATCATCATATCAACAACGTATTCACCGAGCTTTTCCTTTATGGTTTCGCGATTTGCTTCACTGGGGAACTTATCCGCCGCGAGATCGCTCTCATCATCAATATCTCCGTAAGACGTATCATAAACGTCACCCTTGATATCATTGAGAATGAACGTCTTAAACGCAGTAGGATCGGTAAGACCTGCGAGAACACTTGCCTTGGTCTTCGCTTCATTGATCATTTCTTTGTACTTAGCCAGTATCTGTTCATCCGTAGCTCCCTCTTCGAGTGCGTTTTTCGCATCGCTGTACGTAACGGAGAACTTATAGTACATATAGTCAGCTACGTCGTAGTCGAGCTTGTTGGCATCGTACTCCGCGTTGACTCTTTCGTCCGTTATCTTAGCGTCGAGCTCCTCGGAGATGGTATTAGCACACTTGGAAGCGAGCATCGAAAGCTCCATTGCCTTGCGGATGTCCTTCATCTTCATACCCTCGCCGTAAACAACGGATATGTAGTTATTGACGTTGGTATAGCCGTACATCTCTGCATAGGTCTCGAGCATCTTGAGCTCTTCCTTCATGTTCTTCTTATCCTCGTCGTCAAGCTTGATGCCTCTTGTCTCTGCCTCTTCACAGTATACGAGCATACGTGTGACCTCGGACTTGGTCATGGTCACCATATAGTCGTGCCACGTTCCCTGAGTAGGATCGCTCGTGTCGAGCGGCTGAGACTTAAGCGGGAGATTTGAATCCAGACCCATATACGAAACGTAAGAGCCGTTCTCCTGCAAGAACTGAGAATAGGTGGTCTGGAAGTAATATTTCATCATATTTCCGTTTACGCGGAAGTTTTCCGACTTAGCGGCGGTCTGCCAACGCGAGAATACGCCGTTTGCGGACATAAGGCTGAGTGCAACAGCCGCGAGAATAACGACCGCGACCGTGATAGTGATAAGGTTAACCGCCCAGTTAGGCATTCCCTTCTTCTTTTTAGCGGGCTTTATTCCGAAAGCTACGGCATCGCTCGCCTTTTTTGTTTTGATTCTGTTAGACTTTCCCATTTTGGGTTACCTCTTTTCTGACTTTATATGTTTTATGATAGCAGTCACTTCAATTATTATACAATCATAGAGTGATAAAACATTGAATTTAATTTAAACAATCTATGAATTCGCCAAAAAAGCTTATTTTTTGGCGAAAAAACCGAAAAATTCTCCGTGTATTTATTGATATTAAACATCAACAATGACGGGTAATACCATCGGTTTGCGCTTGGTCTTAGAGTAGAGGAAGCGAGAAAGGTCGTCCTTGACGCTGTTTTTGAGGTGCATTCTGTCAACGACGTCGCCCGCGTCTATACATCTGTTGATGGCGATAGCGGCAATGTTTCTTACCTCGTCCATAAGCTCCTCAGACTCGCGCACATAAACGAATCCTCTCGATACTATATCGGGCCCCGACACGAGCAAGCCCTCGTCGGCATCTATCGCCGCAACGACTATTATAATACCGTCCTGCGCGAGATGGCGGCGGTCGCGAAGCACGATGTTTCCAACGTCTCCTACGCCATATCCGTCAACAAGTATCTTTCCCGCAGGAACAGTGCCCGAAAATCTTGCGCCCTTGCTGTCTATCTCAAGCACCTTTCCTATATCGGAAATGAAGATGTTGCCGTCCTCTACGCCCATATCAAGAGCAAGCTCTCTGTTTGCCGCAAGATGGCGGTATTCACCGTGTATGGGCATAAAATATTTAGGTCTGGTAAGAGCCTGCATGAGCTTGAGCTCCTCTTGGCAGGCGTGACCCGAAACGTGGACCTCTACCACAGCATCGTGAAGCACGCTCACTCCGTTCTTGGATAGCTCGTTTATGATTCGTCCAACAAGCTTTTCGTTACCCGGTATCGCGCTCGAGGACAAAACGACAAGATCGTTTCTGCCAAGCGTTACCTGAGAGTGGTCTCCAAACGCCATTCTGTAAAGAGCGGACATAGGCTCGCCCTGGCTTCCCGTGGTCACGAGCGTCAGCTCCTCGGGCTTGTAGCGTCTTATCTCGTTTATGTCAACGAGCACTCCCTCGGGCACGTTCATATATCCGAGCTCCACAGCCGCTCCGACTATGTTGAGCATACTGCGTCCCGTGATAGCCACCTTTCTGCCGTGGGCGGCGCTTACGTTGATTATCTGCTGTACGCGATGCACGTTCGAGGAAAAGGTAGCTATTACTATCCTCTTGTCCTTGTTCGAAGTGAAAATATACTCAAGCGACTTTCCGACCTTGCGCTCAGAGGGGGTAAAGCCCGCTCTTTCCGCGTTGGTCGACTCGCACATAAGCAAAAGAACTCCCTTTCTGCCTATCTCGCCAAGACGGGTAATGTTCATCATATCTCCGTCGATAGGGGTAACGTCCAGCTTGAAGTCACCCGTGTGAACTATAACGCCGAGAGGCGTTGTTATCGCGAGACAGCAGGCGTCCGCGATAGAATGGTTTGTGTGGATGAACTCAACGGCAAATGAGCCAAGTCTCACCGTTTGTCCCGCCTTGACACAGTTGAGCTGAGGCTCAAAGGGCAAAACGTGCTCCGCGAGCTTGTTCTTTATGATGCCGAGAGTAAGGTTGGTACCGTATATCGGCACGTTCATCGCACGCAAAAAGTAGGGGATCGCGCCGATATGGTCCTCGTGTCCGTGAGTGAGCACCATACCTCTTATCTTGTCGCAGTTTTCCTCAAGATAGGTAAAATCGGGTATGACTATATCGATACCCGGCATATCTTCGTCAGGAAAGCCAAGACCGCAATCCACGATAATGATATCGTCCGCATATTCAAGCACGGTAAGGTTCTTACCTATTTCGTTAAGACCGCCGAGCGCGATTATGCGAAGCTTGCCTTTTTCTTTCTTTGGCATAATTTCTCCTATTCTGTTTTATTTATTTGGTTTATGAATATCGGGCGCGCGCCAACGTCCCCGCGCGACCGTGACATACTGATTTGATAATGCTTTTTATAAAATGAGCATAAGGATACGACCTCTTTCAAGACGCACAGCACCGCTCCCTATGCGCTCAAAGAGGTGAGAATATCAAATTTTGACCCAGAAGTATTATACCACACTTCCCTCTTCTTGTCAACACGTTTTTGTCGTCGCGCACCGACAGCGAGCGTCATAAAAACGCCAAAAGACACACCAAAAGCGACAGTACCGCGCCAAGTATCGCCGAGCACGCGACAAGCAGAGCCGTGCGAAGCCCTCGCCGCACATATCTCTTGTGCGCGCCGCTGTCATTGATTATTTTGTTTGCCTCTTTCACGACGTCCGCTCGCTCAGATGCCCCACCCTTTCTCAACACAAAATACACCGCCTCGAATTTGCTGTTCGGCTCGGTCCTGACAACTATTACGTTTCTGTTTATTCCCTTTAACATTTACACACCGCCCAAATACTCTCTTTCTTTGCTTAGTATTGCCAAATATCACTAAAATAAACACAAAAAGGAGCAGCCGAAGTTCGGCTGCTCCCCATCTATTGCTTTGATTTAGTTGAACTGAACGTCCATTGTCTGAACAAGCTTCAGCTTGTATCCGCTGTCGGTGTAATTGAGAGTTACGGTATAAACGTAGCTCTTGATGCTGTCTCCGTTCATTGTAACGGTAAGAACTGCGGACGTGGACGTCACCTTTGCTCCCGTTTCGGTTATAGCCTCTTTGAGCTCGTCTGCCGCGGACGGGAAGAAAGTAAACTCATAAACGCCGTCGCTCTTCTGCGCGATGCTCTGTATCTTGCCCGATGAGAAATCCGGGTAGTTTACAAAGTCGGACATAAAGGCCTTTGCCTCAAGGTCGGTGCAGATAGTCGCAGTGCCCACGGTACTGCCCTCCTGCATCACACTCTGTTTTCCGTTGGAATACGAGTATACGGTTATATCTTTCGTAGAAGGATTGCTGACATCTCCGTTTTGCATCTTTACGTTGTATTTGAACTTATTACCCTCATAATACGCGGAGCCTGTGTATTTATAGGAAGCGCGGCTGTAGCTTGTGCCGTTGTCAGCGTCGGATACACGGGTCAAAAGGCCCGCTGTGAAATTAACGCGCTCGTTATACTCCTCGCGTGCTTCAAAAGCATCGGCTACCTTGTCGATAACAGTAAGATCCTTTGTCTCGGTATAGCTGCCAAGGTCGGGCTCATCCACCTCAGTCTCACCGTAATCGTCGTATTCTATCTCTATACAAAGAGTAGGAACAGAGCTTGCCGTCTTTCCGCTTATAACAGCGAAAATATAGTTAGCTTCTATGTACTGAGGATAATACTTCTTGTCGTACTCTATGGTGACCTCGACGTCCTTGAGATAAAAGGTCGACTCGAATATATCCGCAACACCGCCAACCATCTTTTTCATATTCTTAAGGCCTTCTTCGCTCGCGCCCGACATAGTGGTGGTCCAAGAGCCGTCGTCCTCATCGCGCTCCGCTTCCTTGTTGGAGAAGTACTCAACCTTGAAATCCGTATTGTCATCTTCTTTGCTCTCAAGGTATTCTCTGTATTGGTCCGCGCTTGAGGGAGCCCAAAGCTTCTGGTCTACCTTATTATCCTTATACGATATATACATCTTGCCGTCGTAATAACCGTTTACCGTGGTGGCGATGTTTGTCTCCTCAATTCCCTCTCCGCTCACCTTGGCATTTGTATACGTGGTCTCATAATACGCCATATCCTCACCGTGGATGTCATAAAACTTTATCTCACCGTTTCCGCTTGCGGAAACAGACATACCGTCAACGTTACCGGATACCTTCATAGTCATCTCAGCAGTATAAGAATCGACCTCGCCAATAACCTCGTCCGCAAGCTCATAAAGCTTTTCCGCGCGCTCGTCCTCGTCCATCTCAAGGAGCTCCTTTATCTGTCTGCGTCCGCAGGAAGCAAGACACGCAGTCAGCATAACAAGTGCCAGAACAAGGCTCAAAACTCTAAAATACTTTTTCATAACAGTTCTCCTTTCGGTCGTGCTTGTAAAATCGCTATAAATATTATATCATATTCAGCGCGCTTTGTCAATAAACCGACGGATGTGCTGTTGCACAAAAATATTGAATGTTTTTTAAAAAAAGTGCTTGACAAAGCGAAACGTTTGTGATATAATACGCTTTGTCAGTCAATGGGGCATCGCCAAGCGGTAAGGCAACGGACTCTGACTCCGTCATTACCTAGGTTCGAATCCTAGTGCCCCAGCCAAAAAGAAACACCACCCTGTTGGGTGGTGTTTCTTTTTGGCTGCGACGCTATCGCGTCGAATCGAGCCCCGTAACGCTTGCGTTACGGGATTAGGTTCGCATTTTGCGAGCAAGGCGATGGGAGCTCGCTCACAAGAGCCGCGAGCAAAAATCTTCATATTTGCGGAGCAAATGTGAATACCCTAGTGCCAAACGAACGGGGCGTCGGGGACGTCGCCCCCTACAAGTTTTTCTTTACATTCCCGCAAAGATATGCTATAATAAACGCAGAAAAACTTACGGGGGGAAGTTATGATACATTCTGTTTTAATTATCGGACAATCGAATATGGCGGGTAGAGGATTTGCTTCCGAAGTAGAGCCAATTCAAAACAAGGACGTCGTTATCGCGAGAAACGGAAGATGGCGACCTATGTACGTACCCGTCAACCCCGACAGAGCGACCTCGGGTGTCAGTCTTGCGGAGAGCTTTGCGGACATCTACTCCAAAGAAAAGGGTGTGAGGGTCGGTATAATTCCCTGTGCTGACGGCGGCACTTCTCTTGA
Organism: Oscillospiraceae bacterium; assembly: GCA_015063845.1. Classification (GTDB taxonomy): domain Bacteria; phylum Bacillota; class Clostridia; order Oscillospirales; family CAG-272; genus HGM12713. The sequence goes on from SVTJ01000010.1 coordinate 14,848, forward strand.
CCAATGGGCAGTTGGCGGTCTTCTTTTTGACCACGCGTGTTATATGGCAAAATTGGCACAGCGCACTTCTACTATCGCGGCGGTGCTCTGGCATCAGGGAGAATCCGACTGCAACGATGATCGCTATCCATTTTACGAAGAAAAGCTTCTTAGAATAATAGACGGCTTCAGAGAAAGACTTGATCTTTATGACGTTCCGTTTCTTGTCGGCGGCCTTGGAGATTTTTTGAAGGACTGCAAGCATTCAAGTGCAATTCCCGCAAATTTTGCTCACATCAATGCTGCATTGCAAAGAATTCCCGAAAGGAGAGAACGTGTTGGCTTTGTGTCGGCAGAAGGTCTTGGCGCAAATCCCGACAATCTTCATTTCTCCGCGACGGCGCTGAGAGAGTTTGGCGCGCGTTATTACACCGAATTCTTAAAGCACGAGGACAAAAACAAGGTATTTGAGGAAAAGCCAAGCGCAGATCTCGCTATCGTCAACAACATTGAGCTGCTTTGACCTACCGCTCATGCGTTAAATGAGAGTGCCCACCTACCAAGAATAACAAAAGACCTTTGTGTATTCTTTACACAAAGGTCTTTATTTATCTTCTGTTCTTCCGAGCAAATAATCAAGGGATACATCAAAATAGTCCGCAAATTTTATGAGCACATCATAATCTGCTTGACGCTCCATGTTTTCGTATCGGGATATCGTGTTTTGATTCATATTCAAGTCAAGCGCAAGCTTTAATTGAGATATATTTCTTTCTTTTCGCAATTTTTTGAGCCTAAATTCCATATTTTTCTCCTTTTTTCAACAAAGCTCTTGACTTTATTATACCAATTTGGTATAATAATTATATCCCGTTTCGGGATATAACAACAATAAGGAGATTTACTATGGGATTGAATCGTAAGTGCCCCAAATGTGGCAGCGAAAAAGTACAGTTATCAGATACCACCAAAAAACACGGTTGTTTGTGGTTTATTTTGCTGGGATGGATCTATATCCTTTGGATGTTCTTCAAATGGATGATCGGCTTTATGGTCTTGATTTGCCTTGATTGGTGGATGGCAATTATAAAAAAATCGCAGAACAAGGGATATGTATGGAAATCCAAGAGATGGTTTTCAGGAAAGACCCAATACTACTATTGCCATGATTGCGGACACAATTTCAAGGCATAAATTTGGATACACCGCAAAGGACACCTTCGGGTGTCCTTTTTGCTTTGTTTTCACCGCGTTGTATTCGCTAAAGGAGCGTAACATTTACGTCTCCAACAAAGATTCGACAAAAAATCGACACAAAAACTTGACACATTTGCCGTTTGGTGATAAAATTAATCAAGGAAAGGCGAACGTCTTTACATATTGCTTTTGAAAGAAAGGACAAGATCATGAGCAAAAATTTATCCAACATTTTAACTGTGTTCAAGGTGGTAAAGGTCCTTGCGCAGGTAGTTTTCGTTTTCAGTATAATCGGCTGTGCGGGCTGCGTGCTCGGACTTATGACGCTTCCTATGGCAGGCGCTATGATACCTACGGGACTGCTTTCCGAGGTGGGACTTGACCTGCTGTCCGCTTATCAAGCTTGCATCGTAGGCGCAATAGTCTGCGTGGGCGAGCTCATTTTCGCGATATTCGCAAAGCGTTATTTCAAGAACGTTCTGGATGCGGGAACGCCCTTTACGTTTGACGGAGCAAAGGAAAGCTTCAGACTTGGAATCGCTTCTATCATAATCTCGGCAGCAACCTCGGTGATAGCGGGAATAGTTTCTCTCGGATTTCTTGCGTTCTCGTCTCCCCTCTCCACTGAATCCGATGCGAGTGTGACCTTCTCGCTCACGACAGGACTTATCTTTTTGTTCCTGTCCATGGTATTCAAGCACGGAGCGGAGCTGAGAGAAGCAAACGCACAGCAAGCAGCTCAAATGGTGGCTCAGCAGCAAGCATTCGCAGAGCAAGAAGCAGCACGAGCTAAGGCAGAGCAAGAAGCGGCACGCGCTCAGACGGAGCAGTCCGAAGAGCAGCCCGAGACCGACGCGCAGAGCGCGGATAGCGAAGCGGAATAATTTGTTTTTACGTTTATAAGAAAAAGCAGAGTAGCAATGCTACTCTGCTTTTGTTCTTTCTTATTCGAAGCTGACAACGTACTTTCCGAGTGCTCTCTGCTTTTTGTCTGCGAGAACTGCGGGGAGCTCTTCAACGGGTATCTTTTTATAAACCATCGAGGAGACGTCTATCTTGCCGCTGTCGATAAGGTCAAGCGCTCTTCTCTGCGTGTAAGGATTGATAAACGACGCCTTGAGAACTATCTCCTTTTTGAAAAGCTCGAAGGGCTTTATCTCTATCTCGTCGTCGGGCTTGGAAAGTCCGAACAGCATTACTGTGGACTTCTTTCCCGCGATAGCGATAGCCTGCTTCATTGTAGCGGTCTTTCCGACGCACTCAATGACAGTACTAACTCTGGTTATGCCGTTCTCACGGAGCTTGTCGAATACGTTCTCGGTCAAGGGATCTATTGTGATATCCGCGCCGAGCTTCTCTGCGATCCTTCTCTTTTCCTCGATAGGCTCGATAAGTATAAGCTTTGCAGCGCCGCTAAGCTTTGCAAGCTGGAGCATAAGCAGACCTATCATTCCGCCGCCTATGACCGCAACGGTGTCGCCTGCCTTGACGTCGCTCATATCTATTCCGTGCAAGCAGCAAGCAACGGGCTCTGTCATTGCCGCCTCGGCATATGAGAGCTTATCGCTGAAGCGATACACCTGGCTCTCGGGAACAACGCAATACTCGGCAAATCCGCCGTGCATAGTCGTTCCTATTCCCTTCATGCTCTCGCAGAAGTGTCCTATTCCGCCTCTGCAATAATCGCAGGTGTTGCACAGCCAGTTGGGGTCAACGCAAACTCTGTCTCCCACCTTAACGCTCTTGACTGCCGCGCCGACCTCTATGACCTCACCCGCAAACTCGTGTCCGAGTACTGTTCCCGCAGGTGTTGCCGCCGCGCCCTCGTCACCGTCGAAAATATGCATATCCGTTCCGCATATTCCACACGCCTTGACCTTGAGGACTACGTCGTCCTTGCCAACAACACGAGGCGTTTCGATCTCCTCAACTCTCAAATCGTACTTTCCGTAAAATACCGCCGCTTTCATAAAAATCCCCTTTCATTTGCTTTTTATATTTTATATGAATTTGCAATTCTATTTTTATAATAATAGCACTTTTCAAAGCCGCATCTCTTAAGGACTTCTATCGCCTTATCAAAGTTTTTGCCAACATTTTGCGATACGTGCGCATCCGAGCCGAGGGTGACAAGCTCACCGCCAAGCTCTTTATATCTCTTTATTATCCATTCCTCAGGCATAAGAAAATCGTCACAAGAAGTGTTCACCTCAAGCGCGAGCGACTTTTCAACGATAAGCCTTAGCACCCTTTCTATCTTGCTCTCAAATCGGGTAACGTCAACGCCTCTGCCGAATTTGGAGTTTATGTATCTGAGCGGACACGTCAGATGCGACACTACGTCGCACGGCACGCTCTCTATCATTTCAACGACCTCGTCAAAATATTTATCGAGATATTCGTATATCACGTCTATGCTCAACTTGCCGAAATCTATCTTTGAATACGGCATGCTCAGCTCCTTATATCTCACGGCGTGGACCGAGCCGAGAACAACGTCGAAGCTGTGCTTGCTCATAACAGCGCTCACGCTCTCGCCGTGCCAGATGCCCTCTCCTATCTCTATTCCGCGAAGCGCGTCTACTCGTCCCTCATACTCACTTGCCACAGTCTCGCAATCGCGCACCGAGCCGTCGACAACGCCCATTATGTCGAGTGTGTCGTGATACTGAACGTCAAAATGGTCGGTAACGGCAAAACCAGATATACCCTTTTCCGCGCAAGCCTCTGCGCTATCTCCGACGGGCGTTGTGCTGTCGTGAGAGTTCGATGAATGAACGTGCATATCGTAAAGCACCGCAGGCACGACGTTTCCGTTCTCCACGGTATAATCGGGTATAGCTCCCGTTCTGGACACCACAAATCCGCTAAGGCAAGAGCCGAGCTTCACGGCGTCTTCGACCGACCTTCCCGAAAGATAAGACGCTACGAACGCCGCAAAAAAGCTGTCGCCCGCACCAACCGTAGACGCCACCTTGACCTTTTGAGCGTCCTGATAAAAATGCTCTCCCGTCTTTGCCGAATAAACGAAGCAGCCCTTTTCTCCGCAAGTGAGCAAGATATGCTTTATCTGCGGATATTTCTCACAAATAGCCTTAGTAATTGCCAAATGAGAATATTGCTCGCAGGCGAATACTCCCATCTCCCTGAGGGTAGGCTCTTCTTCGTCGCTGACCTTAAGGACTGTTGCCTTGGAGAGACAGAACTCAACGGAGTCTCTGTCATAGCAGTTGTTTCTGAGGTTGACGTCGCAGACTATCTCCTCAAAAGCGCACCTCTCGCAAAGCTTTCTAAGTGTGGCGCGAGACACAGCGTTTCTTTGTATGAGCGTGCCGAAATACAGCGCGTCGGGCGCAAGGGCGCAAATCGCCTCAACGTCCTCGTCGGTTATCGTTATGTTGTCATACGCAACGTCATCAAGAACTCGGTAATTCGGTACACCGCGCGTGTCCAAAGTGACAAGGCATTTTCCCGTTTGCTTATCCGTCCTTTGAATAAGGTCCGTGCTTACGCCAAAGCCCTGTGCAAGCTCTACCGCCCTCTCGCCGAGCTCATCGTTTCCTACCGCCGAAAGCAGAAAGCTGTCAAGCCCGCACTTTGAAGCGTGTGCCGCAAAATTGAGCGCCGCGCCGCCTATGACCGCCTTTTGGTCATAAACGTCCCATATGACCTCTCCAAATGAAAGTATTTTTTTCATTTTTCTCTCCGATCAATAAAAATTGTGTTGTTTTTCTTTCATCTATATGTTATAATAAAATCAACAAAAAATCAATACAAGACGCAAAAAATGATAAAATGAGCATAAAATTGAGCGTTTTGCGGCAAAAGGGTGAGCAAATGAACAAAGAAAGAGAAAAATTAATACTGCAAAAGCTATTAAAGACGAAAAGCGTGACGGTAAAGGAGCTTGCGCGTGAGCTTTACGCGAGCGAGCCGTCGATAAGGCGTGACCTTAAGGGGCTTGAAGAGCAAGGTCTTGTCCGTCGCGTCCACGGCGGCGCTGTGCTTGAGGAGCGAAGCGACTCGCTCATGAAAATACCGTTTGCGATGCGCGAGCTTGAGAACTACGACGCAAAGCTCATCATGGCAAAAAAAGCGGCGGAGCTGGTGCGTGACGGAGATACCGTTATGCTGGACGCCTCGTCAAGCGCCTATGCCCTCATACCCTTCCTTGCAAAAAAGTCGGGCATAACCGTCATAACCAGCGGTGTTAAGGCACTTATGCTGCTGACCGAATACGGCATCAACACCTATTCGACGGGCGGTCACGTGATAGGGTCGTGTCTGTCGCTCGTTGAGAGCGACGCTTATAATATGCTGCTTTCCTACAACGCAGACATAGCCTTCTTTTCGTGCAGAGGCCTTTCGTCCGACGGAATGCTGACCGACTTTTCTATCGAGGAAAACATCGTGCGGCAGGCGATGATCAAGCGTTCAAAAAAGGCGTATCTGCTTTGCGCGAGCGACAAGCTCGGTAAAGCTTATATGCATAATCTGTGTCACTTAGACAGCATTGACGGTGTGATATCCGAGGTCGATTTTCAAAAAGACCTGCTTTCGAACAAAAACACGTAAGTCGGATATTTACATCAAAAGCAATTTATGGTATATCAAAGCAAAAAAAGACCGGCTCGATCGAGTCGGTCTTTTCTGTTTTAAAAATTGCCTCACAAGCTCTTTTCAATTATATGGCGGATCACAGTACCTATGCCGTCTGCCATTTTTACAAATCCCACATCGCCGGGGTGGAGCTGGTCAGACATAGTATCATACTGATGAGGAGCGGTCATAAAGCTCATTCCGTCTATAAAATACACGTTTCTGTCACCCTTTTCGCGTGCTTTAAGATACGATCTCATTATTACGTCGCGCCTTCTCAAAACCTCATCATAAAGCCTCAGGGCTGAATAGTAGTTGGGACGCGTTACCATTATATACGGCACGTCGGGATTCTTTTCCCTTATTATCTCGTAAAACCTATGATGTGTCTGCTCAAGATGCTCAAGCGTCGGAGCGTTATGGTCGTAGTCAAACACGAAAACGCTCATAGGAAGCTCGGATAAATATTCTGCCAAGGCGGGCTCGCCCTTGGCGTTGCCTGAAAAGCCTGCGTTCAGAAAATCTATATTAAGATCTCGTGACATTATAGCGGGGTAAGTAAGCCCGGGGCGTGATGCCGCTGTACCGTGAACTATCGACGAGCCGTAGATAACCACGGGCTTGATGTCTCTATACGGCGCAGCCTCTTTTACGGTCGCGCTCGGAGCAAGTCCTATCTCAAGGCTTTCAACCACCGAATGCACGGGGAAATTTATAGTAAAGGAACGCATTTTCCCGCGGTCAAGATGAATTATCTGCTCATAGGATTTATCCATAGTATTCGGCATTCTGAATTCACGAACGTAGCGACCGCCAAACTCACTGTCTATATACAAGTCAAAGCCCGCCGTAGAAACGAGCGTCAAATGAGACGCGCGACTGACGACAAGATATTTTGCGCGTATGGCAATATACGGAGAGTCAGTCGAAAAACGGACTCTTCCGCCCGTCGATTCACGGCTGAGCCTATCAACCGCTTCGCTTGTATTCTTTGCAACATCGGCAGGCAGACGGCGGAAAAACGGCTCGTTTTCGGGATTGAAAAATCCGTGCAATGAAAACGGAGCGCGTCTTACGTCGTGCCACTCTACCTCGTATTCATCTATCGTTGTGTTCACAAGATTGTTCTTGTCAAGAGCAATATAAGAATCCATATTTTTCTCCTTTTTGTCACCAAGTTTCATTATTAACATAGTATCACAGGATGCCTTGTTTGTCAAGTGTATGAGGTTATTTTTGAGAGAGCTATGACGAAATCTGCTGCCTAGTTTTTTTCTCTTTACAAATCTTCCAAAATATAGTATAATAATTTCAATATGTATTTATAGGAGATTTTATGTTTGGACAAATAATAAGTGGAATAAGCACGGCGATGTATAGCTACGTGCTTATAATAATTCTCGTTTTCGGCGGACTTTACTTTACATTCCGAACAAAATTCGCACAAATATCAATGCTCGGAGAGCAAGTGCGAGTAGTGGGTGAAAAGCCCGTGGGTGGCAAAGGCACATCCTCTTTTGGTGCGCTTATGGTGTCCACCGCCTCGCGCGTTGGCACGGGAAACATAATCGGCGTCTCAACTGCGATCTGTCTTGGCGGCTTTGGCTCGGTATTCTGGATGTGGGTCATCGCTCTTATCGGCGGAGCATCGGCATTCGTTGAGAGCACACTCGCTCAAATATACAAGAAAAAAGGAAAAGACGGCTGCTATGGCGGACCTGCCTACTACATAGAGACTGCTCTCAAATGTCGCCCATTGGCAATAGTATTTTCCGTTCTTTTGATACTTACCTACGGTATAGGCTTCAATATGCTGGCGTCGTATAATCTGCAGTCCACCTTCTCTGCGTATAGCTTTTATAATCCTACGTGGACACCGTGGATAATAGGACTTATACTCGCTGTGCTCGTTGGCTACTGTCTCTTTGGCGGCGGCTCACGTGTTGTCAAGATAACCAGCTTTCTCGTACCCATAATGGGTGTTGCTTATATTCTCGTTGCGTTTATTATAATTGCGCTCAACATAACCGCTCTTCCCTCTGTTTTTGCCCGTATATTTACAGAAGCCTTTGACCTGCAAGCTATATTTGGCGGATTTAGCGGCTCATGCGTTATGTACGGCATAAAGAGAGGACTTTTCAGCAACGAAGCGGGTGTCGGCTCAGCCCCCAACGCTTCAGCATCCGCTGAGGTAAGCCACCCTGTAAAGCAGGGGCTTGTTCAGGTGCTCTCGGTATTTATCGACACAATGCTCGTCTGCTCCGCAACCGCGTTTATGTGCATGTGCTCGGGCGTTGAGCCCACCGCCGCTATCTCGGGCGCGCCTTATGTTCAGGCGTCTCTTCGCGCAACACTCGGCGGATTCGGCCCGATATTCATAACCGTAGCTATGATACTCTTTGCGTTTACCACTCTGCTCGGTAATCTTTACTATGTAAATCAAGCGTTCTCTCATATTCTCGGTCACGTTCCCGGCAAAAAATTCAACTACGTTTATTACGTTCTCGCATCCGCCGTTATTTTTGTGGGCGCAGGACTGAGCGCAGGACTTCTTTGGGATATAGCAGACCTTACGATGGGACTTATGGCACTTATCAATATGCCCGTTATAGTCTTCCTTGGAAGATACGCTTTCCGCGCTCTTAAGGACTACCGCAAGCAAAAAAAGGCAGGACTTACACCTACCTTCCACGCGAAAGATATCGGCATTACGCACGAGCTCGATTATTGGAACTAAATTAAAGAGACCGCATATGCGGTCTCTTTTTTATACCAAATTTTTAATAAAAAACAAATTTTTTAGCCACACTTGAAAATCTCTACGTTTTTATGTTATAATTATACTATATTAAACTTTTAATAAAGAAACATATATAAGGAGACAAAATATGAACGTAACAAATGACATTAAGTACATTGGCGTTAACGACCACAAGGTCGACCTTTTCGAGGGACAGTATATAGTTCCCAACGGAATGTCTTACAATTCATACGCTATCATTGACGAGAAGATAGCTATTATGGACACTGTCGACGCAAACTTCACGCACGAGTGGCTCGACAATCTTCAGAACGCTCTCGGCACAAGAAAGCCCGACTATCTCATAGTCCAGCACATGGAGCCCGACCATTCCGCAAACGTCGCAAACTTTGTAAAGAACTACCCCGAGGCAAAGATAGTTGCCTCTGCTAAAGCGTTCGCTATGATGAAGAACTTCTTCGGCACTGACTACGCGGACAACAGAATAGTTGTCGGCGAGGGAGACACGCTCTCGCTCGGCGAGCATACGCTCACATTCGTTACCGCTCCTATGGTGCACTGGCCTGAGGTAATAGTCACATACGACTCAAAGGACAAGGTGCTGTTCTCCGCTGACGGCTTTGGAAAGTTCGGCGCGCTTGACGTTGAGGAAGACTGGGCTTGCGAGGCAAGACGCTACTACATCGGCATCGTTGGAAAGTACGGCGCTCAGGTCCAGGCGCTTCTTAAGAAGGCGGCAACTCTTGACATCGAGAAGATCTGCCCGCTTCACGGTCCTGTTCTCACCGAAAACCTCGGCTACTACATTGGTCTTTACAACACTTGGTCGAGCTACCAACCCGAGGAAGAGGGCATCGTTATAGCCTACACCTCTGTTTACGGCAACACAAAGAAGGCTGTGCTTCAGCTTGCTGAAAAACTCAAAGCAAACGGTGCGCCCAAGGTAGTTATCAACGACCTTGCGAGATGCGATATGGCTGAGGCTGTTGAGGACGCGTTCCGTTACAGCAAGCTCGTGCTCGCAACCACCACCTATAATGCAGATATATTCCCCTTTATGCGCACCTTTATCGACCACCTCACGGAGCGCAATTTCAGCAACCGCACGGTAGCATTTATCGAGAACGGAAGCTGGGCGCCTCTTGCGGCAAAGGTTATGAAAGAAATGCTTGAGAACTCCAAAAACCTCACGTATACCGACACCACGGTGAGAATTTTGTCCGCTCTTAACGAGGACAGCACAGCTCAGATAAACACTCTCGCAGAGGAGCTCTGCCGCGACTATCTCGCTCAGCACGACGAGACCGCAAACAAGAACGACCTCACAGCGCTCTTTAATATCGGATACGGTCTGTACGTCGTTACGTCCAACGACGGCAAAAAGGACAACGGACTTATCGTCAACACCGTAACTCAGGTGACTAACACTCCTAACCGTATCGCCGTTACCATAAACAAAGAAAACTACTCTCACCACATCATAAAGCAGACAGGCAAGATGAACATCAACTGCCTGACCATTGACGCTCCCTTCAAGGTATTTGAAGCGTTCGGATTTGTCAGCGGAAGAAACGTTGATAAGTTCAAGGATTGCGAGCCGCTGCGCTCTGACAACGGTCTTGTGTTCCTGCCAAGATACATCAACTCCTTTATGTCGCTTAAGGTCGAGCAGTATATAGACCTCGATACGCACGGAATGTTTATCTGCTCCGTTACCGAGGCAAGAGTGCTCTCGGATAGAGAGACGATGACCTACGCTTACTATCACGCAAACGTTAAGCCCAAGCCCCAGACCGAGGGTAAGAAGGGCTACGTCTGCCAGATATGCGGCTGGGTATACGAGGGGGAAGAGCTTCCCGAGGATATCGTTTGCCCCCTCTGCAAGCACGGAGCGGCAGACTTTGAGCCGATAAAGTAATTAACGCGCTTAGGGGTACTTTTCTTGAAAGAAAAGTACCCCTAAGAACCCCAAAAAGAACTTCCCCAAAAAGAAAGCGATCAGCGGATCTCATTGCCGCTGACTTTTTTCTTTTTTATTGAAAAATTGATCATGGTGTGATATAATAGTATCATTAAAACACTTAAGAGGTACATTATGAAAAGAGCAAGCGGTGTGCTGATGCACGTTTCCTCTCTTTGGGGAGAATATTCGATAGGTTCGTTTGGCGACGAGGCAAAAAAATTCGTTGATTTTCTCGCCGACGGTGGCTTTACCTATTGGCAGGTGCTTCCCTTTTGTATGGCGGACGACCGCAATTCCCCTTATAAATCTTATGCCGCATTCAGCGGAAATCCATTTTTTATCGACTTACCCACACTACATAATAAAGGCTTGTTAACTAAGACCGAGCTTGAAAATGCAAAGCAAGCGTCGCCTTATCTTTGCGAGTTTCAAAGACTTGCCGACGAGAGACTGCCTCTTCTGCGCATCGCCGCGAGCCGTGTGGATACAGACACGCTAAAAGCTGTCAACTCCTTTATGAAAAAGCACCCCGAGCTTGAAAATGCCGCACGCTTTCTATCTCTTAAGACCGCAAACAACGATGCTCCCTGGTGGGAATGGGCAACGCATACGCCCGACAGCGACGAGCTGTTTTTCTGGCAGTTCCTGCAATACGAGTTCTTCACCGAATGGGCAGAGCTCAAGGAATACGCCAACAAAAAGGGCATAAAGATAATCGGAGATATCCCGATATATGTCGCTCACGACAGCGCGGACGTATGGGCGAACAGAGAGCAATTTCTCCTTAACGAGGACGGTCACCCAACCTGTGTTGCCGGCGTTCCGCCCGACTATTTCGCAAAGGACGGTCAGCTTTGGGGCAATCCCCTTTACAATTGGAAACAAATGAAGTCCGACGGCTACGCTTGGTGGTGTCGCCGTATTGAATATATGCTCACGCTTTTTGACGGTGTTCGCATCGACCACTTCCGCGGACTTGCGTCCTTCTGGAGCGTCCCAGCAAGCGCGAAGACCGCAAAGGAAGGAAAATGGGTCAAGGGACCTGGCAGAGCGTTTATCGACAAGATACGTTCTGTTGCGGGCGACAAGCTGATAATTGCCGAGGATCTCGGAGACATAACGCCCGACGTCATTAGCCTGCTCAAATACAGTAAATTCCCAGGAATGAGAGTTTTTCAGTTTGCATTCCTCGGTGACAGACAATCACCTCATCTTCCGCACAATTATCCGAAGAACTGCATAGCCTACACGGGCACGCACGACAACAACACGCTTCTCGGCCACGTATGGGAAGTGACACCCGACAACCGCAAGGAAATGTTCGAATACTGCAACTGCGATCACGACGACTGGAGCCGAAGCTGTGAGATGATAATAAAGACCATGCTCGCGAGCCACGCAGATACGGTCATATTCCCCATTCAGGATATTCTCGTCTTTGGCGCGGACACAAGAATGAACACCCCCGGCACATCCGAGAAAAACTGGGCATACCGCATAACCGAGGAACAGCTTAATTCCATTGATAAGCAAAAATACAGCTATCTTAATATGCTTTACGGCAGATAAAAAGCAAAGCGTATCTCAAAAGAGATACGCTTTGCTTTTTATTGCTTTTTGATCTGGCGCAGAAACAGCAGCACAGCCGCGACAAGTATTACTACTGCATAGCCGAGCACCCAGCAAAGGTGCGGCAAAGCGGCAGATACGTCTCCCGCCATCACAGCTCTTTGCATATCGACCGCGTGAACGAAAGGCAGCATATATGCGATCTTTTTGAAAGCGCCACCCACAAGGTCAAGGTCAAACCAAATGCCCGACAGCCACGCCGAGAGATTTGTCAGAAGCGCGCCGCATATTCCACCGACCTGCTTATCGTTGAAGACACTTCCGCACAGCAGTCCGAGCCCGATGTACAAAAGCGCGATAGGCACGATAAACACAAGCGAGAGAAGTATATTTACGCTTATCTTGAGCCCTAATATCATCGCCACTATATAGCACACAACACCCTCTGCTATTGCTATCGGTATCAAGGGAAGCGCATAGCCGAGTATAAAATCAGCAGATGTCATCGGCGTGGTATAAAGGCGATGTATAAAGCTGCTTTTTCTGTCCTTTGCTATGATAGTCGCTGAAAACAAGGTCATAAAGGCAAGTCCAAACACCGCGATGCCGGGGGATAGGTGCTGTATTTCAAACATACTTACAGGAATATTCGCCTGAATTGCGCTGAGCAGCAGTAAAAGCACGACGGGAAATCCAAAAAGGAAGCAAAGATTTAACGGATCGCGCATGATCTCCTTAAAATTTCGTTTTGCAAAGGTGAGCATTCTCATTCTTGTGTCCCCCTTACAACTTTAATAAACGCCTTTTCTATGCTGTCCTCTCCCGTCTGCTCTTTTATGCCGCTTGGAGTGTCGCACATAAGAAGCTTTCCGTCCTTCATTATTGCCAAGCGGTCGGAAAGCGCCTCCGCCTCCTCCATATAATGAGTGGTCAGTATGATAGTCACCTTTCCCTTCAAGGCGCGTATCATATCCCATAGCTCGCTCCTCGCGATAACGTCAAGTCCGAGTGTCGGCTCATCAAGAAAAAGTATTTTCGGCTCGCTTATAAGTGCCATAGCGATACTAAGTCTTCTCTGCCAGCCACCCGACAGCTTGCCCGCTTTTCTCTTTATAACGCTGTCAAGACCGAGAAGAGAGGTAAGCTCGTCTATCTTTTTCTCTCGCTCCTTCTTGTCAAAGCCGTGAATACCGCAGATAAGCTCAAGATTTTCCTTGACCGAAAGTCCTGCCGCTATGGCGGTCTCCTGCGGGGACACGGCTATGAGCGATTTGACATCGGGAATGTCCGTTAGTATGCTTTTTCCAAGCAGATAAGCGTCTCCTTGTGTTGGCGCTGTTAGGCAGGAAAGCATTTTTATAGTCGTTGTCTTGCCCGCTCCGTTCACTCCGAGCAGCGAAAACAGCTCGCCTTCATCTATGCTGAGAGACAGCTTGTCGACTGCGACAACGTCTTTATATTTTTTTGTCAGCTCTTTTATTATAATTGCGCTCATTTTAATTCTCTCCCGACAAGTGTCTTGTACGTACACCCTGGTATACGTCTGTAAGCATATCGCTGATAAGCTCCCATTCGAGCGGCAAAAACGAGGTAGCGAGCATCGTTCCTATTCCGTGAACGCACGTCCACATTTCAAGATGCATAAGCCTCGCCTTTTCCCACCCGATGCCGTTAGCCTTCATTATCATTTCGACGGAAGCGTCAAAATCGGGGCCGTGCGTCAGCTCCTTACCCTCTCTGTCACACATAAACAGCATCTTAAAAAGGTGCTTTTCCTCGCTGGCAAAGCGGATATACGCCATTCCAAACGACTTATATTGCGGATATTTACCGCTCTCTGTCTCGCGCTTCAAAAAACCGAGATACTCCTCGTAAGCGGCGGCATTCACTGCGTCTTGCAGCTCATCCATCGTAGCAAAATTTGAGAACACTGGCTGTGTGGAGCAACCGAGCGCCTTTGCTATGCTTCTTGCGTTCAGCGCATCCGCTCCGCTCTCTCTGACTATCTCAAGCGCTGTATTTATTATGTCCTCTTTACTTATCCTCACTTTAGGCGGCATATTTTCTCCTTTATATATCATATGTTATATATCGAATGTTATTTTATCATAAGCAGCTCGACTTGTCAATAGCAAAACAAAAAATGGAGAAAAATTTCTCCATTTTATGCTTTCATATATTCCTCACCGTTGTCAAGGCGACGGAAGGAAAACTCTCCGTTTTCATACAGTATAAATCCCTTAGGGGTATTCTCTTTCGGTATAGCCACCGAGCCCGGGTTTATATAGAGATTGTTGTTGCCAAACGGCTTCGCCGCACTTACGTGCGTGTGTCCGCAGACCAGCACGTCCCCCGCACGCAGAGGTGGCGGATTATCAAAGCCGTTTTTGTGACCGTGTGTCAAAAACAGTCTTTTGCTGTCTGCCTCAATAAATGCATACTCCGCGAGCACGGGAAAAGCCAGCACCATCTGGTCGACCTCAGCTTCGCAGTTGCCTCTCACGCACAAAATGTCGTCCTTTAGTGAGTTGAGAAGCTCTATCACCTTTTTGGGCGCATAGCCTGCGGGCAGGTCGTTTCTCGGACCGTGATACAGCAGGTCGCCGAGAAGCACCAAGCGGTCGGCTCTCGCCCATTTGTAATGCTCAACAAGAGATTTTGCCGCGTCAAAATCACCGTGTATGTCTGATGCTATTATAAGTCTCATTATCTTACACTTCCGTTTCCGTTTATCAAATACTTTTCCGTGGTAAGCGCGCTAAGTCCCATCGGGCCTCTGACGTGCAGCTTTTGTGTGGAAATACCTATCTCCGCGCCAAAGCCGAACTCACCGCCGTCGGTAAATCTCGTGGATGCGTTGACGTATACCGCCGCAGAGTTTACCTCTTTCTGAAATCTTTCAGCGTTTTCTCCGTTCGAGGTAACTATCGCTTCGCTGTGCGCCGTGCTGTGCTTATTTATATGAACTATGGCATCGCTGATGGTATCGACCACGCGCACCGCAACGATAAAATCATTATATTCCGTATAATAATCCTCGTCAGTTGCCTCTTTTGCCTCGGGAAGCAAAACACACGTCTTGGCGCAACCACGTATCTCGACGCTATACTCACTCATAGCCTTCGCGAAGGCAGGCAAAAACTTTGCCGCAACGCTTGCGTGAACGAGCACTGTTTCGATAGCGTTGCACACCGACGGGCGAGAGCACTTCGCGTTGACAGCTATTTTGACCGCCATATCTATATCCGCGCTGTCGTCAATGTAAAGGTGGCAATTTCCCGCGCCTGTTTCTATGACGGGAACGGTAGCGTTCTCGGTAACGCTTTTGATAAGTCCCTTACCGCCACGGGGAATAAGCACGTCTATGCTTCCTCTCATGGTCATGAGCACATTCGCGCTCTCACGCTCGGTATTGGTGATAAGCTCCACGCAATGAGGATCTAAGCCGCAATCGTCCAAAGCGGACTTTATGGTGTCGACCACCGCCATATTGGTATTTATCGCCTCTTTACCGCCGCGCAGCACCACCGCGTTGCCCGTCTTAAGGCACAGCACCGCCGAATCCACAGTAACGTTTGGGCGAGCCTCGTAAATAATGCCCACGACACCGAGCGGCACTCTCACTCTTCGTATGGTAAGTCCCGAAGGACGCGTCCACTCCTCGCCCTTACCTATAGGATCGTCAAGCGCAGCTATATCGCGGATAGAGGCGCATATGGCATCTATTCTCGCCTCGGTCAGTTTAAGTCTGTCGAGCATAGTTGCGGGAACTCCGTTTTTATCCGCATTTTCAAGGTCAGCCGCATTCGCCGCCATTATCTTATCGGCATCGTTCTTTATCGCATCCGCAATTTTGAGCAGCGCCTCGTTTTTGTTTTCCGTGCTTGCGAGCGCAAGTGACGTTGCCGCCGCTGCCGCGTTATCGCAGAGCATTTTTACCTCTTCGTATAAAGTCATTTTTATTCTCCGTCGTTTTTTGTGTATGCGCGCTCTATCTCCCAGACGTACATTCTGTGATAGTCGCCGTTTTTATAATTTGAAAGCAAACTCTTGTCAATAAATCCGCTCTCGCAGAGGTCGCCAACGTAAAGCTTTTTGCAGATAAGAACAAGTCTTGCCTCGCTTATCACGGGCACGCCGTCCATCTCTTTTGCGCAAAGCCCCGCAAGCATGAGCTTGTCGCAATCGCGTCCGCTTTTTGTTCCGCAAATATTCAAAGCTCCTCTATACTGCTCGTCGAGAAAGGCAAGTGACACTCTGTCCTCTGTCTCGGCAAGACCGAACGTATATCTTTGCGGGCGTATAAATCCAACTGCCACGGGTCTGTTCCAAAGCACGCCCATACAGCCCCAGCTTGCTGTCATTGCATTTGTACGCTCACCGTCTCTCGCGGTTATGAGCATCCAATCCTTGCCTATAAGCTTGAGCGCATTTTCAAGCTCATACGGCGATACTTCTTTAAAACTCATATATTCTCCCTCCGAAATAAAGGTTATATCTACATAAAATTATATATATATGATAACAAAAAAATGCCTTTCCGTCAAGTTTTTGCTCACAAGTTATCAAAATGTTACAAGATATATAATAAATATTTAGAGAAAATCAAAAAAATCAATTCAATGCGGTGATATAATTTATTTATTCCCAAAACACCAAACGCGAAAGGCATTACTATGGAAAAGAATATCAAATTTATAAGAAAGCTCCCCATTCCTATGGACCTTAAGGAGCAGTTCCCTCTCAAGGCTGAATATGCCGCAAAAAAGGTCGAGCGTGACGCTGAGATAGAAGACATTTTCACGGGCAAGTCGAACAAGCTCGTGCTTGTTATCGGTCCTTGCTCCGCAGATAGAGAGGATGCTGTTCTTGATTATATCAACCGTCTTGCCTCTGTCCAGGAAAAGGTAAGCGACAAGATACTTATAATACCGAGAATATATACGAACAAGCCCCGTACAACGGGCGACGGCTATAAGGGAATGCTCCACCAGCCAAACCCCAATGCAGTGGAAGATATGCTTGAGGGCATAATCGCTATCCGCCGTCTTCACACAAAGGCAATCGAGGAAACAGGCTTTTTCTGTGCCGATGAGATGCTCTATCCCGAAAATTACAGATATCTCTCCGACCTGCTCGCGTACGTTGCTGTCGGAGCTCGCTCCACAGAAAACCAGCAGCACCGCCTCGTTGCGAGCGGTATAGATATTCCCGTCGGTATGAAAAACCCCACGTGCGGAGACATATCCGTTATGCTAAACTCCATAACCGCAGGTCAGCACCCCCACACCTTCCTTTACCGTGGCTGGGAATGCGTTTCCTCGGGAAATCCGCTCACTCACGCGATACTCCGCGGATACGTAAACAAGCACGGCGAATCTCTCCCCAACTACCATTACGAGGATCTTATACATCTCTATGATGAATACCAAAAGAGAAATCTTCAGAATATGGCGGTCATCGTTGACGCAAACCACGCGAACTCGGGCAAGAAGTACGCAGAGCAAGGCAGAATATGCAAAGAGGTACTTCATGCGTGCCGCCATTCGAGCGAGGTAAAATCCATCGTCAAGGGCTTTATGATAGAGAGCTATATTGAGGACGGAGCACAGAAGATAGGCGAGGGAGTTTACGGCAAGTCGATAACCGACCCCTGCCTTGGCTGGGCAAAGACCGAACGCCTTATCTACGATCTGGCTGAGCTTGTGTAAAACGATAGGGAAAACTTCTTTTTACTTGGAAGTTTTCCTTTTTTACATTGACAAATCTACCTATTTGGGGTATAATCAAATCAATGAATGACACTAAAAGGAGACGTAAGAAATGAGCGAAAAGATCTTCGCCTTGCCAAAAGCTTGGCGGCTTTATATGGCGCCCAACAAAGAGGTGGTAAACTCAAGCATCGCCCCCACCACCGCAAAGGAGCTTGAGGGCATTGGATACCCCGCTATCCCCGCGACCGTACCGGGTTGCTTCGAGCTCGACCTTATTGCGGCAGGCCTTGCGCCCGACCCCTATTATTCTCAGAATTGTTGGGAATTTCAAAAATATGAAAACAGACATCTGTGGTATACCACCAAGTTTTCATATGACGCAAAAGTAACTAAGGATACCTTTATCCGCTTTGAAGGCATAGATACTATCGCCGATGTCTATATAAACGGCAAGCTTCTCGGAAGAGTGAAGAATATGCTCATCTCTCACGAGTTTTGCGCCGACGGATTTTTAAACAAGGGCGAGAACGAGATAGTAGTCCACATAATTCCCGTGACTATTTACGCAAGACGCTTCCCTCTCACGGGTAACACCATAGCGCAGAAATACAACGCTTCCGCTCTCCATATCCGCAAGGCGGCGTATATGTACGGCTGGGATATCATGCCTCGCTTTGTGTCTGGCGGCATTTGGAAGCCTGTCAGCATAGTTCAAAAGCCCGCCGAAAGACTTGACGAGGTATATCTTTACACTCAGGCGCTTTCAAGCAGCACCCCCGATGCTTACACTCGCGTTTTTTTCTCCTTTAACACCGACGAGGACGACCTTTCCCAGTTCACCGTCGACGTAAGCGGAAAATGCGGAGATTCCGAATTCAAAAAGAGCTACACGCCTTGGCATACCTATGAGTCACACAGAATAAGAGTTGTGAACGCAAAGCTCTGGTATCCGAGAAATGCAGGTGAGCAGAATCTTTATGACGTCACCGTGCGTCTTTTGAAAAACGGAGAGCTGTGCGACGAGAGAACGCTTAAGTTCGGTATAAGGACCGCTGAGCTTATCAGAACGTCCACCACCGACGAGAACGGCAACGGAGAATTTGTTTTTAAGATAAACGGCAAAAAGATATTCTGTATGGGCACAAACTGGGTACCGCTCGATGCGTTCCCCTGCCGTCATAAGGACTATCTTGACCGCGGTCTTGAAATGCTCGATGACCTCGGCTGCAATATGGTGCGCTGCTGGGGCGGAAACATCTACGAAGCGGACGAATTCTACGACTTCTGCGATGAGCACGGTATTCTTGTATGGCAGGACTTCGGCATGGGCTGCGCCGTATATCCGCAGAGCGATGAGTTTGCCGCAAAGATCCGTGACGAGGCGATTTGCGTAGTAAAGAGACTTCGCAATCGCGCGTCTATCGTACTTTGGGCAGGCGACAACGAAAATGACCTTTTCGGTGGCAAGCTGATAGACCCCAACCAAAACAGACTTACTCGCGAGATACTGCCAAGAGTAATATACGAGCACGACCCCATAAGACCTTACATCCCCTCGTCTCCGTACGTTGACGAGGAGGCGTTTGCCACCAAGAAAAAGACCACCGAGGAGCATCTCTGGGGTCCTCGCGACTACTTCAAGGGCAATTTCTACAAAAACAGCGTTTGCCATTTCGCTTCGGAAACGGGATACCACGGCTGCCCCTCTCCCTCGTCGGTCAAGAGCTTTATCGCGCCCGACAAGGTTTGGCCGTTTACAGATGAGAGCGGCATTCCGAATGACGATTGGATATGTCACGCGGCAGAGATGCAAAAAGGCACTGACGGTCCTTACGCATACCGCATAAATCTTATGGCAAGTCAGGTAAAGACGCTCTTTGGGTCAATGCCCGACAGCTTCGACGACTTTGCAAAGCAGAGCCAGATATCTCAGGCAGAGGCAAAGAAGTATTTTATAGAGCGTTTCAGACTTTCCAAGTGGAGAAGAACTGGTATTCTTTGGTGGAACCTTATAGACGGTTGGCCTCAGTTCTCCGATGCTATCGTTGACTGGTACGGCACAAAGAAGCTTGCATACCACTATATCAAGCGTTCGCAAGCACCCGTTTGCCTTATGTTTGACGAGCCGCACGACGGCGTTCTCGACCTCTATGCAGTGAACGACACCGCAAGCGACGCCCATCTGCGCTTCAAGGTAACAAATCTTTCCACGGGTGAGCAAATAGCCGCAGGAGAAGTAGATGCGCTTGCTGACAGCTCACTTATCGCTACGACTGTTACCACGCCCGAGAGCGGTATGCTCTATATTGAGTGGGAAGGAGACAAGAGCGGCCGCAACCACTACTCAACGCAAACGCTCGATATCTCCTACGAGCAGTATATCAAGGACATCACCGCAGTAGGCTTTGACGAGTTTGAAGGATTTTAAATAACAAAAAAGAGGGGACTTTCTTAAAAGAAAGTCCCCTCAAATTGTTTTTATACTTCACCAAACGCCTTGAGCGCTTCGTATGCGGTAAGAGCCATTGCCTTAGAGCCGTTATAGCTCGGGTGCAGATGGTCTCCGCTATCGAAATCAAGCGTCATATGGCGAGGCATATTGGGATCCTCTACCGACTTTTCAAAATCGACGTATCCATCAGCCTCTGTATTTGTTCTTATCCACTCGTTAAGAGCGTCGAATCTCTCTATCTTGCCCTCGTACTGAGTCTCGAGCGGATAGCAAGGAAGAAGTGTCGCAAAGTATATCTTTATTCCGTACTCGTGCGCCTTTTTTACATAGTATCTATATCCCTCGATGACCTCCTCTGCGGTGGGCAGTTCATCAACACCGCTGAAGGGATTGTTGGGACGCGGATGCCACAGGTCGTTGATACCCTCAAGCACAACTACCGCGCTGACGCCCGCCGTCTTACAAACGTCCTGCTCAAATCTCTTTATACCCGCAGGACCGTACGTACGTTTCATAATGCAAGAATACTCTCGGAGCACTCTGTTTCCGCCGATGGCTCTGCGAATGACCGCATGCTTGCCGTTTGCGTCTGTGTTGAGATGGCGGTTGACCATATCGGGCCAAGGACGAGCCGTTATAGAGTCGCCGAAGGCAACTATCGCGCTGTGGTCCTCGTCACAAAGAAAATCTATGGTGTTAAGGAAGAAGTAAGCACAGCCGTCCGCATACTTCTCAAGCGGTATCGACGCCGTATCCGTGTAATTTCCTCTTACATATATCTTCTGGATAAAGTTTCCACCGTTGGAGTGTCCCGTAGTTCTGTCGGTAGGCTTATCAAAATATATGCTGACGCATATTTTTTTGTCTGCCGTGACCTCAAAATCTATCTCATCACTTACCGCATCGACCTGATGCGCGCTCATAACGAGACGTCTGCCGCCTCCAAACGTAACGGGTGTTATGGTATTCGCCTCAACGTTGACCGCATCTATGTTCTGAGCAACAGATACTGCCGCTATCTCGACTGCCTCATTTCCCAAAAGATTGGAGAAGTGCAGTCTTATTTTTTTTGTGTTCATCGTGGGAATAATGACGTAACGGCAGGTCGTGTTCTCTATCTTATCGGAAAGTCCGTAAGAGGTGTAAGACGTTGCCGCTCCCCAGCCTGCTACCCATTTTTTGTTTGCTTCCATGTTTTGTTCCTCTTTTATTTTCCGAGCATTTCCTTAACGATAGGATCTATCAAGCCATTAATGATCTGCGCGTATCTGGTATATCCTTGATCGTCGGGGTGTAGGCCGTCGGGGTACACAATATCAAAGCTCTTTTGTGTTTCCTTAAACATATTGAGGTGATCAAGTCCAAGCTTTGTAGCAGCAGCCTTTTGATATCCGCGAATATACGTTGACATTGCGTCTTCAAAAGAATTATACGCTATAGGGCAGTTGAGAAGCGCAATTCTCATATTGCCGTTCTTAGCCCTAAGATCGTTTACTATTTCTTCGCAGCTATCTATAAAGGTTTTCTTGTAAGAAGCCGTACCAAAATCATGGCCCGCCTTAGTTGCTCGTGCTTCATTCGAATCGTTAGTTCCAAGCATTATAAGCGCAAGGTCTATGTTAGGAGCATTGTTCATACAAGGCTGATAGTAATTGCATGCTGTCCATGCGTGGTTGGTTTCAGGTACACCGTCATTGTTTTCGTCCCATTTAAAATCAGTTATCATCGTTCTTCCGCCAAGACCGTAATTGTAAACGACCATATCCTTCCAAGCAATTCTCTGAAGAACTGCGGGATAAGCGACGATATCACGACGAATGCTGTCGGAAACGGAAGACGTATAACCCGAAGGCTTGCTTCCGTTCGTAAGGCTATCGCCGATACAACCTACAACAAGCATATTGGCCTTTGCTCTTACGAGATATCCGGAGTTCACGTTCGCCTGCTCGGCGTTTTGCGCGAGAACGTTGGCAATGAAGTCCTCTGCCGCGTGCCACGTAGCTCCGTAGCTGTTACCGCAAATGACTATCTTTCCGTTGTTTTCTCTGAAAACGTAGTCCTTGACCGAGCTGAATGAGCTCAGCAATGTGTCAACAAGACCTCTGTTGGTAGAGCCGATAATTATCTCCTTATTGCCCTTCGGCTGCTCTTCGTCTCTTACCACCTTGACGGTAGCGCCGAAGTGTGTCTTTATAAGCGCGGCGAGATTTTCAGCCGTCTGCTTATCATACTCGGTGTCCTGAGTTACAAGAGAAGGGTACTGCGCATAAACCGCTCTGTCGGGATTATACGCATAAACTATGGTGTACTCCGAAATATCAGTTCCTTTGATCTTAAGCGACGTAGGAATGATAGGGGGAGCTTCCTCCTCGGAAGGAGGAGTGGTATTATTATCCGTATTGCCGTCCGCAGGAGCATCGGTGACGGGTGCTTCCGTTTTATCGCAAGCAACCGCCATCGACATTGCCATAACAAGGACAAGCATAAGTGCTATAAGCCTTTTCATAATCACTGCCTCTTTTATTTAGCGAGTATATCTTTTACTATGGGGGCGATCAGACCGTCAACGATCTGTGCGTACTTTGTATATCCCGTATCCGAGGGATGAAGTCCGTCGGGATAATCTGTACTCGTTGTCTTGTTCATCGTTTCCTTATACATATCAAGGTGGTGAAGTCCGAGCTTCTGAGCCGCTGCCTTCTGATAAGGACGGATATAAAGCATCATATCCGCCTCAAAAGAATGATAGGATACGGGACAGTTGAGCAACGCGATCTCCATATTAGAATTCTTTGCCTTGAGCTCGTTTACTATCTTTTCGCAGCTATTAATAAACGTATTCTTATAAGCTGTCGTTCCAAAATTGTAGCCTGCATCCTTTGCGCGGCTAGAATTGGAGTCGTTTGTTCCAAGCATTATAAGCGCAAGGTCTATATTAGCCGCGTTATCCATACAAGGCTGATAGTATGTAGAAGAGGTCCAGCCGTGGTTACCCGAACCGTCGGTCCAAACGAAATTCTCTATCATAGTTCTTCCGCCCTGACCGTAGTTGTATACGACCATATCCTTCCACTCGATACGCTGAAGCACTGCGGGATACGAAACTATCGCTCTGCGTGTGCTGTTGTCGGTTATGGTAGTACCCTTCGAGCCGCTTCCGTTTGTAATGCTATCGCCGATGCAACCGACAACTACCATTTTTGCCTTTGCTGACAAAGAATAGCCTGCTTTTACCTCAGCGACTGCCGCGTTCTGCGTGAGAAGATCCGCTATAAAATCCTCTGCCGCGTGCCAAGTAGCTCCGTAGCTCTTTCCGCAAATTACTATTTTTCCACCGTTTTCCTTAACAGCGTAGTCCTTGACCGATGTAAACGAGCCAAGCGTTACGTCAACAAGACCTCTGTTGGTCATGCCGATAATTATCTCCTTATCGCCCTTTGCCTGCTCCTCGTCTCTTGCCACCTTAACGGTAGCGCCGAAATTAGTCTTTATGAGAGCGGCAAGGTTTTCAGCAGTCTGCTTATCGTACTCGGTATCCTGAGTTACAAGCTCGGGATACTGCGCATAAAACGCTCTGTCGGGATTATACGCATAAACTATTGTATATTCGGAAATATCCACGCCGTTTATCTTAGCCGCGGTGGGGGTTATTGGGGCTTGCTCTTCCTCTGCCGCAGGAGCATCAGGCTGCGGAGCTTCGCTATCCGCGCATGCTACCAAAGCAAACGAGAGAATAAGCGCGAGCAATATAGAAACAATTTTTTTCATTGTGTTCTATCTCCTTTTATTGTTTGCCAAGCATTTGGTTCACGATAGGAGTTATCATGGAATAAACTCCCTCTGCGTACTTTGCATATCCCTCGTCCGTAGGATGAAGGTCGTCGGGATAATCTGACTTCTGTGTATTATTCTTTGTATATGTATACATATCAAGAAGGTCAAGACCCAACTGCTGAGCTGCCTTTGCCTGATACTTACGAATGTATCCTTCTGCGGTAGGCTCAATATTCGAGCTGAATGCTATCGGGCAATTGAGAAGAGCTACGCGAACGTTAGCATTCTTTGCCTTAAGCTCGTTAACGATGTTTTTACAGCTGTTTATAAATGCCTGCTCATAAGCTCCGCCGAGCTCAAACGTGTATCCTGCCGCGGTACTTCTGGTCTTACTCGAGTCGTTTGTTCCAAGCATTATAAGAACAAGGTCGAGATTCTTTGCATTTGCCATGCACTTATCGTGCTCTTCGGTCTTTATCCAAGCGCGGTCACCATCGAGCTTGCCGTCGCTATTATCGTCCCAGCAGTGGTTCTCGGTCATAGTTCTTCCGCCCTTACCGTAGTTGTAAACGACCATATCCTTCCAAGCCATTCTCTGGAGAACTGCGGGATAAGGAACGATATCCGATCTCATACCGCTGTCAACCTTAGATTCATAGTTCTTTGTGGATTTTGTTCCGAACGTAAGGCTATCGCCTATACAGCCAACAACGATAATATTTGCCTTTGCCTTAAAGGAATATCCGCTCTCTATGTTTACGTCGTTGCTCGACATACCCATACAAAGCTCAACAAACTTCTCGGCAGCCTGCCATGTAGCGCCGTAAGAAGCGCCTACAATAATGAGCTTGCCGTTCTTCTCCTGAATGCACATATCCTTATCGTTTGCCGCATTGTAAGCAGCAAGCGCCTGACCCTCAAGGCCTCTGGCTGTATTTCCTATAATTATTTCCTTGTCAGTTGCCGCCTTACCGTCGGTAACGATGCTGAGCTTTGCGCCGAAATTCTTCTCTATAAGCGCAGCGAGATTTTGTGCTGTCTGCTTATCGTATTCGGTATCCTGCTTTACAAGTCCCTTTGCACTGCTGTTAACAATGCTATACTTGTATGCATCTGGGTTCTTTGCGTACACGATCTTATATTCGGAAATGTCAACACCGTTGATCTTCAGCGTCTTCTGCTGTACGGGGGTCTCCTCATTGGTCGTGTCTCCGTTAGCCGCGGGGGCTTCGGGAGCGGGCGTCTCTGTGTTGTTACAAGCAACAAGAGAGAGCATGAATATAAGTGCGAGTATAAGCGCAATTATTTTTTTCATTTGTTTTGCTTCTCCTAACATTAAATATTAAAATTCAGGTCGAGCCTGTATACTCTTCTTGGATTTGTTTTGCCACTGCAATTAAAGCCTGCATAAAAAGCTCCGTCGTACCAAAACACGTTTTCTATCTCGTACGTAAGTGCTATTGTAAACTGCTTTACAAGCGTTCCCGTGGTCTTATCGTAAACTCGGATCACGTTGTTTTTCAACGACCCCGCGGGAGACTGGGAATAGTAGATGTAAACGTCATCACAGTCAACTCCCTGCGCCGTATGGCCAACTCCGCCACCGTCAAGGCGCTTTATAAGTCTGAGATTTTCATCAAGTATCAAAAGACCGTATCCGTTGACCTTATAGTTGCTCTCCGCGCAAGAATAAGTATTGGATATCGGATCATACGCGATACCGAAGCAACCGATAGTGTGATTCGTAATGGTTCCCGTTCCTGTAACGGCAAGCGACTTAGGGCTGACAAACGACACGTTGAAGGTGTTTATCGAGCACCACGCCACCACAAAGCGGTCATGCTTTGAGTCATACGTCATATCATTCGCGTGAGCTACGCTGATTATCGGGCCTGTCTTTACGACCTCATTGGTCTTGGGATCCACCTTGACCACACGTGTCTGGTCATTCGCATTATCAGTTCCGTCTGTTATAAGAAAATAGAAATATTCTCCATCGGTGCAGCCGCCCTGTATAAGTGTAAGCGTTTTTTGTGAGTCTCCGTCACGCTGAGCCTCTAACTCCTGTACCAATGTGGGAGTAAGCACATCGGATACTACGTTCTCTCCGAGTGAAAGATAAAGAGCCGCAGAGGGCGTTCCCTTTTGCGAATAACTAAAGTTCTTATCAAGCGTGAACAGCTTTCCCGAGTCCTTGGCTCCTATACAGTTATCAATAAAATACAGTATACCCTCAAATACGTAGTCGTCGTTGTATCCCTTGATAACTATCTTAGTTCCCTTGGTGCTGATTATGAATGATGTCTTGGGGCAGCTGATCTCGGCGGTTTCCGCTCTGTTGGTCTCTCCGAGCAATATCTCATAGTCCTCGTTTGTTGCCGCCGTGCCGTCATTTATCACACCGACCGTACAGCCCGTTTTTTCAGAAATAGCATTCTTTAGCTTTTCAGCAAACACACCGTACATTGCCTTTGCGTCCTTGGGATAGACAATGGTGAACTGCGTAGTAAGAAGCTCAAAAGGATTTACCTGAGGTACATCTGCGCTCTCTTCTTGCTTGGGAGCGTCGCCCGTCGGCTCTGTTCCGTCTGCTTGTATCGTATCGTCCTTATCGCATGCCGCAAACGAAAGAAGCATCAACAATGCCAATATTAACGACAAAACTTTCTTCATACGCAGTCCTCCTTATAAATCAATCTCAGTTTTTCTCTACCAGCGTCATCTCATATACGTCGCCCGTTTTTTCGCGACTGTTATCGAAGGTTATAATAAACTTATCGTCCTTTATAAACAGATTTGCGCCGGAAGCGACCTTGGGTATCGCGATCTTCTTGACAAAATCGCCGTCCCAATCGTACACCCAAAGCCAATTATGTCTTGTATTGGATTGCAGGAAATAGATATACTTGTTGTCGCACTCCATTCCGTGTCTTACGTATCCGTCAAGACCGCGAAGTCTCTTTACGTATCCCCAGTCCTTATCGAACACGTCAGAGTCGTATCCGCTGTTTCCAACGATAAATCTCTCGTTCTTCTTGTCGTAGGCAATACCGTACTGAATCACGCGTATTTCAAGCTCTCTTGTCTCCACGACCTCAAGGGTGTCCGCATTTACAAACGATGCGTTCTTATCGCCGTGCGTTACAACAAGCAGATTTTTGTTGGGGTCATACGCGATGTCCGTTGCTTTTCCTAAGCTGAGCGCCTCGGACTTAGCGACCACCGTCCAGCTCTGCGTATCGACCTTTACAAGCTTTGTTCTCGACTTATCCGCATCGACTCTTTCTGCTATCGAGTAGTAAGCGTACGTTCCGTCGCTTGCTCCTCCGCGGATAGCGCAAGTCTCAAAACCCTCAATTGCCGTGGGCAAAACCAGCTTTTTCTCAAGTATAGCCTCAAGCTCACGGGATCCTGCGTCTCTGATGATCTCGGGAATAGTTTTGCTCTTCTTGGGTTTTCTCGTAAGCGTCATCTCATAGATGTCGCCCGTCTGATCTTTGAAATTATTGAATGCCGCGATAAACTTATCACCTCTTATAAAGAGGTTCTCGCTCTCGCCTACCATAGGCACGGTGAACTTCTTAAGATAATTACCGTCCCAATCGTATACCCATATCCAATTGTTGCGCTTGCCCGTATGGAAGAAGTAAATAAACTCGTCGTCACACTCCATTCCCTGCTTGGTATATCCGTCCTGACCTTCATAGGTCTTGATAAGCTCAAAATCGGAATTTGTTATACCGATATCGTAGCAAAGGCTCTTTCCAATGGCGTACTGATCTCTTTTTGCGTTGTATGCCATACTGTACTGTCCGCCCGTGGTAAGCTCACGTACCTCGAGCTCCTCAAGAGTGTCAGGATCAACGAAGGAAATTCTCTTGTTGCAGTGACAAACCACCACAACTCCTCTCTTAGAATCGTAGGTCACGTCATTTGCGTGCGCCCACTTAAAGCCCTGTCTTTGCGCGACTATTTCCCAGGTTTCGAGGTCTATCTTGTACATTCTGCTAAGCTCCTCGCCTGTGTTGCCGCCCTCGTTGATTATATAGTAGGCGTACTTTCCGTTAGTTCCGCCGCCCTGCATATAGCACTTTTTGTAGCCCTCAACGAACGTGGGAATGCTGAGTTTCTTTTCGATAGTCACCTCTATCTCATCGCCGTCAAGCTCTCTTATGATGTCACTTATCATTTTTGTTCCTCTTTTATTTCTTAGGTGTAACCTTCATTACGTAGATATGTGCCGTTCTATCCTTATGCACGTTGAATGAGCCTATAAGCTCGTCTCCTCTAAAGAACAGGTGCTCGCTCTCGCCTACCATCGGCACTTTTATCTTACCGTAATACTTGCCGTCCCAATCGTAGACAAATATCCAGTTATAGCGACAGCCTGTCTGGAAGAAGTAGATAAAATCGTCGTCACATTCAATGCCCTGCTTTACGTGACCGTCCTCACCCTCAATGTCGTAAAGAGGATTGAAATCCTCGTCAAGAACTGCAAGGTCGTACGTTGCGGTCTTACCAACGACATACTGATTTCTCTTTGCGTTATACGCCATTGCAAAATGTCTTGTGGAGATACTCTTTACCTCGATAAGCTTAAGAGTATCGGGATCTATAATGGACATGTCGTGTGCGTCCACGTTACAATGAGAAACGAGCAATCTATGATGCTTTGCGTCATAAGCTACGTCGTTTGCGTGGCACATATAAAAATCATGCGCCTCTTCAACTATTTCCCACTTATCAAGATCTACTTTTATTATTTTGCTTCTGACTTCCGCGGTAGAGCCGTGCTCGTTCATTACGAAATAGCCGTACTTTCCGTCTGTTACGCCGCCCTGCAAGCCCATGGTTTTGTAGTGTTCGTCCACGCTGTTAAGTGTCAGCTTAGGCTCAAGAGTGACCTCAAGTCCGTCACAACCGTATCTCTTAATAAGTTCACTAACTGCTGTACTCATAATATTTTCCTCGTTAAAATTTTTGCTTTCTTTGTACAAAAGGGCAGCAAAAAACCGTTTCAGTTTTCTGCCGCCCTCCATTCTTTTTATATAAGAATTAAATCAGAATGACAACTGATAAAGAAGTCTCTCTCCGTTGGAGCAGTTAAATCCTGCCCAGAAGCTGTTGTCATACCAGAATATGTGCTCGATCTCATCAGGAAGATCGATAGTAAGTGTGCAAATGTAATTGCCGTCATAGTCATACACGTTGACTATATTCATCACGTCTATAACACCGTATGTTTCAGACGTCTTAGCGTTGTTCGGCGATGCGGTATAATAGATGTACTTGGAATCACAGTGAATACCCTGAGATACGTATCCCATGCTTATTCCCTTGAATTCCTTTACCTTTTGATACGCAGTCGCTGTTTTAGCGTTCTTTGCAATGATTATAGGATAACCGTTTATTGCATATTTGCTGCCCGAGAATACCATGCGGTTTCCAACCTCATCATAGTCTATCGCGAAGAATGCCTGCGAGAAAGAGGGAGAGGATGTAACCTTAAGAGTATTCATATCAATGTACGATACTGTTGTAGCGTCAACCGAGCACCAAGCAACAACGAGTCTGTTGTACTTGGAATCATACGTAAGGTCATTGGAGTGAGCAACGCTTATGATCGGACCTATCTGAACTATTTCCATAGTTTTGGGATCCATCTTTATAACGCGGGTCTCATCTGCCACTCCGTATGCCGCATCAGCCGCTCCGTCTTTGGGGTTGGTAAGAAGGAAGTAGAAATACTTTCCGTCGGTACAACCGCCCTGAATATTGGCAATGGTTCTCGCGTCTTTGCTATCAAAATACTGACCGAACTTATATACCTGCTTAGTGGTGAGAGCTATTGTCTTACCTGCAAAGGTCTTACCTGTGGCTTTAAAAGCATCTGCATCACTGGAAGAAGAAAACAGCTGGAACGTCTTATTCTTCTTCTCAAGTCTGTCGATATATGCGAATGCCGCATTCTCGGGAGACTCGGTATAAGAGTAGTCTGTGTTGATATTGAGAAGAGTTCCCGCGGAAGAACTACCGATGCAATTATCTATGAAATAGAACAATCCCATCGTTGTGTAGTACTGGCTCGAGCCCTTGATGACGACCTTTTTACCTACTACCTTGATAACAAAGCTATTTTCAGGGCACTCAGTAAGTGCGGTCTCAAGACGGTTGGTGCCACCAAGGAGTATCTCATAATTGTCGTTTTTGATCTCAGTAGAGGTGTTACCCTTCTCGAAATCGGTTGCGGCGGAAAGAGTTACTCCCGTCTTGTTGGCGATAGTCTTGATAAGAGAAGGAATGTGTTTGTTATAATACGCTTCTTCCGCATCAGGACAAATGATCTTTATCGCCGTGTTATTTATGTCGGCATACAACCCCGGGGGGAGCTGCTCGACAGTTCTGTCCGTATCGGTCGTTCCGTCTGCCGCAGGTGCATCGGGGGTGATGGTATCCTGAGTACAGGATACCATCATAACAAGCACCAGAATAAGGCAAACGATCGCCGAAAATAGTTTCTTGTTTTTCATATTTTCCTCAAACCAAGTTAAGCAGCCTTCTTAGCCTCAAGTCCCTCGAATGCTGTGTTCAAGTTACCAACGTTCTTCTTGAGTGCGGTGTTAACAGATGTGATAGCGGTAGAAGCGGGGTTCTGTCCACCTGCGCTCTTACCGTCGATAACGATATTTCTCAAGAATGTTGTAACACCGCTTCCTATACCCTCGTTAAGAACGCCTGTGTAGATAGCTGTAAGAGGCATGCAAGATCCCTCATAGATGATGTCGAGCATTTCCTGAGTATCAACGTCCTGAGCGAAACGGTACTGCATGATGTTGTTGTAGTACTCGTCAACTACGATCTTGTAGGACTCGGAAGCGAGGCACTCGAGAACTGCGCCAACCATCTGGATACGATCGTCGGATACAGGCTGGAGAATACCAAGTGCGGATACCTGGTCCTGAACGCCCGTGTAGTAAGCGCCCTGGTCCTTATTGAGCATAGGCATAGGAACTATACCGTACTCAATATCACCGAGCTGCTGAGTTGTTCTCTCGATGTTGTAGATAACTGTGTTGGACATCGCTGCTCTCTTGTTGTAGAAGGTCTCGTGAGCAGTAGAGATGTTCGTAAAGCTATCATCATCATATGTTGCTACGAAGCAAGAAGCGTCTGAGTAGAGATCGATTATAGCCTGAGAAGCAGATACGACCTTACTCTTTGCAGTCTTGTTGTTTCCAACGTACTGGAATGCGTTGTTAGCATCCTTAGCAACGAGAGGCGCGTTAAGGCTTACCCAATAGGGGTCGATACTTACCTTAAGACCGCCAGCCATACCGTAAATAGCGGTATCGGGGTTAGCAGTACCTGTTGCAAGTCTTCTGGACATGTTGAGCTGGTACTCCATTGTCCATTCCTTATTTCTGACTACGTCGTAAAGATTAGCCTCCTGCTTATTGTTAAGCATGGTCTTGTTGAATATAGTACAGTTAAGGCAACGGTAGATAGAAAGAACTATAGAACCGTTAGCGATGTACTGACGGTCAGCGCCGTAGGACAGAGCGGAGTTAAAGCCCTGAGACCAGTACAGCTTGTTGAGATTAAGGTATGTGCAGTTATGGAGGTTACGGAAGTAACCGTTGTTAACGGAAGCAGTGGTAAGGTATGTAGCTCCAACTGCAACGTCATAAGTAGCGTCGCCAGCCTCTGCAGCCGTACGGATCATTGTGTTGATCTTGGAAATATCGGACGCAGACTCCTGGTTAAGGATTATGTTGAGGTTAACGCCAAGTCTGGACTTAACGGTCTCATTTCTCTTGAAAACTGCGCTCTCGATAGCGTTTGCGGAAGCACCCTCTGCGTAGAACTCAGCCTTAACGGTGTCCTTTGCGGAGCAAAGAATGGTTACCGTCTGACCGCCGTAGTTAAGCTCAGCGGGAAGCTCGTCTCCGTAAGGATCGTTGTTAACAACGGGAGGGGGAGCGTCAGTCGTTCCGTCATCGTCCTTCTTTTTGCCCTTACATGCAACGAGCATAGCTCCGAGCATGATAATAGCAAGAAGGAGAGACAAAATTCTAAGTGTGTTTTTCATTGTTTTTCCTCTCAAATAAATTTGAAATTCGGCATTTATGCCCCGCTTGAATATTCAGCCATGTAGCGAGCACCCAAAGCGGGGCAAAAACGTCAATTATTTGTTGAGCCTAATTAAAATTGTAAATTAGTCCTCGCGCTTCTTTGCGACAAATCCGCAAGCTGCGCCTGCAACAGCGATGATAGCTACTGCGCCAACACCGATAGAGTTCTTACAACCCTTCTTCTCAGTGGTTGCATTGTCTGCGGGTGCGTCGTTTGTAGCTGCGTTGTTGTCGGTGGTGGTGTTGTCGGTTGCACCTGTATCTGTGCTTCCGTCGCCCTCGCCGCCTTCGCCTTCGCCTTCGCCTTCGTCACCGGAGTCGATAACGGGAGCCTGAGGCTCGGGAGCGGTGTAGGTGTGCGCGATGTTAAGAGCGTTGCCGTTAGCGAGACATCCTGTTGTTGCTACGCTTCCCTCAAGGAAAGGATTGTCAATAACAGGAATAGCTCCTGTAAATGCGCAGTTCTCGAGCTTGAGAACGAGCTTGTAGGAGTCAACTGTTGCGTTGTAATCCTCGTGATCGGGAGCTACCGATGTGTTGACAGCGGTCTTAGCGATCTTGAATGCATAGTTGCCCTCAGCAGTACCTGCTACGAGAGTGAGGTTCTTTACTGTGATCTCACCGGAAGAAACGGTAAGTCCGTTTGTTGCGGATGTGATTGTCTTGTTGTTACCATCAATAGTCATCTTCTGACCTCTGTTGAGGATCTCGGTGGGAGTGATGGTTATATCCTTAAGAAGTGTTACTGTAGAATCTTTATCAGCAACACCGTTGATTGCCTGTGCGAATGCGGGAACAGTAGCTGTTCCGTAAGAACCTGTGCTGGAGTGTGTGTAATCCTGGATGTAGTAGTTCTTGCCGTTGGAGTTAGTAACCTTAACTGTTGCCTTTGCGGGAGCAGTTGAGGGTTCCTCGTACTCAACAGTCCACTTTGTTACGTTCGTGAAGCTCTTGCCGTAAAGATCAACATTGGAAACTGTGCTTTCGGTTGTCTTGTACTGGTCAGCGGGAACGTGCTGGATAGAGGTTGTAGACTCGGAAGCAATTGCCGTTATGTTATACTCACGGCTGGAATTTGTCGAATAGAAGTTACCGCCGTAGATAGCTGTGTTTACCTTAGAAACGTCAGCGTCGTTTACAGGGTTACCGCTGCTGTAGTTACCGATAAGCTGAGACTTGTTAGCGTTAACGTCAGCTGTCATGAAGGAGTAGAAGTCTCCGCCAAAGATATTGATAAATCCGTAGTCATTACCCGAGGAGATACCGCCGAGGAGAACGAAGTCTCTCTGAGTACCGAAAGCAGTACCGTCAGCGAGCTTTGCCTTACCCGAGAAGCAAGCAAACGTACCGCCGTGAATGTTAACAAGTCCGCCTGCGTCGCCACGGATAACACAACCGTCGGTGTTAGTGTTTGCCTTCTTGGTTGTATCATCATCATTGTACTGACCTGCTGTCTTGTTTATGATGGGCTTGATGAACAAACCGCCATAAACGGTAAGAGAAGCGGTTACGTTAGAAAGGTTTGTCTGCTTGGTTTCGTTCTTAACACGTGCAACGAACGAGCAGTCCTCACCTACGAAGTTACCGTCATAAACTACCATGTTACCTCTGTCAACTGCGAGAACCTGACCGGAAACGCCGTATGCCTTGTATGTACCGCCGTTGATGTAAACAGTGGAACGAGTTGTTGCGCTGAGCTGAACTGCAATGGAGTTGAGCTCTGCGGAAGACTTAGCTCTTGCGTAAGGTGCTCTGCCCTCTGTTGTCTGACCTGCTGCAGTACCGCCGGTGTATACGTTTACGTTGTTAAGGTAAACCTGAGAACCCGACTTTACGCTGATACCGCTACCCATAGTAATGAGGGTAAGGTCGTTGATCTCGAGATAGTTGGAAGTTGTTGTCAAAAGATAGTTCTTATTTGCGAGTGATGTAATAGGGGAAGAAATGGTGTGGTTGTTACCGTTAATTACCCACTTAGATGTTATGCCTGTTTCTTCACTGTTCTGGAAGATAAGGGCAAAGGTTGAGAAATCCTTAATGACGTTTACTGTACCGCCTGTAGGGCAAGCAAGAATAACGTCGAGGATGTTTTCTTCAGTTACCTCTACGCCGTTAACTGTTGCAACGGTGTCAGCTGCGTATTCAGCAGCGGAAGCGGGAACTGAGAAGAGTCCTACGAGTGCTGTAAGAACGAGCACGAGGGACATTACGAATGATAATTTTTTCATTTTGGTGTTCTCCTTTTTTGTTGATTTATATTCAAACTCCACGGCAATTCCGACCTTGCCGCAGAACCTAAATCAAGTTTTGGAAAGTGCGCCGTATCGGCGCGGTGGATATCCTCCCGCGCCTCGAAAGCGAGGCGCGGGAGTTGATTTTAGAAATTACTTGACAATGAGCTGAGCGATGTAGTCAGTGCCTGCATCCCCATTGAATGCCGCGTAGAACGCGCCATCGTACCAGAAAATACTTTCTATTTCGTCAACATTGTCAACGTAAAGCAGGCAAACTCGTTCACCACCCCAGGTATAGACCGTGATGATGTTCTTTGCCGCATTTGTTATTCCCGACTGGGAGTAATAGATATAGTGCGAGTCACAGAATATACCTTGCGCGGTATATCCAAGCCTTACGGTTTCAAACTCACTTGTGCAGGTCTTAAGCTCTCCGTCGTAGACCATCAGCGCAAAGTTATACTTTGACTGACCTGTCTTAGTAACGACGTATCTGTCTCCGATCTCGCTATAAGCCATACTGAAAAACGACTTGCTGAGAGTCTTCTGGGACACCGCGTTGAGCGTAGACGGATCTATGAGCGTATACGTAGTACCCATATGAATAGCGTAGAGATAGCCCGTGTTGGGGTTGTAGGTCAGATCGTTAGCGTGTCCCACGTTAACTATCGGGCCTATCATATCAACCGTCCATGTTTTGGGGTCTATTCTCACAACGCGTGTTTCATCGTCGTTTCCGTCGGTTTTGAGTGCGTAAACGTAGGTTCCGTCAGTGCAAGAGCCCTGAAGAGACTTCATTGCGCTTCCATCCGCCTGCGTATACTCACTGTCGACAAACGAGAACTTCGTATCGGTCGTCATATTGACTACCTTGAAGCTTGTCGTCTCGCCCGTTTCGCTGGGCTTCTGCGTGGTATTATCCCCCGTAGAATCCCAGTCGTAAACGGTAAATGTTTGTTCCTGCGTAGTTTGAGCTTGTGCTAATTCAGACAGTCATTGAGCAGAGGAGGTTACGATATCCTGTGCGCAT
The DNA here is from genome assembly GCA_015063845.1 of Oscillospiraceae bacterium. Classification (GTDB taxonomy): domain Bacteria; phylum Bacillota; class Clostridia; order Oscillospirales; family CAG-272; genus HGM12713. The sequence continues at coordinate 50,252 of SVTJ01000010.1, forward strand.
GCTGCCGTTGCATCTATTGTGTAAACGTCAGTGTACTGAATGTGGCCACTGGTCGTCTTTACGTATGCAACTACGTAGAAGTCAACGTCGTTAAGGTAGTAGTCAGCCTTAAGGTTTGTCAGGTCAAGAACTGCAACAAGCTTGCCGTCCTCGGGAGACCAAGTTGTCTGGTCAGCCTGTCTAACCTTTGTGTAAAGCTTGTCGGTCGTGCTGGAGGGCGCGCCGTTCTCAACGATGTTCGCAGCAGTGTCAAGATCCTTTGCTATATAGAAGCCAACCTCTGCAAACTCGTCGTTACCTGCAACTGCCTCGTCAACTACGAAGAGAAGTCTGAGGTCTGTGGAGGTAGAATCGTCAGTTGTACCTGCCTTGATCTGGAAATACTTATCTGTACCGAAGTGCTTATCGCCTACGAATACTGTCTGCTCGAAGCCTTCATTTGCAACTATGACCTCTGCCGTATAGTTCTTAACAACAGCCCAAACTGCCTCGGAAATGCCAAGCTTTGCGTAAGAATCGCTTACGTCGGTCGTGGGAGTCGTAATATTATCAGCGTTCTTGTTGAAGGTACCTCTCTGATATGAGAAAGAGGTATCGGTTGAATCAAGGAAGTCATACTTATATGCTCTGATGTCGGTATCGGGAGCTATCCAAATACCGCCGAGTATATTATAGCTATTATTGGAGAATCTGCTGCTTGTGCTAACTGTAGGAGTTGTCTGAGAGTTCTTGTGTCCTACAATACCGTATCCGCTGGTTGTTTGTTCCGTAGTCTTAACGAATACACCGCCATACACTTCCACGTTACCAAGATAACCGTTAGTATTAGAGGTACCTGCCGAGATAGCAGCTCCTGCACCAACTACGAACGTACCGCCGTAGATCTTGAGCGCTGTGCCATCCTGACCCGCATATGTAGCGGAAACTACAAACGTCTCAGCTGCGATGGTCGTTGCATATCCGTGTCTGATCATCTGAGCATTCTGGTGGGCGCTATCCATCGTGAATGTACCGCCGTAGATATTAACGTCACATCCGCGAGCCTCAAGAAGTATTTGCTCGCCGGAGTTCTTACGCATGAAGTCACCGCCGTAAATATTAACGTCAACCTCAAGTCCACGAAGAGTGATCAGCGTATCAGAAGATGTAGTGGTAAGGTTTCCGAACTTACCGCCATAAATGTTTATGTCGGTATCGATCGTGTTGTTAGCCTCGGTATTGATATATATGGGTTTATTAGAGCCGGAGAAATCAGCGTCGTAAATATTGATATCAAACGTTCCGCCTGTAATACCGGCTGTTGTGTTGAAGCCTGTTGTCGTCTTGAAAGTACCGCCATATACATTTGCGTTCACGGTTCCGCCCGTTATAGTCTTCATGAAATCGAATGCAGTCGTTCCATTGAACGTTCCGCCGTAGATGTTAGCCGTTGTCGTTCCCGCGGTCGTCGCATCGACAATGAGAAGACTCTTTGTTAAGTTAAACGTACCGTCAGATATGTCAGCCTTTACCGTTCCTCCGGTGCTTGCATTTACATAGATAAGGCTCTCGGTCAAGTTAAACGTACCGTTCTTTATGGTGATCTCTGTGCTATCGCTGTTATCCTGCGCCTTAATATACGCAAACGTGGTAGCGTTAACCTCTCCGCCGTTGAACGTGAACTTTACGGGAGTGCTGTATGTATCTGCACCGTTGGTGTTGTACATAATGTACGTAGCCCTGAGAACAGAAGTACCGCTTACAGTAATGTTAGCAGCCTTTACAGGATAGTTACCGTTATCGATGTTATACATAAACATCTTAGAAGTGCCACCACTAAGCTCAACTGTACTGTTGTCTATCTTTATGTTTACTGTACGGGTGTTTTTAGACTGTCTGTTCGCAAACAGGACACTCTCAGTAGTTATAACACTACTTCCGTTGAGAATGTTTATGTTATACGTAGACATGCTTCCAAAACTAGCTCCCTTCGTTCCCGAAGGTGCAAACATACCTCTGGTGTTCAAAGGAGAAGTATCTGTGGAAACATCCGTAGATGCGGTATTGGATACCGACATATAAGTGTTGTCAAGTGTTACCGTATAAGTTGCGGGGGGAGTAGCTCCCAGACCGATAAGGTTGTTGAAGAAGTCGTTTCTGACTGCTACGCTAGAGCTGTTAACGCCTACGGTCTGACCGAGGTTCATAACGTTCCTCGTGCCGTTAGCATCGGTAGTCTCGCAATCCTTAAGGTATACGTGCAAGCTCTTAGCCGTGTAGTAAAGCTTGGTACTGAAGAGCTTCGCAAGATCCTGATACGTGTTGTCCGTTGTAGAGGTTGCGTGCAATCTCCAACCGTCAAGAGTAAGCTTGACGTCGGTCGTATTCTTGCTTGCATACACGAGGTAGTCAGGCTTGTTTGCCGTAAAGGTGTTGTTAGGCTTCATGGTAACGTCCAAAGAGGAGTTTGCTCCGGACGAATGAACAAGTCTCGCGGTTGTCTTTGAGCCTTCGTTTATAATAGTACAACCGTCGAAGGAAAGCTTAATGTTGTCATATTCACATCCAAAAGCCATAATATGCGACGCTGAACCGTGCTTTATAGTTGTGCCAACAAAGCTAAGATCCATATGAGCATAGGTAGTTGTGGTCGAATCGGTTGAAGTTCCCCAAGTTCTTACAAGATACTGACCGGAAGCAGTTGCATCCATTTCTGAATTAGTTACTGTTCCCTTAAGTGTTGCATATATGCTCGAGCTTGAGAAGCCTTGTATATGGAACATCTGTGCGCCTGTGCTCTTGATATATACGTTGTCGAGATTAACCTCAACAGTTCCTGCTTTAGAAACTACGCCCTCAGAACTAGCTTGCGTAGTACTGTAGAACAGCTTTCCTGAGCCGGTCGACGTAAAGGATGTTCTCTCGTCACCCGTTGCACCTACAGGGCTGGTCGCATTAACAACTACCTTACCGTTACCGCTGTTAAGGAACATAGCACCGTTGCCAACTGTAAGCTTAGAGCCGTTCGTTACGTTTACGTTAATAACAGTCGTAGCATTATTATTTATCAAGTTAGCAGCTCCGGTATTGATCGTAGCACCGTCAAAGTTTATGGTGTACTCTTTTCCCTTATAAGTAGCGTTAGGGGCAGCCCAACCCAAGATCCAGGACTTATCATCTTCCGTTCCTCTCTTGAAGCTACACTCACCCTTAAGGGTTACAGCTCTCGCTATTTCGCTTCTCATTGCGATCGCTGCTGCCGTGTATTTCGTTTCGCTTCCGTTCACATACTCAGGCATCGTTACATTCACGCCATCAAGAGTAAGTGCACAGGCTCCACCCATACCGAACAGGGCATTGTTAGCGCCATGGGTATCAGCTACAACAAAATCTACGTTTTCGATCGTGAGATCGTCACCACCGCCTATCAAACACCAAGCACTCTTAAGAGTTCCTCCGGAAACGTTGATAGTAATTGTGGGATTTCCACTGGTAGCATCGTATGCCTTTATCGTGGCATTTGCTCTCCAGTTATCGGGAAGAGTTGCTGTCTCCACGATATCATTCAAAATGTAGATCGTGTAATAATCGTCATCATTATCCGTTCCCATTTTGTATTCGTTAAAAGCTGCCAAAAGCGTGGGGAAAAGCTTTCCGTCTGCTTCTGTGACACCGTCGGGGTATGCACTACCAATGTAAACAGCTATCTGATTGTCATCTTCAAAAGATGCAGCCGTAGCAGAGAATACACCCGTAGGGATCATGAGTGCGAGCATAACAAACGCAAGTGCAATGCTCAGTACTCTCTTAAATGACTTTTTCATTTTTAAAGTCCTCCAAATTGTTTTTTTATTAGGAGTCACGTCTCGTTCCCCCCGCGAAACGCCGCCCGCTCCTCGGGCGTTAGCTTTTTCCGTCTCCAACCGCTATATATAATTATGTAGCGTTCAGACGGACGGGGACTCACGTCTTGTTCACGTGTTAAGGTTTGGATGGGAGAAGCACGTCCTTCCCCGACAGCGAAATATTATCTTTCGCTGTTCTTCCCTCTTTCAATCACTCGCAGCCGCTTAGTAAAAACACATTTCTACGCCGCCAAGCTCAACACAGGCTCTACGCTCAGCCCGCTCTCGCTTATTTGCCGCTCCGTTATTTACTTTTAGGGATCTTTTGCGAAGGATGCTTCATCTTTGTTTAATATGACTCTTTTTCATCCTTGCCTTTGAGCTTCCATTAAACCTTCTGTAGAAGAAGGACGTACCTCTTCTATCTTCTGCCTTCTCGCCTCTTAAAACACTTGCGCGCTCCAAAAGGTAAGGTTTAACACGTTAACCTTGAAATTTAGAGAATGTCAGATACGTCTAATTTTGCTCCTATCTCGTCCTGACCGATATTACCAGTCTCAAGACTGCTGTCAATAAGGGAAATCGCTATTTCTTCCGTGGTAAACTTGTCGAAGATTACCTCGGGAGTGCTGTATTCTTTCATTTCAGCGCCTCCTTAAGTTTTTTTATTAGCCTTACGCTCGGTGCGTATTCCGACCGCTTGACCTATATCTGTTCGCTCGCTCGCGCTTCGCGCTATACGTGCCGCTGGGTTAGGACGGCTCACGGGAGCATACATGCCCGCTTTCGTTTAGCTCTCTGCACTCACTTGCGTGAACATTCATTCTTTTGTAAAATAACTATTGACATTTGCCTGCCGCTGTGTTATAATAACTGTGTTTTCAAATACGTTTTGCTTGATTTTCGCACCTTTCACGGCGGAAATCTTATAATTTCCAATCATCGGAGGTTTTTATGCACTTTCAATTCAGAAGCTTTCTCCCCGAGAACACCAACTTCCGCGCTATGCACAAAACCCAGATAAGCGCCGCGTCGCCCGACCACCACGACTATCATCCTCACTACGAGCTCTATTATTTCGATAAGTTCATAAAGCAGGATGTCGTTATAAACGGCCAACTTATTTGCGTGGACAAGCCTTGCGTTATCATAAGCGCGCCCTTCTCGATCCACGGAATGTCTCTCACGGATGCCACGACCACCGACTTCGAGCGTTACGTTCTCTACTTCGACGACCGCTTTCTCGCTTCTTTCAGCGACACTTTGCTGCCACTCAGCGTTTTTCATAAGTCGAGCAACTGCATATACCCGCTCACAAGGGAGCAAAATGAGACAGTCAAGCTCTTGTTCGAGCTGCTTCTCAGTGCCTCGGAGCACTACCCCGAATGTTGCGCTTATTTCGCCGCAATAGTAAACTCCGTCGTCCGTTTTGTGCCGCCCGAAAAGCGTATCACAAAGGGCTCTGCGAGCCATTACATAGTCGACGTGCTTAAATACATATATGAAAACAAAAACACGTCGGTCAACGCGGATACCATTTCAGAACAGTTCCACGTCAGCCGTGCAAAGCTCGACCGAGATTTCCGCAAATTCGTTGGACAATCAATACACAAAACGGTCATTGACTGCCGCCTCAACTACGCATCCGAGCTGCTTATCAGCACGGATATGCAGATCCGAGAGATCGCTTCGATCTGCGGCTTTGAAAGCGAATACTATTTCTACGCATTTTTTAAAAGGAACACGGGAAAAACCCCATCAGCGGTCAGAAAGACCAAGACTTTTGGGCAAATGTAACAAATATTACGTAAATACCTTGTCTTTTAGTGACAAAAACCCAGTATTTGAGGATATTTACGATTCTATTATAACACAACTCCCTATATATCACAATACGATTTTCACGCATTTTACCTCTCAAAAACTAACATTTTCAATCTATTTTTCAAAAAAACGTCCTTTTTGAAAGCCTTTTTGCTCAAAATAACATCAACTTTTCAAAAATTGCCATTTTTCATTTAATTTCGCGTTTTTTGATGCGTTTTTGCCCTGATTTTGAGCAACAATTATACAAAATCCAAAGCAGATGTTTCACCGAGCGCGCAAAGCTTTTTGCCTATCCCTTCCCCTGCTTTTGCCCGCACTTGACACTCGGACGATTTTTTGATACAATATTTTTCGTTGAATAACCCAACAAAAGGAATACATAAAATGTCAGAAATTACAAAAATTGCCATTATAGGCGCAGGACACGCAGGCATCGAAGCGGCTCTCGCTTCGGCAAGAACGGGCATAGATACCGTTCTCTTCACCATGTCCCTCGAATCGATAGCCAATATGCCCTGCAACCCCTCAATAGGCGGTACGGGCAAAGGACATCTCGTCTACGAGATCGACGCGCTCGGCGGAGAGATGGGCAAGGCCGCTGATAAGGTCACCCTGCAATCACGCACGCTGAACCTCGGAAAAGGCGCTGCCGTTCACTCAAAGCGCGTACAAGCCGACCGCAAGCGCTATCATATAATAATGAAAGAAACCCTCGAATCGACGCCAAATCTGCGACTTGTGCAGGCAGAGATCGTCGATATAGGTGTAAAAGACGGCCATGTGTGCTCCGTAACCACAAAGCTTGGCGAGGTCTGGGAGTGCGAAGCGGCTATTATTTGCTCGGGAACCTATCTCGAGAGCCGAATTTTCGTAGGCGACGTCAATTACGAGAGCGGCCCCGACGGATTTCTTGCTTCCAAGGGCCTTTCCGCCTGCCTTGAGAATCTTGGCATTAAGCTACTTAGATTCAAAACAGGCACGCCGTCTCGAGTTAAGAGAAGCACCATTGATTTTTCCGAGCTTGAAGTGCAGAACGGTGAGGAAAGCATCACGCCTTATTCCTCGCAGACCCCCGACGATTATTTTGACACCCTTCAGCAGCTTCCTTGCCACGTAGTATACACCAACGCCCAGACCCACCGCATCATTAGAGACAACATCACGCGTTCGGCGATGTATTCGGGCCAAATACACGGCACGGGACCACGCTATTGCCCATCTATCGAGGACAAATTGACACGTTTTGCAGACAAAGAACGTCATCAGCTGTTTGTCGAGCCCGTCGGAGCAGACACCGAGGAGATGTACATCCAAGGTTTTTCAACATCTCTCCCCGTAGACGTCCAGCACGAGATGCTCGCATCTCTCACGGGCTTCAAAAACGCACAGATAATGCGATATGCCTACGCTATAGAGTACGATTGTATTGACCCCACTCAACTCCTTGCAACCCTTGAATTCAAAGCCATCAACGGACTTTACGGCGCAGGACAGTTCAACGGCACATCAGGCTACGAGGAAGCGGCAGCGCAAGGCCTTATAGCAGGTCTTAACGCCTCTTTAAAGATCAGAAATATGTCCCCTTTGATACTCACAAGAGCCGAAAGCTACATAGGAACTCTCATTGATGACCTCGTGACAAAGGGCACAAACGAGCCATACCGCATGATGACGTCACGTTCGGAATACAGACTGCTGCTCAGACAAGACAACGCCGACAGACGACTCACGCAAAAAGGATATGACGCAGGGCTCGTTACAAAATCGCAATACGATGCATATCTCAAAAAGCAGGAACTCATAGACAAAGAGATCGAGCGTCTAAATACGACCTATATTTCGCCAAAGGTCGCAAACAAGCTTTTGAATAGACTCGAATTGACACCAATATCCACGGGCTTTTCCTTATCAGAGTTGCTCAAACGCCCACAGCTCACCTACGAACAGCTCGCAGAAATCGATGCAAAACGACCCAAGCTGCCAAAAAGAGTTGTGACAACGGTCGAAGTTACGGTAAAATACGAAGGTTACATCAAGAGGCAGATCAACGAAGTTGAACGTCAAGAAAAGCTTGAGACAAAGCGCCTGCCCGAAAGCCTCGACTATTCAGCGATCAAAGGTCTGAGAATTGAAGCGGCGCAAAAGCTTAACTCGATAAAGCCGCTGACGATCGGTCAAGCAACGCGAATCAGCGGAGTTAACCCCGCAGACATATCAGTTTTGCTTATTTATTTAGGAATGAAATAAAGTTTCACGTGAAACATACGGAGATACTATGGAATTTAATGAATTTTACGAATATTGCCGTGCTGTATTCGAGGCAAACAAGAATTTACCCGCAGTCGACAAAGAAAAAGCAGACAAGCTATATGTCCTCACCAACAGAATGTTGGAAGTAAACGCACATATGAATTTAACAGCAATAAAGGAAGAAAAAGCAATAATTTTGCGCCATTACGCCGATAGCTTGGCGATAAGCGAGCACATCGCTCCCAATGCAAAAGTAATAGACGTCGGCTGCGGCGCAGGCTTTCCGACACTCCCTTTGGCGATATTCAGACCCGACGTTGACATAACCGCCCTCGACAGCACCGCAAAAAGAATCAATTACGTAGCCGATACAGCGAAACTTTTGGAGCTGAGCAACGTAACCGCAATAGCAGAAAGAGCCGAAGTTTTGGCAAACAACATCGAATATCGCGAGAAATTCGACTACGCAACCGCAAGAGCAGTCGCAGCGCTCCCAATTTTGACCGAGCTTTGCATGCCGTTTGTAAAGATCGGCGGAAAATTCGTAGCAATGAAGGCGCAAAAAGCAGACAGCGAGATAAGCCTTTCTATGACAGCAATAACAAAATGCGGCGGCAAATTGCAAGAGCGCATCGTATCTCCGCTATACAATCCCAACGGCGAAAGCGAAGAAAGAATGATAATTATATGTTCGAAAGTGGGCGCCACCCCAAAGGAACTTCCGCGACACTACTCAAAAATCAGCAAAAAACCGCTGTGACACAGATCAACACCAAGGTTTCACGTGAAACCTTGGTGTTTTTTCTTTACATTGTTCCACGTGAAACGTTTGTATCCGTTTTCGACGTTCCACGTGAAACATTTTCTTAAAATAATCAAAAACATCTTGCAAAAGCAAACTTATTGTGGTATAATTATTGCGTATATTTAGATAATAAAATTAATGAAAGGAAAAATCGATGGCAAAGATCATTTCACTCGCCAACCAAAAGGGCGGAGTCGGCAAAACCACTTCCTGTGTCAATATCGCCGCTTCTCTCGGTTTACTTGGCAATAGAGTTTTAATAATCGACCTTGACCCCCAGGGTAATACCACAAGCGGTGTTGGCATTACAAAGCGCGGCTTGTCGGGCTCTACCAAAGAGCTCCTCAACGGAGAAATGGGAGTAAAAGATATAATACGAGAGACGCCCTACGAGAATTTGTGGGCTATTCCCGCAAACACAACACTCACAAGTGCAGAATTCGAGCTTTTTGACTTTGATGACAGCGAATATCGCATGAAAAAGGCTCTTGAGCCTATTATGGATGATTTCGATTACGTTCTTATCGACTGTCCTCCCTCCCTTGGCAGACTGACAGTAAACGCGCTCACGGCAAGCGATGCCGTTATAGTTCCAATGCAGTGCGAATTTTACGCTCTTGAAGGACTTTCGCAGTTGATGATAACCGTAAAGCTTATCCAGAAGCACTACAACCCCTCGCTCACGGTAAGCGGAATACTCGTAACTATGTATAACGGCAGACTTCTGCTCTCTATGCAGGTAATCAACGAGCTCAAGAAGCATTACCAGGACAAGCTCTTTGAAACTAAGATCTCAAGAAACGTTAAGCTTTCAGAAGCTCCCAGCTTCGGAAAACCCGTTTACTATCACGACAGAAACTCAAAGGGCGCTAAGGAATATCTCGAAGTTGCAAAAGAAATAATTGCACGCATATAAGGAGGTATTATGGCAAACAAAAACTCAGGACTTGGAAGAGGCCTCGACGATCTGCTGGACGATAACCTTCCCACAAAAAGAGTAGGAAAGCCCCTGGTCATTCCAAAAGGCGAGGTATCTCAAGGCACAACCACCGTAAAGCCCGTAAATACGACTATTTACGACACAAAAACCAAGCCTCTCTACGAAACCAAGCCACGCACACGCAGCGTAAAATCAAATTTTAAAAAATAAAGGCGGTATACTATGGCAAAGAAAGCAGCGGGTCTCGGAAGAGACTTTTACTCGATATTCGACGATAATATACTCGAAGCAAAGAAAGGCGCGGCTGAAAACATTAGAATTTCAGACATAGAGCCAAGACACGATCAGCCCAGAAAGACATTTGACAAAGAGCCCCTTGAAGCGCTCGCAGATTCAATCGCAACGTATGGAGTTCTTCAGCCGATAATCGTGCGCGAAAGCACGCTTGTTGAGGGCACGTATGAGATAATCGCAGGTGAGCGCCGTTGGAGAGCATCAAAAATGGCAGGTCTTACAGAAATTCCCGCGGTTATATTTGATGGCGACGATCTCAAGGCAGCACAAGTTGCTCTTATTGAAAACATCCAGCGCGAAGACCTCAATGCAGTTGAGGAAGCGGAAGGATACGGTGCGCTTATAGACCGTTTCGGTCTTACCCAGGATCAGGTAGCAAAGCAGGTCGGAAAAGACCGTTCTACCATCACTAACGCGCTCCGTTTGTTAAAGCTTCCCGAGGAAGTTCGCGAAATGCTCAAGGACGGAGATATCTCCGCAGGTCACGCAAGAGCCTTGCTCGCGCTTGACAGTGAGGAGCTCATGATAGAATGCGCACACAAGATAGTTGAGCGTTCCATGTCGGTCCGCGAGGTCGAAGCTATGGTGCAGCGCATAAAGAACCGCAGAGAAACGATAGTAGAGGATGCAGTACACCCTCAGATCAAGGCACATATGAAGGAGCTCGAGCATAGGGCAATGTCCGCTCTCGGCAGAAAGGTCCGCATCTCCCGTTCCTCTCACAAGAAGGTTCTTGAGCTTACATATTCCGACGACGAAGATCTCGAAGCTCTGCTCAAATCCTTGTGCGGAGACGATATATTCGCAGAAAACAATTAATTTCCATATTTTTCCATTTTCATAAAGAAAGGTACACACAAAATGTTAGACATCAGATATATTAAGGAAAATCCCGATGAGGTAATAGCAAGACTTGCAAAGAAGGGTAAGGACGCAAAGATAGAGATCGAGCAGATACTCGCACTTGACGCCGAAAGAAGAGCTCTTATCGCCGAGACCGAGGCTATAAAGGCAGAGCAGAATAAGATGAACAAGCTCATTCCCCAGTACAAGAAAGAGGGAAAGGACGTTTCCGCTATCTTTGTACAGATGAAGGAAATGGGCGCTAAGACAAAGGCTATCGACGAAAAGCTTAAGGAAGTTGAGACACAGTTTACTTCCGTAATGCTTGGACTTCCCAATCTTCCCGATGAGGATCTTCTCGCAGGCGGTAAGGAAAACAACGAGCCCCTGCGTTACTTCGGCGAACCCAAGCAGTTTGACTTTGAGCCTAAGAACCATGTTGACCTTTGCACCGATCTCGGTCTTATAGACTACAAGAGAGGCGCAAAGCTTTCGGGCGCGGGCTTCTGGATCTATCGCGGAATGGGCGCAAGACTTGAGTGGGCGCTCCTTAACTACTTTATCGATACACACCTCGGCAACGGCTATGAGCTCATGCTCGTTCCTCATATGCTCGGATACGAGTGCGGACTTACGGCAGGACAGTTCCCGAAGTTTGCAGAGGACGTTTACTGGCTGGAGACGGCAGAGGACGAGAGACACCGCTTTATGCTTCCCACAGCTGAAACAGCGCTTGTTTCTCTCCACAGAGACGAGATACTCACAGAGGCAGATCTTCCTCGCAAGTATATAAGCTACACACCTTGCTTCCGTCGCGAGGCAGGAAGCTACCGCGCAGACGAGAGAGGTATGGTAAGAGGACACCAGTTCAACAAGGTCGAGATGGTACAGTACACTCTCCCCGAGAAGAGCGACGAAGCATTTGAGGAGCTGGTTACAAACGCAGAGAACCTTGTCAAGGGTCTCGGCTTCCACTTCAGAACAGTCAAGCTCGCGGCAGAGGACTGCTCCGCATCTATGGCGAGAACCTATGATATCGAGATCAATATCCCCTCTATGGACGGCTACAAGGAGGTTTCCTCCGTATCCAACGCGCGTGACTATCAGGCTCGCAGAGGTATGATGAGAGTAAGACGCGAGAACGGAAAGACCGAATTCGTGCACACCCTCAACGGGTCTGGTCTTGCGACCAGCCGTGTTCTCCCCGCTCTCGTTGAGCAGAACCAGCTTGCAGACGGATCCGTTGTAGTTCCCGAGGTCCTTCGCAAGTATATCGGCGTAGATATAATCAAAAAGTAAAAATGCCGATGGGGCTTTCCTCGGAAAGCCCCATCGCGTCCCACATGAATATAAGGAGTATTTATGGAATACATAGCACTTGACGTCAGCCAACAGGAAATGCCTCTGGCAAACGAGCTGTGGCTGTACTTTATGGACAAATATTTCGATGACTCCAAGTTTTATCCCAACTTAAACATCGACGGAGATGACACCTCTTTTATAAGGCTTGTTATAATAGGTCTGTTCATAGGCCTTTCGATAGCGGGCTTTGCCGCGGTATTCAACAAGCGAGTACTTGGAAACTTTGTGAGAAAGCTCATATCCGAAGAAGCGCTTTCTCCCGAAAGCGCAAAAACGCTTGAAGAACTTGGATTTGCGGGCAAGGTGACTATTTACAACGCAGTAAGAAAAAGCACAACACTGCGCCGCGTGGTAAAATGTCGCGAGGAGCAGGAATACGAAGCCGCGCTGAAAGAAAAGCAGGCGGAGTATGAGAACGCCCGTCAAACAGACAAAAAGCTTCCGAAATTCAAAGAGACAGAGTATAAGGTAGACCCCACAAGGGATAGGTTTTATATTCCCGAGGATATGAAATATATGGCAGACGTAAAATTCGACGCAAAGGGCAACACCTGGGCAAGCGCGATCTTCTGCTGCATATTTATGCTCGTACTTATGGTAGTCGCTATAATCCTGCTCCCGAGTATTCTTGAATTTCTTAACAATCTCGCAGCTCCAAAATAAAGCACGTAAAAATCTTGCGGAAAGGAGAAGACGCAAATGGACAGTACAAGAACAGCCGAGGCGATACGCCCCAAGAGCTTTGACGAAATAGTAGGTCAGAAGCATCTTTTCGGCGAAAACGGCGTTATAAGAAAAATGCTTGCCGCAGGCCGTATCACCAATATGATATTCTACGGCCCTCCCGGGACGGGAAAGACCACTGCCGCCGAGATAATAGCAAAAGAGAGCAATATGGTCTTTCATAGACTGAACGCCACGACCGCGTCGCTCTCCGACGTCAAAAATATACTTTCAAGCACTAACACTTTGTTCGCCACAGGTGGAATACTTCTGTATATCGACGAGATACAGTATTTCAACAAAAAGCAGCAGCAGGCGTTGCTTGAATACATAGAGGACGGGCGCGTGACGCTCATCACCTCTACCACAGAAAATCCTCATTTTTATATTTACAACGCAATAATCTCCCGCTCCTCGCTTTTTGAATTCAAGCCCGTGGCAGCCGAGGACTGCGCAGTTGCCGTAAAGAGGGCGATAAGCTATCTCAATGCGCAAACCGGCCTTGAAAAAACTGTCGATGAACAGACAGTGCTTTATATAGCAAAAAGCACGTCGGGCGACGTAAGGCACGCAATAGTTCTCGCGGAGAACGCATATTTTGCCGCAGATACGGTGATAGATAGAGAGACCGTTGACGGGTTTAACGTGAGAGTAGGCAATTTCGACGACGATACGCACTACGATCTTTTGTCTTGTCTGCAAAAGTCGATAAGAGGCTCAGACCCCGATGCCGCGGTGTTCTATCTTGCAAAGCTGCTGTCTCTCGGCGAACTGATATCCGTATGCCGCAGACTTCAGGTCATAGCCAGCGAGGACATAGGTCTTGCATATCCCTTGGCGGCTACTGTGACACGCTCTTGCTGCGAATCGGCAAAGGAGCTTGGAATGCCCGAGGCGGCTATTCCGCTTGCAAACGCCACGGTGCTTTTAGCTACCGCGCCTAAGTCAAACTCCGCGCACGACGCGGTATTTGCCGCAATGGCGGATGTGGAGCAGGGAATGGGAAGAGAGATACCCACACATCTGAAAAGCCCCCTCTTCAAAGGATACAAGTATCCGCACGTATATCCAAATCATTATGTCAAGCAGCAGTATCTGCCCGACGACGTAAAGGACAAGCAGTATTATCACTACGGAAATAACAAGCAAGAGGACGCCGCAAGGCAATATGCCGAGAAAATAAAGAAATGAGGTAAGCATGACTAAGCTCAAAGAACTTTATCAAAAGCATAAAGAAATATTGCTGTACTTAGTGTTCGGAGTTATCACCACGATAATATCCCTCGCGGTGTGCTTTGTAACTCTTAAGATAGGCGTTATCTTTTTACACGACAGCAACGGCGAGCCGACCGAGCTTCTTGATATAATAGGAAGCACGACGCAGTGGATATCGGGAGTAACGGTCGCGTTTATTACAAATAAGATATGGGTATTTACCGAAGCCGAAAAAGGCGCGGGCGCTACCGCAAAGCAGTTTTTGGTGTTCTCGGGCTCACGTGTGATAACGTACTTCCTCGAGGTAGCCATTAATCTTCTTTCAATAGCAATATTCGAGTGGCTCGGATACTCTCCGTTCGCTATTATCGGAATAGAGATCACCGCTCGCGTATGGGCAAAGGTATTCTCCTCGATATTCGTAACGGTATCCAACTATTTTATAAGTAAGCTTTTCGTTTTTAAAAAGAGTAAAGATAAAAAAAATAACGCAGACCTTTAAGGTCTGCGTTATTTTTTTATGCGATCATTTGCGTAAGACCGACTATTATCGGCATGGTTATCATTGACAGTATCGTCGATAGCGCCACAAGGCGGACCGACAACTCGGTATCACGGTTGAACTTTGCCGAGAAAATGGTCGTAGTCGCACCTACGGGCGCGCTCGCACCGATAACAAGCACGGTAAGCACGTTTCCGCGAACGCCGCACACATAAAGCACAGCGAGTGTTATAAGCGGAAATACTATAAGCCGGAGCGCCATACAAAAATATGACCAGCCGTCCTTGAATGCCGCCATTATATCAGCCTTTCCGAGGTAGTAACCTACCATAAGCATAGGAAGCGGAAGATTGAGGGCAGAGAGTGCGCCGAGAGCATCCATAACAAGGCTCGGAAGCTTTATACCCGCCGTTTCTCCGATAGTGATATAGAGAGGCGAGGTGAATATGAAAAGTCCTATAACGACGCCGATAATACCTGGGTTAAAGACTATCTTCTTCCAGTTCATCGCCTTTTTCTCGCCGCTCATATCTACAAGACCCCAAGTCCAAAGCGCGATGTTGAACACGGCAAGGAATACCGCCGCATACAGAGCGCCCTCGTGAGAGGTGGGGGTATCGATAAGGGCCTGAGCCAAGGGGAGAGCGATAAAGCCTGCGTTGGAGAATACCGCCGCAAAGCGCATAACTCTTCTCCTGTCCTCCGCCTTAAATCTGAACAGAAAATACACCGCGAGTATCATCACCACGTGCAACAGCACGGAAGCAAGCGCGACGATACCGATATTCTTAAGTATTCCGAGAAGCTCCGCCTTTGTGTACATAGTCGCGCTAAAGGCGTTGATAATAACACAAGGGGTCACGAAATACATGACGATATCCGCCATACACTTGTTCGCCTCCTCGGTGAGCAGGCGTATCTTCTGACAGATAAAACCAAGCGCGATTATAATAAACAGTAGTCCTACCTTTTGAGCGACCGCCAAAAAGCTATCTAAAAAACTCAAAACGACGCCTCCTTACAG
The DNA here is from genome assembly GCA_015063845.1 of Oscillospiraceae bacterium. Classification (GTDB taxonomy): domain Bacteria; phylum Bacillota; class Clostridia; order Oscillospirales; family CAG-272; genus HGM12713. The sequence goes on from SVTJ01000010.1 coordinate 65,861, forward strand.
CGTGATGCCAAACTCCTTCTCAAGGAGCGCAAGTATCTCGTGACGGTAGGGCATAGAGGGTGACGAGCCAAGACGTGTAACGGATATAGCCGACGTACACGTAGCAAACTTGAGCGCTACGTCCATAGAAAGTCCCTCTGCGATAGCAGTTGAAAGACCGCCGTTGAACGCGTCACCCGCGCCTGTGGTCTCAACAGCCTTTACCTTGATAGAGGGAACCATTATCTCGGTCTTGCCGTCGGTGTAGTAAGCACCTCTTACGCCAAGCGTAATAATAACGTTCTTAACACCCATATCAAAGAACTTCTGAGCGGCTGCTCTGCAGTCCTCAACAGTATTTACCGCAATACCCGTAAACTGCTCTGCCTCGGTCTCGTTGGGAGTGACATAGTCAACTCCGTCAAAGATCTCAGCGGGTACGTTTATATACGGAGCGGGATTAAGGATAAAGGGCTTGCCATACTTCTTAGCGAGCTCCTTTGTCGCCACAACCGCCTCTATCGTAGTCTCAAACTGTGTGAGTACGGCATCACAATCCGCAAATTCCTTTTCAGCGGCATAAACGTTTTCCTTTGTTACCTGCTCGTTAGCGGCAAGTATAACTATAATACGGTTCTGAGCGTTGCTTTCATCTATCTCGATAAGAGCGCTACCTGTCTCTCCCTCGGGATCGACCACTATATATTCCTCGCTCATTCCCTCAGTGTCGTAATGCTTCTTCATTATCTGACCGAGAACGTCGTCGCCTCTGCGGCTGATTATCTTGACCTCAGAGCCTGCGCGGTGAGCGGCGGTGAGCTGATTGCTTCCCTTACCGCCGGGGCCGAAGCGAAGAGTTGTACCCTTTGTTGTTTCTCCTGCAACAGGAAGATGGGGAGCAAATCCCGTAACGTCAACTACGAGAGAACCGGGACCTATAACCTTTGCCATGATATCTCTCCTTTCGTTATCAGTTCTTGGGAGCGCCGTTGATTATCGCGATACCTGCGGATGTGCCGAGACGCTCAGCGCCTGCATCAATAAGAGCCTTAGCGTCCTCATATGTTCTGATACCCGAGGAAGCCTTGAGCTTAACGTCTCCGCTGAGGTTTGCCTTCATGAGCTTGATATCCTCAACCGTTGCAACGCCTGCGGATACACCTGTGCAGGTCTTAACGAAGTGTGCGCCTGCCTCACAAGAGAGACGGGTTGCGAGAGCCTTCTCCTCGTCTGTGAGAAGTCCTGTCTCGATAATTACCTTAACGGTCTTACCCTTAGCTGCCTTAACGATAGCGGCGATCTCGTCGCGTACGTAGTCAACGCAGCCGTCCTTGAGCTTTCCGACGTTGATAACCATATCGAACTCGTCACAACCGAGTGCGTATGCTGCCTCTGTCTCCGCAACCTTGATCTCGGTAGTATTTCTTCCAAGAGGGAAGCCGATAACAGTGCAGGTCATAACGTCGCTACCTGCGAGAAGGGACTTTGCGAGCGCGATATCGCAGGGGTTAACGCAAACGGATGCGAAATCCCACTCACGAGCGTCAGCGCAGAGCTTTTCGATGTCTGCCTTTGTAGCAAAGGGCTTAAGATTTGTGTGGTCGATGTACTTATTGAGCTTATTCATGATAAAAATTCCTTTCGTTATGTATATAAAATTAATATATTAAGTTTTAACTATCAGTCCTCGTCAACGGTCTTGAAGGATTTACCCCAGAGCTTTACACGAGTTTCGTATGCATCGTTAAATCTGTAATCTCTCCAGAAGGTGAGAATGCACATATCCTCGTCGGACATGCTGTTATCAAGCGCGTGGAAGCAGCCCGCGGGGATAAAAATGACCTGTCCGCCCTCGATATCAACTATCTCGTCGTCGAGCTTGAGCTTGCCCTTACCCGAGAGAATATAGTATATCTCATCTTCCTCGTGAGCAGCGCCGCCGAGAGCATAGCCTGCCTTGACAGTTCCGTGGTTTATCTGGATAACGTCGTCTCTACCCGTGATAACGTGGTCGAGTATCATCCTGGACTCGTACTCCTCGCCGAATATGAGGGGCTTTACGTTCTTAACGTCCACCTGAAGAGGGGGTAATTTTTTCTTTTCCATTTTTAATCTCCTTTCTCAGTCAAAAGCGATCATCGCTTTGATCTTTGCGCCGTGATATTTTTCCTCGTTCTCAAATATATCGAGCGTATCCTCGAAGGGAACGTGGTGTGTGAAAACAGGGGTAAGCTTTATGGGGTTCTTGCTCATTATCTCGCATACCTCGGGGGCGTTGCCGTAGCGGCCTGCCGCGCCAACCATTGATATACATCCGAGAACGAGAGGATCTATGGGAAGATCGTCAACGTTTTTCTCATAGAAGCTTACGACCGATATACGTCCGTATCTTGCAGTGCAGCTTATGCTGTCGCGAAGAGCGGACTGCGCGCCCGACGTCTCAACCACGAGGTCTGCGCCCTTACCGCTGATAGAAAGCTCCTTGATCCTTGCGATAGCATCTTCTTTTCTGCCGTTTATTACGTGGTCAGCACCTATCTGAAGACCGATAGCGAGCTTATCGTCGCTTCTTCCGACGAGTATTACCTCGCCCGCTCCATAATACTTAGCGAGCCATACAGCGACCATACCGATAGCACCCGTTCCGTAAACGACAGCCGTGCTGTTCTTGTCGAGCGTAACTCCTCTGAATGCGTCGTACGCGATACTTGCAGGCTCGATAAGCGCACCCTCGTCCATAGAGAGGTTATCGGGAAGACGGAAAACGTGTCTTTCGGGCATCTGCATATACTCTGCATAGCAGCCATCCCAGCAATTTACAGTACCGAGAGACCAGATAGAAGGACAGCTCATATAGTCGCCTCTCTTGCAGGCATCGCACTTTCCACAGGTAACGAAGTTGTCACTGTAAATGCGGTCTCCGGGCTTGATATCCTTCACCTCAGGACCGACCGACTCAACGATTCCCGCCCATTCGTGACCGAAGCGAACAGGGTACTTTATCTCACCCGAGCGGATAAAGCTGCTGTCACCCGTATAGATGGACTGGTCGGTAGCGCACACACCCGTGCGGCAAACCTTTGCGACCACCATATCGCCCGTTGCCTCGGGCTTCGGAACTATCTCCATACGAGCATCACGAGGACCGTATACGGTTATCGCCTTCATAGTTTCTTTACTCATATTTTTCTCCTTGTTTTATACAAATTAAAATTACGCGAATATTGCTTTATGCTCAAAGCATCATGCCCTCTCCCTGGCGCATAAGCAAGTAGGGAATATCGGGGCAGTTACTTTCCATTTCGGTCATAAACTCGTAGGGGCTACCGTAATGCTGAGCGAAGTTCCAATAGTGGCAGGGAACAGCGAGCTTGGGAGCAAGTGCCTTTACGACCTTTGCCGCCTGTGCGGAATCAAGGTTGCCGAAGGCGCCGTTGATGGGAAGTATCAAAAGGTCAACGCCCTTGATAGCCTCGTCGTCGAGCCATTCGGGACGGTACGCCGTGTCACCCATCATATATATCTTCTTGCCCTCTATCTCAAATAGAAGTCCGAGAGCGTGAGGGGTGTCAGCTCCGTGATCACAGCGAACGGCGGTGAGCTTAGCTCCGCCCATATCCACCTTGTCGCCAACAGCGATAAACGTGAGGTTATCCTTTATGCCAAGTCTCTCGCATTCCGCTGCGGTGTCCTTTGCTCCGACAAACTTTGTCTTGCCGTTTCCGAGAAGCGTGGGAACACTGTCGGGATCAAAATGGTCAAAGTGCGCGTGAGAAGCAACGAGATAGTCAAATATCACCTCGTCAGCTCCGAGTATGTGCGGCATAAGTCTCTTAAATCCAAAATATCTTTCGCAGCAATCGGAAAGATAAGGGTCGACCGCGATCATCTCTCCCGTCGGTGTCTTGAGAACAAATCCCGCCTGACCGAGGAAGAACACGCCGACCTCACCAGCCTTTACGGGTGTTGCCATAAGCTTAAGTGCAAAATTTTCCATATTCAGACCTCTCAGAAGTTTCTTGCGAATCCACCGCAGGTCCAACCGCCGTCAACGGGAATAACCGCACCCGTTATGTAGGAAGCCGCATCGGAAGCTACAAATGCCGTGGCATTTGCTATCTCGTCGGGCACGCCCTGACGTCCCATAGGAATATGGGAGAGAAGCCCTGCCATTGCGCTGTTTTCCGACCAAAGTTTATTTGTAACGGCAATACCTATCGTACCGGGGCAGATAACGTTTGCGCGAATGCCCTTGGGAGCAAGCTCCATAGCGATGGCCTTTGTAAAGTTTATAACAGCCGCCTTAGCCGCCGTGAAAGCACACTGATTGCGAAGCGGTATCATTCCAACGATAGAGCTGATATTAACTATGCTTGCGCCCTCGCTCATATAGGGAATAGCGAGCTTTGTGCAGTTATACGTACCGTCAAGATCTACCTTGAGTATAGCATCCCACCACTTGTCGCTGAACTCATCAACGTGCTTTCTCTCGTCGGGTCCTACGTTGATACCCGCGTTGTTTACGAGCACGTTTATTCCGCCAAGCTCCTCAGCTATCTTCGCCATAGCGACCTTTACAGCCTCTCTATCGGTGATGTCGAAGTCGTAGCCCTTTGCCACGTATCCGTCCGCTACGATAGCGTCGGCAACTGTCTGTGTTCCTCTGAGATCGCAAACAGCGACCTTTGCTCCGTCCTCAGCGAAGCGATGAGCCATAGCCGAGCCGATTCCGCCCGCAGCTCCCGTGATAACAACGACCTTGTTCTTAAAATCGATTACCATTGTTTTGATCTCCTTTTATTTTTCAAATAAAATTCTTAGTTATATCTCAAGCAAAAGCTTCATTGCTTTGCCCGACTCAAGGTCGGCGAACGCCTGCTCCCATTCGGTAAGAGGTCTTGTGCCTATCATAGGAGCGACCTTGAGCTTGCCGCTCGCCATAAGCGAAAGGGCGATGTTCCAGCCGTTGTAGCTTGAGCTCATATTGAATTGAACGTCTATGACCTTCATCATAGCCTCATTCCACGGCACCTCAACCATAGGCGCGCCCGTCATACCGATAGCGCAGAAGCGTCCCCACTTACGAAGCACCTTTATGCCTGTGCGTATCGCGCTGCCTGCGCCCGATGCTTCGACCACAAGGTCCGCGCCGATACCCGTCTCTTTCATAATAATATCAACGGCATTCTCTTTGATAACGTCAATAAACAGATCGTAGCAATCGAGCTCGTCCGCTATTTTCAGGCGGTAATCAACGTCCGCAGTAGTACCGCAAAGAATTATCTTGCCCGCTCCCGCTATGCGCGCCATCTGAGCGGCAAGAAGAGCGATAGGGCCAACGCCCATAATTACTACGTTGTCACCGGGTGTCACGTGCGCTCTCTCAAGAAGCTGATGAGCCACGATAGCTGAGGGCTCTGCCATAGCCGCTTCCTTAAGCGTAAGACCATCGGGGATCTTGTGAAGCAGCTTCTCGGGCATTACAACGTAGGTCGTAAAACAGCCATCGATACCCCAACCGATGGATCTCTTGTCCATACAGTTCTGAATATGACCGTTTCTGCAAAGATAGCACTTGCCGCAAGCCTTGTTGTGGGGCTCGCCGACAACCGCGTCTCCCTTCTTATAAAGGGTTACCTTACTGCCTACTTCTTCAACCACTCCCGAAAACTCGTGGCCTACGATAACGGGGGGATAATAGGTGAACTGATCGTGGAGAATGTGAATGTCTGTTCCGCATATACCGCCATAGACGACACGGACGAGCACCTCGTCATCTCCGTACGTGGGAACGGGGCGGTCCTCAAGCGAGAAAAAGCCCTCTCCCTTTTGTGTTTTAACCAAAGCTAACATAACGCTTCGCCTCCAATATTTTTTGAATTGCCGTATTTACATTTCATTAATTATATGCTATAATAGTTACCATAGTAATTATAGCACGACAAAAACAATAATAATATAAATATATTGTCAATAAATATAACTTTCGTGTCACTTACGGAGGATAAAATGATATACATACCAACTCTCAAGCCTTTGCTTGAAAATAACGGCAATATTTACACCGAGATCAACTACGACAAACGCTTCACAAGAGTAGACGATATAACGCGTGACGAGGAGCATATCCACGACTTTTACGAGATATACATAAACCTCAGCGGCGACGTTTCTTTTCTTGTCGAGGATAATCTTTATTCCATAAGCAGGGGAGATATCATAGTCACAGCTCCCAACGAAATTCATAGATGTATCTACCACAGCAACTGTATGCACGAGCATTTTTGCATATGGATACGCGAGCTTCCGTTTGCCACGGACAAGCTAAGAGCGGAATTTGGCAAAAACAAGCTTTTGGTGCTTCCCGACGATGACAAGGACAAGGTCATACGCGCTTGCTTTGATTTTCACAAAGCGCGCTCTGCCACAGAGCCTCTCTCCTTCGGCGCGATAAAGAGCTTTTTTGAGATACTCGACATAATATGCGCAAAAAGAGAGGATATGACCGAGGCTCAGAGCCTGCCGTCAAGCTTTTCGGATATAGTTGAGTATATATCCGCGCACTACACCGAGCCTTCTTGCACGGTGACGCTGATATGCGACAATTTCTACATATCAAAGAGCACGCTCTGCCGTCGCTTCCGCCGCTATTTCCAGACAACTCCGTCGGACTATATAGAAGCAAAGCGTTTTTCGGAGGCAAAGAAGCTGCTCTCTGCGGGGCAGTCGGTGCAAAACGCCTGCCTTAACAGCGGCTTTTCGGATTGCTCGTATTTTATAATGCGCTTCCGCAAAAAATTCGGAGTAACACCGTATAAGTACCAAAAAGAATTTATGTGAGATAATTTTTGAGGGGTCTTTATTAAAAGAAAGACCCCTCAAGCGCCCCAAAGAGCTTAACAAATGAACAAATGTTTCTGTATTTACATTTTATACATATTTATGTGGTAAAATGTTGAAAACAGAAACTAAAAAACAAAAGGAGAACAAAAATGACCTTTTTTGTAAATCATCCCATTCTGTTCGTAATCGTGGGACTGATAATCGCGCTTGTGCTCGGTCAGTCGGTCTTCTTCCTCGTTAAGGCGTGGAAGCAGGGCGTACGCATCGGAATGGACAAGAAAAAGCTCAAAAAGATAGCGATCAGCGCGGCTATCTTTACTATCGCCCCCGCCGTGGCAATAGTCGTCAGCGTGATCACTCTTGCTAAGGACCTTGGCATAGCCCTTCCTTGGCTGAGGCTAAGCGTCGTCGGCTCGCTGTCTTATGAAACGATTGCCGCAGCTAACGCGGAAAGAGCTATGGGACTGACCTTCGGTCAGACGGCAGGACTTACCGCGCAGCAGTACGTAACCATTGCACTCGTTATGACGATAAGCATTATGGTCGGAATATGGCTCGTACCCTTAGTTTGCAAAAAGCTTCAGAACGGCATGATATCGCTTGAAAAGCGCGACAAGAAATGGTCGGATATCTTTTCCGCATCAATGTTTATCGGTATGATATCGGCATTCGTCGGATTTGTATTCTGCGACGTATCCACCGTTTTTAAGGGAGACCTTTCGGGTCTTATCCCCGTTTGCGTAATGGCAGTATCGGCAGTTCTTATGCTTGTGTCAGGCCTGCTTGTCAAAATATTCAAGAGAGCAAAATGGATATCCGATTATGCTCTCCCCGTCAGTCTAATAGGCGGTATGGCAAGTGCTATACCGATAACGGCTTGGCTGTCGTAAGGAGGTGCGCAAAATGAAAAAGAAAACAGATCTTACATATATGGACAGTGTCTATTCTTGGGGCACAAAATGGAATATCCTCGTTATGATAGTTCTTCTTGCTTTCCCGATAGTGCTTTGTGTCCTCTTTGGCGTTCTGCCCGATTGGAAAGGACTTCTCGGCGGACTTATCGCGACAGCTCCTATGTATTGGGCGGTCGGTGTCGTTGAGGTGTTCACCTATATTCCCATGCTCGGCGCGGGCGGCTCTTATCTGTCGTTCGTAACGGGCAACATCTCCAACCTCAAGCTCCCTTGCGCTCTCGGTGCGCTTGAGCAGGCAGGTGTGAAGGCAAACAGCGAGGAGGGAGAGGTAGTCTCCACCATTGCCATTGCCGTATCGAGCATCGTGACAACGCTTATAATAATCCTCGGTGTCATTTTGCTCGTTCCGCTCAGCCCCGTCCTCAACGCGCCCATACTCGCTCCCGCGTTTGCGCAGATACTTCCCGCGCTGTTCGGCGGACTTGGCGTCGTGTTTATTTCGAGAAACTGGAAGATAGCTGTTGCTCCCGTTATACTTATGCTTGCGCTGTTTATCTTCGTCCCCGCATTCAACGAGGGAACTGTCGGTATAATGGTGCCCGTCGGCGTGTTGTTCACGCTTCTCGTCAGCCGCATAATGTATAAAAAAGGCTGGCTTTGATAGAAAAGAGGTCACATAAATGATTGCTTTGTTTATAATACTTGGTCTGCTCGTCGCTCTCGTAGCCATTCTTGTTATTCGCACCGTATCGTTTCGCCCGAAGGAGCAGAATATCCCCGAGATAGAGTGCGAGGATTTTGATAGAGAAAATGTTATTGAAGCCCTTCAAAAGCTGATACGCTGCAAGACCGTGTCGTATTACGACCGCTCACTTGAGGACGACGCGGAATTTGAAAAGCTTATAGATATGCTCCCCTCGCTTTATCCCGAGGTGTTCCGTGTATGCGACTTCAAGCAGCTGCCCGACAGAGCCTTGCTATTCAAGTGGGAAGGCAAGGCGCACAACGAGCCGTCCGTTATGATGGCGCACTACGACGTCGTACCCGTTGAGGCGGACAAGTGGCAAAAGCCGCCCTTCGACGCAGTTATCGAGGACGGTGTGCTTTGGGGAAGAGGCTCGCTCGATACCAAGGTAACCTTCAACGCAGTTCTGCAAGCGGCAAATAAGCTTATCTCTATGGGATTTGTGCCCGAGCAGGATATGTACTTCGCCTTTTCTGGCGGTGAGGAGACCGACGGAGAGGGCGCTAAGAATATCGTAAAATATTTCGTTGATAACGACATACACCCCGCGCTCGTAGTAGACGAGGGCGGAGCTGTGGTCGAGAACGTGTTCCCCGGAGTGAAGCAGCCTTGCGGACTTATCGGCATCGCAGAAAAGGGAATGATGAACTTGAAGTTCTCTATTCAGTCAAACGGCGGACACGCATCCGCGCCAAAGCCTCATACCCCCATCGGCGTGCTTTCAAAGGCGTGCTGTGACGTGGAGAACAAGCCTTTCCCCATGCATATCACCAAGCCCGTCGCCGAGCTTTTTGATAATCTTGGACGACACTCTACCTTTGTTTTCCGTATGATATTCGCCAATATGTGGCTGTTCAAGGGCGTTCTTAATCTTATCTGCAAGAAGAGCGGCGGTGAGATAAACGCGCTCGTGCGTACCACCGTTGCGTTCACGCAGGCAAGCGGAAGTGCCGCGCCAAACGTCATTCCGCCTTCCTCGTCAATGGTGGCAAATCTCCGCCTCAATCCCGAGGATAGCGTAGCAACGGCAAAGGAGCGCATAAAGAAGACCGTCAATAACCAAAACGTAGAGCTTTCGGTCATAAGCTGTATGGAGCCCAGCCCCATATCCCGCACGGACTGCAAGGAATACGATAAGGTCGCAGCGGCAGTCGCCAACACATGGAAGGGCTGTATCGTCTCGCCTTATCTTATGGTGCAGTGCTCGGATAGCCGCCATTACGGCAAGATATGCGATAGAGTATATCGCTTCTCGGCAATGGATCTCACAGCAGAGGAGAGAAGCACCATTCACGGTCATAACGAACGTATCCGTCTTGAGACCGCTTGCCACGCAGTTGAGTTTTACATAAGACTTATGAAACAGTGCTAAGAAATGCGAGGATACGAGGATGCGAGGATGCGCTTAGGGGTGCTTTCTTAAAAGAAATCACCCCTAAAACCCCGAAAGAACTTTAAAACAAATTATAATTATAAATATAATAAATATCCCCCCGTGAAACGGGGGGGTATTTCACTTTCGGGCATAGTCCTAATACTACTGGCTGCGCACAAGTGCGCTGTGTATTGGTCTGCCAGCCATGCAATTATTACGTAAACCCGCTCAAGCGGGACTAAACCCAAGCCTCCCTTGTGTAAAGGGAGGTGGCACGGCTTGCCGTGACGGAGGGATTGTAAAGGCGAAACTCAAAGCAAAACAATCCCTCAGTCAGCTCCGCTGACAGCTCCCTTTGCACAAGGGAGCCTTTGACATAAGAACATTCTGCTCTGACTTTTTATTTACTTTCTGCTCATCGGCAAAGCCTATACAGAACCCCGCCACTATGGCGGGGTTTTCGGATTACAAAAAGAGCTTTTGTTGATTGAAACAACAAAAGCCGATTGAATATTTAAATCCACTTGACAAATCGCCATAAATATGATAAACTCTTATAGGTTAAAAACTTATTCACTCTTCACTATTACTTATTACTTCACATTATGCGGGTGTGGCGGAATTGGCAGCTTGGAGAACGAGCGCACCCTGCGGGTGATAAAGCGAGTTTGACAAGGCGCAGAAACAAGGAGCATTTCGAGCAAACGCGAGAAAGACGACTATGTTTCAAGCTGTCACGCGGGCGCGTCTGCCTATGTAAAACGGGGCAGATGGAGAAAAATAAAATTTAATAAACTATGCGGGTGTGGCGGAATTGGCAGCTTGGAAAACGAGCGCACCCTGCGGGTGATAAAGCGAGTTTGACAAGGCGCAGAAACAAGGAGCATTTCGAGCAAACGCGAGAAAGACGACTATGTTTCAAGCTGTCACGCGGGCGCGTCTGCCTATGTAAAACGGGGCAGATGGAGAAAAATAAAATTTAATAAACTATGCGGGTGTGGCGGAATTGGCAGACGCGCAAGATTTAGGATCTTGTGTTAATTCGTGCAGGTTCAAGTCCTGTCACCCGCACCATATCGAGTGTTCATAACAGATTTCAGTTATGGACACTCGATATTTTTTGCTTATGCTTACTTTTCGGTTAAATATTGAGTTGTTTTGAGCAGGTTCGCCTGCTCTTTTTTGTTATACTGCGTTTGATAAGTATTCGATGGCTACACCTTTGCGCGAGTCGAGGATATAGGGCGGTCTGTGAATGATACCGGGGATGTCAAGCGTGCCGACGAAGCGGTAATGAATGATGACTCTTTGCGTTCTGTCCTTTCCTGTTCCCTCTACGGGAAAGACCTCGATCTTTTCAATCAGCTCTCGCAGAATAACGGGTGTTAAGGTTCGCATCTCCATAAACTTTCTGATTGCTTTGAGAAAATCGTCCTTTGCCGTCTGCATTCTGTCGATACTATCGAGTTTTTCTTTGAGTTCAAGTGTCTGCCGCTTCAACTCCTCTTGCTCGTTCTCATACTTCTGAGATAGCCGCATAAACCACTCATCCGTAACCTTGCCCTCCACGTTGTCCTCATAGAGCTTTTCAAAGAGTCCGAGGAGCTTTTGGCTTCGCGCTCTCGCCGTCGCTAACGCCCCTTCCGCAGCCGTTCTCTCCCGATGCATATCCTTGTTGGTCTTTTTCTCCAAAAGCTCTGCAAAGGCTTCTTCCGCGCTTTCAAGAAAGTCCGCAAGCATTCGTAGCTCCATCAGCACGATCTGCTCCAAGGCGTCCTCACGGATATAGTGAGTATTCTCGCAAGTGCCTCGCATCCCCTTGTAGTTCGAGCAACTGAAAAAGCGGATGCTCGGATTCTTTTGGTTGAAGTTGAACCAAAGCTTATGCCCGCAATCTCCGCAATAAAGAAAGCTCGTGAAGATGCTTTTCTTTTGGTTCTTGTCCTTGGGCGGTCTGCGCTTGGTCTTTTCCACAAGCTTCTGCACTTGCTCCCACGTGTCGCGGTCAATGATAGGCTCGTGTACGTCCTTGAAGATCGCCCAATTTTCTTTCGGGTTCTCCACACGTGTTTTGTTTCTGAAAGACTTTGACGTGCTCTTGAAATTGATGATGTCACAGCAGTATTCCTGTTGTGAGAGCATCTTGGCAATCGTTGTCTTGCACCACTTGTACGGATCGGCTTGCGTTTTCTTACCGCCTCGCGGAAGTCCTTTGCTTTGCCAATACGCCATTGGCACTAACACCTTATCCTCTTGTAACATTCTTGCTATGGTTTCATTGCCCTTGCCCTCAATACACAAACGATATACTCGTCTGACCACCTCTGCCGCCTCGGTGTCTATGATCCATCTCTTTTTGTTATCGGGCGCTTTCATATATCCGTAAGGCGGTTGAGATAGCGGCTCGCCTGCGTTCCCACGAATCTTATGTGCGGAACGAACCTTTCTTGAAATATCCCTTGCCATCATCTCGTTCATTACGTTACGGAAGGGTGCTAACTCATCCTCTCCGTTTTCACTGTCTATGCAATCGTTGATCGCAATGAAGCGAATGTTGTTTTCGGGAAAGTAGTAGTCGGTGTACTGTCCTACCTCGAGGTAGTTTCTTCCGAAACGGGATGAGTCCTTGACGATAACGGTAGAGATATATCCCATATCCATATCCGCAAGCATCCTTTGGAAGTCGGGGCGGTTGAAATTCGTGCCCGTGTAGCCGTCGTCCACATAGAATCTTGTGTTGGTAAAGCCGTGCTCCTTTGCGTACTTAGCGAGGAGCTTTTTCTGATTGGCAATGGAGTTGCTATCACCTTCCGTTCCATCGTCGCGGGAGAGTCGGCAATAGAGTGCCGTGATCCCCATTTTCTCAGTTGGTTTCGCTGTCGTTTTTCCCTGCATTCTTCTCCTTTCTATCCGAGGATTTCTCAATCGGATCGGCAGCCGAAACATATTCCGCCTTTATTGTATCACCGTCCGCATCATCCGTCAAATGTGTGAGATTATTTTTGATAATTCTTTCAAAGCGCGTCCGCATATTTTCCTTGCCCTCGTCAAGATACTTGGGCGTAACAATATAGGTAATGCCGTTCACTTGATAGGAGCGCTCTCTTACTCTTTTCACGATTTCTAATTTCTTCGTCATTGTATTAGCGGGCATCTCTGTTCCTCCTTGCCTTGTAGCGGCTCTCTAACATCTTCATAATGTCGGCTGCTATGTCCTTGGGCGTTGCGCTCCTTGGATAATACTTTTTGAGGTCGTCCATAAAGAACGTTACCTTCTCCTTTTGGTTAGCTTTTTCCTCGCTCATAATCTCGGTAAGATCGTGCCACGTTAGCTCTCGTACCTCGTTGATCTTTCGCATACGAACCGTCTGCGAGTAAGACGGTGTGCAATCGCAAAGCTCGCACTCTCGGTGCAGCATCCTCTGTGTTTCGATTGGCAGGCGTGAGATCTCCACAGCGGGAGTCAATGCCATCTTCCCCTCGTCCACCATTTGCAGAAATTCGGGAATGAGATTCGTGAGCGCGATATACCTCTGCACCTGTGACTTACTCTCATCACTTTCAAGGGCAATTCGCTCCACCGACGTGAGCGACTTTTGACCACGATGGTCAGAAGTTAGGTCGGTGCGCTCTCCTTGTCTTTTTATAGCATCGAGCTTCATCTTGTAGGCGAAAGCTTTCTCGCTCGGCAACAGACCGTCGCGGTGCAGATTAGAGTCAGCCATCACAACGATTGCTTCTTCTCTTGTAAGCTCTCTCACCACGGCAGGCACTTCAAACATTCCGAGCTTGTTGCAAGCGAATACTCTGCGGTGTCCCGACACAATTTCGTACTCGCCGTTCACCATCGGTCGCACGACGATTGGCGTGAGAATTCCTTGCGTTTTGATGCTCTCAACAAGGCTTGTCATTTCATCGTTGTCGATGATCTTATACGGATGCTCGGCAAAGGCACGAAGCTTGTCCGTCGGCAGGTACACAATGCGAGTAGCATCGTCTTGGGTTTCATTCAATATGTTTGTTCTTTCCGTCATACGATTTCTCCTTTCTTTATGCGAATATCCTCATCAATTCTTGCACCGACCTGCAAATAAATTTGCGCAAGACGAGCCACCATTCTCCATACCTCGTTCGCGTTTTTGCGGTATTGTGGCTCATCAATAAAACCGAGCGAGTGTGCCTTAGATGTCAACTGATTAAGATTGATGCCAATGTGTTCAAGCTGATCAATAA
>SVTJ01000020.1 GCA_015063845.1 Oscillospiraceae bacterium
TTGGTGACCCGTGGGAGAATCGAACTCCCGTTACCGCCGTGAAAGGGCGGTGTCTTAGCCGCTTGACCAACGGGCCGTTGGTAGCGGGAATTGGATTTGAACCCATGACCTACCGGGTATGAACCGGTTGCTCTAGCCAGCTGAGCTATCCCGCCACGTAACAATATTTGAGCGCTCAGCGAGGTTTCCCGTCGAACGCTCAAACATTATATCATATTGTTGTGTGTTTGTCAACACTTTTTCAAAAAAAATATTTATTTTTTCAAAAAGCATTTCAGTTGCTATATACCAACTTTTTATTGATATAATCAAAGCAAAGGCTTGTCTTGCGTTGCAGATAGTGGTCTACGTTGTCTCCGATACGCGCAAGCTTGAGTATTCCGACGTTTACGTCAACACTTACGACGTTGAAGCAATCAAACGTTCTCGTTCCCTTCACTCTCACGCCGTCGCACCAGCCGTTCCAGCTTGTAGCGCACTCAACCGCGCAGTTGAGCACTCCGCCGGCAGTATATCCAAAGCGGTCGTGATGCCAGTGACCGACAAAATTACAAACGTGTATTCCGCCATTTGATATGAACTCCACGAGAATGTCCTCAAAGGGCATTTTCTTATCCTTGCCGCAAAGCGCAGTATAAGCATCAAAATTCGGCGTATGGAAGGCGGTGTCGGGGCTGTTGCAGATATGGTCGGACGGCTCGTGCATAGACGTAATTACGTGCAATCCCTTCTCTTTCGCGTCCGCAAGCACCTCGCGCAGCCACTCCTTTTGCTGCTCTATATCGTAATAAAGGTCGAGCACCACAAGACGTATACCCGACTCGGGAAAATCCTTATAATAGGTCATCGACCACTCGCCTTCCATAAAGGTGGCGTCCCAGCCCGTCTGGTCATAGAAAAGCTTTTCCCAAACGCTCTGCTTGGTAGCCTGCTTTGGCATTCCCTTGCTCCAGTCGCTGTTCTCCTCAGTGTCGTGGTTTCCAACGCAGTTATATATAGGCTTTACGCACTTATCGCCAAGCCCGTAGCAATCCTTGAAATTGAGCTGGCTCGCTCCGCAATAATCGCCCGAATGAAGCGCAAACGCGATATATTTTTCATAATGGTTGATATACTCGACTATTCTGTTCCACAGGTCGAGCTTTTCGTGAACGTCGGAAAAATGAACGAACTGAAGCGGTAAGTAAGCGTCCTTAAAAGGCTTTGGACGTGATGCCGCACCTTGAATAACATACGGCTCCATATCCCTATTCAGCTCTATAATATTATCAGTCAAATTAAGCTCTGCCATATCGGAAAACTCCTTTTCTCGTATTGATTTAATTATAGCACACCGATGTTTGAGTGTCAAGCAAAAGCAATAAAAATATTGACTTTTAGCGCGTTATGCTTTATAATAGATTACAGTAAAAGTTGGAGGTCATTATGGCTGATATTCAATCTTATGAAAGAGTTTTAAAGAAAAAGCAAACGGGCTTGAAGGCGGCTCTTATCGCGACTTACGCCGTCATCGCAAGCTTTTGGTTTGTCATCGCGATACGCGTGGGGCTGCACCCCGCTATGATACTTCTCGCTCCATTGTCGGTAGTTATCGCTGTGCTTCTTACGTGGAAGTATACGAATGTTGAATACGAATACTCGTTTATGGCGGGAACGCTGACCTTCTCAAAAATATACGGAAAAAGCCGCCGCAAGACGGTCATTGAGCTCGACATAAGAAAGCTCAATGCTGTATTTCCCTACAACGAACGCACGGAACAGAGGATCAACGACGGAAAGCTTGTTAGCGGTATTCCCTCTTCTTATTCAACAAACCCTTGCGTTTGCGCTTTTGAGGACGAAAATGAGGAAAAGGTCTATTTTTTGATGGATTGCGACGAGCAGTCGGCAAAAATATTTAAGTTTTTCAATCCATCGGCAACTGACAGAGCTATATTTGATGCGCTGAAAAATGCGGAAAGCGAGGCAAAAAATGCTTAACTATAAAAATCACCCCATAATAGCGGCTGTAAAAAATGAGAGCGACTTCTATGCCGCACTCGCTTCAAGTATTGAGACTATCTTTATGCTCAGCTCAAACATTCTCACAGTTGAGGACTACGCACGCCGCGCTCATAACGGCGGTAAGCTTTTGTACGTTCATATGGATTTTGTCGACGGACTTAGCAAGGACGCCTCTGGCGTGCGCTATCTTTCAACAAAGAATATCGACGGCATCATAAGCACACGCTCCAACATCATATCCGCCGCAGCCGATTGCGGCATTCCCACCGTTCAGAGATTCTTTATGATAGACTCCCGTTCGGTCGATACCGCCCTTGATACCCTTAAGAATTCAAAGGCGAATATGATAGAAATAATGCCCGCAATTGCCTATAAGGCGATCAGCAAAATGAAATCAAATATCCGTATACCCATCATAGCAGGCGGACTTATCGAGCGCAAAAGCGAGGTTGACGAAGCCCTTGCAAGTGGAGCGTCTATGATATCCACGGGTAAACGTGAGCTTTGGAATCAATAAATTAAAGCTCGTCGGAGATCTATCGTCCGACGAGTTTTTTCCTTAGATAGAAAATATAGGTTTACCAACCAATGAAATTGGTGACATTAGACCCTTTCTTTAAAGTTCTTGAAAAGGGTTTGGGGAAAACTTCTTTCAAGAAGTTTTCCCCAAAAATCGTTATACAAACTAATCAAGCGTTATGGATACCGAGAGCCGCGTCTGCGTTGTCGGCATCAAGACCGTATTTCTTTGCTTTTCTGTACTCAAAGAACTTAAGAGCTACCTGCTCAAAGAGAGCGTAGGACAGAACGTCCTCGTCCTGCTCAAGATAAGGCTTGATCTTCTCGCGGAGAGCATCGAGCTCAGGCTCGAGCTTATCTGCGGGACGGCAAGTAATTCTCTCGGTATCTCCGATTATCTTCTTTACGAATTCCTCGTCGATATCAACAGGTGTCTTACCGTACTGACCCTGAACAAGTCCCTTGAATTCCTTTGTGACCATCTTGTATCTCTCACCGCCGATAACGTTGAACACAGCTTGTGTACCGACTATCTGCGAGGAAGGTGTTACAAGAGGTGCGTAACCCGAATCAGCTCTTACTCTCGGCACTTCCTCAAGAACCTCTGTAAGCTTATCGGACTTACCTGCCTGCTTAAGCTGAGAAACGAGGTTAGAGAGCATTCCGCCGGGAACCTGGTAGATAAGAGCGTTAACGTCGACCTTAAGCATCTTAGGATCGAGCTGACCGCTTGCGAGATACTTCTCACGAAGAGGTGTAAAGTGCTTTGTTATCTTATCGAGAGACGCAAGGTCGATACCCGTGTCGTACTCTGTTCCCGCAAGAGTTGCAACGAGCGACTCCGTAGGAGGCTGAGACGTACCCATAGCCATAGGAGAAATTGCCGTATCAACTACGTCAACGCCTGCCTCAATAGCCTTAAGAAGCGTCATAGAAGCAAGACCCGAGGTGTAGTGAGTGTGAAGCTGTATCGGTATATTTACAGTCTCCTTAAGAGCGCTTACGAGCTCGTATGCGTCGTAGGGCTTAAGAAGTCCCGACATATCCTTGATACAAATGGAATTCGCACCCATATTTTCAAGTGTCTTTGCGTAATTTGTGAAATACTCGGTGGTGTATATCTTGTTTTCGGGGTCTGTTGTGTAACAGATAGCCGCCTGAACGTGTCCCTGCTCCTTGATAGTCGCCTTGATAGCGGTCTCAAGGTTACGAGGATCGTTGAGCGCATCGAAAATTCTCAAAATATCTATACCGTTTGCGATAGACTTCTGAACGAAATACTCAACAACGTCATCGGAATAGTGACGGTAGCCGAGGATATTCTGTCCGCGGAAGAGCATCTGGAGCTTTGTGTTCTTTACCTCTGCTCTTATCTTGCGAAGTCTCTCCCATGGGTCTTCGTTGAGGAAGCGGAGACAGGAGTCAAAGGTTGCTCCTCCCCATGCCTCGAGGGAGTGGTAGCCGACCTTATCAAGGTCTGCAAGTATCGGAAGCATTTCTTCCGTTGTCATTCTCGTTGCGATAAGCGACTGGTGCGAATCGCGGAGAACTGTTTCTGTTATCTTTACCTGTGCCATTCTTTTCGTGACCTCCATTTATATTAAGCGAACATTGACAGGAACACGCCTGCTGCTACCGCAGAGCCTATAACACCTGCCACGTTGGGACCCATTGCGTGCATAAGAAGGAAGTTTGAGGGGTCCTCCTCCTGACCAACCTTCTGCGAAACTCTTGCCGCCATAGGAACTGCTGAAACACCTGCAGAACCGATAAGGGGATTGATCTTACCGCCCGACAGCCAGTTCATTATCTTTGCGGTGAGAAGTCCGCCGCAAGTAGATATGCAGAACGCTACAAGTCCGAGCGCAATGATCTTAAGTGTCTCGGGACGCAAGAAGTTTGCGGCACTTGCCGTAGCTCCTACCGTGATACCGAGGAATATCGTAACGATATTCATAAGCTCGTTCTGAGCGGTCTTTGAAAGTCTGTCGGTAACTCCGCAAACGTTGAGAAGGTTACCAAACATAAGACAGCCGACAAGCGGAAGCGCATCGGGGATTATAAGTCCGACTACGAAGGTTACTACTATCGGGAACAAAAGCTTCTCCGTTTTCGAAACGGCACGAAGAGTTGTCATCTTTATCTGACGCTCCTTCTTTGTTGTGAGCATCTTCATAAAGGGAGGCTGTATCATAGGGATAAGCGCCATATAAGAGTACGCCGCAATAGCTATCGCGCCGAGAAGAGCGGGAGCGAGCGTCTTGGTTACGAGTATTGCCGTAGGACCGTCAGCTCCGCCGATAATACCGATAGATGCCGCCTCCTCAGGAGCAAAGCCCAGAAGGAGCGCGCCTGCGAATGCTACGAAAACACCAAACTGTGCGCCTGCTCCGATAAGCAAGCTCTTGGGGTTTGCTATGAGCGGGCTGAAATCGGTCATAGCGCCGATACCAATAAATATCAAGCAAGGATAGATACCGAGCTTTACGCCGAGGTACAAAAGGTCAAGAAGTCCGCCGCTGTGAAGAACCTCTCCGTAATTTACGGACGTAAGCTCATCCATAAGCAAGCCGAACGTCTCTTCGCTGAACGCCATACCTGCCTCGCCGATACCTGCAAAGTAAGTCTCGACCGACAAGCCGATCTCCTTAAGACCGTTATATTCATTCAAAGACATCCAACCGTCAGCAAATGCCGTTTCCAATGCCTCAACACTCTCCTGAGCGGGAATAAAAAGATCCAGATGGAACATTGCGCCACCGGGAATATTGGTCAGAAGCATACCTATCGCGATAGGAAGAAGTAGCAGAGGCTCAAATTTCTTGCCGATAGCAAGATAAATGAGGACGAACGAGATGAGGAACATCACCGCGACCTGCCACCAATTCTCGTTTGCAAACAGTTGTGCTATACCTGTCGTACCCAGAAAATTTTTAATACTATCAAGAAGCATCTTACTGTTTTCCTTTCATCAATTTTTTATCTTAAAGGAAATCAGTTAAGGGTTACGAGAACTGCGTCTGTCTCAACAGTTGCGCCCTGGCTTACTTCTACGCTTGCAACAACACCGTCCTCGGGTGCGCAAACGTCGTTCTCCATCTTCATAGCCTCGAGGACTACAAGAACGTCGCCCTTCTTAACAGATGCGCCAACCTTTACGTTGACCTTCATGATGTTACCGGGCATAGGAGCCTTTACTACAACAGAGCCTGCTGCGCCTGCTGCCTTGGGAGCTGCGGGAGCTGCTGCGGGAGCGGGAGCTGCCGCGGGTGCGGGAGCTGCTGCGGGAGCAGGAGCTGCTGCGGGTGCAGCTACGGGAGCTGCGGGAGCGTATGCTGCTCCGACCTCTTCTACCTGTACGGCATAAGTTACGCCGTTTACTGTTACGTTATAAGTTTTCATATCTTTATATCAACCTTTCTCAAAATAACTTATTTTGCATTCCACGTGCGACCGCCTCGCACTCTCTTAAAGGAAACCACACGGAAGCCTCCCGTGTATTCAGTTCCCTCCTCCGCCATATAAGCGGCAACTGCGGCTGTGATTATTGCAACAAGCTCTGCGTCGTTTGCCTCTGCAACGGGCGCCGCAACGGGGGCGGCAGGAGCTGCAGCTTTGGGCTCGGGCTTAGGCTCTTCCTTTTTCTCGGGCTTTTGAGCTTTGGGAGTAGGACCTACAAAAATAAGCTTGAATATCGCAAGTATTGCCCAAAGTATCGCAAGCACAGCGAAGATCATTGCCATACCAAGCACTACCGTCTGCCACATCATCGTAAGCGTAGCCGGGTCTGTGGTAAACAATGCCAGAGCTGTTGGTGTAAACGTACTTAACAACATATCTTATCCTCCGAATCAAAGAGGCATATTTGCGTGGCGGCGAGTGGGCTTGCCCTCTGCCTTGGTAACCAGCATCATAAGAGCGGCGCAAACTCTCTTGCGGAGCTCCGCACTCTCAACGACGTCGTCTACCTCTCCTCTGTCGCAAGCGTCAGCGGCAGATGCGCACTTCTCTTTCCACTCAGCCTCAAGCTCCTCACGGGTCTTCTCGCCTACCTTATCGTTCCATACGAAAGCGACCGATGCCTCGGGAGAGAGCACGCTGATTGCGGCATTCTCAAGAGCGAACACGATGTCTGCTCCAACCGACTTAGAGCCGAGAAGCGTAAATGCAGCGCCGTATGCCTTGCCGACAACAGCTGTTACCTTTGCGTTCTCCGCGGTGGTGTATGCGTATGCGAGCTTAGCAAGCTCGGAAGCGTATGCGTTCTGCTCTGCCTCACAGCTTACGTCAAGTCCGCAACTGTCAACGAGTGTGAGCACGGGCATACCGAAGCTATCGCAGAAGGACACGAGCTTTGCTGCCGCTCTTGCGGTCTTGATATCAAGCGCGCCGCAAACGGATACGACACCCGAAACCACTCCGCCGAAGCTTGCAAATCCGAGAACAGCTCCTGCCGCATAATCCTTGTAAAGACGAACAACGCTTGCGTTATCCGCAAGAGCTGCGACAACCGCCTCAGCGTCCGCGCCGTCGATAGCGACCGTTCTGTTGAGGTCGTCAGACGTCTCAACGAGACATGCGTCCGCATTGTTCTGAGGAAGAAGCGTTACAAGCTCTCTGACGTATGCATATGCATCTGCCTCACTGTCTGCGGCATATGCCGAGATTCCCGTTGCGGCAGCATAGTCGGCAGTTCCGACCTCCTTGCCCAGCACGAAGGGAGCGTTAACGTAAAGCTTGGATACGTCCTTTATCGTAACGGTAAGGTCGAACATAGAAGCGACTACTGCGCTCGAACCTCCGCAAACACCGTCTATAACGGCTATCTGAGGAATAACTCCCGATGCGTCGGACACGCTCTTCATAACCTTTCCGTATGCAGCAAGTGCGGATGCGCCGTCGTAAACGACTGCTCCTGCACTGTCAAAAACTCCTATCACGGGAGCACCGTTCTTCACTGCAAGAGCGTACATATCGCAGATCTTCTTTGCGTGTCTCTCGCCAAATGCTCCTTTTGTTCTGCCGCTGTCCTGAACGAACGCAAACGCAAGCTTGCCGTTCACGGAACCGTAGCCGCAGACTACACCCTCAAAATCCTTTTGAGAGTCGTGACGCTTAGTGTAAGCTCCAAGCTCAACAAACGTTCCCGCATCAAAAATAGATGCAAGCTTTGCCGATGAAGCACCGTACACTTTTTCGTCAATCTGTACCATAAAATTGCCTCCGTTTTTACTTATTTTTCGGGAAAAAACCAAGGTTATTTTTCAAATAAACCTTCTACCCCAATTTTAACCTATTTTAACATAATTTGTGCCTTTTTTCAATAGATTGGCACTCTTTACTTTGTTAATTTTTTGTTAATGTATATATTCTATCCAATTTAGCATCTGCATATAATCATATTGAACATTTTTTTGGAGGAAACCTTATGAAAAGCCATCTCCCATACAAAAAACGTCACAGCGCAAAAGGTCAGTCACAGAGGCAGGCGACAAATACGAGCGTGTTGTCGGCAGCCGCATTCGGAACGGCACTGGCGCTTATTCTCACCCTTGCGCTCTCGCTTGCTTGCGCACTTATATGTACAGCCTCGGGGGCAAGCGATAGGCTAATGACACCGCTTTCGTTCATAAGCATAGTGGTCGTTTACTTTGTTAGCGGCTTTATTGGCGCAAAAAAGAAAGCTGCCGCTTTGCCCGTCGGAGCTTTATGCGGAGCTATTTTGTGCATTTTGTCCGTTATTGCCTCGCTTTGTCTGAGCCCTTCTCTTTCGTCCTCTCTGCCACTCGCGGTGACACTCTTGATAAGACTATCATACATCGTTGTCTCTATCTTCGGCGCGCTGCTTGGAGCTAACGCGCCAAAGTCTCACAAACGCAACCGACGCCGCACACACGCTTAGATAGTAAAGGTTTTTCAAACAAATTAGAATAGGTGTGTTCGCACAGCACCCCTCTTAAAAGTTTTGATAAAACTTTTTCAAAAGTTTTTGCGCTCAAGCCGCACAGGCTTGCCGCTCTCCGCAGAGAGCGGAACTCCTTACGCTGAGAAGGAGGGCTGGAGGGAACCTCCAGGCGCGCGTCGCAACGCGCGAAATCCCCCGTTGTAGCATAAAGTAACCTTTGTTAATAAGGGGTGTTCCGCTCTCCGCAGAGAGCGGCAATGGGCGCCGCCCCTTGACCCCGCAAGTTTTTGAAAAAACTTGACTAAAACTTTCGATCTTGTCGGGTGCCGAACACACCGACAAATCCCAACTTAACGCCCAAATAAAAAAATTCTCAATATCGCTATTCTTTTTTGTTTATTTTTGTCAAAAGACTTGAAAAATTCGACATAATATGATAAAATGTACATACATATTATTCGTTTGGAGGTTTTTATGACAAAATCTAAGAAGATAACGCTTCTGATAGCGGCAGTCGTTATTATCGCGCTGCTTGTCGTAGCGTTTGTCACAAAGGGCGCGAGCGCTACGCTTGACTGTCCCGACTGTGACGGAGCGATCAATGTCACCGAGTGCGAAGACTGCGGTGGTATGATATCGGAAACAAAGTGCGAGGCTTGCGGCAACAGCTTGGCGTGTGAAACGTGTGGCGGCGATGGCGTAGTTCTCGGCTCACTTTGGGCACTTCTCCCCCCCATTATCGCTATCGGTCTTGCACTTATCACAAAGGAAGTTTACAGCTCCCTTTTCGTTGGTGTTCTCGTTGGCGGTATCCTTTATTCAAGCTTCTCCTTTACAGGCACGCTTGACGCGGTTATAAACGACGGTCTTATCTCCGCCGTTGCCGGAACAGCGGGAATTTTCGTATTCCTTGTTGAGCTCGGTATAATCGTTGCTCTTATCAACAGAGCGGGCGGCTCTGCTGCGTTCGGTAGATGGGCGCAGACACACATCAAGACACGCGTTGGCGCACAGCTCGCTACGTTCGTTCTCGGTGTTCTCATTTTCGTTGACGACTACTTCAACTGTCTCACGGTCGGCTCTGTTATGCGTCCCGTTACTGACAGCAAGAAGATATCCAGAGCTAAGCTTTCGTACCTTATAGATGCGACGGCAGCTCCCATTTGTATGATCGCTCCCATATCCTCGTGGGCAGCGGCAGTTGCGGGTTACGCTGAGGACGGACAAGGACTCAAGCTCTTTATATCCGCTATTCCCTTTAACTTCTACTCTCTGCTCACACTCGTATTCATCGTTGCTATCGTTCTTATGAAGTTTGACTACGGTCCTATGAAGCTTCACGAAAAGAACGCTATCGAGAACGGTGACCTTTATACAAGCGGTGAGAAGAATGAGGTTCCCGAGGTCGTTTCCGATAACGCAAAGAACAGCCTCGCAGACCTTATCGTTCCCGTTGTGCTCCTTATCGTAAGCTGCATATTCGGTCTCGTTTACGTTGGCGGCGCTTTCGACGGCGCAAACATTGTTGACGCTTTCGCTAACACAGACGCAACAGTAGGACTTCCTTGGGGCGGTCTGGTTGCTCTCGTGCTCACTATCATCTATATGATAGTTCGTCGCACCATCTCCTTCAAGGAGTCTATGGAGTGCGTTCCCCAGGGCTTTATCGCAATGGTTCCCGCTATCCTCATTCTTACCTTTGCAACGGCTCTTAAGAACATGACGAGCGGTCTCGGCGCAAAGTATTACGTTGGAGAGCTTATGAGCAACAGCAATCTCGGAATGTTCCTCCCCGCTATCATATTCCTCGTAGCTTGCGTGCTTGCTTTTGCTACGGGTACTTCTTGGGGTACTTTCGGTATTCTCATTCCCATCGTTACAGCAATGTTCCCCGACGGCGGTATGCTTCTCATTATCGGTATGTCCGCATGTCTCGCAGGCGCTGTTTGCGGTGACCACTGCTCACCTATCTCCGATACGACTATCATGTCCTCGGCAGGCGGTCAGTGCAACCACCTCAACCACGTATCAACTCAGATGCCTTACGCTATAACGGTTGCCGCTATATCCTTTGTGATGTTCATAATCGCAGGTGTTCTCCAGCAGTTTATCACAAGCTTCGCGCTCAACGCAGTTATCTGCTTGACTATCGGTGTCGTCCTCACGGTTGCTACACTCTTTGTTATCAAGGCTGTAACAAACAAAAAGACCGCCAAATAATTAAAACAGTTTTGCAGGCTGCCATCGGCAGCCTGCTTTTTTATTGTCTATGTGTTGCTAAAACCGTATAACCGCTTGCAATTTAGGTGTTTTGATGCTATAATTTACTCAATCAGGATAAAACTTGGAGGAATTATGAATTACTCGAATTTCAATCTTACCGACGATCACTCGCTCAATATCGCTCTTGCGCTTGACTATTGCAAGAAAAACGGAGTGACCGAGCTTACTTTCCCTAAGGACACCTACGTATTAAAGCCCCAGAGAGCGTCCGAGCGCGCACTCAGCATATCTAACCACAACATTCACAACTTCGTATCCATCGCAATGCTTATCGAGGATATGGAGAACTTTACCGTGGACGGCGGCGGAAGCACGTTTGTGTGCGACGGTGTTATGATAACGGCAGCTATTCTCCGCTCAAAAAATATTACTCTCAAAAACATGACGCTTTACGTCAAGGAGCATATGAGAGCCGAAGCTACCGTGACGGCAGTTGGTGAGGGATATTTTGATTTTGAGGTCACCAACGACACCGAGTATTATATAAACAATGACGGTATGCTCTGCTTCAAGAACAGCTACGGTCAGGACGACCCCTATCACTACTACATCATCGTTTGCCGCGAGAACGACGAAAAGGGCTATATTCCCGAGACGGTCGAGAGCTTCAAAAAGGACATAACCTTTGAAAAGCTTGGCGAGCGCAGTATGCGACTGAACAATCCTCTTTATATGCCCGAGGTCGGTATGCGCATCATTCTCGCTCCGAGAACACGCTACGGCACGACTATATTTGCCGAGAACAGCAAGAATACCGCTTTTGAGAACGTCACTGTACACACAAGCTACGGAATGGGCATTATGGCTCAGCTGTGCGAGAACGTGTCTATCGACCGTCTTGCGGTATCTCAAAAGGACGGAGCGCTTCACTCCACCAACAACGACGCCACTCACTTTGTTCACTGCACGGGCACGGTAAAGGTAACGAACAGCTTCTTTGAGGGTATGCTCGACGACGCGCTCAACGCTCACGGACTTTATAATATGGTTGAGAGAGTTGACGAGAAAGGCATTCTTGTACGTGATATGCACCCCGGCTCTAAGGGCATCGACATATACAACGTGGGCTGTCATATTGCAGTTATGGACCAGAGATTGCTCATTCCCATAAAGACGTACACTATCGCGGACACGCTTATGATAAACTCCGAATACTTCTATCTGACGCTCTCAGAGGGCACGGACGGAATAAAGGTGGGACACGTTTGCGAGGAGCTTGAGCACACGCCCGACATAATTTTCGAGGGCAATACGGTACAAAACAACCGCGCAAGAGGTATGCTGCTTGCCGCTCACGGAAAGACTGTCGTACGTAACAACTACTTCCACACCCCGGGTATCTCCGTTATGTTTGAGAGCAGCGGTGACTTTTGGTTTGAAGCGGGAAACACCGAGGACGTGCTTATCGAAAACAACGTATTCGACAACTGCGGCTACGCGACGGGAGCTTGGGGCAAGGGCATTATCGAGGTCAAAAAGCGCAAGGATTTTGACGGTGAGAACTACTACCACAAGAGCATTACGGTAGTTAACAACGAGTTCAAGGACAACGCCCGTCCCATGCTCATTGCTTGCAACGTTGAGAATATCACCTTCAAGGGCAACACCACGAACAATATCGTCTCCCCGAATGAATTTATAAACTGCAAAAACGTAGTCGAGGAGCTTTGATAGCTGATACAAATACATACAAAAAAGAGCAGATCAAAAGGCGTGCACAATTAGCGGAGAAATCACAAAATATTTACCTAACACACGGTAGGGGCGAACTGCGTTCGCCCGCGGGAGACCGCAGGTCTCCCCTACGGATAATCAAAAGTTGATACGCAGAAAACAAATAGATCCCCGACAGATTTTTAGAAATCTGTCGGGGATCTTATATGTTATACTTAAATTGATCAAATCTCATTCCAGTCGCTTTGGACATCCTGTCCCCAACTGTCTGAACCATAGCATTTGAGAGATTTGCTATTAGCACACTTCTTTTCCGAATAGTTAATGACAATTTGCAAGTCTCCAACACAAATCTTGGCGCAGTTATTTTCATCGAATTCAACTATGTATTCAGCGCCTTTCAAAAATTTAGGATGGCAAAGCGGAATAGCGCATAAAATATTGTAATTACTATCTGTACCATACACACAAACAACCTGCGGTTCTTTTTCTACAACAATTCCTCTTTCCCCCTCACTAAACATTTGAACCTTTTTTCCAAACAAACTAAACTTGAATGTGTATTTCATTTTATTACCTCCTTTTAGAAATGCTTATTAAAATTCTGTTTTATCGCCAGTTTCGCCTTTGTAATACAAAGGCTTCGGGCAAAGCCCATCCCCCTAAAGATGCACGAACGCGTCCAAAGGCTCCCTCCGGGAGGGAGCTGGCGCCGTAGGCGACTGAGGGAGAGTGCGTTACAATGAGATTACTCCAAACTCAAAGTCACGCAGGCTCCTTCCACCGCTAACGCGGTCCCCCTCCCTCTCGGAGGGAGGCTTTTACGGTGGCATCGATATACTCGCAGACACCCCGAAAGTTCGTGTTGATTTGTTGGTTTGTAAACCGTATGACTTTCAGATCATATCCTTTAAGAATTTCAGTACGAAATTCATCATTTTGTCTGCCTTCTTCGGTATAATGCTGTGAGCCATCAATTTCTATGATCAGTTTGGCTTTGTGACAGTAAAAATCTGCAATAAAATTGTCTATGGCTTTTTGCCTTTGAAATCTGATTTCATATTTTGATAGGAAATCGTACCACAAATGATTTTCCTGCGGTGTTGCATTTTTACGAAGATTT
>SVTJ01000011.1:0-3348 GCA_015063845.1 Oscillospiraceae bacterium
CCGACTGTCTGCCACTCTGTGCTCTTGTTGGTGAAGCATCCCCAAACCCCACTCGTTTTTAACAACAGTTTCGCATCGAAAGGAGAGCAACAATGACACAAGAAATTTTATCAAAGCAACTTGAAACCCAAGACGATGCAACTCGCATCGTGTACTTGTCGACAGACAAGCTCCGCACCTTTGCTGAGCATCCGTACAAGATCATCGACAATGATGAAATGGCAAGCCTCGTTGAGAGCATCAAGGCACAAGGAGTCCTCACACCAATCGTCGTGCGACCGATGGGTGACGAGTTTGAAATTGTGTCGGGACACCGCCGAGTATTCGCCTGCAACAAGCTCGGAATTTTTGAAGTGCCTGCCGTAGTGCGAGAGCTGACAAGAGAGGAAGCAATCGTCGTGATGGCTGACTCAAATCTTCACCGCGACGGTCTGCTGCCGAGTGAGAAAGCCTTCGCCTACAAGATGAAGCTCGATGCTATCAAAAGACAAGGTGAACGCACCGATCTAACTTCTGACCATCGTGGTCAAAAGTCGCTCACGTCGGTAGAGCGAATTGCCCTTGAAAGTGATGAGAGCAAATCGCAAGTGCAGAGGTATATCGCGCTCACAAATCTCATTTCCGAATTTCTGCAAATGGTGGACGAGGGAAAGATGGCTTTGACTCCCGCTGTGGAGATCTCACGCCTGCCAATCGAAGCGCAGAAGATGCTCCACCGAGAGTGCGAGCTTTGCGATTGCACACCGTCTTACTCGCAAACGGTTCGTATGAGAAAGATCAACGAGGTACGAGAGCTAACGTGGCACGATCTTGCCGAGATTATGAGCGAGGAAAAAGCTAATCAAAAGGAAAAGGTCACGCTCTTTATGGATGACCTTAAAAAATATTATCCAAGAAGCGCAACACCCAAGGACATAGCCATAGACATAATGAAGATGCTCGAGAGCCGCTACAAGGCAAGGAGGAACAGAGATGCCCGCTAATACAATGACTAAGAAATTGGAGATCGTGAAAAGAGTAAGAGAGCGTTCCTATCAAGTGAACGGCATTACCTATACCGTTACGCCCAAGTATCTTGACGAGGGTGAGCTAAACGTGAAAACTCGCTTTGAAAGAATTATCAAAAATAATCTCACACATTTGACGGATGATACGGACGGTGATACAATAAAGGCGGAATATGTTTCGGCTGCCGATCCGATTGAGAAATCCTCGGATAGAAAGGAGAAGAATGCAGGGAAAAACGACAGCGAAACCAACTGAGAAAATGGGGATCACGGCACTCTATTGCCGACTCTCCCGCGACGATGGCACTGAGGGTGATAGCAACTCCATTGCCAATCAGAAAAAGCTCCTCGCGAAGTACGCAAAGGAGCACGGCTTTACTAACACAAGGTTCTATGTGGACGACGGCTACACGGGCACGAATTTCAACCGCCCCGACTTCCAAAGGATGCTTGCCGATATGGATATGGGATATATCTCAACTGTCATCGTCAAGGACTCCTCGCGCTTTGGTAGAAACTATCTTGAAGTAGGTCAGTACACCGACTACTACTTTCCCGAAAACAACATCCGCTTCATTGCCATCAACGATTGCATAGACAGTGAGAACGGTGAGGACGAGTTAGCGCCGTTCCGAAACGTAATGAACGAGATGATGGCAAGGGATATTTCAAGAAAAGTCCGTTCCGCACACAAGATTCGCGGTAACGCAGGAGAGCCGCTATCTCAACCGCCTTACGGGTATATGAAAGCTCCCGACAACAAAAAGAGATGGATCATAGACGCCGATGCAGCAGAGGTAGTCAGACGAGTATATCGTTTGTGTATTGAAGGCAAGGGCAACGAAACCATTGCGAGAACGCTACAAGAGGACAAGGTGTTAGTGCCAATGGCGTATTGGCAAAGCAAGGGACTTCCGCGAGGTGGTAAGAAAACGCAAGCCGATCCGTACAAGTGGTGCAAGACAACCATTGCCAAGATGCTCTCGCAACAGGAATACTGTGGTGACGTCATCAACTTCAAGAGCACCTCAAAGTCCTTCCGCAACAAAACGCGCGTTGAGAACCCGAAAGAAAATTGGGCAATTTTCAAGGACGTTCACGAGCCGATCATTGACCGTGACACTTGGGAGCAAGTGCAGAAGCTTGTGGAAAAGACAAAGCGCAGACCGCCAAAGGACAAGAACCAAAAGAAAAGCATTTTCACGAGCTTTCTCTATTGTGGAGATTGTGGACATAAGCTGTGGTTCAACTTCAATCAGAAGAACCCAAGCATCCGCTTTTTCAGTTGCTCGAACTACAAGGGGATGCGCGGTACTTGCGAGAATACCCACTATATCCGTGAGGATGCCTTGGAGCAGATCGTGCTAATGGAGCTGCGGATGCTTGCGGACTTTCTTGAAAGCGCAGAGGAAGCCTTTGCGGAGCTTTTGGAGAAAAAGACCAACAAGGATATGCATCGGGAGAGAACGGCTGCGGAAGGGGCTTTAGCGACGGCGAGAGCGCGTAGTCAAAAGCTCCTCGGACTCTTTGAAAAGCTCTATGAGGACAACGTGGATGGCAAGGTCACGGACGAGTGGTTTATGCGGCTATCTCAAAAGTATGAGAACGAGCAAGAAGAGTTGAAACGTCAGACGCTTGAACTCAAAAAAAAGCTCGACAGCATCGACAGAATGCAGACGGCGAAGGATGACTTCCTCAGAGCCATTCGTAAGTTTATGGAGATGCGAATCTTAACACCCGTTATTCTGCGAGAGCTGATCGAAAAGATCGAGGTCTTTCCTGTGGAGGGAACGGGCAAGGACAGAACGCAAAGAGTCATCATTCATTACCGCTTCGTCGGCACGCTTGACATCCCCGGCATCATACACAGACCACCATATATCCTTGATTCGCGCAAGGGTGTAGCCATCGAATACTTATCTAATGCGGTATAACCCAAAAAAGAAAAAAGAGCAGGCGAACCTGCTCAAAATAACTCAATATTTAACCGAAAAGTAAGCATAAGCAAAAAAATATCGAGTGTCCATAACTGAAATCTGTTATGAACACTCGATATGGTCGGAATGACAGGATTTGAACCTGCGACATCCTGGTCCCAAACCAGGCGCGCTACCAACTGCGCTACATCCCGATTATTTAATTATTTGTTTTTCGCAGTTGTCCGCTGCGCTTCCTGTTGCGGTGCCCAAAATTTGTTGTTTGCTCTCGCCACGCCAAATTTTGACCGCAGCCACTCCTTATTCCTCGCTTTATCCGCCACTGGCGGCGCTCGGAAGCGTCCCCAACTGCGCTACATCCCGATTATTTAATTATTTGTTTTTCGCAGTTGTCCGCTGCGCTT
>SVTJ01000011.1:3358-75861 GCA_015063845.1 Oscillospiraceae bacterium
CAAATTTTGACCGCAGCCACTCCTTATTCCTCGCTTTATCCGCCACTGGCGGCGCTCGGAAGCGTCCCCAACTGCGCTACATCCCGATTATTTAATTATTTGTTTTTCGCAGTTGTCCGCTGCGCTTCCTGTTGCGGTGCCCAAAATTTGTTGCTTGCTCTCGCCACGCCAAATTTTGACCGCAGCCACTCCTTATTCCTCGCTTTATCCGCCACTGGCGGCGCTCGGAAGCGTCCCCAACTGCGCTACATCCCGATTATTTAATTATTTGTTTTTCGCAGTTGTCCGCTGCGCTTTTATTTAGCACCCAAACATTATACCACACTTTCTTCTTTTTTGCAATAGCGAAAAAGGTATTTTTTAATCTTTTGTTTAATCAAAGTGACCGACTTGCGTTTTGCAAGTCGGTCATAAATCTTTTATACTTGTTCTTCAATCGTTCCCGTGCCTGCGTAGACATCGTCTCCGACCGCACGAAGATTTCTTGCGTACAGCTTTTTTATAACTCCGTCATTTTTGAGAAGCGGCATGGGCGTGCCCGTATGATTTTCGGTGGAGATATTATCAAGTATCATATTATCAACTACTGTATTCGCTCCCACAAACACTGTCTCGACGGGGTTCGTGAACTCTCTGCGGTGCATATTGCTTATCTTTATATTCTTGACAATTGCGTCCTTTTGTATCCAAACCGGAGCGCAGTGCGAGCCCGTACCCCACTTGGGAAGTATTCTGTTGACTATCTTTTGTATAGGCGTACGGTCTGCCTTGGCAATATAAAGATTATCAAGTGTTATTCCGTCGAAATATCCCTCAAATTCACCCTTATAGAAGCGAGTGACACCAATGCCATACTGATAATACGTACCGTAAACGTCGCTTATATGAATATTCTCAACGACGTTCTTGACTGTCAGCAGTCTTACTCCGCTATGGCAGTTTTCGGCATATATATTGCTGACGTTGATATGTGTGATAGGACCGAACGATCCCTCATCCGCATTGAGCGCGACAAGGTCGTCATAGCAAGCGCCCTTGAGATTATCTATCGTACCGTAGTGGCAATTTCCATTTACGTGAACACCATCCATATTGAGCGGAACGGGATTTCCAAGATTAAAGTCGAATATAATATCCTTAACGGTGAAATAACTCACTCTGTCGAGGAATATCGCAAAATTTGTGGGATCCTTCATAGTAAGCTCACGGACGGTAAGGTTCTTTACGTTATAAAAGAGCATACCGTAGCCTGTATAGCCGTAGGGCTCGTATATATTATTGCGCTGAGGATTGGGGCTTTGTCCCATATTGTTGCAGTCCCAGATACCTCCACACACCTCAATATTTATTGCGGTATCCTCAGGCTCGGGGGAGTAGTCGTTTACAAAGAAGTTGTAGCTGTCAACTACCTTTATGCCTTCTTCTCCAAGGTGCGCCTCGTGCTTATATACCTCGGGGTGAGTTCTCTTTGCGGGCTTATATACCGTCTTATTCTGCAGCATAAAGCAGTTAGAGCCGTCGGCAAGCTTTATATGAGCAAAACGTGGAAGTACAAGTCTGCAATTTGAGGGAATAACGAGAGTTTTTGTTATAAGATAATTCTTTTTAGGGGCGGGAAGTACTACCTCACACGCTCCGCTGTCGAGCATCTCCTGTATCGCGGGATGATCGTCGTGAACACCGTCACCGTAAAGTGTATACATAGCATTCTCCTTTGTTTATGTTTTATTGATACCATTATACCACACATCCACTCAAAAATCAATATGATAAACGTCCAAAAGTATTATTTTTGTGGCAGAATGGTTATTATATCTACATGTTTACCAAGTGATTTGAATGCATTTATCGTGTACAAAGTGCCTTTTGAACTTCCATCCCAAAAAGCTAATGCTTGGTCTGAGTATTCAGCTATAAGTAGATTTCTCTTCAAAGGAGCGGATATTCCGAATTTTTTGTATTCCGGTAAAAATACAGTTAGCTTTATTCCAAGCTCAGTTGCGTATTCTGCTGCACAAGTGTCCACGCCTTTTGCGCCGCCCGATACTATTTCTGTGGTGTTTTTTGGAATGTATTTGCCAATATCATCTACGTGTATACTTCTTGAGCCTATTATTGCAAGTTTCATGTTTAACCTCATTTTGAACATATTTTGCGCCTATTATCAACATCATATCACAAAATAGGTGTAAAGTAAATACATAATATGTTAAAAGTGAGGTTATTATGGCTATAAAAAGTTTATCTATAAGAATTGATGATAAGGTCCTTGACAAGCTACATGTCGTTGCTGATTATGAGGGCAGGAGTGCAAACAGTCAAATATTGATACTCATACGCGATTGTATCGAGAAATACGAAAAAGAGCACGGCGAGATAAAAATAGGAAAATAAAGAAAGCACTTATGACGGCTTTGTCATAAGTGCTTTCTTTGTAATGAAATCTTTATTCTCTAACTATTCTGTTTTCTTCTACACCGAGTATAACGGTCGTATCTTTAGCTTTTCCTTTGAGCACAAGACGAGCGTTGGGCTTTGTAAACACAAGACCGTTTACAACGTTGCCTTCGCCCTCGATGACGACGTCAGCATCGACTATGTTAGTCATAAGGATATTCTCGTTTCCTTCGATGACTATTGCTTCGCGAGTGGAGTGCATAAAGGTGTTACCGAGAATTCTATTCTTATCACCGATTATCTTAAGTCCGATAGCCTTATTTTTCTGGATCTGACGCTGCTCGTTGGATGTAGCATCATCGACGTAATACCAGAAAACGCCGGGGAAGTCAACGAGATTATCGCGGAAGATACAGCTTGATATGTTCTTGAAGTAAACAGCACACGGCTCTTCGTTTTCTATGGGACTTGATCCGCAGTTGCGGACGAAATGGATATCCGTGATATCTACGTTGTGTATCTTCGAATTAGTTCCGTCAAAGAAGAAACCGTAAGAGGGGGTGTCGGCAACGACGCACTGACGGAAATGAGCATAGTAGGATGCTCTCGGTGCAAAATAAACACCTATGCAACAGCCGTCCATATTTATCTTTTCAAAGGAACAAGCATCAAGCTCGGAGTTGTCAGCCGCACA
Source organism: Oscillospiraceae bacterium (assembly GCA_015063845.1). Lineage (GTDB taxonomy): Bacteria > Bacillota > Clostridia > Oscillospirales > CAG-272 > HGM12713. The sequence continues at coordinate 6,450 of SVTJ01000011.1, forward strand.
AACGGCAGTTGCGAGACCGCAGCAGGATATCTTTGAGAACTGTCCCTGGTCTACTCTTTGTGAACCGAAATAAAGTCCTGCGGAGTGTGAAGGGTTTTCAATATCGAGCAGACCGCGCGTGTCCATACCCTTTATATCTCCCTGAATGCCGATGTCACACACCATAGCTCCTGCGGGAACGTTATCTACACCTACCGAGACGGCGGGAAAATCGCGGCCTATAAGACGAAGCTTTGTACCGTAAGGTGTCTCAAATACTCCGTTGGGGTCGAGATTATATGCCCAAACATCACCCTCAAGTTTTGAAGAGGGGGTGTCGACGACTATGCTGCTTTCAAGCTCATAAGAGCCGGCGCCGAGGTGCACCTTGCCGCCTGATGCCTTTATAGCGTTAAGCGCTACCTGTATATCCTTACCGTTCTTTATCATTGTCATTCTCCTGTCGTTTTTTAATTGGGGAACAACGCAATCGCGTTGTTCCCCATAGATTTTATATCAGAGCAACGGAATTCCGTTTTCTTCGCAGATGCGCACTGTTTCGCTGTCCCAAATGCTCGACTGCACCTCGCCTATGTGAGCGCAGCCCATCATAAGCATACAAAGTCTTGACTGACCAACGCCGCCGCCTATCGTAAGAGGAAGCTCGTCGTTGAGAAGCATTTTGTGGAAAGGAAGCTCTCTGCGGTCGTCACAGCCTGCGAGCGTGAGCTGTCTGTCGAGACTTTCAGCGTCAACGCGGATACCCATAGAGGATATCTCAACACCTCTGCCGAGAACGTCATTCCAGAAGAATATGTCTCCGTTAAGCTGCCAATCGTCGTAGTCGGGTGCTCTACCGTCGTGCGGCTTGCCGGAGCGGAGGTTACCGCCTATTTGCATAATAAATGCGGTCTTATGCTCCTTAACGTATGCACTCTCACGCTGAGAGCCTGTCATATCGGGATACATATCCTCAAGCTCCTGCGTGGTTACAAAGGATACTTCACGGCAGAGCTTTGTTGTGAGCTGAGGGTAATGCACCTGAAGACGGTCATTTGTGTTACAGATAGCATTTACAATAGCTGTAACGATGAGCTTGAGAAACTCGATGTTTCTATTCTCGCGTGTAATTATTTTTTCCCAGTCCCACTGGTCAACGTATATGGAGTGTAGGTTGTCAAGCTCCTCATCACGGCGAATTGCGTTCATATCTGTGTAAAGACCGTTACCGACTGAAAAATTATATCTCTTAAGAGCAAGTCTTTTCCATTTAGCGAGCGAGTGAACGACCTGAGCCTCAGTTCCTATTGCGGGAACGTCGAAGGAGACGGGACGCTCATATCCGTTGAGGTTGTCGTTAAGACCCGATTGTTCTGTAACGAAAAGCGGTGCGGAAACACGCTTAAGACCGAGAGCCTCGGAGAATTCTTCCTGAAACGTGCGCTTGATATAAGCGATCGCCTTTTGAGTGTTGTACTCATCAAGTGGGGGACGGTATCCCTCGGGTACAAATATCTTGTTCATAGTATATTTTCCTTCCTTATGTGAAGTGTTAAAAGCTATCATCTATTAATTATATAATAAAACGTGTCTAAAATCAATAGATTTTATAAAATTGGTGTTAAAACCTACTTTTCTTAAAAAAATAAAATTGAGGGAAGCTTCGTACGGGAAGCTTCCCTCAAAAAATATACAAGATCAATATTCTGCGTTGCCTACTGTTCTGGGGTAGGGGAGAACGTCACGGATGTTGGAGATGCCTGTGAGGTACATAATTATACGCTCAAAGCCAAGTCCGTAGCCCGCGTGCTTTGTACCGCCGAAGCGACGGAGGTTGAGATACCACCAATAGTCCTCTTCATTGAGACCGCACTCTGCCATACGGGAAGTGAGAACGTCGATTCTCTCCTCACGCTGAGAGCCGCCGATTATCTCGCCGACACCGGGAACGAGCAAGTCCATAGCTGCAACGGTCTTGCCGTCGTCGTTCAGTCTCATATAGAATGCCTTTATCTCCTTCGGGTAGTCGATAACGAATACGGGGCACTTGAATACCTGCTCAGTGAGGTATCTCTCGTGCTCGGTCTGAAGGTCTATGCCCCATTCAACGGGATACTTGAAATCAGCCCCGCTCTTCTTGAGGATATCGACAGCCTCGGTGTACGTTACCTTCTTATATTCACTTGCCGCAAGTGTCTCAAGACGAGCCTTAAGTCCCTTTTCAACAAAGCTATTGAAGAAATCAATTTCCTGAGGACAGTTTTTGAGGACGTGGCGAATGATGTATTGTATCATATCCCACGCAAGCTGCATATTGTCGTCAAGGTCCGCAAATGCTATCTCGGGCTCTATCATCCAGAACTCGGCTGCGTGTCTTGCTGTGTTGGAGTTCTCAGCGCGGAATGTAGGGCCAAACGTATATATCTTGCCGTATGCGAGAGCATATGTCTCGCCCTCAAGCTGACCTGAAACGGTGAGGTTTGCCGACTTGCCGAAGAAGTCCTGAGAAAAGTCTATCTCTCCGTTTTCGGTGCGGGGGGGATTGTCCATATCAAGCGTTGTCACACGGAACATCTCGCCTGCTCCTTCGCAGTCGGATGCTGTGATGATAGGCGTATGAACGTATACAAATCCTCTGTCGTGGAAGAACTGGTGAATAGCAAATGCCGCCTCACTTCTTACTCTGAATGCCGCGGAGAAGAGGTTCGTTCTCGGACGCAGATAAGCCTGCTCACGCAAGAACTCCACCGTGTGACGCTTAGGCTGGAGAGGGTATTCGGGAGTGGACGTGCCCTCGACCTCAATATTCTCTGCCTTTATCTCAAAGGGCTGCTTCATATTGGGAGTGAGCTCTACCTTACCCGTGATAACGAGAGCCGCGCCGATATTCTGGTGAGCTATCTCGTCGTAGTTGTTTATCTTTTCGCGCTCAAGTACTACCTGTACGTTTTTGTGGCAGCTACCGTCGTTAAGATCGATAAATCCAAACGCCTTACTGTCACGCAGATTTCTGACCCAACCGCCAACGGTTACTGTTTTGCCGCCGAACGCTTCGGGATTTTCATAAATAGAGCGAACAAAATCTCTTTTCATCTTTTTTCTCCGTTCATTAAATGTAATAAAAACTATATCAATTAATTATATCACCCAACAGCTCTTTTGTCAATCACATTTTCCGAAAATTACCGATTGTTGGCTACAAATATTGACAATACTTTCGATGTGTGATAAAATTATAGATGTGTTTTTTGAAAGAGAGAAGGGATATTATGTTAAAACGTTTTATTAGCTATTATAAGCCTCACAAGCTTATATTTACACTTGATATGCTTGCGGCGCTAGTTGTGTCCTTGGTGGGAATAGTTTATCCCGTGGTTACAAGAAGTATGCTCAACGATCTTATTCCAAACCGAAACTACCGAATGGTCGTTATATGCGGTCTTGCGCTGCTTGGACTGTATCTTATCCGTATGCTGCTTAACTACTTTATCCAGTATTACGGTCACGTAATGGGCGTGCGTATGCAGGCGCAGATGCGTTCGGATATGTTCAGACATCTTGAAAAGCTGCCGTATAGCTTTTACGACAGCCACGAAACGGGCAAGATAATGTCAAGAATGACGACGGACCTTTGGGAGATAAGCGAGCTTGCTCATCACGGCCCCGAAAATCTGCTCATATCAGGCATCACGATAATAATCTCCTTCGTATATCTCATTAACATAAACGTGCCGCTTACACTTATAATCTTCGCTTGTATTCCTTTTCTGATACTTGTTGCGGTTCTTCTTCGCAAGAAAATGAGGAACGCGTTTATGGAGAGCAGAAAGTCCACCGCTGTGATAAATGCCTCTTTGGAGAGCAGTATCTCGGGAATAAGGGTAACTAAGGCATTTGATAACGCAAAAAAGGAAGAGGAAAAGTTTGAGGAAGGCAACAAGCAGTTTGTCTTTGCAAGACGTGATGCCTATAAGGCGATGGGACGCTTTCACTCAATGACCTCGTTTATTACCGATATTTTTAATGTAGTTGTTCTCATAGCGGGTGGATTTTTCCTCTATAACGGAAAGATACAGCTTGGAGACTACTCGGCATTCATCGTTTCGGTCAATCTCTTCATCGCCCCCGTTATGACACTTATCAACTTTATGGAGCAGTACCAGAACGGCGTTACGGGATTTGAGAGATTTATCGAGATAATGGACGAAGAGCCCGAGAAGGACGCAGAGGGAGCGGTGGATGTTGATAACGTCGAGGGTCATATCGAGCTTAAGAAGGTCGTATATGGATATGACACATCAAAGGACGTGCTCAAAGGCATCGACCTTGATATCGAAAAGGGCAAGAAGTTTGCGCTTGTCGGTCCGTCGGGCGGCGGAAAGACCACGATATGCCACCTCATTCCTCATTTTTACGATATAGAGAGCGGAGATATACTTATTGACGGCAAGAGTATTTCTGGAATGACCCGAAGCTCGCTTCGCCGCAATATCGGTATAGTTCAGCAGGATATATATCTCTTTAACGCGAGTATCAAGGACAATATTCTTTACGGCAGACTTGACGCTACCGATGAAGAGGTCATAGAAGCGGCAAAGAGAGCGAATATCCACGACTATATAATGACGCTTGAGGACGGTTATGATACGCAGATAGGAGAGAGGGGCGTAAGACTTTCGGGCGGACAAAAGCAGAGACTGTCCATAGCTCGAGTGTTCCTTAAAAATCCGCCTATCCTTATACTTGACGAGGCGACAAGTGCGCTTGATAACACCACCGAGATACTCATTCAGCAGGCTCTTGACGAGCTTTGCGTCGGCAGAACTACGCTCGTTGTCGCGCACAGACTGTCTACGATAAAGAATGCAGACGAAATAGCCGTCGTTGCGGACGGAACGATAATTGAGCAGGGAACACATGACGAGCTTCTCAAGCTTGACGGTGAGTACTCAAAGCTTTATAATTTGCAATTTAAAGAGAACTTGAAATGAAAAATAAGCTTTCGGTAATATTTATACTTTTGGCGGGCGCATTATGGGGAAGCTCTTGTATATTCGTGAACAAGCTGTCCTCAATGGGCTTTTCGCCTATGCAGTGTACGGCAATAAGAACGCTTTTCGGCGCGCTTATCCTCAATGCGGCTCTTCTCATAAAGGGCAGACACCACTATAAAATGAGCCTTGCGTCATACGGACTTTGCGCGGCATCGGGCATCTGCTCTGTGCTTTCAATGTGCATTTTTTACTATTATTCCATGACGTATACGTCGGCAGCAGTAAGTGCGATATTGCTTTATACAGCCCCGCTTTTCGTTATGATAATGTCGGTGCTGTTCCTTGGCGAACGCTTTACAGCAAAAAAGATAGTGGCGTTTGTTATAGCTATCATTGGCTGCGCCCTCGTGTCGGGAATAGTCACGGGCGCGGCGGCAAGTGGACTTGGAATACTTTTCGGAGTGCTTTCGGGCTTTTCCTACTCGCTCTACGGTATCTTTGCAGACCTGTTTATGAAAAAGAATAAAGAGCCGCTTACGTTTTCTGCGCTCTCTTTCGCTTTTGCGGCGCTCGGCGCATTGATAATATCTAAGCCGTGGCAGATAGTGGGCGTTTGTGCAGAAGCTGAAAAGCCGTATTTTTTGCCGTTGCTCTTTGTGGTGTTCAGCCTTTGCACAGCTGTGCTTCCGTATTTGTTCTACACCAAAGGCCTTACGGGAGTACGTCCCGACGTTGCCTCTATCCTTGCGTTCAGCGAGCCTCTTATGGCGGCTGTGTTTGGTATAGCTGTGCTTGGTCAGCCTCTTGACGCTTGGCAGGTCGTAGGTATTTTGCTTGTAACGCTTGCGATCGTGGTGCTTAACGTCAATTTCAGACGGCGCGGCGGTGAAGAGATACAAAAGCTGTAATTTTTCAAAATATTTACAAATAAGACATTGTATTTTTCTGTGATATGATATAATATTAAATGAAGTGTTGTGCGCTGCGCATAAAGTACGCATTTGAAAGGATAAGTATTCGTGTTTGGATATGTAAGAGTCAAAAGCTCAGAGCTTAAAGTAAGAGAATACGAAGCATATCGCGGTGCGTATTGCGGATTGTGCCGTTCTATGGGGAAGTGTACGGGTCAGTGCTCAAGAATGACGCTCAGTTACGATTTTGCCTTTCTCGTGCTCGTAAGAGTATGTCTTGAAAATACCGAGATAGAGTTTTCACAGCGCAGATGTCTTGCGCATCCGCTCAAAAAACGCAACGTTATGGAGCGTAATTCCACGCTCGACTACTGTGCGAGAGCGGCGGCAATACTTAATTACCATAAGATAAAGGACGACCTTGCAGACGAGAAGGGTGTTAAAAAACTCAGAGCGTTGCTTGTGTATCCTTTGGTTGCTAAAGCAAGAAAGAAGGCTTTAAAGGCGGGACTTTTGGAGCTTGACGAGAGTGTCAGTCGCCGTCTTGGCGAGCTTGCGGACACAGAAAAGCAAGCATTGGCAAGCGTTGATATACCTGCTACGATATTCGGAGAGATACTTGCCGATATAGTGGCGTTCGGTCTTGAGGACGATGGAGCGCGAATAGCCCGTGAGCTTGGCAGAAGCGTGGGAAAATGGATATATACGATCGATGCGCTTGACGATATGAAAGAGGACAAGGCAAAGGGAAGATACAATCCTTTTCTGCTTCTTTACGGCGGAAGATTGCCCACCGCCGAAGAGCTTGTGCTTGTGTCAGATGCACTTAAGGCGGGGCTGTGCTCAGCCGAGGCAGCGCTTGACCTCGTGCACACCGATAGGGCAGTTATGATGAGTATAATTGAAAACATAATGTATCTTGGCTTGCCGCAGACCGCAGAGCAGATAATTAGTGATGACGGGAATAAAAAATGCAAGTGCCAAGAGCGCAATAAAGAAAGGAATTTGACCTGATGAACGATCCGTACAAGGTTCTTGGAGTGTCGCCCGACGCTTCCGACGACGAAATAAAAAAAGCATACAGACAACTTGCGCGTAAGTATCACCCAGATAAGTACCGCGACAGCGACCTTGCCGATCTCGCGAGCGAGAAAATGAAAGAGGTCAACGCAGCTTACGAAGAAATAAAGAAGATGCGTGAGAACGGCGGCTCGTCCTCAAATAGAGGCGGTCAGTACAATTACGGCGGCGGAACGTCTGCGAGCGGAGACCCTACGTATAATGAGATACGCAGACTTATAAACATAGGAAATATAGGTCAGGCAGAGCAAAAGCTTTATTCTGTTGCCGAGCCCGACAGAGGTGCTGAGTGGAACTTCCTTATGGGATGCGTTATGCTCAGACGCGGAAACTATATGGACGCGCAGAGATACTTTGATATCGCTTGCTCGCTTGATCCGTACAATAACGAATACCGTACAGCTCAGAACAATCTTCGCAACCGCGCTCAGGGCTATGGCGGAGGATACCGCACAAACAATAATCAGGGTAGTGGCTGCGCTTGCTCCACGTGTGACATTTGTTCGGGACTTATGTGTGCGGACTGTTGCTGTGAATGTATGGGCGGAGACCTTATCTCCTGCTGCTGATGAAAGAAGGTATGCGCTATAAAAAACAGTAGTACAAAGCAGCTTGCCGTTTGCGCAATGCTTGCGGCTCTTGGAGTGGTGTTGCTATATCTCGGTTCGCTCGTTGAGGTGCTTGACGCAACTGTTGCCGTATTGGCATCGCTGTTGTGCGTGTTTGCCGTTATTGAATACGGAAAGGCAGCTCCTTGGCTGGTGTTTGCGGTAACCTCGGTGTTAGCCATCTTGCTTCTTCCCAACAAGACGCCCGCGATAGAATACGCATTGTTTTTCGGATTTTATCCTATACTTAAAGAAAAATACGAGAAGAGAAGAGCGCCGATAGCGTGGGTACTTAAGGAGCTTACGTTCAATATAGCTCTTGTGGCGGTATTCTTTGCGTTGAAATTTGTGGTGCTTGGAAATGCCGTGATACCGATGTATTTTTACGTGATCGGACTTGTTTTGCTCGAGCTTGTGTTCGTGCTTTACGACCTCGCGCTCACAAAGCTGATAACCTATTATTTGTGTTCACTGAGAAAGAGATTTAAAATCAAATAAAAACAGCACAGGCAGGGAATTTACCTTGACCTGTGCTTTTTTGTGATTATCTGCTTCAAATTAGGATTTATCGGAGAGTTTATGATTGAAATAGGAGATCCCTCGGCGACGCTCGCAAAGCGAGCTGCTCGGGATGACGATAAGGTGAGGTGCGTCGAGGACAATATTAGAAAGCAATAACGCTCATTAAGCGTGTCATTCTGAGCGGAGCGAAGCGCAGCCGAAGAATCCCACTCGGGGGAGATTCAAATTAGGATTTAGCGAAATGTTTGTTTGTGTACCGAACGGGAGCACCAAGGCGCTCCCCTACCAATGTACCAATGTTGAAGGCGGTAGGGGAGGGGCTTGCTCCTCCCGTTTTTAAATTAGGATTTGTCGAATAGTTAGATCCATCAGATCGTAGGGGCGATTCACGAATCGCCCGTTTATAGCATTATGTTCTCGTGGCGGGCGAAGAGTGAATCGCCCCTACGGAATTGTAATTCAACACACCGACAAATCCTAATTTACCGTGCAAGTGTGATAAACTGAATACAAAAACGGCTACCGAAAAACGGTAGCCGTTGATTTTATTATTTATTAGCCGTTTCCGCCAGTGGAACCTGTGGGTAATCCAAAATATTTACGTATTTCAGATGTCATCTTGATATAATATTTTTCTGCTTTTCCATTATTATCCAAGTCATATTCAACCTCGAACCAAAGCCCTGTCTTACTTTCGCCAACTTTTTTGAGCTTTCCATCGGTCATATCTGCTCTCTTTAATGATGTCTTTTGCGTTGATTCAGCAACAGCGGGTAAAGAACGGAGATATATTGTCGAGTCCTTGTAAGTTTCTAATGTAATGAGATCTACGGGATCACACGAATTGAACTGTGTGTCTTCTATATTGCTTGATACCCAAGCACCGGAAACATAAAGCTCTTTGGAATCATAGGAAATCTTATACCACAAAGGCTTTTCAATAGAATCTTTGTCTGAGGACATCGCCAATACTGTGAGTTCTGTGCTAACAGGAACTGTTGTGTGAATTGTAGTATCTTTTACGACGGTTTCTGTTCTAAGATTGACACTAGCCATAGTATATACTTTTGCGGGCATATTTTCGGTGACCCATGCGCTTGCAGGAGGAACATCTCCTTCGTCCGCACCTTTGTTCTCATCGTCATCATCTTTGTTGTTCTTGTTTGCAACAAGTCCGCCGTCATCATCGTCACCTGTGGTGCCTGCTGTGCCTGCTGTGTCGTTCTTACAAGAAACGAGTGCTACGGACAGGATCATAATAAGTACAAGAAATATGGCGAGTATCTTTTTCATTTTCATTCTCCTTAATTTTCAAAAATATGTCAAAAACCCCAAAAAAGGGATTTTATTTAAGCCTAATCATATAGTATATTTATTATACCATAATAGTTATGCTAATGTCAAGCATAAAAATAAAGTTTTTGAAAAATGTTTTTAACCTTTTATTGGTTTTTTTCTGCCTTTATAATGTCTCTTATCGCTTCTATCGCCGTGACGATCGCTCGCTCGGTGTCGTGCTCCTCATCGTCGCCCGTATCAAGCCCTGCGTCATATCTCTCTTGATTCCAAACCGAGAGGAAAACAGCGCCCGTGCTCAGCCCCAAAGAAGCTCCAACGGTAAACAAAGTCGACGCTTCCATCTCACTCGCAAGAACACCGAGACGCTTCCATGCCGTCCATTTTGCGTCAAGCTCGCTTGCTGTGGGCATACGCTTCGGAGAGTGCTGTCCGTAAAACGAATCCTTGCTCTGAACGATACCCGTATGATGCTTAAATCCAAGTGCTTTTGCCGATCTCACAAGAGAAAAGAGCACGTCAGCCGTAGCGACGGCGGGAAACTCAATAGGGGCATATTCACGTGAAGTTCCGTCCTGTCTGACAGCTCCCGTTGCAATGACTATATCTCCCGAGCAGACCTCAAGAGATATTCCTCCGCATGTGCCAACTCGTATCATTGTCTCAGCTCCGCAAGCAGCCAGCTCCTCAACAGCAATCGCCGTTGAAGGACCGCCGATGCCCGTTGAGCAGACAGTTACCGTCTCGCCCTCGAGAGTGCCGTTCCATATCTCGTATTCTCGATTAGTGCTTACGTGATGCGCGCCTTCAAGATGTGCCGCGATCTTTGCGCATCTTGCGGGGTCTCCGGGGAGAATGCAGTATTTTCCTATTTCTCCCGCACCAACGCCGATATGATATTGCTTTTGCTTAGTATCAAGCATAAAAAACCTCCGAAAAACTCGAATTATCCGAAAATAAGCTCGTAGTCAAAGTCCTGCGTTCTTCCCGCAAGTATGTGATACATATCGTTTCTGTCCATTATGTCGTCAACAATTCCGTCATAAGAGGGAAGACCGCACCAAGGCTCGATGCATACGTAGGGCGCATCACTCTGAGGCTTGTGCCAGATGCCCATATAGGGGAAGCCTGCAAATTTATACGTTACGTATCTTTCGGACTTGTCGCTCTTCAGCGTTACCGTGTCGCAAATCCTGTCCCAGAATATTGCGTCTATCTCGAAAAGGCTGTGGTGCAGGGGGACTTTTTTGCCGTCAACAAGGGGATATACTTTCTTTTTGCCCGTGTTGAAGCAGGTGTCCGTAAACATAAGCTGGTTGGGAGTGCAGTCCTTTGCAAATTCAATATAATAGTCGTCAAAATTGCCGCCGTCAAGAGGTACGTTGAATCCGGGATGACAGCCAAAGGTTGCGGGGAGGGTCTTGTCTCCGGTGTTCTTTATCTCAACGTGTGAGCTTACCTTATCTCCCTCGAGCTTATAGCTTACTGTAAACGCAAACTCAAAAGGATAGCAAGCGCGTGTATCGTCGTTTGATTCGAGCAAAAACGTTATGCTGTCGTCTGTCTTGCTTACGACCTTATAATCCATAAGTCTCGCAAAGCCGTGGTTACCGAGATCGTAGGTCTTGCCCTCGTAGGTATACTTAAAGCCGAAAAGTCTTCCGCAAACGGGGAAAAGCAGGGGAGCTTTTCCTGCCCAATAGGTGGGGTCACCCTGCCAGATGTATTCGCAATCGCCTTTTTTGACGGAGACAAGCTCCGCGCCATGGTCGCAAAGAGTTACGGTAAGGATATCATTCTTAAGAGTATAGTTCATAATATTTTTCTCCGTAAAATATTTTATTTATACAATAATTATATCAACAATAAAAGGTTTTTTCAAGACATATTTCAAACATTTTTTGTAAACAATAAGGGCAGTAGCAAACTTTGGAGGAAAAAATGCAAAAAAGGATAATAAAGATAAAAAACGCGTCGATAAGCGAGGCTGCGAGTGTGGTGGGAAAGCACGAGGCACTTGGACCTTTAGGCGCTTGCTTTGACGTGTGCGACACGACCGATACTTTTGGCGCGGACACGTGGGAAAAAGCCGAGAGTGCGATGCAGAAAAAAGCGTTTAACAAGCTTGTCGACAAGCTCGACACAATTCCGCAGAGCTTCGGCGCGATGTTTGCGGGCGACTTGCAAAATCAATGCGTGGGCTCGTCTTACGGGCTTATGGAATTTGACGTACCTTACTTCGGTCTTTACGGCGCTTGCTCGACCTGCGCAGAGGGGCTAATGCTTGCCGCGCTTGGCGTATCGGCAGGGTATTTCGAGCGTGCCGCCGCTGTGACGTCTTCGCACTATCTTGCAGCTGAGCGACAGTATAGAAGTCCGATAGAATACGGCGCGCAACGCTCTCCGACGGCGCAGTGGACAGTGACGGGCGCGGCGGCTTTTTCGGTGGAACGAAAGGGAGCAGTCGCGATAACTGAGGCGATACCGGGGATAGTAGTCGAAAAGGGAATAAACGACGCATCAAATATGGGAGCGGCAATGGCACCAGCAGCGGCGGATACTATAATTGCATATTTTAAGGAGAGCGGTCTTTCACCGCGTGACTTCGATCTGATACTCACAGGAGATCTTGGATATGAGGGCGGAAGCATACTTTGCGAGCTGCTCTTATGCGAGAATTTGGATATACGGGAAAGATACAACGATTGCGGTGTTCTTATATACGATAGAATACGGCAGGACAAGCATGCGGGAGGCTCGGGTTGTGGCTGTTCGGCTGTGGTGCTCGCCTCTCATATACTTCAAAAGCTAAGAGTAGGCAAGCTTAAAAATGTTTTATTTATGGGTACAGGCGCGATGATGAGCCCGTCAAGCATACAGCAGGGACTTGCCATTCCCGCTGTCGGACACATGATAAGGCTGGAGCACGTGGGGGTGTAGAATGGATATGATACTTGATTACGTTTGGGCATTCGTTATAGGCGGAGTGTTTTGTGTGATAGCTCAGATATTGCTTGATAAAACGGCGCTTACTCCCGCAAGGATTCTTGTTGGATACGTTGTGGCGGGAGTTATACTCGGGGCGATAGGGCTTTACAAACCGATTATGGAATTTGCGGGCGCGGGTGCTTCCACTCCGCTTACGGGCTTTGGCTACGTAATAGCCGACGGTACAAAAAAGGCAGTAGAGGAAAAGGGAATACTAGGTGCTCTCAGTGGCGGTCTCACAGCGTCAGCGAAGGTCATAGCCGCAGTCCTTACGATGTCGTTTATTGCAGCTATTATAAGCAAAAGTAAGCCAAAATAAAAAGATAGGTGCTGTCACTTTTGTGACAGCACCTTTATACTTAAAACTTATCAAACTCGTCCTTGAGCTCTTTCTTGAAAAATTCTTCGAATACCTTATATCCGTCTGCATTGAGGTGGACCTTGTCGTCAAGGAAGAGAGCATCGTTGAGCAAGGGCTCGTAATCGAGGGGAGAGATATAGAAGCAGTTGGGAGTATTCTCCGCAAACTCACGCGCAAGCTTGTTGTAAGCTTTTTTTCTCTCCAGCGTTTTTTCGTCCATCGCTTTCCCTGGGACAGAGCCGCAAACGTAGATACGTATATCGGGGAAATCGGTCAAAGCGTACGTTATTACACGCTCTGCAAGCTCCCACGTTTCCTCGACCGTATATCCGAATGCAGATGAGTTTGCGTCACCGATATAAACGAGGACCTTAGGATCAAGCGGACGTACCATACGGGGATAATAATAAAGCTGATGCTCGGAGTTGCTCGAGCCAAAGCCTCTGTTTACTGCACAGGGCTTGCCGCTTTTTCCAAGCAACACCTCACGCATTACAGGGTTGCCGAATTTTTCGCGCCATCTTGTAAAGTGAGAAGGACCGTAAAAAACGATCTGTCCTTTTTCGGTTGGCTCTGCTTCATACGCAAGCACCTCTTTTTCAAGGTCTGTCTTCCATTTGTCAATATATCTAAGTCCTACTTTAACAGGCATTACCGTATCTCCTTTTTCGTTGAAAATCTTTTTATGAATTATAGCACAATGAATGCAATAAGTCAAGGGAAACGGAAAAAACAAGGGAGCTTTTTTAGCCCCCTTGTTTTTTTGTTTAGTCCTCGTTTGTGCTTTCGAGGAATATAACTATCTTTCTGTTGTTCTCAGAACCGATGGAGTTTGTGGAAACACCGTCGATGTTCTGTATCTCAGAGTGGATGATCCTTCTCTCGTAAGGATTCATAGGCTCGAGCATAACGCTCTTCTTGTACTTCTGTACCTTAGCAGCCATTCTTCTTGCGAGTGCACGGAGGGTATCCTCACGCTTTGCGCGGTAGCCCTCAACGTCGACTGTGATCTTGACGTAAGCTTCTTTCTTTCCGTCAACTCTCTTGTTAGCCGCGAGATTTGCAAGATACTGAAGCGAATCAAGCGTATCGCCGTGGTGGCCGATAAGAATAGCAGCCGCCTCGCCGTTTATGCAGATCCTCTTTTCTCCGTTTTCACCGTCTATCATAGTGACGTCAGCGGTGATGTTCATATCCTCGAGGAGCTTTTCGATGAAGGCAAGAGCTCTTGCCTCACCGCCAACCTCGTAGGTTGCGCTGATCTTAGCGTCTTGAGCACCGATACCGAAAAGTCCCTTTTTGGGCTCGTCGATCACGGTGTACTCTATCTTATCGGCATCGGGAGCGCCGAGCTCCTTTACTGCGAGCGCGAGTGCTTCCTCGATGGTCTTAGCAGTTGTGATAACTTCTTTTTTCACTTTTATTCTCCGTCGTTAGTTTTATTGTCTTTTTCCTCCGAGGGAGCATCCTCGGTGTTGTCTTTTTTGGACTTCTTGTCATTCTTGTCGTCCTTCTTAAGCTTCGCACCGCCCAAGAACTTAGGCATGCTTGCTTCTCTGAGCGCGGCTTCTTCTGCCTCCTGTGCCTCAAGTGCCTCGCGGCGACGCTTACCTGCTTCTGCGGTGTCGGCAAAGTCCTCGTCATCGATGTGGTGGAGCGAACGGACAACTCTGCCCGACTTGCCCTTCCTCTCGGGTTTTACGTTCATCTCAGCCTCAGCGGCCTTGTAATCCTCCTCCGTGAAGGTGGGAATAGGCATAGCGAGCTTGAGGAAATATTGCTTGAGTACGCCAAGAAGGCTCTTGAATATCCAGTAAACACCCATTGCTGCGGGAAGAGTGAAAGAAATAAATACGCTGAACAGCGGCATTGTTATATCCATCATCTTGTTGGAGCAGCCCATAGCCTGGTCTGTTGTTGCAGGCTGATAGGAGAGCTTTCTGGTCATCTTCATACTGAAGAAGTAGGAAAGGAACGTGAGTATCGGAACGAGCAACAGCCAGCTCCAGATATCGTCGACAGGACGAGCTCCGAGATCGAGAAATCCTCCGAATATTCTGAGGTTAGGAAGGTTTTCGAACATTTCTGCGGTGAAGCCCTCAACGTTTGCAAAGTCGGAATAGGACATGCTCTTCATATCGCTGAGAAGCTCGATGTTTCTTGAAATGTCGTAGTTGGTCTTTCCCGTTGCGGAAGAAACGATGTTCTTTATCTGCTCGATAGTAGCGTCCTCAAGACGGCAGATATAGCGCAAGGGGTTCATAACGATGTTATAAAGCGCAAAAATAATGGGGAGCTGAATGAGAAGCGGCAAGCATCCGCCCATGGGGTTGTAGCCCTCTTTCTGATAAAGCTCCTGAACCTCAAGGTTCATCTTCTGCTTTGTAACGTTATCGTCACGTCCCGCGTACTTTTTGCGTATAGCCATTTCCTTGGGACGAAGCTTTGCTTGCTTGATCGAATTCTTTTGTTGCTTGATACCAAAGGGCAAAAGGAGTATCTCAATTATCAGAGCAAACAGCAAAAGCGCAAAAATATAGTTATTTCCGACTATCTGATTGCAAAATCTGATAACAAAGCCCATCGGCACGTTGATAATATCCCAGATATTGTTCATTTGATAAATAGTTTCCGTGTGGGAGCACGAAAAATCCTCTCTTATTTATTTGCGGTAGTGTCATTGTCATGAGCCGCAAGCTCATTTTCCACAACGTCATTGTGCGGTGTGGCATTTCTTGTCGCCTTGTCCGTATCGTACTTCGGTATTCTCTTATGCTTTCGCTCGGGGACGGGATCGTGCCCACCCGCGCAAAACGGATTGCAGCGCAATATGCGCCAAACGCTTAGACCGAAGCCAACGAAAAAGCCACGTTTCATAAATGCATCAACTGCATAGGCAGAGCATGTGGGCGTAAACCTACATGACGGATTTCCTTTCAGTGGCGATAAAAATTTTTGATAAAAGCGGATAAGCCAAACGCAAACATACTTCATATTTTTTTACTATTATCCGCACATTCTTCATCGGTCTGCTTCAGCAGCCCGAGCTGAGAAAAGGCGGCTCTCATTTCTTCCGCGACCTGTGTGCTTTTGGCATCGAGCACTGCATTTCGCGGACTTATGACAATAAGGTTGCCCGTATAAAGCTCGTCCTTGAGCGTGTCATACGCCGCTCTGACCACTCTCTTAGCGCGATTTCTTTGAACTGCTCCTCCAAGCTTTTTGGAAACCGAAAGACCAAGACGGTTTACATATTTCTTTTCGGGGTGTGCGTTCATTATCCTTTTCGCGGCAAGATCGCGGAGAACGTATACGGCAACGTATTTTCCGACCTGTCGCTTACCCTTTTGGAAAGCCTTGTTATACAGATGGTGTTCTCTTATTGCAATGTTTTTCATAATAAATACCTATATACCAAAAACCCCGATGAACATAGCAATGTCATCGGCGGTTTTATGTTTTTTCTCGGTTTTCCGAAAATTAATAGGTCAGTCTTTTTCTGCCTTTAGCGCGTCTTCTCTTGAGTACGTTTCTTCCGTCAGCAGTAGCCATTCTCTTTCTGAAGCCGTGCTCTTTCTTTCTCTGACGCTTTTTGGGTTGATAAGTTCTAAGCATTCTCTGCACCTCCTTAGTTTTGTTTGCATCCCGGATTTCGAGACATCCGGAATTGCTCCGGAAGCGTGTTGCTTTTCAGCCAAATTTACGCTTTTATACAATGACATCTTATATTAAACCATATTTTGTTTCATTTGTCAAGAGATTTTTTCATTTTTTCGATAAAAAACAAAAAATGCGGTGCCCGACTTGAAATAATATGGCAACTGTGCTATAATATTATATATTATGAAAGGAGGGACGCTGATTTGGAGATCATCAGGGACGATTCCTTTAGAAAACAACTCAAAAAGGGAATAAGCGGTGCTTTTTTGTTCTTCGGTGACGAGGACTATATGAAGGTGCATACTCTGAATGCTGTTAGAGAAAGTATTTGCCCCGAGTCGTCGTTTGCCCTCTTTAACGATATGAAGATAGACGTTATAGACTATTCCGCTTCTGCTTTGCTGGACGCTCTTATGCCGATGCCTATGATGAGCGATAAAAAGCTTATCACGGTGAACGGCTTGAATATCGACGGTATGCGTCCTAAGGAGATAGACGAGCTTTGCGACGTGCTCGCGGCACTTGAGGAGTACGACTATAACGTGGTGATAATCTCAGTACCCGCGGGACAGTTCGATCCTGGCTCAAATCCCAAGAAACTGTCGTCAACGTGCAGAAAGCTGAGCGAGTATCTTACCCCCGTTCGCTTTGATACGGTTACGGGTGCAAAGCTCACAGGCTGGGTTGGTAAGCATTTTGCTTCTCACGGTGTGAACGCTACTCCTGAGGTGTGCGCTTTTCTTACAGAATATGCGGGAAAATCTATGTATACCTTATCGAATGAGACCGAGAAGCTCAGCTTCTACGTTCTCGAGAACGGTAGAAATACGGTCACGCGTGACGATATCCTAAAGGTGTCTATTCCCGAGCTTAGCGCGGATGTCTTTGCTCTTGCAAACGCCATACTTGACGGAAAGAGCGACTATGCTATGAAGGCGCTTGAGGTCATGCGCTTCAGACGTGTCGATCCGCTGATACTCAACGGAGAGATATCAAAAACTATTTGTGATCTTATCATCATAAAGGCACTTTTGAACGAGGGAAAGTCTGCGTTTGAAATATCCTCAATGCTGAAAATGAACGAATTTAGGACAAAGATTTACGCACAGAGCGCGTCGGGTAAGTCAATGGAACGCCTCAAAGCGGCTCTTGCTCTTTGCGTTGAGACCGATGCACAGCTGAAGCTGTCTCAGCAGGGATATATTCCGCTTGAAAGACTTGTTTGCGGTCTGTGAGGAAAAGTATGTAATAAACGACATAAAACTCTTGATTTTGTCAAGAGTTTGTGATAGAATAATATGGCGCGAAAAATCCGATGGGAAGGAGGGAGCACCGTGGCTGAAAAAAAGGGCGGAACAAAAATAATTGCCCAAAATAAAAAGGCTTACCACGAGTATTTCGTGGAAGAAAAATACGAAGCGGGAATTGCTCTCTTTGGAACTGAGGTCAAGAGCATTCGCGCAGGAGCGGTAAACCTCAAGGACGCATATTGCTCCTTTAAAAACGGCGAGCTTTACGTGCTGGGTATGCACGTAAGTCCGTATGAAAAGGGAAACATATTCAACCGTGAGCCGCTTCGAGAAAGAAAGCTTCTTATGCACCGCAGAGAGCTGAATAAGCTCTTTGGAGTGGTGGCACAGAAAGGACTTACGCTCGTGCCGCTGTCTCTTTACTTTTCGGGAAAGAATGTCAAGGTCGAGGTCGGTCTTTGCCGTGGAAAGAAGCTGTATGATAAGAGAGATACGGCAGCTAAGGCTGAGGCATCGAGAGAGATGGACAGAAGAATGAGAGAGCAGTCTAAATACGACTGATACCTCTTACCTCTTCACTATTACTTCTTACTTCAAATATGGGCCCGTAAAGGTTTCGACGGGGATTTTGAGGTATGATAAGCGGGTAGAGCCGGGCAATCTCTATAAAGGCCCAAATTAAAAATAAACGCTAACAATAGAACTGTAGCAATGGCTGCCTAAGGGCAGTGCCGTGGCATAATGCCACCCGTTCCTCCGAGGAGTATCGCGGCCTCGGACTGAGCGTCAAGTAAGCGGTGAACGTGCATCGGTGTTTCGCCATTGAACCGATCACGCAAAAAATGGCTACCCAACGGAGCGGCTTGTCCGCTGACTGCTCCCGCGGGGAATTCTAATCAACGGAATGCACCCGGAGAAGGTCATATCAAGAGGTTTTCGGACAGGGGTTCGACTCCCCTCGGGTCCACCAAAACAAAAAAGCCCGTTGGGGCTTTTTTGTTTTGGCAGACTCTTTGAAAAGGGGAGTCGAACGCAGTGCCAAAAACAATTCGGTGAATTGTTTTTGGCACGGTGACCGAAGATTTTTGCGAAACATAACCTCAGCTCAAAATGAATGTTTCGCAAAAATCAAGAACGACTCCCCTCGTGCCACTTTGTGGCACGAATAGGGGGTCGCATTTTGCGAGCAAAGGCGACCTGAGCTCGCTCAAGGTCGCTGCGAGCAAAAATATTCGCCAAAGGCGAAACTCCTTTCACAAGGTAAGTCGAACGCAGTGCCAAAAACAATCCGGTGAATTATTTTTTGCGTTATATAGTTTAATAACCGATCTTTTTAAGAAATTCTTGTATTTCCTCTTTATCCTCGACCCTCGCATTTATTCCTTTATGAGTGTCAATACGGAAAAGTATTGAATGCAGCAACTGTCTCGTTCTGTATATTATTTGATAATGGTATTTGCATTATATCATATTTTATGAATAGCAGCCTTGACATTTTTCCGCATTTGTGTTATCATAATATAGGAGAAAAAAGCGGTCGATAAGATCGTCAAACACTTCCCATTGGAGGTAGAATTTATGAAATATGACGTTATAATAATCGGAGCAGGTCCGGGCGGTATATTTTCTGCTTACGAGCTGACGCAGAAAAGACCTGACTTGAATATAGCTGTTTTTGAGGCAGGACACGCACTCTCTAAGCGCAAATGCCCTATTGACGGTGAAAAGGTCAAGTCCTGTATCGGTTGTAGCAGCTGCTCAATTATGAGTGGCTTTGGCGGTGCGGGAGCGTTTTCGGACGGTAAGTACAATATAACAAACGATTTTGGCGGCACGCTTTACGAATACATAGGCAAAAAGAAGGCTCTTGAGCTTATGCAGTACGTTGACGATATAAATATGCGTTATGGCGGAAAGGGAACTAAGCTTTATTCCACAACGGGAACGTACCTCAAGAAGGAGTGTATTCAGCACGACCTGCATCTGCTTGACGCGTCCGTCCGTCATCTCGGAACGGATATAAACTATATTGTTCTTGAAAATATTTACGCATATCTTAAGGATAGAGTAAGCTTTTTCTTTGATACTCCCGTGGAGAGCGTTTCTGTCATCGACGGCGGCTATGAGATAAGCTGTAGGAGCGGTAAGTTTACCTGCGATAAGTGCATCATATCCGTTGGAAGAAGCGGAAGTAAGTGGATGGAAAAGATATGCTCTGAGCTCAATATTCCCACAAAGTCTAACCGTGTGGATATAGGCGTGCGCGTTGAGCTTCCCGCAGAGGTGTTCTCACATCTTACGGACGAGCTTTACGAGAGTAAGATAGTATACCGTACAAAGGAATACGGCGATAGAGTTCGTACGTTCTGTATGAACCCCAAGGGCGCTGTCGTTAACGAGAATACAAACGGGATCATCACAGTTAACGGACACAGCTATGAGGATCCCTCAAAGCAGACCGAGAACACAAACTTCGCGCTTCTCGTCGCGAAGCATTTCTCCGAGCCCTTTAAGGACTCCAACGGCTACGGTGAATCCATAGCAAGGCTTAGCAATATGCTTGGCGGTGGAGTAATCGTGCAGAGATTCGGTGACCTTATCCGAGGTCGTCGCTCTACCGAGAGCCGCATACAAGAAGCGTTTATCAATCCCACCCTTAAGGCGACTGCGGGTGACCTCAGCCTTGTGCTTCCCAAGAGAATTCTTGACGGCATTATTGAGATGATATACGCGCTTGATAAGGTCGCACCAGGCACGGCAAACGACGATACGCTGCTTTACGGCGTTGAGGTCAAGTTCTACAATATGGAGGTCGAGGTCAATGAAAACCTTGAAAGTTGCCTTGAAGGACTTTACGTCATCGGTGACGGAAGCGGAATCACACATTCGCTCTCGCACGCATCTGCCAGCGGTGTCCACGTTGCCAGAAAGATATCGGAGAGATAATAACAAAACAAAAAAGACACGCCGCGGCGTGTCTTTTCTTTGTTTTATTCCCAAAGCTTTGCTTCAAAGCTTTGGCGTATTCTGCTGATGCTTTCGACTTTCTTTCCGTACTTTTCAGCGATATCTTTATCTTTGGGTATCTGTTGTTCTTCTATATATGTATTCATTATTTCTTTATTTATAACAGAATACTCCTCGTAGTAAATATCGCTCTCTGCAAGGATTTTGCATATCGTACAAGTAAAGAGATCGGAAATTATCGGTTTGGTCCTTGCTTGCAAAGCGTCGTATATAGCCTGCGCTTTTGCAAGAAGCGGAGAGCCGTTCGAATATGAGTCCGAATTGATAGATACGGTTTGTATAGCGTCGATCTCGTTATCATCATTGCTGTCGTCGTATTCGAACTCTCCGTCATCATTGAGCTTGGGCATTCCCCAAGTTCTGTTCTCTTTGTAGACGTTATGACGGTATTTTTGAGCTTGATCGCTGTCAAGTATATAATCGTCTCGGTCATTATCGTCGTTGTCATGATTGCTCGAGGAGATAACGTAAGATGCTTTGAAATCCAAGTACGCTTGTTTGAATTTCAAGACATCTTTGTCAGTACCCGAGCCAAATTCCTCACTTATCGTTAGGAAATCACCGTCGGTTAGCTCTTGCTTTTTGTTAGCGTCACAATATTCGTTTATGATCCGCCATCTTTTAAAGAGGCTTGAAGAGAAACCTGTCATACCGTTATGTATTGCGTCTCCTTTTTCAATGGCTCTCGCTTTTTTAATAACAAAACTGATGATGCGGTTAAAATAGTGAAAGAAATTGCCTTTTTCAGGTGCATAGGTGCTAAGGCAATATTTTACGGTCAGGATTATTTCTTCACCGTAAGGCTCATACATCCTCTCGTTTATCGATAAAAGATAGCAGTAGGCATTCGATATTATTTCTGATTCTTTTACGATGCAAAGAGGGTCGTCCTCACCGAATTCTTTTACACGGTCACAATAGCTGTCAAGATCTTTTCGAACTTTTTCTTCGTATTGTGCCGTGCATACGTCCAAATATACTCCCATTTTTGCCTCCTTTATAAAGAAAGCAAGGAGTTAAGCATTTGTTTCGCTTTTTCGGGATCGTTCGAGTGAATGCCGTTTGCAACGTTCATTATATACAAAAGGGGCACCATATCGCAAAGTCTGGTATTAACGGCTTTTCCGTTTTCATCAAAATTCGCTTGACCGTATATAACGTGCTCTACGTTACAGTCAAGGTGCTTCTCGGCGAACGAAAGAGCCGCAAAAACGGTGATGGGGAGATCCTTTGGACCGTAGGTTATATCAGCAACAACGGTGGAATTCGCAGGGATTTCAGCAACTAATTTGCCCATAAGCTCCTGATAAACTGACTTTTTCTCCAAAAAGTCGGTTTCTATCTCTTTATATTCAACGACGACATTCATGTTCTTGCATGCGTCTGCAAGCTCCGCCTTGAATACTTCGACTTTTTCTTTGCAGTGACTGTATTCATCGTTCTTTGTGAGAAGAATTACCTTGAGCTCATCACCGTTTTTTAAGGTGCTTTTGAGATAAGCGTTGATAGGGTAGACCACCTCGGTCTCGGGCGTGTGTAACGAGCGTATCTCGGACACGTATTTACACTTGGGAGTGTCTTTTTTCATTGGAATATTGCAAATGATTGTTCTTTTCATAATTTGATCTCCTTAACAATAGTTCAATTATATTCTACCTCAAAACATGTAAATTACAAGTCGTAATTGTCAGTAGTTTCGATTTTTGTCTGCTCATCTTCTTTATCTTTCCCGAATATGAGTTTTCTTACCGAGATAATCTCGCCGTTCATATAAATCGAAAAATCACCCACGGGATTGTCAAACTCGGGATATACCTCATATGCCATATTAAAATCTCTTGGAACATGCTTGCCCAAAATATAGGCATAGGCAAGCAGCTCTTTTCCTTTATCAGACGTCTTTAAATATGCCGTTGCCTTATTAATATCCTTTTTGGTACCATAACCTGTCAAATAGCAATATCCAAGATACAGCGGTTCGCTTGACTTTTGAATATTTGCAAATACGATCTTCTTTTTATTTAGAGAGATACGCGGTGCGTTTGCCTCGCACAACATGTTTGACTCAATTACTTTTAAGGCAAGTTTCGCATCGGTAATCGTGTAATTGTAATCGTGTGTTGCAACATTTCTAAAAACGATATCTTTATCAAGATTGCCACTGCTAAGCATTTTACTTCTATCCGAATCGGATACGTCTTCGAACTTTATCAATTGGTTAAGATCATATTTCATTTTCAATCTCCGTTATTGTATGTTATTTTCTTAAATTGTATCATTAATTTTTATATTTGTCAATCATATAACACCCATTCAACATCAAATTTTCACCCACCTCTGTCCATCGTGTTTTATATATCCCTTTTCAGCGAGGGTGTCGATTATTTTTGCGGCGAGGGCGTAGCCAACGTTAAATTTGTGCTGTATCATGGAAGTGAATAGATATCCATTTTCATCTAGAAGCTTCAGTACATCTTCTTCGGAAAGTGTTGTATTTTTCTTTTGTGACTGAATAATTTTCATAGTTTTCTCCATTTTCTTTCCCAGCCAAGTCTTGAAGAGTTCAAAGCTTGTTGGGGTGTGATTTGTTTTTAGGTGAATGTCGATATAAGCATGATCAAAAAGCCAAGCAGCGAGTTTATAAAAGATGTTTGTTGCTTTCTTGGGTGTATAGCTACCGCAACGGCGGCAGATTCGAGGCTTATGGATTTTTGATAGTCTTGCAACGCTTCCGCGGTGATGAGTTATATAAGCCGAGGAGCGTTTTGAAAGATATGTTTTCTTGAAATCCAAAGTCCGCGCGTGGTCATAGGTCGAGCGATAAACTCTCGGATCATCTTTCAGGCAAGGACACTCGCCAGAAAGATGCAATATTGAGGTATCCTTTCCAAAATAGACGTATGCGTTATCGTGTGGCTGTGTGATCGGTTTGATCTTGTAATAAAGTTTTTTGCGTTTTTTGTACTGTGCAGGTACGGAAGCAAGAAGTGTTTTCGATATTTCATATTTCGCGTCAAGACGGTAGAATTCTTCTGCCGCTTTTTTTGCTTCGTAATCGTTTCCGACGAGGTCGCTCACGCGGGAGTGGAGGAGAAACGGATCGGTGTGAGTATGCTTATCTGTTTTTAATGAATGCTGCATTGCTTCTTTAAAATCCATATTCTCCTCCTTTTCTATAATTGCTTATACACTCTTTTGGGATTTCTGTATGACAGGATCGGCGTGAAGTCGCCGCACTTGGCACAGACGGGCGGCATATGATTTTGAGAAAGTGCGTAATTGTTTGTCGTATGTATTTGAAGATTGTTCACTCTCACGTAGTCCTTGTATCTCGCACGCTGGTAGGTTGCTTTATATATCGTTTGATTGAGTGATGGGCGAAGGCACGGACATTCGCTTGACACGTGAATAATGGGTGAGCCTTCGGCAAGATAGACGTTAGCATTATCGGGAAGTGAGCGATAGACTGCGCCCGGTGGCAGTGGAGGGAGTGTGGGCTTAGGCGCGGGAGGCGGTGTGGGAATATAGCGAGGATGCTTTACTCCCACGAATACCGCCTTCTTTTGCGGTCGCTGGGCTCTCATCTTTCTTCGCTTAGGTTTTGGCTTTGGCAGATCAAGTCCTTCAAGCTCGGGCTCGAACAAGTCCGCTTCGAGGGAGGTTAAAATTTGCTCGGTATCTTTCCGTTCCTTGTGCTTTTGACGGTAGTAGAACTCAAAGAGGGTATGTATCCACTTTAGACATAGCTTTTCGGGAGCATCGGGTTGCTTCTTACATTTTTCAAGAAGTGTTCCTATCATTCTCGGCTCGGGATCTCGCTTCAATTCCGACACAAGATGAAGCGTTTTATTGAAGTGCAGAAAGCAATCCTTTTGGGATTGCAAAAGCGGGTTGCAGCCTACCATATCGCACAGCGCGTTTTCAAAAAGTATCGGATCGTTCGCTTGTTCTCCGCAAATCTTCAACGCTTCCGTGAGCGCCTCTCTGAAATCCATTTTATCGCCTCGCTATCTGTAAAATCTTGATCTTGTACTACCTTTCAATATCATCGCCAATGACACATCGTCGCCGATGCCGCTACGCAAACCGAGGTCACATACAAAATTTTTGACCTCATTTGTTTTTCCGTCAAGCACGCGTCGGACGACGGGGCGTACAAAGGAACGCTTGAAATTCTCTGTGCTCTGGTACGGACCGAGTATGCCATCGGTGCATATGAGAACGCCGTCGAGCGTTCGCATATCGAAGATACGTGCGTTCATATGCTCAAAGGCTTTCTCACCGCAGAGCGAATAGGTCACGTTCGCCACGGGTTCGTCCTCGTCCTCGGGGAAGGCGGGGTAGAGCTCTCCGTTTTTGACGAGAAAGCAACCGCCGTCGCCAAGTCCAACGCAAATAAGACGATTGCCGAAAAGCATCGCACCGCTCAGCGTCGTTCCGTACGCCTTGGCGGGATTTTGCTTGATGGACTTGATCTGTGTATAGGTTAGGTGAGCCACCTCGCTTTTGCGGATAGGGTGCTCGGCTAGATCCTCGCGCACAAGCCGATTCCACTCGCAGAGGATGTTGAGCTTGAGATTATGCTCTATATCCTCTGCGGTGTATTTGCGAAATGAAAGCGACTCGGTAGCAAGCATAGCGCGGAGAATGGCGAGAGAGGCGAACTTGCTCCCCTTATGAGAGCGGATATATACCTCGCCACCGTGTCCGTCGCAGGCGGTGACGATGTTGCGCTCTCCGTCGGAGTAGGATGCGCTGAAGTCCTGACACGGCTTGCCCGACTTTATATGCGAGTAGCCTATGGATGTAACGTTAAATTGTTCTATCATATCACCACTCCCAATCGTCGATCTCGTCAAGGGTAACTTTTACCTGTTGCTTGACTATTATGTGTGCGCGCTGCTTGGATGCTTGCTTTCCGCCCCTCATCATCTGTGCCTTTGACGTGTTATTAGTCCTCACCGCCGAGCTTTGAGACTTGACCTTCGAGGCGGTCAGCACGATGACTTGGATTATCTTTGCGAGCGTAGACGCATCAAGGCATTTGATGACGCAATCCTTGTCGTCGGTAAACTCAGTCAGTACCTGCATAGTCCTTTCATCATCCAAAGCAATGGCAATGCCGTATCTGAGAGAAGCGCGAAACCACGGCAGCTTTTTGAGTTCCTTTAGTTGACTTTCAGTCGGTTTTGTGGGATGCCCGTCTGTAAGCAGAAGAACGATGGGCGCGATACCGCCGAAATCGGGCATCATACCGCCGTTTGACTCTTTATGCAGAACGGGTGCAAGTTCTTCATAGGCACAGTGGAGATTTGAGTATCCGATGGCTTTGAGCTTGGGTGGCATCATATCGTTTACATTTACGCCCTTGTATCCGTCGAGAAATTCAGCACGGTTAGCAAAGGTCATAATGGAGAGGTAAAAATCCACGTTTGTGTTCTCGCTTTGCAGGTCAATAAGGTATTTGTGGATGTCGGCGATCGCCGTGTTGACCTGTCCGATCCTTTCGCCCTGCATAGAGCGAGAGGTATCGACGATGAGTATGACGTGGAGCTTTTGCTTGGCGATGCCGTCTGCGGTCATAGCCGCAAGCACCTTGCTATCACCACTCAACGTCAGCCACCTCCTCAAGATTCTTCGCTATCTCTTCCTGTGCTATTTGATTGTTGTTGCCTACACCACTGCCGATAGATGCAGAACTTGACTTGACCTTCGATGCCGTGATTGCGATGACCTTGATGACACGGCGCAGTGCCTCGGCGGAATAGACGGTAAGTACAGTTTCGGGATTGCCCGTGAACTTTGTCAACACGTCTCTCGCTTCATCTGTGTTGACCTGAATGGCGATGGCGTATTTCAGCGCTACCTTGAACCAACCCTTTTTCTTTAGGTCGGAGAGGTGGTTTTCCCAATCATAGCTTGTGGGCATACCGTCGGTCATAAATATGATGATGGGCGCGACGCCGCCAAGATCGGGCATCTTGCCGCCGTTCTCTCGCTTGCAGAGGAAACGCGAAAGCTCGTCGCAGGCGGCGGAGAGGTTGGTTGCTCCTTCTGTGCCGATGTCGTGCCACTTGAATTCCTCAATGGTCTTGGGTTCGGGATAGATCCACTTGGCGTCGTCCGAAAAGGTCATTGCCGAGATCTTGATGGTAGCGTCGCCCGTGTCATCCTGAATGTCGGGCATAATGCTCATGATGTCGCGGATAGCATTGTTGACCGCTCCGATCTTCTCGCCCTGCATACTGCCTGAATTGTCGATGACAAATATGACGTTGAGTTCCTGTCTGGCGATCCCCTCGCCAAGGTCAAATCTTTCGTTCATTCTTTCAGTGCTCATTATTTTATTTCTCCTATCGTATTTTCATTAAATTTGATTTTGAGTCCTTTGACGATCGGTATCACTCCGCCTGCGGCGACCGTCTTTTCGTTACCGTTTGCGTCCTTGATGAGAATATCTCCGCCGACTCTGACGCGAAGTCCCCACAGAGCGGGATTTTTCTTGTTGGCGATGACCTCGCCCACCACTTCGTTGTAAGAAGAGGAATATTTGTCGAGATGATGACTATAAAGCTTTTTGCCGGGTTCAAGTACGATGCGGTTCTTGCCAACCTGCAACACGCAGTATTCACCTTGGTTCTTTGTCTTGCAGAGCGGACAGGTATCCAGCGTGCTTCGCTCGGAAAGTCCATAAGCGTATTGATATCCGCAAGAGCAAGATATTAGCTCGTCGCGGTAGCGAGTGAGCAAGCGCAGCCATTCAAGCTCGGTGGTGCGCTCGTTCTCTCTGTCAGAAAGTCCGTCCACAAAGGTGCGATGAAAAGCTTCCTTGATGTAGATCGGCATCAGAGGCCAACGGCGAAGCACACCCGCGTGATAGCCGCGAATGGGGCGGTTGGATTTGTCGGTCTTGTGGTAGATGAATACGGGCTTCTCTCCGTACATCTCGTACTCTGCTTGTTCGTCCATAATGGGGTAATCCTTAAGTCGCTCACCCTCATAAGGATTGCCGAGGCAGAGTGCCATAAAGAGAATGACGGCAAGAGAGAAGCGGTCGGAGTGGACGTCGGGCATCTGTCGCTCTTTCGTACGAGGATCGACGTCTCCGCGGACGATCTCGGGCGCCATATAGCGCATCTTGCCTAAGATTCCGAGATTCTTTTTGTCGGCGGTTACGTTGTCATTGTCACAAATGAGCAAGTCGCCCGTCTCTGTGTCAAGGAAGAAGCTACCGTCGTTAAGGTCTTGGTAGGAATATCCTTTCTCGTGGAGCTTCTTGAAGGATAGGCAAAGCTCGATACACCACCGCAAAAGCGTTGCTTGGTCGCGACACTTGTTCTTGCCCGTGAGGTAGGACACAAAGGACACATAGTTCTTCGGTCGCAGATCCATCACGTAGCCGAAGCTGTCCTCTGTCTGCACGAGAGTGCGAGGCCATAGAAAAGTTTGCGATGGACTTCCTTTCTCAATGTTGTTTCGCAGGTTGTAGCAAAAGTCGGGATCGGGTATATCTTTGTACACTTTAAGCGCATATGTATGATCCTCGCACTCGGCAAGATAGACCTCACCCTGTCCGCCCTCGCCGAGAAGGTCAAGAATGCGGTATTCCTTGCCTCCCGACGACACGATCTGATTTTTCTTGAATTTCATAACGCCTCCTTATTCATAAATTACGATGCGATCCTTCGTCATCGTGTTCATTATAACAACGGGGAAGTGCTTGGTGCGGCGCATTTTCTCAAGTGTGCGGAAGGTCTGGGCAATGCGCTCTACGGGCGGCAGATCCTTATAATACATCATCGCACCGTAAGCGGTATCATCACCGTTTCCGCAAACATCAAAATCCTCTATCTCACAGCAAGTAAACGAGGGACGGATCACGAATGCCTTTTTTTCCTTTGCTATCACAAGTGTCTGCCAGCTTTCTTTTCCGTCCATCATATCGCATTCTTCAAATATCTGCTTGAGCTTGGGAACTGTATTTAAGATCAGATTTTGTTGTGTCAGCGGATCAGAGAGCCCCAGCTGCTTATGATAGCGGATACGGTCAACATCTATTCCACGGGGGTGTACGGATGACATAAGACAGTTCTGTACGTTTGTAACGTGCCAGAGATTTAGGTTATCCTCGTGGATCAGATCATCGTTGTGTGCATTGATCATAACCCCGGCAGCTCCAACTGCCAACCATACTGATTTTTTGTCCTTTATTGTTATTATCATAGTTTTTCTCCTTACTCTGCAATTTTGTATTTAAGGTCAACAGAATCGATAAGATAATACGGTCCGCTGACAGACATCGCACGCGAGGCAGAGATACGAAGCATATCTGTCAGGCGTTCTTCGATGTCCTGCTTGTCCCGAATATCCGCCGCATCCAACTCACAAAGTCCGGCGTGTGTCATGGATCCGCCCGAACCGATTTCGGCAAAGTGATCGTGAACTGTTACGTCGAAAACACTGTCGATCTGAAACAGCTTATCTTTGTATGCGAGCAGATAACTCTCCTCCATCTTTGCAGGCACATCGTCTTCCTTCACTCGCATATCATTCTCACGATAGAGCTGAAAGAGCTTGGGGATGATATTCTGAACGATGTACTTCTTGGTCATTTCATCGTCCTTGGGAACAGTAAAAATTTCTGGATGCGCGCAAACGATCTGGCTGTTATGTAATGTGCCTACGTGTCCCAAAAGGATTCCGTTTTCAAATCGCGTGATCTTGCGACTTTTTTCCCCTAAATAGGTCTTCTTTATATCTCCGCAGGAGGTCTGCGTGTCCGCCGCCATATAGATACGGTCATTTTTCTTGATTGCGATTACTACACTCATAGTAAGTTCTCCTTTGTCTTATTGTTTGTGATGCGATAACCTTATCTTCTGTAGTAGGATCTTTGTCTTGCAGCATCGCTGCTGGTTCCCCAACTCGATCTACCGCCGAAGCAAGAAATTAATTTAGACAACAAATACATATTATAACTCCTTTCAATTATCTGTAATATCTGTTTTTTCGGTTTCTTCTGTATGCGAAAAAGTTGCTGTGGCTGTTTTTGAAGGATATTATTCCGCTTATGACAGCGCCAAGCAGTATCAATGCTGCTATCAGTATCATGAGCCAGGTGCGTTCGAAATCGAACATGTACCAGATCCAAAGGTAGCTGAATGCCAGAGAGAAGAAAAAGCAAAAGATACTAAAGAATATATTTCTTATGGGGTGTTCGGGGTGCTGTTGTTCTTTGCTTATGTTGATGTTGTGTGTCATGTTAGCCTCCTATAAGCTCGTTTGCGAGCAGCATTATGAATGTGATGAGATTTAGTATAAGGGAAGAGTAGATAACAAAGCGGAAATGCTTTTTTTTGTTTCCTGCCTTGTGACGCTGTACCTTCATCGTTATCCAAGCTCCAAGCCCACCTCCGAGTGCGGCAAGTGTCAGTAATATGTATTCGGGAAGCCGCGGACGGTGGAACTTTTCCCATTGTCCGACAGCTACTGCAAAATCGTAGCTGTAGACGATGGACGTTATGAAGGTCATGGAAAGAATGGTAATAATGAACGCTGTTAACATAGGTTTGTATTCCTTTCTTTTAGTGTGGGATCATCTCCCTATCTATATATTGATTCGAAAATCTCAAAACTTAACATTTTTAATGAAACTTTTTTGAAATATTTTTAATTTGGCAACATAAGTGGTACTGTGTGGCTCTTTGAATTACCGAGATTGCCTGTGATAGGACGAAAATAATCATAGCTTGTAAGCAGTTCGATCTTATCTACGTCGACATTATATTTTTTCGCTATCTTTGCGTTTGTCAATAAGTACTGTGCCGCCTCGGATGAACCGTATATCATAGCGGCGTTATATATCATTTGGTATCCGCTCAGAGGATCATAGTGATTTCCCAGCCCCTCGATGTACGCTCTGCCAAGCATAAGCTTTGCTTCACCGCACTGCGTAGAGGCATAAGGATCATCACTGTGCTCAACTGTAAGGCGGTGATACATTGCCACAGCGTCGTCTCCGTCAGCCTCAATAGCTTCGTAACGTCGGTCCTCTATATCGGGGTCGTATGAGGCACCGTCAAGAAGCGGAGCATTGATATCCTTATATATAACTCTATAGCTCGGGATAAGAGACAGGCATTCTATCTCCACAGGATCGTAGGCATATCCGAGAATGTATGCAAGTCCAAGGTATAGCATTGCGTTGGCGCAACCAAGGTTTGCGGAACGGTTCATAAGCTCGATAGCCTTCTTGAAATCAACACAAACGCCTTGTCCTCTCAGATACATAAGAGCCATATTGAAGCAGGCAACACCTCCGTCCTCAAGAGAAGCTACCATATAGTATTCGAGCGCCTTTTGATAGTCCTGTACCACCGCAATACCGCGGTGGTACATATACCCGATGTTGGATGCCGCTATGGCATCGGGTGTACTTTTTACTATGTTTACGTATGTATCGAACGCATCCTTATGTTTGCCTCTTAAAAACAAACAGTTTGCACGCAACAGCTGATTCATAAAAACTCTCCTTATTTTTGTGCTTCCGCTTGACGAAGCATGTGATATGCTTTGGGAATGTTGCTCAGAGCAGCATCCGTTCCCGTCGCAATGATTTCATCGTACACATTATCGACCTTGGCACAGTCACCGTAGAGCAGAGCGATAAGTATCAGTCTCCAGTAGTTTGCGACTTTGTTATCTTTTATCTGCATACGGCATATGCGTTCTGCTTCATAAAGGTCCTCGCTTGTCTTGTCGTGGGGGACACCAGCTATTGTGAGGAGCTTTGCTCGGTCATAAGGGTAGTGGAACATAAGATATAGGTATATCTGCTTTGCGCGAGTAACGTCTATATCACAACCTATTCCGCGAATAAGTCTTAATCCGATAATGTCTCCGAGATGGATGGCGCCTCTTTCGTAGAAATAGCTTTCCACTATAAACGATACCGTTTTCCAAAATAGCGTTTCGTCGTCAAAGAGTTTCCCTTGTTCGAGCATCTTTGAGTCGATACGGTTTTTGACACAGAGATGGCAAAGGTGGTAGTAACTACCATCAAGAACAAGCTTTAACGCAAGATCGTCGGCTCGTTTCTTGGCTTTTTGCTTTATTTGCTCGTCGCCTTCATAGGTTGCGAGCATATTATAACAAAGGTAAAGTAAGTGTTCGTGCCATTCGACATCGAGTTCAAGTGCCACGAGCAACTCAATTTCAGCGCAAAGCGTGTGCAGTTGCTCTATGCTTTTTGAGGGGTCGCGACTTGCTTGGTGTACCCGCGCCTCCAACGAGTTCGCCTCTATCGCACGCTCAAGATACGTAAGGCGAGTATCTTTGCGAGGAACGTCGGGTGAGAAAAGTGCAGCCATACAATAAAGGGAGAATCCGTCTTGATCGGCTCTGCGGACAAGCTCCGGATATATGGACGCGGTCAGCTTAGTTACGTCAAGCTGCTGAGAAAAAGGATGAAAGGATTTATTGTGATGCAATGCAAAGCGACACTTCTCTTCAAATGTGAGAGAATCGATATCGGTCAAAAGGTACGCCTCCTCGCGTTCGATGATTTTGTTGGCGATGTCGTGTGCGTTAAGTCCGTTGTAGCTGTAATTAGTCATAAGTGAAACTCCTTTTTTATAATTAGTCTTCAAAATAGTGGATGAATGAGCGAAGCTTGCTTGAAATGAAAGGCCCGCAAAGCTCCGAGAAGCAAGAGATAAGTTTATCCGAAAGATCCGAGGGATCCTTAGGGTCAAACTCAAACTCTCTCATAAGATGCAATCCTGAGTCCTCGTCAAAGTATTCTTCGACGAACCAACCGTCCTCGGAGCCTCTGTCAAGAAAATCATTGGCTACTTCTTCTGCAGAGTCTACGTCATAGCAAGAGCTTCCGAAAAATGCTTGTACGTTTCCCATGCCAAGGTCATCGGTAGAAACGTAGAACACTACCTCAGATGAGAAGTAATTGAAAGGGGAGACGGAAGGATCAAAGGAAAGCTCGACACATGTGCCGAAATCGTATCCTTCGATCTCAATGCCGTCGTTGGGGTCACAGGTGACCAGCCATTTGTCAAAATCCTTCGACGCCGCACCCAGTGTGTGGCAGACTGCTTGTTTGGTGATACTTTTGAGATCATTGTAAGTCATGGTTAATACCTCCGTTTTTTAAGATATGAAATACAGTGCGACAAGAGCTATGCCGCCGATAAATCCCGAGAGGGATATTATGGAGTAGAATAAACCGTAGAATCCTCTGAGGTTATCGGGGGTCCTGCTTAGTGAGCTGATAACTGAAATGATGGTGCCGATGATAAGTGCGATGCCTACGAGTAAAGTAATGATAGAAGTCATAATAAGTAATTTCCTTTCTTTGTTTTTAGCGGAGAAGCTCTCCTGCTTATATATTGTTGTGGCAATGCCAAAACTTAACATTTTTTGTTTGATTGTTCTGCGGACTTACTCCCCAAGATGATGTGTGAAAAGAAGGAGGAGGAAAAAGAAGGAGGAGGAAAAAGAAAGATAGAAACTTTTAAGGAGGTAAGGGGGATGCCGCAGAAGCTATATATTATATGGGATGTGAGAGTTGCTCTCGGGAGCCTCTCATATCCTCGTGTTTATATATTGCATCGATTTCTTGAAAAGTTAACTATTTTTCGACAATTATTTTTCAAAAAAATAAGGACCTACTCTAAAGAGTAGGTCCATTTTCAATTATTATTGTTGCAGAGTAGCATCTTTCATCTGTGGTACAGGTGCCTCCAAGCTCATTTGCATATATTCGGGGGATATCTTGTCCAAGAAGTTTCCGATTATGCGGTAAACCTTTATAAGAGCATCGCCGCACACCTCTGCGTGTGTGTGGTTAACGACAGTTCCGTGGTCGGCGGAATTCCTGAAGCCCTTTATGTAGTTTACGTCCTCATCAAGGTCGATAAGATAATTGATAACGCCCTCATCAAAGTCCATATTTTCAAAGGCGTCTTCACGGAATAACAGTCTTGCGTATTCCAGCATAACGGGATCTATCGTTTTGACTTGCGTGCCGTTTATTACCTTTCTGTGAGCTTTTTTGCTGAGAGCTTTTTTGTCATCAGAGCTATCAATACTCTTGTCGGAACCGCTTTGCAGCGGTATTTTCTCAACTCCTATCAAATGATAAAGTGAGCCGAGTGAGAAGCCAAAACCGTTTCTTTCGTCACAGTATACTATATTTCCGTGCTTTGGTTTAGAAAACTTTTCCTTGTTTCCAATCTTATAGGTTGTTGTTTTAGTTATCATGTTTGCCTGTCCCGTTCTGGAATAGCTTTCGATAAACTTAACGAACCTATGCTTTTCTGGGTCATACTCTGTGGGAGGGATCTTTTTGACGTCTTTCAAAAAGTGGACGTATCCTCTGCCGAAGAACTCACCAAGCTCTATCTCCAGCGCTTTTGAGAGTGTTGCTACAACGTTGGTGAAGTCCAGCATAGTGTATACTTCCTCACCGTGGCTGAGCGTATTTACGTAATAGAACATACCGCTGATAAGGCCTTGCTTTGCGTTTTGCTTGAGAAGCTTCCATTTATCCCCAAAGTCTTCTTCGAGGTCTTTCTCTATCTGAACGTAAAGATCCTTTCCGCGAATGCCCGATTGAATAAGCTTTTCAGCGTATTCGCGCATAGCGCCGCCGCTTCCTCTTTCACCAAGATCTCGCAATACCATATCATAGGCAAGTCGGCAGTTGAATCCGACATCAAGAGCCTTTTGATAGAGTTCCTTTGCTTTGGTCAAGCGTTGTGCCTTTGTACTTTCGTCGGTGATGACAAAATCAACGCCGCGGCAGTTATGGTAGCACTGAGCAAGATAGAAATAATGCTCTCCGTCATTATCGTCATCTACGCTCGACCAATATTCGAACGCTTTGCGATAGTCTTGCTCTATACTCTCGCCGTCGTAATAAAGCTTGGCAAGGATGTTTTTTGCGTCGGTATTTCCAAGCGAACTTGCTTTTTCAAAAAGCTCAAGAGCCTTTTTGGTATCCTTCTCAACTCCTATGCCGTCAAGATACATAAATGCAAGCTTGATCATTCCAAACTCGGAGCCGTTGACGTTTGAGTTTGCTGCCTTTTCTAACCACTGGAAAGCAAGGGTTAGATCGACCTCTGTTCCGTATCCGTTTTTATAGCAGTTTCCGAGATTGCTGGCTCCAACGCAGTCACCAAGCTCCGCAGACTTTTTATATAAGTCGAATGCGCGGGACAGGTCTTTTTCAACGCCTTTTCCGTTCTCGTACATATATCCGAGATTGCACATGGAGGAGGGGTTGCCAAGCTCTACGGATTTTTCATACCATTCGAGAGCCTTTTCGGGTTCGTTCTTGGTAATAAGATATAGATTTGCCAAAGCGTGTATGTAGTCGGCATCTTGGGGATCTGTTTTTATTGCGTCAAGGTATAGCTTTTCGGCAAGCTCCAAGTCTTTTTCAATACCTGTTCCGTAGTGGTACATCTGAGCCAAAAAGTACATACCTGTTTCATTATTGCTTTGAGCGGATTTTTCATACCATTTTATTGCTTCGGTATAACTCTGCTCAACGCCTTCGCCAAGCTCATACATACAGCCAAGTTGCCACATACCGGTGGAGTCCTCTTGCTCGGCGGACGCTTTATATAATTCAACCGCTTTTTTGAGATCTGCTTCAACGCCTTTGCCATACTGATACATAAATCCGAGTCGCCACATACCGGTGGAGTCCTCTTGCTCGGCGGACGCTTTATATAATTCAACCGCTTTTTTGAGATCTACATCAACGCCTTCGCCATACTGATACATATATCCGAGTCGCCACATACCGGTGGAGTCCTCTTGCTGGGCGGACGCTTTATATAATTCAACCGCTTTTTTGGGATCTGCTTCAACGCCTTCGCCAAATTCATACATATAGCCAAGATGCCACATACCGGTAGAGTTGCCTTGCTCGGCGGACGCTTTATATAATTCGACCGCTTTTTTGGGATCTACATCAACGCCTTCGCCGTCCTGATACATAGTACCAAGTCGCCATTGCCCTTCGGAGTTGCCTTGCTCGGCGGATTTTATAAAGCAGTCTATTGCTTTTTCGAGATTCATTTCAACGCCTTCGCCGGCAAAATACATAGCACCAAGTCGCCATTGCCCTTCGGAGTTGCCTTGCTCGGCAGCTGCCGTATACCATTTTACAGCTTCTTTAAAATTTTGCTCAACGTCGTTGCCGAAGTAATACCGCCAACCGAGTCGCCACTGTGCGTTGTGATACCCAAGTTCAGCGGATCTTTTCAGCCATTCAAAGTATATTTTGTCATCTTTTTCTACGAAAAAACCGTTGGAATAGTAACAGGCAATTATATACGCCGCTTCGGCATCATCTGATTCTGCGAGAGAATAAATTGCATAAAAATGCTCTGCAAATATTTTTTCAGCCTTCTTGGTATCTTTTTCTACAAAATATCCATCTTGCAAAAATAGGGCTATACCGTAAAAACACTTTTCATCGCCCGATGCCGCGCCCTGCTCGTATAATTTATATGCCTCGTCATATTTTTTGTTTTCGTGTAATTCTCTTGCTCTACTGTAATATGACATAAAATATCTCCTTGAGTTTTATAATCCAACTATCTTTTGCGCTATCCACACGACGCAGGGCATTGTTGCGATAGCAAGCAGAGAGGCGGTGCCGACGCCTTGCGCGGAAAATCCGGGGGATATGTCGTACATTTCGGCAAGCATTGAAACCGATGTTGCCGACGGCATTGCCGTGATAGTCGCTCCGAATAGTATCCAAAGCTCCGAAAAGCCAAGCAGCTTCATGATCACACAAACGAGCAGGGGCATCACGAGCAGCTTGAAAAAGCACATATAATATACCTTCCACGAGCCGAATATCTGCTTGAAGGTCCTTCCCGCAAGCAATGCGCCGATTATAAGCATTGAAACGGGGGTGCAGAGCGAGGAGATATACGAGAACGACGACGTCACAAACGTGGGCAGCTCAAACGCAGGCCACACGGCAGGTATAAGGAAGATAGCAAATCCTATGAGACTTGGTATAGTTCCTTTATTCACAAGCGCCTTCTTAAGCGTGAGCTTTATATCGTCGCGTTTACGTCCAAGTATCGCGATGCCGAGCGTCCACAACAGGATATTGAAGCTTGCCACGATAAACGATGCCATAAACGCGCCAACGTCTCCAAGCAGCGATTGAAGTATCGGAATACCAATAAAGCCCGTGTTGCCGAATATCATTGAAAATTCGAGTATCTTTCTTTCATCGAGGTTTTTTATGCGTATGCAGGCAAGATATGCAACAGCTCCCATCAAAAGGTGAGCAGTGATACCGAAAGCAAACGCTTTAAGACCCAAAGAGAGATTTTCCGCTGAATACCTCATCTTTATAAGAGAGGAGATTATCAGCGCTGGCTGCGCGATCTTGATGATTATTTCCGACATCTTTTTTGATGCCGTGCTGTCCATAATGCCCATCTTTCCGGCGATATATCCGACTATAAGCATCACGAAAAGAGTGGCTATGGTATTAAGAAAAGACGTAAAATCCATTTTATTATCCTTATATTACTTTAGCTCATCGAGCTTTTGTTTTATTTTTTTCATATCCGCGAGCATCTCCTCTTTTCTTCGAGGGTCGCGAAGAAGCAGGGCGGGATGGTAAACAGCGGTTATGAGAAAATTACCTTTTTCAAACCACTCGCCGTGTTGCTTTGTTATTTTGAAGTCGGGGCTTATCAGCCTCATCGCCGATATTCTTCCAAGACACACTATCATCTTAGGCTTTATCAGTCGTACCTGACGGCGCAAAAACTCTATGCAAGCATCTTCCTCAGCAGGGAGTGGGTCACGGTTTTTAGGCGGACGGCATTTGAGTATGTTAGCGATATAAACGCTCTCACGCGGAATGTCCACCGCAAAAAGATATTGGTCAAGCAGCTTTCCAGCTCTGCCAACGAACGGTATGCCCGTCTTGTCCTCGTTGTCTCCGGGGGCTTCGCCGACAAAGAGTATATCTGCATTCTCGTCTCCCGTGCCAAAAACGCAGTTTGTGCGGGTCTTGCACAGCTCGCAGGCAGTACAGCCCTCGCAATCGGCACGAAGTTTTTCCCATGTATCGTTACTCATTTTTAAGCTCCTTTAAAGTGTGATCTTTCTGCATTCAAGATAGTATCTCTTGTCCTCAGCATGCCCCATAGAAAAGGTCTTGCGGGGAAGAGCACCGTCAAAAATGACCGTCTTGAAAAGATCATCCTTACCCATTCCCGAGAAGATAAAGCCTATGGAATTTGGCTTTGAGGCGAGTGCCTTTGTTGAAGCTTCTCCGTGGATATAGTCGACCTCAACACCCTTGTGTGTCTTTATGTAGTCATCGATAAAGTCCTGAAGTGTGCCAACGGTCAGCTGACGAACGGGGCGAGAAATGTGGATATATCCCGTCTTTTCGCCAACGAAATAGTCTACTCTTTGCGCGTCCGCTTTTCCGTCAAGGCACTCGGCGTATCTGCGCAGAGCGACTATGACGTCTTGAGTGTCGACCCCGAACATAACTCTGTATATAGGCTCAAATTTCAGTGCATCGTCGTGAATATTCACTATCTCGCAAAGCGCGTATCTTGCGGGGTGTGTTTTTGCTTGCTCTGCGCCGAGCTTTGCCTTTACCTCCTCGTATGCCGCCTTTGCAGATGCCAAAGAGTGATTTCCGTCACCTACTGCGAAGAGCAGGGGAGAGAGTGATGCGTCGCCGTAGCGAGCGTTCATCTGCTCGGGTGTTATGAGAGCATCAAGCGCTTTTGCAAATGCTTCTTGATTTTTGTCGGTCAAAAATCTGCCCTTTATATGACCGCCGCCGAGCATAAGCGGAGTGTCATATGCTATATCTCCGTCGCAGCTGTCGATAAGAGGCTCGATAACTGTCCTTTCGGGATCGTCGATAAGCAGCATGACGTGTGGCAGCTCAACATCCGCGCCTCTGCGGATAGCAACTCGGGGAGGTATGCGCTCAACGACAGTTGCTTCGGTGGCGCGTATAAGCGAGCGCGCTCCCTTTGTGTAGTCGTAGCACTCAAGGTCTATTGCAAGTACCACACCGCGGCGCACACTTCCGTCCGACTGAGTTCTTTCGACGAATATCTGCGAATTGCTGTGTGCAACGAGAACCTCGTCGATATATTTTTTCATAACGGAATTTATCTTTGGTATGCGCTCCTCCGCCTCGCAAAGATATACCTCGGGGAGTATCATATCAAGCGTTGACGGAGAGCCTGCAACCTCTTTCTTTACGTTTTCCCAGTATTCGGGCTCACTTGTGAACTGGTCGCAAGCAACTACGCTCCACGCGCGAGCGTTTGTTTTTTTAGGGTCGGGCAGAAGGATATCTGCCGCGCAAAAGCATCTTTTCATTGTAAAAATTCCTTTCAGGGGCGTATCTTTTCAAAAATAGCAAAAAGTCCTAAGC
Organism: Oscillospiraceae bacterium; assembly: GCA_015063845.1. Lineage (GTDB taxonomy): Bacteria > Bacillota > Clostridia > Oscillospirales > CAG-272 > HGM12713. The sequence goes on from SVTJ01000011.1 coordinate 45,601, forward strand.
GGTGAGAAAGCTTGTAGCTCTCCGACGAGCGGACCGTCCATACGAAGCAACGGCGACGAAAAACGGTAGCACATAAGCGGAAAGACAAGCTTTTTATATGCCCAAGGCTTACCGAAATAAAATCGGGTCGGCTTATTACGTTTGTCAAAAGAGAGCTGAGTATAAAGCAGATAAAGGGGCTCTTTTTCGATTTTCTACTCATTTTATAGCTTGTGACCAACTGTCCGCGCGCAAATCTTGGGCGGTAATTTTTAAACCAGGAGAGGTGCAGGGGATTGAATGACTGAATAGCAAAGGCTCCGTCGTATACGTCAAGAAGCTCCGCAAGACGGCGGCAAAGCTTTTCGTCCCTACCGTCTCCCTTTACCTCGATAAGCAGAGGTACTTTTCCGTCTACCGCTGTGAGCAGCTCGGAAAGTGTTGGAATAGTATGTTGAGTGTTCAAAAGGCGCAGCCTTTTGAGCTCTGCAAGCGTGCAATCTCCAACTCTTTTGTCAACACCGCACATTCTCTTGAGACTTTCGTCGTGGAATACCACTACGTGTCCGTCAGCACTTAGCTGAACGTCGAGCTCAATGCCGTAACCGTATTTTACGGCAAGCAGAGCGGCAACGAGAGAGTTCTCGGGATTTAATGTATCCCAAAGACCTCTGTGCGCGTAATCGGTACTCACAAGGTCCATATCCGCGCCGTCGGTGACACGCGGCATTATCAAAAATACGTATATTACCGCAACGATAATGAGGATAAGCAACACAACTGTAAAAATGAGCATCATTTACCTCTGTTGGCTATCATATAAGCGGCTCTCATAACGGCTGCCTGAGTCTTTCCGTCGTATATCTCTCCGCGCATTATCATTTCGACGAGCTCGTCGATCGGTATCTTAACTATTTCTATAAACTCGTCATCGTCAAAATCGGTCTCTCCAAATTCGAGTCCCTCTGCGAGGAACATATGGATACACTCGTCAAGGATAGCGGGTGATGAGAAGTATTTACCCATATATGTCAAGCTCTTACATGTAGCTCCCGTTTCTTCTCTGAGCTCTCGCAGAGTTGCTTCTCTGGGGTCTTCGTCCTTTGCATCAAGTTTACCTGCGGGTATTTCGAGCATGGTTTTTGCAACGGCATATCTGTACTGACGAACGCAGATTATCTCTCCCTCGTCAGTGACGGGGACTACGCAAACAGCGCCTATATGTCTGCAAAACTCTCGGAATGCCTCTCTTCCATCGGGGAGATATATCTCGTCACGGTAAAGGTGGAGCACCTTTCCGTCAAAAATAAGTTCGGACGATTTTTGTTTTTCCTCAAATCTATCGTTCATAACGTTCTCCTAAAAATAAAAATATATTATAATTATACAACATTATACGACTAAAATCAATAGTAAGGTTTCAAAAATTGACTTGATTATTCTTTGGTAATGTGTTAGAATATAGTATACGCATCACAAATACTGTTGAAAGGCGGTCTATATGAAGCACGTTGATATATATACGGACGGCGCGTGCCGCGGAAACCCTGGCAAGGGCGGCTGGGGCGCGATACTCGTTTACGGAAACATAGAGAAAGAAATGTCAGGCGGTGAGCCTATGACGACCAATAACAGAATGGAGCTACTCGCGGCAATACGGGCGATGGAAGCGCTTAAAGAGCCCTGCGACATAACGCTCACTTCCGATTCAAAATACCTTACCGATGCGATAAATCAAGGTTGGCTTGATTCTTGGAAGGCAAGAGGCTGGAAAAAAGCGGATAAGTCAGCGGTGCTAAACGTTGAGCTTTGGCAGAGAATAGACGAGCTGCTTAAAATACACACGGTAAGATTTGTGTGGGTACACGGACATCAGGGTCACGAATACAACGAACGCTGTGACGTTCTGGCGACGACCTTCGCGGATACTTTATAAAAAGGGGCTTTGAGCCCCCTTTTTTTATAAAAACAGACTGTCCGCAAGCAAGGCGAGAACAAAGCATATGAGTGTCCTCGCTGCGTGTGAGAGCATATATCCTTTGAAGTTTGCCGATTCGGTCGATCCGCATATCGACATTGTCTGGAAGTGAACAGAAAGTCCCGACCAACCAACGGCGAGCGCGCATAGAGGGAACACTCTTACCGAGCGAAGCGTGCATATCTTTGATAGCCCCGAGGTCAATTCAAAAAAGCTGAACAGCAGAGAATGGGCGGTATCGGAAAGCGGTAAAAATGACAGCGTCGCATCAAGCGCGCCGAGAAATGCTGAAAAGAACACCACGAATGCGCACACCGACAGCATACCGACCCCAGCGTCCGACACCGCACGAGTGAGTGAGCGCGCAAAGCCCACACGCTCTTCCTGTGTCGAAGAGATGCTGCACGAGCGGTGAGAGATAGGACGTCTTATTCTCAAAAATATACCCACGCAAAGAGCAGACAGCAGGGATAAGGCGTAAAGCCATATCCCGTATTTTTTACTTCCAAGCATCGACGCTCCCACCGCGCTTATCAGAAATGCGGGACTTGGCGTGCTGCAGATACAAAGGATACGGTTGTATTCATCGGTATTTATCCTGCCTTTTGCGTAAAGCTCCGACGCGCACTTTGCGCCGAGCGGAAAACCGCACAGCCAGCCGAGGAGCAGTGCAGACGCGCATTCCTCTCCAAGTCCCAAAAGAGCGCGCACGGGAGCTTTGAATATATGGGATATTATTCGTCCGAGACCGCTTGACACCACAAGTGAGGATATTACCATAAACGGGAAAAGAGAGGGAATGAGCTTTTTTGCGCAAAGCGCCAGACCGTCCGACACCCAAACGGAGGCAACGTCTGAATTTTTAAAGAAAAGCAGTATAATAAAAAGGCTCATATATACGTAGGACAGTCGCCTTAGTTTTACACTGTTTTTGGCTTTTTTATATGTATATCCGCCAGTCATTTATAACTCTCCAAATACATAAAATACTATAAACGTTACTGATAAAGTTTACGGCGAATGGTGGAGGAATATACGGAGGGGCTTATGAAAAACAAGGGCAAAGAGGTCAACGAAAAACAAACCGTCAAGGAAAGGCTGTGTCGCAGTCTTGACATACAGCCCGACATTTTTCCGTACGGAACGCTTATAGAGCTTCGCGGAAAGGAGAGCGTTTGTGTGAGAGGTGCGGGAAGCGTGAGCTTTTATACGGATACCGAGATACGCTTTGTTATTAGAGACGGTGAGATATGCGTGCGCGGGGAGAGACTGTTTTGCTCGGCGTATCGCAGAGGTGTGGCAACTGTTGACGGGAAAATACTGTCGGTAAGCTTTGAGGAGGTCCAAAAATGATGCATCCTCTTTTGTTTTTGTCGGGATATGCGGTGATATCCTTTCCCGAGACGGAGAGCGTAAGAGTGGTGAATGCTTGCGCTGTCGGACAGCTGTCATATTTTGATCTCGGTGTTAGCGACGGTAGAAGAAAGCTTCGTATGTCGCTCCGTGCGGCTGCACGTATGGAGCGGGCGTGCGCGAGAGAAAACATTGACGTGAGGGTGGAATGCAAGCGTGGTCTGCCGATAAAGCTTATCCGCGTTTTTTGTCGCCCGGGGATACTGATAGGCTTTGCTCTGGCAATATTGGCAACGGTGTTTTCACAATCGGTCATATGGGAGATCAGAATAGTTGGGAACGAAAAAGTGCCGAGCGAGACTATACTCACGCTCCTTGAGGAGTGCGGAGTAAGAGTGGGTGTGAAAAAGCGCGCGCTTGATATAGATAGCATTGAAAACAGAGCACTTATAGTGTCTGACGAGCTCTCCTGGATAAGTGTTAACGTGATCGGAAATATTGCCGAGGTCGAGGTGAGAGAGGTATTGAGTGTTCCAAAAACGGAGGATTATGTTTGCTCAAATCTTGTGGCAAAGAGAAACGGAACGGTAGTCGAGCTTATCGAGGTGAGAGGAAACTTGCAGGTGGAGCTCGGAGAGGCGGTCTCGGAAGGGCAGCTTTTGGTTGGCGGAATATACGGCTCGGATACTGAGGGTTTCCGCTTTGTTCGCACGGGCGGAAAGGTGATGGCTCTTTGTCCTCACGAATATAACGTAGAGATACCTCTCAAATATGAGAAAAAAGACTATACAGGGCGAAAGAAAGTAAAAAAATCGCTCATTTTCTTTGAAAAAGAAGTAAAATTTTTTGGAAACAGTAGAAATTTATACGCAAGTTGTGATACAATAGAGAGGGTAGAGTTTTTGAACTTTTTTGGGCTCGGAGACTTACCTATCGGAATACGCACCGTAGAGTATGTTGAATACAATATCGCAGAGGGAATGCGAAGCGAGGAGCAGGCGGCAGAGCAAGCGAATTTTGAACTTTGGCAAAAGCTTTATGCTGAAGCGCCCGACGCGCAGCTTGTATCAAAGAATACAGAAGGGCGTATCGATGGCAATACTTATATACTTACCGCGCGCATCGAATGTATTGAGAATATCGCGCTCGAACGCGAAATAGAGGTACAGATAGAGGAGTAGCAGATGGAAAAAATAACGAGGAGCGTAAAAATAGAAAGCTCGGAAATAACGGCAAGGCTTTTCGGCAGCTTCGATATAAACGTGAGAATGCTTGAAAAGAGCTTTGACGTTAAGATACACAACCGCGAGAGTGAGGACGGAGATGCAGTTCTTATAAGCGGAGACGATACCGAACGCGTTAATATGGCGGCGGATGCCGTCAGATACCTCAAGGATATGGCGAGATATAACGAAACGCTTACCGAGCAGCAGGTGGCTTACGTTATGGATATGCTCAGAGAGGGAAGACGGGATGAGCTTTCCGATTTTGAGGGTGGCTGCATATGTATCACCACACGCGGCAAGCCCATCAAGGCAAAAACTGTTGGTCAAAAGAGATACGTAGAGGCTATTGAGAAAAACACGGTCGTGTTCGGTATCGGTCCTGCGGGAACGGGAAAGACCTTTCTCGCTGTCGCTATGGCGGTAAAAGCTCTGCGTGAGAAGCAGGTCTCGAGAATAATTCTTACGCGCCCTGCTATTGAGGCGGGCGAGAAGCTGGGATTTTTGCCGGGTGACTTGCAGAGTAAGATAGATCCTTATCTGCGTCCTCTTTATGACGCGATGTATGAGATGATGGGAGCGGAGAATTACCAACGGCATCTGGAAAAGGGAACTATTGAGATAGCGCCTCTCGCTTATATGAGAGGAAGAACTCTTGACGATAGCTTTATAATTCTTGATGAGGCTCAGAACGCAACACCCGAGCAGATGAAGATGTTCCTCACACGTCTTGGCTTTAATTCCAAGGCAGTGATAACGGGAGACCTTACGCAGACTGACCTGCCGACGGGGCAGAAGAGCGGACTTGCGGTGGCTGTCAAGATACTCTCCGAGGTGGACGATATTTATATTCACGCATTCTCGGATAAGGACGTCGTAAGACACAAGCTTGTACAAGCGATAATCAGGGCATATGAAAAGTACGAAAAAGCGGCGGCTGAGCGTGTTGCCCATAAAAAGAACGGAAATCAAAAGCAAGGAGACAAATGATGATGAAAACAAGAACTATGATATATTTTACCAACGAGACCGACGTACCCGTGACATATAAGCTAAAAAAGCTTATCAGAGAGGCAGTTGTGGCTACGCTTGATTACGAGAGCTTTTACAATGACTGTCAGGTCTCCGTTACATTTACGGATAACGAGGGAATAAGAGAGCTGAATCGCGAGTATAGAGGAATAGACAAGGAGACCGACGTGCTTTCTTTCCCGCTCACCGCATTTGAGGGTACAGAAGAGCCCCCCACGGATGAGCCTGAGGTATCTCTCGGCGATATCGTTATATCGGTTGAAAAGGCATATGCGCAGGCAGAGGAATATGGTCATTCCTTTGAGCGCGAAGCGGCATTTCTCTGCGTTCACTCAATGCTCCATCTGCTTGGATACGATCACGTAAACAGCGACGAAGAGGAGACTGAGATGAGACGCAGACAAAGCGAGATACTCGAAAAAATGGGACAGGGAGTCAAGTAAGGTATGAAAAAGACAGGATTTATTGCAATAGTAGGCAGACCGAACGTGGGTAAGTCCACACTTATGAACTCTATCCTCGGAGAAAAGGTTGCAATAGTTTCAAGTAAGCCTCAAACAACGAGAAATAGAATAACGGGAATCTACACAAGAGGAGAGGAACAATTTGTATTTTTAGATACTCCCGGAATGCACAGTCCCAAGAACAGCCTTGGAGAATTTATGGTAAAGGCGGCTGACAGCACGATGAAGGATGCTGATGCAGTCGTGCTTGTTGTCGATACGGGTAAGGACATTACCGCCGTGGAAGAGAACGTTATAGCTTATCTTAAGAAAAGCGGTATCCCCTCGGTACTTGCACTTAACAAGATAGATATGTACAATCGCGAGCAGATAGCAGAGACGATACAAAAGTATGCGGACAAGCACAGCTTTGATGCTTTTGTTCCGATAAGCGCGAGAAGCGGTAAAAACGTAAAAGAGCTTCTTGACGAATGCGCGAAATTTCTTGAGGAATCCGAGTGGTTCTTCCCCGAGGATATGGTCACCGACCAGCCCGAGAGACAGATCGCCGCTGAGATAATAAGAGAAAAAATACTTCGCACGCTCAACAAAGAGATACCGCACGGAACCGCGGTGGTTATAGAGGAGTTTAAGGACGAGAATACGCTTATACGCATAAGAGCAGAGATATTCTGCGAGAAGACATCTCATAAGGGTATAATCGTCGGTAAGAACGGAGCTGCTCTTAAGCTCATAGGTACTTATGCGCGTGAGGAGCTTGAGAAGCTGTTTGGTACAAAGGTATACCTCAATCTTTGGGTTAAGGTAAAGGAGAACTGGAGAGAGAGTGCAAGAACTGTCGGCAACTTCGGTTACAGAGACGAAGATTAAACGGCACTCAAGGGACATATCTGAGATAAAAGAAAAGAGGTGAGACGATGAAAGGCACTTGCGACGGTCTGGTGATACGGGTAAGCGACTACGGAGAAAACGACAAATTGCTTACGATATTGACGGCAGATAAAGGCAAAATGCTCGTCACGGCAAAAGGGGCGAGATCTGTTCGCAGCAAGATGCTTTCCATGTCGCACCTTTTTGTATATGCAAATTTCGAATACTATGAAAAGAACGGCAGAAAGTGGTTATCGGGCGGCTCGGTAAGCGACAGCTTTTACCGCATCAATTCCGATATCGTGAGTTTTACGCTTGCTTCGTATATCCTTCAGCTTGCCGCTGAGATAACGGGAGAGGGAGTACCCTGCGAGGACGTGCTTCGTATGACTCTTAACACACTTTATGCCATAGAACACAAGCTCAAACCGACCGATATTATAAAGAGTGCATATGAGATATTTGCTGCCGAAGTGTCGGGCTTTTCTCCAAACGTGCTTACTTGCGATGAGTGCGGATGCGAGGAAAGCACGAGTGATTGGTGGCTGGACGTTATGAACGGCCGTATTTTGTGCGGTGCGTGTCTTACAGAAAAAAGCAGAGGCGCGCAGATACAGCCGACCGACGAGCTTATGACGAGGAATATACTTCTTCCTCTCGATGCTTCAGCACTTGCCGCGTGGCGATACGTTATGAGCGCGTCTCCAAAGCGGATATTTTCGTTCAGTCTTACGGGAGACAGCCTTGATATGTTTTCACGAAGCACCGAAGAATACATAATAAATCATCTCGAAAGAAGCTTCGAAGCACTTGAATTTTATCACGCTGTAAAGGAGTGATACGACATAAATGAACATTACAGAAAAAACATTATCCACACTTGAATTTGATAAGATAAGACAAATGCTTGCCGAGGTCTGCCCAACAGCGGGCTCGGCAAATATGGCGCTTATGCTGTGTCCTACGGACAGAATTGACGTAGCTCGCGAAAGGCTTGTCCGCACAACTGATGCAAAAAGACTTTGCGACGCAAAGGGAATGCCGTCTTTTGGCGGAGTAGTCGACGTATCCGATATATGTGAAAGAGCGCTGAAGGGAGCTGTGCTTACTCCGCGCGAGATACTCGATGCCGCGGTAGTTCTTCGCAGCTCACGCCAGCTGCTTGATTATATAAGGTCAAACCGTCTTTTTGCCACGGTGCTTGACGAGACGTTTGAGAGGCTGCTTCCCAACCGACAGCTAGAAGATAGAATATCTCGCTCAATAATCTCGGAAGAGATGATAGCTGACGAAGCGAGCTCCGCTCTTTCGGACGTACGCAGAAAGATAAGAGTTGCAAATATCAAGGTCAGGGAAACTCTCGCAAGATATACGGGCGGAAGCTATTCGAAGTTTTTGCAGGACAATATCGTAACGCAAAGAAACGGAAGATACGTTATCCCCGTAAAGGCGGAGCATAGAAACGATATCAAGGGACTTATACACGATACGTCGTCCTCGGGCGCGACCGTATTTATCGAGCCTATGGCTGTCGTCGAGGCAAACAACGAGCTGACTATTCTTGAGGCAAAGGAGCAGCACGAGATAGAGAGAATACTCTCAGAGCTTTCGGGTGAGATAGCGAGCATAGCTCCGTCTCTTATGCTTAATTACAGAAATATTACCGAGCTTGGATTTATATTCGGCTGCGCGGAGCTTTCCCGTCGTATGGATGCTTGCGAGCCCGTACTTGTCGAGCAAAGACACTGTGCACTGAAAAGAGCAAGACATCCGCTTATTGACAAAAAAACGGTCGTTCCCATTACGCTGTCTATCGGCGGTGAATACGACACTCTTATAATAACAGGACCTAACACGGGAGGCAAGACGGTAACGCTTAAAACACTTGGATTGTTTGCCGCTATGGCACAGTCGGGACTTCACTTGCCTTGCGACGAGGGAAGCGAGCTTTGCGTGTTCGAAAAGATACTCGTTGACCTTGGCGATGAGCAGAGCATAGAGCAATCACTCTCTACGTTCTCATCGCATATGGTGACGATAGTTTCGATAGTTAACGAGCGCAATGACCGCTCACTCGTGCTTTTTGACGAGCTTGGAGCGGGAACTGACCCCGTCGAGGGAGCTGCGCTTGCTATTGCCGTTATAGAAGATATGAGAAGCGCAGGGGCTATTTGTCTTGCCACTACTCACTATACCGAGCTTAAGACTTATGCGCTCGATACTGAGGGGGTTTGCAACGCGTCGTGTGAGTTCGACGTTGAGACCTTGCGACCTACCTATAAGCTCATAATCGGTACACCGGGTAAATCAAACGCTTTTGCGATATCCGAAAAGCTGGGACTTCCCAAGACTATCGTCAGCCGTGCGGGAGAGCTCGTGGGAACAGAGAACAAGAAGCTCGAGAATATACTCGGAGAGCTTGAGGCAACGAGAATACAGACTGAGAAGCAGCTTGAAGAAGCACAGAAAATGAAGCTTGAATATGAGCACTTCAAAGCGCAGGCAGAGGCAGATATCGCAAAAAGGCTTGCGGATGCGGAAAAGGCTCTGGAAAGCGCGAGAAGCCGCGCACAAAATATGGTCGATAGCGCGAAGATATCCAGCGACTTTATTATGGAACAGATGGACAAGCTCAAAAAGCAGAAGGACTCCGAGCGACTTGGCGACGAGCTTGATAAGGCAAGGCGCGAGATAAGAGAGCATCTGAGAGCGAATAGCGACAAATACGATCCCGTTCAGAAAAAGACCTTGGGAGATTATAAGCTGCCTAGAGCACTTCGCAAGGGCGATGAGGTATATGTTGTCAGCCTTGATAAGCAGGGTTATCTCACGGAAGATCCCGACCGTTCGGGTAAGGTGGGTGTGCAGATAGGGCTGATAAAAACAAAGGTCAAGCTCGATGACCTTCGTCTTGTTGAGCGCGAGGCAGAGGTGAGTGTCGGCGGAAAAACGCAAAAGCTCTCACAAGTCAGAGTTAGCGTCAGCCGAGATTTTCGAGGAGAGATAGACCTGCGAGGAAAGACGGGAGATGAGGCGTGGAGCATGGTGGATAAATATTTCGACGATGCTTCTATCGCGGGCTTCCATACCGTAAGACTGATACACGGAAAGGGAACTGGGGCGCTCAAGACCGCACTTTGGGGTTACCTCAAAAAAGACAGACGCGTAGCCTCCTTCCGTATAGGACAGTTTGGCGAGGGAGACGGCGGAGTAACCGTAGTTGAACTGAAATGATCGTGTGGTTTTGATATCATATTTGCCAAGTTGTGCTCAAAAAAGTCGAAATGATTTATGCAAAGTCATATTTTGCAGATAATCATTTAAAAAAATTGTGAACACACTTGTTTTGGCGAAAAAAATATGTTATAATAATACTAACAGATGAATAAAGCTCGGGAGGTATATCAATATGAAAGAATCACAGTACGCTGAACTTAGCGTGATAGGTATGAAGGGTTGTGAGCAGTTTGCCGCGCAGGTAGACTATTATCTCAAGGATTGGCGACGTCACGGAGGCGACGAGTCCTTCCTCGTACACGCGGATTGTCCGCGCTTTGGAACGGGTGAGGCGAAGGCTCTCATTCACGAATCACTCAGAGGTCACGACCTGTATATCATTTGCGATATGTTTAACTACGGTGTTACTTACAAGATGTATGGCAAAGAGGTTCCTATGAGCCCCGACGAGCACTATGCCGACCTCAAGCGTATTATTTCCGCTAATATGGGTAAGGCAAGACGAGTATCTGTTATTATGCCTATGCTCTACGAGGGCAGACAGCACAAGAGAAGCGGACGCGAGTCGCTTGACTGCGCGCTTATGCTTCAGGAGCTTGTCAATATGGGCGTTTCAAACATAATCACCTTTGACGCACACGACCCCAGAGTTCAGAATGCGATCCCGCTTTCGGGCTTTGATAACGTTATGCCTACTTATCAGATGATAAAGGCTCTCGTTCGTAATGTGCCCGATGTTATTATCGACAAGGACGAGCTTGTTATCATCTCTCCCGATGAAGGCGCAATGAGCCGTTGTATGTACTTCTCCTCGGTCCTCGGTCTTGATATCGGTATGTTCTACAAGCGCCGTAACTATGCGGTGGTCATAAACGGACGTAACCCGATTGAGGCTCACGAGTATCTCGGAAAGGACCTTACTGGTAAGGACGTTATTATAGTTGATGATATGATCTCCTCGGGTGAGTCGCTTATAGACGTGGCTCTCCAACTCAAGGAAAAGGGTGCAAAGAGAATTTTCGCATTTGCAACGTTCGGTCTGTTTACAGACGGTCTTGAAAAATTCGACAAGGCATATGCAGACGGAATATTCACCAGAGTGTTTACCACAAACCTTATCTACCGCCGCCCCGAGCTTTCCGGCCGCGAGTGGTACGTTGAGGTAAATATGTGTAAGTACGTTTCCTACATTATCGATACTCTCAATCACGACTATACTCTCAGCGAGCTTCTCAATCCCGTGAAGCGTATTCATAATCTCATGGATAAGCATAAAGCGGAGCAAACGTCTCAGATAAAGATGTCTTTCGAGGATTGATGCAAAACATAAAAGAGCAAACACACAGTGTTTGCTCTTTTTTTGTTTGATCTGGTCTGATCAGTGACCAAATATTATCGGATAGGTATCCAGTTAATGTTTTGTTTTTTTGAATGGGAATTCTTCGCCAATACATATCATATCCGCAATGACCTTTTCGGGGTCTTTTGCTCGGAAAATAGCCGATCCCGCTACTATTACGTTTGCTCCTGCACTTGTGAGAAGTCCGAGATTGTCGGAATTGATGCCGCCGTCAACCTCAATATCTACGTTTATACCGTTATTCTCGGCATACTCGCGCAGTACTCTTACCTTATCGATCGTTTCGGGAATAAGGCTCTGCCCGCCAAATCCGGGCTCAACTGTCATAACAAGTACCATATCTACTTTGTCAAGCAGATGGAATATCTGCTCGGGCGGTGTAGCGGGCTTTATTGAAACGGACGGGCGAACACCGTAAGAGCGGATCTGTTCGATAACAGCCTCGGGATCGTCACAGCTCTCATAATGTATGGTTATGATATCTGCTCCCGCGTCAACGTAGTCTTTTATGTATCTTTCGGGCTTGGTTATCATAAGATGAACGTCAAACGTAATATTCGTAACCTTTTTAAGTGACGTTATTACGGGCGGTCCAAAGCTTATGTTTGGAACAAAAATGCCGTCCATAACGTCAAGATGGATATATTGCGCTCCTGCCGTATGTACCTTGTTTACCTCTTCGCCGAGCTTAGAAAAATCCGCAGCAAGAACTGATGGTGAAATAATAAGCATATTTTTACCTTACCTTTAAAATCAGCCGTAGCCGATAGCAACTGCCTTCGACACAGCATATTCTATAATGAAAATTACGTGCGTTTTCCGTGAAAAGGAAATTTAATATATGAGGAAGTGGGGACTGTTTATTCACGGAACAGCGCACTTTTATGCCTCAAGCTTCTCTATAAGACAAACTGCGTGAGCTGAAATGCCTTGTCCCTCTCCCGTAAAGCCGAGCTTTTCTTCTGTCGTAGCCTTCACGCTGACACAAGAGATATCCAAATTGAGCGCGCGCGCGATATTAGAGCGCATCTTTTGGATATGAGGAGCAAGCTTTGGCGCTTGGGCTATAACCGTCGCATCGATGTTGCTTATGCTATATCCCTCGCAGTATATTCTTGTCGCTACTTTTTGAAGAAGGACAAGACTGTCCGCACCCTCATATTTTTTATCGGTATCGGGGAAGAGCTTTCCAATATCGCCAAGAGCCGCCGCACCGAGAAGCGCATCTGCGATAGCGTGCAGCAGCACGTCTGCATCGGAGTGACCGAGCAGTCCTTTCTCATAGGGAATATCAACTCCGCCGAGTATCAAACGTCTGCCTTCAGTCAGGCGGTGAACGTCATATCCGTGTCCAATTCTCATCATCATTGATCCTCTTTGCGCGCTCTTGCTCTTTCTGCTAAGATTCCCTCTGCAACCGCAAGATCCTCGCGAGTCGTTATCTTAATATTTTGTGCTCCGCATTCTACAAGACGAATGGGATGTCCGACACTTTCAACAAGAGAGTTGTCGTCCGTGACTTCAATGTCCTTTTTGAGTGCTGTGTATGCCGCCGCGCGATAGAGGCGTACCTTGAATGCTTGCGGAGTTTGCGCCATCCAGACTGTATCTCTGTCGGCGGTCGTGTCGATAAAGCCCTTTTTGTCAGCTATCTTTACCGTATCGGTAGAACGGTGTGCCGCGGTTGCTGCCTTGTATTTATAGGCAGAACGGCAAACCGAGTTTATTATGTCGGGAGTTGTCAAACATCTTGCACCGTCGGCAATAGCTACGTACTTAGCTCTCGTATCTATCGCCTCAAATCCGTTGAGCACGGATATCTGACGTGTGTGTCCGCCCTTGACTATTGCTCGTACTTTTTTGAAGTCATACTTTTTTACAAGCTCTTGCCAAACCGGTATTTCAACGGACTTTGCAACGATGATTATCTCGTGTATACAATCTGCCTCTTCGTAAGCGCGAACGGTATGCATAAGCAGAGGTTCACCGCAGACGTTTGTCATTTGCTTTGTGACCTTGCCGCCAAAGCGTTCGGAAAGGCCTGCCGCAACTATCACGGCAGATGTGAAATTTTTAGGGTGAGGTGAGCCTGATATAGCGCGAAGTACCGCAGCTATCTTTTTGGTACACATAATCTGCCTCCCAAGGTTTTAGTTGTTTTTCTCTATTTCGCTAAGCATGGCAACTCTTGTTACGTGGTTGCCGTTGTTGAGATATTCTGCATCGAGAAAAGCGTCTACAAGGTCAAGAGCAAGTCCTGCTCCTACCACACGCTCTCCAAAGCAGAGCATATTTGCGTCGTTGTGCTCTCTTGTAAGTCTTGCGGAAAAGGTATCGGAGCAGCAAGCCGCACGAATACCCTTATGCTTGTTTGCGGCAATGGACATGCCAATGCCCGTTCCGCATATGAGTATGCCGAGCTCGCACTCGCCGTTGAGTATCTTCTCGCAAGCAGCAGTAGCTATTACGGGATAGTGACAGCTGGCATTTGAATTTGTTCCAACGTCAACGACCTCGTATCCCTTTTCAAGAACGTGCGATATTACCGCACTCTTTATGCCAAATCCTGCGTGGTCACATCCTATTACTATCTTCATTTTTTCAGTCCTCATTTGTCTCTTTGTTTTTGTTCATAAGCTCGCGCTCCGCTTGTGACGGGCGGAGATAGTTTACCTTGAATGCCGTATCGCTTTTGTGCTCTCCCTTGCCGTACAGCTCAAGAGCCACACAAGCGACCGAGAACGCCGATTGATGTCTGAGCCTTTCGGGAGTGTACTTTATCTCGGTCTTGTTGAAGGCTTGGACGGTGATATCATATCCGTCTCCGCAAAGCATCACGCGCTCTTCGTATTTGGAGAGAAGCTCATCAAGCTCGCTTATCGCCATAGCGCTGTCATCCATAAGACGTGTAAGCGTCTTTCCGTCCGAGCGAAATAGGGCAGTGTATACCTGCGAGCGACGCGCGTTCATAACTGGGCAAATAAGACCCTCAAAGCCGAGCAGATTGCAAGCAAGAGCTTCGAGCGTCGATACCTCAACACAAGGCTTCTCCGAGCCAAATGCAAGTCCCTTAAGCGTTGCCGCGCCTATTCTGACTCCCGTGAAAGACCCGGGGCCTGCCGAGGCAGCGAACAGATCAATGTCCGAGAGGGTCATCGAAAAGTGAGAAAGCATGCTCTCTATCATCGGGAGCAGCGTTTCACTGTGCGTGTTTTTGTTGTTAAGTGTGTATTCCGACAGCAGCTTGCCGTCCTCGCAGAGTGCGACAGACGCAATAAGCGCCGAGCTGTCAAGTGCCAATATCTTCATATTTTTCTCCGTATTACGCGCCGATCATGTCAAAAAGCACGGCTCTGCTGTCCGTATCGCTCTCGTTATCCTTGATCAATTCAACGCGAATATAGCTCTCGGGAAGCGCATACTCGATGTTTTCGCTCCATTCGGTGATACATATACCGCCTCTGTCGGCGTAGTCGTAAAATCCGATGGAATAAAGCTCGTCCTCGTCCTCGATCCTATACATATCAAAGTGGAATACCGAGCAGGTCTTTCCTTTGTATTCGTTCACCAGCGCGAAGGTGGGGGATTTTACGCGAGCATCGGGTGCGATGGCGCGGGTAAATCCACGCACAAAAGCGGTCTTGCCCACTCCAAGGTCACCAAAAAGCGCCACGAAGCGGGGAAGTCCGTTGTCAATTATTTCACGCGCAAGCGCCTCTCCCAGGCTTTCGGTTTCTGCCGGAGAGAGAGACGCGCGTCTTTCGGGAAATGTCATATCAGAACAGTCCCGTGATGTTGCCGTCGTTATCAACGTCGATAGATACAGCCGCAGGCTTCTTAGGAAGACCGGGCATAGTCATAATAGCGCCTGTGAGCACTACGATGAACTCAGCTCCCGCAGAGAGCTTGATCTCGCGAACGGTGAGTGTGAATCCCTCGGGTCTGCCGAGCTTGGAAGCATCGTCAGAGAGGGAGTACTGCGTTTTAGCTACGCAGATAGGGAAGGTGGAGTACTTGGGGTCTATTGCCTCGATATCAGCGAGAGCCTTAAGAGCCGCGGCATCGTACTTGACGTCGGCAGCACCGTATATCTTTGTAGCTACCGCCGCTATCTTCTCCTTGATGGACATATCGTCCTCATACATAAAGTGGAAGTCCTTTTCCTTCTCGCAAGCCGCAATGACCTTTTCTGCAAGCTCTATTCCGCCTTCTCCGCCTTTGGCGAATACCTCGGAAAGCGCAAATTCAGCACCCTTTGCAATGCATATCTGTCTGATGTAGTCAAGCTCAGCGTCGGTGTCCGTGCCAAAGCGGTTGATAGCGACTACAACGGGCAGACCGTACTTGCGGAGATTGTCTATATGAGCCTCGAGGTTTACAGCACCTGCCTTGAGCGCATCGAGGTTTTCACCCGAAAGCTCAGCTTTGGGAACTCCACCGTTATACTTGAGCGCGCGAACTGTTGCGACAAGTACTACCGCGTCGGGAATGAGCCCCGCCTTGCGGCACTTGATATCAAGGAACTTCTCAGCTCCAAGGTCAGCGCCAAAGCCAGCCTCTGTGATTGTATAGTCAGCAAGCTTAAGAGCAAGCTTTGTAGCTCTTACCGAGTTACAGCCGTGAGCGATGTTAGCGAAAGGTCCGCCGTGAATGAGTGCGGGGGTGTTTTCGAGCGTCTGTACGAGGTTAGGCTTGATAGCGTCCTTAAGAAGCGCTGCCATAGAGCCCTGAGCACACAGATCGCGGCAATAAACGGGCTTACCGTCGTATGTGTATGCAACGAGAATGTTGCCAAGTCTTGTCTTGAGGTCGTCGAGCGACTCGGCAAGACAAAGGATAGCCATTATCTCACTTGCAACTGTTATCATAAAGTGGTCCTGACGGGGAATACCGTCAACACGGCTTCCAAGACCTACGGTTATGTTACGCAGAGCGCGGTCGTTAGTGTCGGTAACACGGCTGAAAACTATTCTTCTCTGGTCGATACCGAGCTCATTTCCTTGCTGGAGATGGTTGTCTATCATCGCGCAGAGCAGATTGTTTGCTGCTGTTATCGCGTGGAAGTCACCAGTGAAGTGGAGATTGATATCTTCCATAGGAACGACCTGAGCGTATCCGCCGCCTGCGGCACCGCCCTTGACACCGAATACAGGTCCGAGAGAGGGCTCACGAAGCGCTATTATCGCATTTTTGCCTATTTTGTTCATAGCCATACCGAGACCGACAGTGGTAGTGGTCTTGCCCTCTCCTGCGGGAGTGGGGTTGATGGCGGTAACGAGAATGAGCTTGCCTGCGGGGCGGCTCTCCATTCTCTTGAGAAAGGCATCGTTAATCTTAGCCTTGTACTTACCGTACAGCTCGAGCTCGTCGTCTTTGATACCGAGCTTTTCTGCGATCTTGGTGATAGGAAGCATAACGGCTTCCTTGGCTATTTGAATATCCGTTTTCATAAATCTATTCTCCTTATAATGTTATCAAGAATATACAAATTATATTATATCACAATTTTTCTCGTATGTAAATAGATTTTGTACTAAATACCCTCATTTTTTGCTTTTTTTGAGCCTTATCAAGTACGTTGAAAGGCAAATGAGAGTGAATAGCGTTGCCGCGCATATACCGCCGAGAGTGTCAACGCACACGTCGGAGAATTGCATCGCCCTGCCTGCGGAAAAGTTTTGTATCAGTTCATCAATACACGCGACCAAAAAGCATACGGGCACGGAAATAAAAGGGGATAAAAACGATAGCGTTTGAGGGATCTTTTTGGATAGAGGGCAGAGTAGCACGTCTGCCGATAGCAGTGCGGTCAACACGAAAAACTCGGAGAAATGAGCGAAAGTACGCACGTCGCGCTCGGATATAGGCTTTTTGATACCCACTGAGGTGAGTGCCGAATTGAGAGCGCTTGTGACAGCAGAGCTTTTTTCTCCCGACTCAACCCCATTATCAAGTGAGTTTGAGAAAACAAAGACGATCCAGACCGCCGTCAGCACGAGAAAACATATAAAAACGATTTTTCTTGCGTTGATCTTTGTCATATAAATAATCCTTTCGACTTTTAAAAAAAGACTTGAATTTTACTTTGTGATATGATATACTATACGGGTGAAAAACAGAATATGCCTGCATAGTTAAATGGATATAATAACCCCCTCCTAAGGGGTAGTTATGGGTTCGATTCCCGTTGCGGGTGCCACAACGAGAGGGCTACCGAGAGGTAGCCCTCTCGTTGTGCTACCCGCAAGCGAACCCATCTCCGTGCTCTGCACGGAATGGGTTCGCATACCCCGCCCGAAGATCGATAAGCTCGCTTATCAGGCGTAGGGCGAGGGTATCTTCGCCGTAGGCGAAATTCTCGCTCGTTTTTTATTTGCCATTGCTCTCCCTGTACTGCGAAGGGGAGAGACCGACGTGCTTTTTGAATTTTTTGCTGAAATACAGCGCATCGTGAATACCGAGATTTGCGGCTATCTCACCGACAAGCAGTGAGGTGTTTTCAAGCAGAGTGCACGCGTGCCTTATGAGTATAGTGTCGCGGTAGCTTATGGGAGAAGTACCCGTTAGTGTCTTGAATTCGTGTAGAAAGTGAAACTCACTCATGTGGCACAGTGCTGCGTAATCCGATACCCGCATATCAAGCTCGGGGAAGCTCTCTATTTGATCGAGTGCGGGGCGAAGTCGCTCTATTGCCGCGCTTTGCGCATTGTCAGATAGGGCTCTTGACAGTCCGCTGACGAGAGTAGAAAACAGCCCCTGAAGACGTATCTGATAAGACGTAGGGCGTCTGCGTATCTCGTCCATCATTTGTCCGACAATACGCTCACCGCTATGATATGACGGCGCAAAATAGCAGTTTTTGTCATACAGTCCGCATTCGCGAAGTATTGTCTCTGCTTGCTCTCCGTCAAAGTGCACCCATATATATGACGACCTTTTTTCGGCGTTGCATCCGTATATCTGCGGCTCGTGGGGCTTGAAGAGCAAAAGAGTTCCCTTGGGAGCGACCTCTGTTTTGCCACTCGTCTGATATTCCATCTCGCCCTCAAGCATATAAATTATCTGGTAATCATTGCGCCCATTTGGACGGTCGCAATGCGTATCGCAATCAAGCTCTGAAAAATATCCGCAGCTGTTTATATGTAGCGGCGGATAAGGTGTGTCGCAATCGTAAAAGTTTCTTGCCTGTGTCAGTTTCATATTAGTCCTCCAACGTGTGTTCGTTGTATTAACAGTATATAATATTACTTGCTTCTTGTCAAGTGGAAAATAACAGTATATTCCATATATAAATCAAAAAAGACGGTATAGTTTACGACCCTATACCGTCTTTTTTATTGGTTTGATTGCGCTCTTACGTATTCTGTTGGGGTTCTGCCCGTTACCGACTTGAATGCGTGGTTGAAATTGCGGATACTTGAAAAGCCGCTTTGCATAGCAACCTCTGCCATAGTGAGCTCTCCGTTCTCAATAAGTCTTGCCGCGTGATTTACCCTGTGCTCGTTGACAAGAGCTGAAAAGCTTATCTGATACTTTTCGTTGAGCATTCTGGACAGATAGTGAGGCTCGTAGCCGAAGTGCGCACCAACCGTGGCGAGCGTTAGCCGCTCAGTATAGTGTGCCGCTATGTAGTCGAGCATTTCGCATATCAGCTCTCGTTTGCCGCTTACTCGCTTTTTAAGAACAGTTTGTTTTGAATAGCAGTCACATACGGCGTAGAAGCAGGCTTTTTTTATCATCAGAGCAGAACTTTCCGAAAAAATTAGCTTGCTTTTTATAAATGCGTCGGTGTCCGCGTCGCAAGAAAATACCGAGGTCTCTCCCTCGAATCCGCTCATCTCCTTTGCGAAGTGCGGAACGTATTGCTCGGAGAACACAGCTATCCAGTATTGCGCGAAACCGTCGGGAAGGATAGCGTGTATTTGATTTGACAAAACGAGAGCGTATTCTCCCGATGAAACGGTGTTTGTATCTCCGTTTACCGTCAAATATATCTTTCCGTCAATGACGTATATCAGCTCAAAATTGCTGTGAAAATGTGCTTTCCAATTTACACCGAAATAGGTATATGCGTTGTAATTGTAGTTGCCTCGTGAATTTTTAAATTGATGTTTTATCATATTTACCTCTAAAAAGATAATATCTTGCTATAATTATATAATATTTTTCTTTAAAAATCAATAGTAAACTGATATAATTGTAAAAAACGGGGGTGATTTTTTGCTTAACGGTACTGTTTTTTCCATAGAAGAGTTTTCCGTATTTGACGGTGACGGCATAAGAATGACGGTGTTTTTAAAGGGATGTCCTCTTCGTTGCGAGTGGTGTCACAATCCCGAGGGGCAGAGACGGGAGCGAGAGGTATGCCGCAGTATGAATGGCTGTATTGAGTGCGGAGCGTGTCTTACGTACGGAGAGCTTGGCGAGAGCAGCATTACTGCATGCCCAAGGGGGCTTGTACGTTATGTGGGCGACGTATACACGGTAGAGGACATCGTGCGTATCGTGAGCGCGAACGCGGATATTTTGAATGTTTCGGGTGGTGGTGTTACCTTTTCGGGCGGAGAGCCGCTTATGCAGAGCGCGTTTTTGCGCGGCTGTCTTTGCGAGCTTCGCGGAGTGACCGATAGGGCTATACAAACCGCAGGTTATTGTGAAAAAGATACTTTTTTGCAAGTGCTTTCGGATTGTGATAGAGTGCTTTATGACCTTAAGCTTATTGATGACGCAGATCATATACGGTACACCGGTGTGTCCAACCGTATGATATTGGAAAATTATCGCGCTCTCTCGAAAAGCGGCAAGCCGTTTGTAACGAGAATACCGCTTATTCCCACGGTTACGGACACCGAAAAGAATATCGAGGGAATAGCAGATCTTATGAAAGAGTGCGGTGTGAGCTACGTTGAGCTTATGCCGTACAACAAAATGGCAGGCAGTAAATACGCGTCGCTGGCAAGAAAATATGAGGTATCGTTTGAAGAGCATATTGAGCCTTGCGCGCACGTTGAAATATTTAAAGAATACGGTATTGAGGTGAAGATATTATGACACGTAAGGTTGAGAGAATGCTGTCTCTTTTGCGTAGCGGAGAATACAAGAGATCAAGATATGATAATACTCCGACAGACGTAAGCGAACTCATCGTGAAAGAGCCCGAAGAACTTGCCGAAACGGTGGTGCTTGAAACTATGCTTTCTGAGGAAAGACCGTTTTTTGTTGACGGGGATATTTTTGGGTTTAACCGATATAATAAAAAGCTCCCCACAGGTAGCGGACTTGACGTTGCGTACGGAAATATCACGCCAAATTATGCGCGTATTATTGAAACGGGTTTTGATAGTGTTCTTGAGGAAATAGAGCGAAATGCAAGAGAAAATTCCAATAAAACGCTTTTTTATGAGGCTATACGTCGCGATGTCGTAGCGGTGATCGATATTTGCGATAGATATCGAGAAGCGGCAGAGCGAGAGGGTAAGGAGCGCATAGCGGAGGCTCTCGGACATATACCGAAAAAGGGTGCGCGGAGCTTTTACGAGGCTTGCCTTTTTATGAAGCTTCTTATCTATTCGCAGAGATGTGTAAACACCTCGCATATAACGCTCGGTCGTTTTGATAAGTATATGTTCCAGTGGTATGAGCTTGACAAAAATCGAGGAGTGAGCGAAGAGGAGCTTTTTGAAACACTTGAGATGTTCTTTATAGGTCTTAATACTGACACCGACCTGTATTTCGGTATGCAGCAGGGAGATAACGGGCAGAGCATGGTGCTTGGAGGTATAGATAAGGACGGAAATGACAGTTATAATGAGCTGTCCGAGCTTTGTATGAGGGCTTCGCTCGAGCTTTCTCTTATAGACCCAAAGATAAATCTCAGGGTAAACAAGAAAACGCCGGCGGAGCGTTATGAGTTAGGCACGCGTCTTACAAAGCAGGGGCTTGGCTTTCCGCAGTATTGCAACGATGACGTTATAATCCCATATATGATAAATATGGGATATAGTGAGAACGACGCGTATGACTACACAGTAGCGGCTTGCTGGGAGTGTATATCTCCGTATAACGGTATCGACGTGCCTAATATAGACCTGCTTATATTTCCGACGGTCGTGAACGATGCTGTGCGCAAGCATCTTATGTGTTGCGAGAGCTTTGATGCTCTTTTGGTAAAAGTGCGCGAGGCTATATCGGAGGAATGTGCTGCCATAAGAGAACGCTCATGTGAGAAATATATGCGCAATTATGGCAGACACAGGGCGGTGCGGTATCTTTCACTGTTTACCGACGGCTGTATTGAGAGCGGTCTGGATATTTTTGGCGGTGGGGCAAAGTATAAGAATTTTGGCTGTCACGGTACGGGGATAGCCAATGCCGCAGATGCTCTCGCCGCAATAAAAAGATGTGTTTTTGACGTTGAAAGTGTCACAAAAGCTCAGCTTTTAGCCGCGCTTGAGAGCAACTATGAGGGGGCTGAGGAGCTAAGACAGCTTCTTTGCGATTGCCCGAAGATGGGAAACAACGACGATTACGTCGATAGCATAGCCGCTTCTCTTATGGATATGTTTTCAGAATGTATGAGCGGAGCTCCTAACGGTATTGGCGGAGTGTGGAGAGCGGGTACAGGAAGCGCTTTTGGATATGCCAAGGGACTTAAATGCCCCGCGACGGCTGACGGCAGACACGCAGGCGAGTATTTTTCGTGCAGCTTCTCACCGTCAATAAATACAAGACTTGCAGGACCTTTATCGGTAGTAAAGTCATTTACCAAGTACGACCTCGGCCGTATATGCAACGGAGGTCCTCTGACTATGGAACTTCACAATACCGTTTTCAGAAATGAGGATGGGGAGAAAAAGGTTGCACAGCTCGTGAGGGCGTTTATTCTTCTCGGCGGACATCAGCTTCAGCTTAACGCCATAAATAGAGAGACCTTGCTTGATGCCGAGGCGCATCCCGAGAGGTATCCAAATCTTATAGTGCGCGTATGGGGCTGGAGCGGATATTTCTGCGAGCTTGAGAAAAAATACCGAGATCATATAATAAAAAGGACGGAATTTAGCGTTTAGGCGAGATTTATTTACGAAAATCTCTTGAAAAAGCGAGGAGTTTTTGATATAATATCTTCATATTACATTTTATGTTCCGCTTGGGACGGGAGGTTTTAAAGATGAAGGCAGTTGTAACCGTTGTCGGACACGACGCTAAGGGTATTATCGCAAAGGTCAGCACTAAGTGCGCTGAGTTTGGTGGGAATATCGTTGAGATATCGCAGAGCGTTCTCAAGGAATATTTCGCAATGATAATGGTGGTTGAGGTGAAGGATATAAACGTTCCGTTTGCAACGCTCGTTGAGGAGCTTCGCAAGGTAGGAGTTGAGAACGGACTTGACATTCGCACGATGCACGAGGACGTGTTCAATTCCATGCATAGGATCTGAGGTGCCAAATAAATGATAAACACTAAGGATATTCTTGAAACAATAAATATGATAAAGGACGAGAACCTTGATATTCGTACTATTACGATGGGTATCTCGCTTTATGACTGTGCGGGTGACAGCGCAGACATCGTTTGTGACCGCATTTACGACAAGATAACAAAAACGGCTGAACATCTCGTTGAGGTCGGCTGTGATATCGAGAAGGAATACGGAATACCGATAATCAACAAGAGAGTTTCCGTAACTCCCATATCCATGGTCGGCGGCAGATTCAGCCCCGACGATTACGTAAAGATGGCTAAGGCACTTGACAAGGCGGCTCATACGCTCGGTATCAACTTTATCGGCGGCTACGGCGCACTCGTGCAAAAGGGCTTTACGGACAACGCACGTAATCTTATTATGTCTATTCCCGAGGCGCTCAGTTCTACCGAGCGTGTCTGCTCGTCTGTAAATGTTGCGTCTACCAAGGCGGGCATCAATATGGACGCGGTAGCTCTTATGGGTAAGATAATCAAAGAGACGGCATATCTCACAAGAGACAACGAGTCTATCGGCTGCGCAAAGCTTGTGGTGTTTGCAAACGTTCCCGAGGATAACCCCTTTATGGCAGGCGCATTCCACGGAGTTGGAGAGGCTGAGACGGTCGTTAGCGTTGGCGTTTCGGGCCCCGGTGTTGTAAGCTCGGCTATAAAGAGAGCAGGGGATTGCGATTTCTCGGCTCTTGCTGACGTTATAAAGAAAACCGCATTTAAGATAACAAGAATGGGTCAGCTTGTTGCAAGCGAGGCGTCACGCAGACTTGACGTTCCTTTTGGAATAGTAGACCTTTCTCTTGCTCCTACACCCGCTGTCGGAGACTCGGTCGCGCATATCCTTGAAAATATGGGACTTGAAAAGTGCGGCGGTCACGGTACAACGGCGGCACTTGCGCTTCTTAACGATGCGGTCAAGAAGGGCGGAGTTATGGCATCCTCTCACGTTGGCGGACTTTCGGGCGCGTTTATTCCCGTATCCGAGGATGCAGGAATGATAGACGCTGTTAAGTGCGGAGCACTCTCAATAGAGAAGCTCGAGGCAATGACTGCTGTGTGCTCGGTAGGACTTGATATGATAGCGATCCCAGGTGACACGACAGAGGACGTTATTTGCGGAATCATCGCGGACGAGATATCTATCGGCGTGGCAAACACGAAGACTACGGCGGTCAGAGTTATTCCCGCGTACGGTAAGGGCGTTGGCGACTCCGTTGAATTTGGCGGACTTCTCGGCTACGCTCCTATAATGAAGCTCAGCGAATACGGCTGTAAAGACTTCATTGCGCGTGGCGGTCGTATTCCCGCACCGATACACTCGCTTAAGAACTAAAAAGAAAAAAACAAAGGGTACTTTCATTTGAAAGTACCCTTTAAATATTTACTTATAGCTTTGAATAGCCGAAGCTGTTGACGAGAGCATCTATCTTTTTGCCTTCCTTGCAGAGAGGACACTCATGAGAAGGATAGCTTGCGTAGCCCTCAAGGTGATTGGTGTCGAATACAGACTGTACATCATAGCCTGCGCAGGTGTCCGTTGTAGCGAAGAGTGCCGCGATTCCTGCAACGTAGCCACCGTAATACTTGATAGCCTCGGTAGCAGCCTGAACGGTATAGCCCGTAGTTACAGATGCAGCGAGCACGAGCACGTGCTTACCTGCGACCGTGGGAACGATATTGTCGCGGAAGATGAGCTGGCTTCCTGACGTATGCTCGGGTGTCACGACGTATATCGTCTGGTGAGCATTCATGTTCATAAAGTTGCCTTTTGTAAGCTCGTTGGCGAGACAAGTTCCTATGACCTCAGTTCCGTCAAGGCAGAGGATAGTATCAACGATAGTTGTGATGTTATAGTATGATACAAGCTCTTTTGCGACTGCCGTTGCCTCTGACAAACGGGTCTTTTGCGTTGTAACGTCTATAAAATAATTAATATGGCTGTGGCTGGTGGCAAAGTGGCCCTCAGACACGCGCAAGAAAAGATTTCTTCGCTTTGTTGGTATTTTGTAGGTTTTTCCGCTTGGCATGGTAGAACTCCTTTTTTTTTAGTATATCACATTTTACCGAGCTGTGTCAAGAAATTTTATTGTCGGATATTCTGTTTTATAATATTCTCTAAAAATTAGAGGATTTTTTTGGCGATTTGTAAAAAAGCTCTCGCCCATTTGGCGAGAGCTTTTTTTTATTAGAGTATTGAGAAATTAACAACAATCGCCGCGAATACTATGGAGACCATAGAGAGCAGCTTGATAAGAATATTTATCGCGGGACCCGAGGTGTCCTTGAAGGGGTCGCCGACGGTGTCTCCGACAACAGCCGCCTTGTGCTGCTCAGAGCCCTTTCCTCCGTGAACGCCACTTTCTATATACTTCTTTGCGTTATCCCAAGCACCGCCCGAGGTAGACATGAACACAGCCATCAGGAATCCAGATGCAGTAGCGCCTGCGAGCATACCTACAACGCCCGTACAACCGAGAACGATACCGACAACAATAGGAACTGCAACCGCTACAACTGTGGGAAATACCATCTCGCGAAGACTTGCTTTTGTGCAAAGGTCAACGCAGCTTGCGTAGTCGGGATCTGCCTTTCCGTCCATGAGGCCTGCTATCTCTTTAAACTGACGGCGAACCTCCTTGACAACGCTTTGTGCAGCGCGTCCTACGGAGTTCATTGTGAGAGCCGCAAATACAAAGGGAAGACATGCTCCTATGAAAAGACCTATGAGCACGGTGGGGTTTGTAATATTGAGGTTGGCTATCTTTTCAGCGCCGCCTTCGATCGTGTTTACCTTATCTATGTAAGATGCCATAAGGGCAAGAGCCGTGAGTGCGGCAGAACCGATAGCAAAGCCCTTTCCTGTAGCCGCCGTGGTGTTTCCGAGCGAGTCAAGTGCGTCTGTTCTCTCTCTTACCTCGTCCTCAAGTCCTGCCATCTCGGCAATACCGCCTGCGTTGTCCGCAACGGGACCGTAAGCGTCGGTAGCAAGTGTGATACCAAGAGTTGAGAGCATTCCTACAGCAGCAAGCGATATTCCGTAAAGTCCCATGGATGCGCTTGTGGCACCGCCTGCTACAAAGTAAGCAACAAGTACACAGACCGCAACTATAACGATAGGGAGAAGCGTGGACATCATACCGACGGACAATCCGCCAATGATTATGGTAGCCGTACCCGTCTCGGATGTTGCAGCGAGCCCCTTGGTAGGTTTATAGCTTTCGGAGGTGAAATATTCGGTAGCCTGACCGATAAGCACTCCCGCGATAAGTCCTGCGAGTATAGCAAAGTAAATAGTCCAGTTTTCCTTGCCGAATACGAAATATACAAGGGGAAGGGAAACTATTGCTATAAGTATTGCGGAAAAGTTAGTTCCTCTCGAAAGAGCGCGGAGAAGTTGCTTCTGAGATGCGCCCTCTTTTGTTCTTACGAGGAACGTACCCAATATCGAGCAAAGAACGCCAGCCGCCGAGAGCAGCATGGGAAGTGCCATTGCCTTTATATCGCCAAATGCAGCAACACCGAGCGCGCATGCTGAGATTATCGAGCCAACGTAGGATTCGTAAAGGTCGGCGCCCATTCCTGCAACGTCACCGACATTGTCGCCGACATTATCTGCGATAACAGCGGGATTTCTGGGGTCGTCCTCGGGAATTCCCGCCTCGACCTTACCGACAAGGTCAGCGCCGACGTCAGCAGCCTTTGTGAATATACCGCCGCCAACACGTGCAAACAAAGCCATAGAGGACGCGCCCATTCCGAAAGTCAGCATTGCGCTTGTTATCTCATTGGCAGAAAGCTTAAATACGAACTTGAGAAGAATGAACCATATG
Source organism: Oscillospiraceae bacterium (assembly GCA_015063845.1). Taxonomy (GTDB): domain Bacteria; phylum Bacillota; class Clostridia; order Oscillospirales; family CAG-272; genus HGM12713. The sequence goes on from SVTJ01000011.1 coordinate 72,402, forward strand.
GATATATCGAGAAGTCCGAGACCTACAACGGTGAAGCCCATAACGCTACCTGCCGAGAAAGCAACCTTGAGTCCGCGATTCAATCCCTCGCGGCAAGCATTTGCTGTTCTTGCATTGGAGTTGGTCGCTATCTTCATTCCGATGAATCCCGAGAATGCCGAGAAAAATCCGCCGCTGAGAAAAGCGAAGGGAACAAAGGGAGTGAGAAGTCCGAGAAGCGCCATTACGCCGAGAACTACGAACATAATTCCAAAGAATATCAGAACTATTTTGTACTGACGCTTAAGAAATGCGTTAGCTCCCTTGCGTATTGATGCGGAAATCTTTTTCATGAGATCAGTGCCCTCAGAGAACTTCATGACCCTGTGGGCCTTGATAGCGGCGAAAAGCAATGCCAGCACAGCGCAGGCAAGCGTAGCGATCGCCATTATTTTTTCCATTTTTATGCCTCCAAAATTAAATATTGCATTTTTGATTATATATTATACCACTAAGTTAAAAAAATGTCAATATCCAAAGTGTGTTTTGTTGCACAAATCGCACATATAACAGAGATAATATTTGTAATATATACACAAAACCGTTAACGCAAAATTTCCCCAAAGCTTCTTACAGAAACTTTTTCTTGATTTTTTTGTATATGTGTGATATAATTATAAATAAGTATAACTACTGAAAACATTGGAGATCCCTAAATCTAAGAATTGAGGTAAGTCTTTGTGAATTTTAGTTTTAAAAATATAAGAATAAGATGGTTGCTGCTTGCATATGATGTGCTTGTTCTTTTGCTCGTCGATTTTTCATTACTGTTTTTGTTCGGCGAAGAGGAGATGCTGGAGATCCCGTATATTCTCGTTCATTTTGTGTTGTCACTCGTATGCGTTATGGGTGCGCGAGTGCTTGGCAAAATATATAATCAGGTGTGGAGATACGGCGGTATTCAGTGTTATATGCGGTTGCTTATAACCGATGCTTGCGGATTTGTAATTTACGTTGTTATCGAGCATTTCTTGCCCATCGATCACGTGTCGTTTGCAAGGATTCTCGCAATTTCCAGTTTGAACCTTCTTATCGCTCTGGCTATGAGAATGCTTTACAGATACATATACAAATTTGCAAATCTGCAAAGACCTCACGCAAGAGTGTTGATGAAGCTTATGCGTATTTTTACGGGCTCAAAGATAGGCGGCGGTGTTCACGAGAGCCGTAAGAAGATAAAAATAGCTATCATAGGAGCGGGACGCGTTGGTGTAACGCTTGCGGAGGAGCTGATCAACAATAAGAACTCCCCCTATTCCCCCAGATGCTTTGTTGATGCCAACAGCGAAAAGGTGGATAGAGTTATCCACGGAATTCCCGTGCTTCTCGAAAATGAGGCAACCTTCGATCATCTTGCGGAGTATGATATTCAAGAGGTCGTCTTTGCTATTCCGTCTCTGTCCGAACAAAAGAGAAAGAGTCTTTATGAGTATTATGCTCAGGCAGGGTATAAGATCAAGGTCTACGACTATCCTGTGATGCAAAGTGCGGGCGGCCGAAGGCACCTCAGAGAATTTGACATTGAGGATCTTCTTTTCAGAAAGCCGATATCGCTGTCAAATGAAAAGACGGACGCATATTATAAGGACAAGGTCATTCTTATTACGGGTGGCGGCGGATCGATAGGCTCCGAGCTTTGCAGACAGCTCGCTAAGATGTCGCCGAGACAGATCATAATTCTCGATATTTATGAGAATGGTGCGTACGACGTGCAGCAGGAGCTGAAGATCGCGTACGGAGCAACGCTTGATTTGAAAGTTGAGATAGCCTCTATTACAAGTAAGCGTGCAATGACTAGGGTGTTTGAGACCTATCACCCCGATATTGTTATCAACGCGGCGGCGCATAAGCACGTTCCGCTTATGGAGCATAACTGTATCGAAGCGATCGAGAACAATGTATTCGGTACAAAGAATTTGCTTGAGCTTTGCGAAAAATACGGTACTCCGCGCTTTATGATGGTGTCAACGGATAAGGCTGTAAACCCAACGAACGTTATGGGCGCTACCAAACGTATGTGTGAGATGCTGGTGCAGAGCGCAAGTACAAAGGGAACGGTCAAATGCAGCGCAACGAGGTTCGGTAACGTGCTTGGATCTGCCGGCTCGGTAATTCCGCTGTTTAAGCGTCAGATTTCAAATGGTGGACCGATAACGTTGACCGATAAGCGTATAATCAGATACTTTATGACGATTCCCGAGGCATCAGGTCTTGTGCTTCAGTCGGGAGCTATGGCAAATAACGGTGAGCTTTTCGTGCTCGATATGGGACAGCCCGTAAAGATACTCGACCTTGCGGAGAATATGATCCGCTTGTCGGGAGTGAAGGGAATTGAGATAGTAGAAACCGGACTTCGCCCCGGCGAGAAGCTCTACGAAGAGCTTCTTGTCAAAACCGAAGAGCTTGATAAGACTGAAAATAGCCTTATATTTATTGAGCGAGACGAGCCGCTTGACGAGAGCGAAATAGAGAAGCGACTTGAGCTTCTCAAGAAGGCTTGTCTTACGGAGAATGATGATATTGCAAGGAAGGCGCTTAAGGCTGTCGTTCCCACGTTCCGTTCCCCCGAGGAAGTAAACGCAGAGGCAGAAAGCTCCGAGGAGATGAAGACGCAAAAGGAATTTGCGACGGTTTGACTTTGAAGTAAAATGCATAAAGTAAGGCGAGAGATTACTCTCGCCTTTGCTTTTATTTATTTTTCAATTCAAAAAATCACTTGACAAGATCATTTATTCGTGATATAATATCGAAGTGCTCAAAAAAGAATAATTGAGGTGTGGCTCAGTTTGGGGACGTTTGCGAGCGCTGCCAGTGGCAGAAAAAGCGAGCAAAAAGGAGTGGCAGTGACTTGTCGATTGGCAAGCAAGCTGTGCGTGCGAAGACAGAGACTTAGTCACAACAGGAAGAGCGCGTGGCGCAAAATAATTAAATATCGGGGTGTGGCTCAGTTTGGGGACGTTTGCGAGCGCTGCCAGTGGCAGAAAAAGCGAGCAAAAAGGAGTGGCAGTGACTTGTCGATTGGCAAGCAAGCTGTGCGTGTGAAGACAGAGACTTAGTCACAACAGGAAGAGCGCGTGGCGCAAAACAATTAAATATCGAGGTGTGGCTCAGTTTGGTAGAGCGCTACGTTCGGGACGTAGAAGTCGCAAGTTCGAATCTTGTCACCTCGACCAAAATCGGCTTTGAGAGCAATCTCAAAGCCCTTTTTCTTTGACTACAGCGATGCAGATATTGAGGTTTGAGAAAGCCCTCGCTCCAATATAGGACGAGGGCTATGCTTTTAGTCACTTTTTAATGTTTATAAGGCTGTTTATCCAAGCGCTACCATACTAAAAACAAGTGCGAACAATGCAACGGTTTCGCAAAGACCGACAACAGTGATGTACTGTGAAAAGCCTTTTCCTGTTTCAGCTAAAGCATC
>SVTJ01000012.1 GCA_015063845.1 Oscillospiraceae bacterium
CCGGTTCATACCCGGTAGGTCATGGGTTCAAATCCAATTCCCGCTACCAACGGCCCGTTGGTCAAGCGGCTAAGACACCGCCCTTTCACGGCGGTAACGGGAGTTCGATTCTCCCACGGGTCACCAAGGGAACTCCCCGAAAAATCTTTTCGCAAGACTTTTTAGGGCATCCAAGAAAAACAGGACAGAGAATTTTCTCTGTCCTGTTTTTTTGCTTTGTAAACATTAAGCGCTCAAGCGAATTTGCTTGAGCGCTTAATGTTTTTAAGACAGCTTATTGAGCGCCGCTATAACACCTTCAAGGTTTTCGCGGTATTTCTCAAGCTTTGCCTTTTCACCCTCAACAACTGCTGCGGGAGCTTTAGCAACGAAGCCCTCGTTTGAAAGCTTATTTTCAAGTCTTTCTATCTCGCCGATAAGCTTCTTTTCCTCGCCCTCAAGTCTTGCCTTTTCTTTTTCGGTATCAATGATATCGGAAAGGGGAAGGAAGATCGTTGCGGAGTCGGTGATTATCTGCACTGCGTCGTCCGCGCTTATCTTGCCCTCAAAGCTGTCAGCTATCTCGACCTCGGAAGCAGACGCGAGACGCTCAAAGAATATCTTTGTGCTGTCGTTGAAAGCGTCGGTGTACTTAGTCGCGATATATACCTTAGCCTTGCGTGAGGGAACTACGTTCATCTCGTTTCTTCTCGCGCGTATTGCCTTGATAGCGGCGATGACCTTGGTCATCTTCTCGGCATCCGCTGTGAATACGAGAGCCTCGTTAAACTTAGGATACTCGCTTATCATGATGCTCTCATCGGTGTGGGGAAGAGCCTGATAGATCTCCTCTGTGATGAAAGGCATAAAGGGATGCAGGAGCTTGAGTGTTCCCGTAAGAACGTAACCGAGCACGTTCTGAGCGACCTTGTTGCCATCGCTCTCCTTGTCGTTAAGGCGAGCCTTGGTAAGCTCGATATACCAGTCGCAGAATACGTCCCAGGTAAACTCGTAGATAGAAGCAAGCGCTACACCCACCTCATACTTATCGAGCGCGTTGGTGACCTCTTCGACAAGTGCGTTGAACTCGTTGAGTATCCACTTGTCCTCAGACGTGAGCACGTCTGTCTCTGGGAGCTTTATCTCGTCGATAGTAAGGTTCATACGAACAAATCTCGAAGCATTCCAAAGCTTGTTTGCGAAGTTTCTTGCCGCCTCTATCTTCTCGTCCGAGAAACGCATATCGTTTCCGGGGGAGTTACCCGTAGCGAGAGCGTATCTGAGCGCGTCCGCGCCATAATTCTTGATTATCTCGAGCGGGTCGATACCGTTGCCGAGAGACTTGGACATCTTGCGTCCCTGCGCGTCACGGACAAGGCCGTGGATAAACACCGTGCTGAAGGGCTTTGCGTCCATATGCTCAAGTCCCGAGAATATCATACGCGATACCCAGAAGGTGATGATGTCGTAGCCCGTTACGAGCACGCTTGTGGGGTAGTACTTCTTAAGGTCCTCTGTCATATCGGGCCAGCCGAGAGTAGAGAAGGGCCAAAGGGCAGAGGAGAACCACGTGTCAAGCACGTCGCTGTCCTGATGCACCTTGCCGCCGCACTTGGGGCAAACGTCGATATCTGTCTTGGAGACTGTCATCTCGCCGCAATCGTCGCAATAGAAGGCGGGAATTCTGTGACCCCACCAAAGCTGACGGGAGATACACCAGTCAAGGATGTTGTTCATCCAGTTGAAGTAGTTCTTGGAAAATCTTTCGGGAATAAAGTTGATGTCTCCGTCCTCAACTGCCTTTATAGCGGGCTCAGCGAGGGGCTTCATCTTAACAAACCACTGATCGGATGTGAGAGGCTCAACGGTAGTTCCGCAACGGTAGCAAACGCCTACGTTGTGGTCGTGAGGAACGGTCTTAACAAGGAAGCCCTGTGCCTCAAGGTCGGCAACGAGAGCCTTGCGGCACTCATATCTGTCCATACCCTCGTATTTGCCTGCGTACGCGTTCATGGTAGCGTCGTCGTTCATGACCTTTATCTGCTCAAGGTCGTGTCTCTGACCGACAAGGAAGTCGTTGGGGTCGTGCGCGGGGGTTATCTTAACGCAGCCCGTGCCGAAGCCTATCTCAACGTAGTCGTCGGCGATAACGGGTATCTCTCTGTTTACGATGGGGAGAATGAGCGTCTTGCCGATGAGGTGCTTTGTAGCCTCGTCATCGGGGTTTACGGCAACGGCTGTGTCACCGAACATTGTCTCGGGACGGGTGGTAGCCACCTCAACGTAGCCGTCCTCGCCCTTTATCGGGTACTTGATATGCCAGAAGTTTCCGGGCATATCCTTATATTCTACCTCAGCATCGGAAAGAGCTGTGAGGCAGTGAGGACACCAGTTGATTATTCTGTGTCCGCGATAGATAAGACCCTTATCATAGAGATTTACAAACACCTCGCGAACTGCTCTCGAGCAGCCCTCATCCATAGTAAATCTTTCTCTTGTCCAGTCGCAGGAAGCGCCGAGCTTTTTGAGCTGGCTGATGATACGGTTACCGTACTGATGCTTCCAATCCCAAACTCTCTCAAGAAAAGCCTCACGTCCGAGGTCGTATCTTGTAAGACCCTCGTTAACTCTGAGCTGCTCCTCGACCTTTATCTGAGTAGCGATACCGGCGTGGTCTGTGCCGGGTACCCAAAGGGTGTTAAAGCCCTGCATTCTCTTGTAACGGACAAGTATATCCTGAAGTGTCTCGTCGAGCGCGTGACCCATATGGAGCTGACCCGTAACGTTTGGAGGGGGAATGACCACGGTAAACGCGGGAGCGGGGTTTTTGACATCGGGAGTGAAATAGCCCTTGTCGCACCAATTCTGATATATTCTGTCCTCAAACTCCTGAGGGGAATATACCTTAGGTAATTCATTGTAGGAATTCATTTTGTTTCTCCTCTTATATATTTAGCATAAATTTTTGACAAATAAAAAAGCCTCACCACCCATATCAGGGCGTTGAAGCACGCGGTACCACCTGACTTGACAGCCGATATCGGCTATCATCTCAAGGGCCTGTAACGGAGGCTGACCGTCACGGGCTAAAGACAAGCTGTCACCCGCACCGCTCGGAAGCGACTTCGTCGGTATCTTGCGCGAACTCACACCAACCGTTCGCTCTCTGAGGCAATATTTCCGAGTACTACTCTTCGTCAAAGCGTTTTTATATTACAAATTATTATAACACACAAGAAAAATAAAGTCAAGAGGGTTTACAAATAAAAGTTGCAGCTAAGAAGCCGAGAAATTTAGGATTTATCGAATAGTTAAACACTAATTCGAATAGGACACATATATATTTATTGTTTACTTGACTTTTGGCTGTCTGTATGATATAATTCGCTTGAGTAAAAAGCTCATATTTTTACCTTAAGGAGAAATGTTATGGCAACGATGGAAAAATGGGCGAGAATAAAATATATGCCCGTGTTACCCTTAGGTGAGAACGGAACGAGAGTAACAAGCTCCGCTTCTCATATCGCACTTTCGAGACAAGCTGCCGAGGAGGGTATTGTCCTTTTGAAGAACAACGACGCAATGCTTCCCCTCAAAAAGGGAACTAACGTTGCTTTGTTCGGAATGGGACAGATCGCGTATTTCAAGGTCGGTGGCGGCAGCGGTGACGTTCACAGCGAATACACCGTGAATATATACGACGGTATAAAGAACACAAACGGATATTTAAATGCCTATGACGAGCTTTCTCAGTATTACGTAGAGTACGTTGCGGCGTGGCGCGCAAGCGGACAAAAGCTTCGCCTTATCAAGGAAGCCCCTTTCCCCGAGGAGCTGCTTGAGGGTGCGAGAAGCTTCGCCGATACCGCGATAATCACTATATCCAGACATTCCTCTGAGAGTATAGACAGACGTAACGACGGAACGGACGATTATTTCTATCTCTCCGATACCGAAAAGAATATGGTTGAGCGCGTTTGCGATAACTTTGATAAGGTGGTCATCCTTCTTAATACGGGTGCGATGATAGACACATCTTGGTTTGCGGCCAACGATAAGATAGATGCCGCGCTTGCAGTATGGCAGGGCGGTATGGAGGGCGGCACGGCTGTTGCAAACGTCCTTATGGGTGAGGTAAATCCTTCGGGTAAGCTCGTTGATACCTGCGCCGCTTCCTTTGATGACTACCCCTCGTCTGAGGGCTTCCACGAGTCTGAGGATTACGTCAAGTATACCGAGGATATTTTCGTAGGTTATAGATATTTTGAGACCATACCGGGCAAAAAGCAAAGAGTTATCTATCCTTTCGGATACGGAATGTCGTATACCGAGTTTGTGCTTTCGGGTGCTGTGGCAAAGCTTGACGGCGACGATATAGTTGTCAACGCAAGCGTCAAGAACGTGGGTGGCTATAAGGGTAAAGAGGTCGTTCAGGTATATTACAGCGCGCCTGATGGTAAGATGACAAAGCCTGCTCTCGAGCTTTGCGCGTTCGCAAAGACCAAGCTTCTTGAGTGTGGTGAGGAGCAGACGCTCACTATGCGCTTTGCGGTAAGCTCTATGGCGTCTTACGACGATATCGGCGACGTTTGCAAGTCCGCTTGGGTGCTTGAGGGCGGAGAATATAAGATATTCGTCGGTAATTCCATACGCTCTCTTTGTGAGCTTGATTATAAGTACGTGACTGACACGCGTGTGGTAGAGCAGCTCACCGAATATCTGACACCGAGAAATCTCGGGAAGAGACTTCTCGCAACGGGCGAATATGTGGCAGTCGCAGACTGTGAGCCTGTAAGAAAGACCTTTCCGACTAACTACCACAATGAATATAAGCCTTCAGAGGAGATCATAACGCTCCGAGACGTATCAAAGGGAAAGGCAACGCTTGACGAGTTTATCTCTCAGCTGACCGACGAGGAGCTTGCAAGACTTCTCAAGGGTAAGAAGAATGCAGGTGTCGCCAATACCTGCGGTATTGGCGGATTGCCGAAATACGGTGTTCCCACGCCTATGACGGCAGACGGCCCTGCGGGCGTTCGTATCGAGATGAAGACGGGCGTGAGAACGACGGCATTCCCCATAGCGACCTTGCTTGCGTGCACGTGGAACCTTGAGCTTGTTGAAAAGGTCGGTCGCGCGGGCGCGCTTGAATGTAAGGAGAACAATCTCCCGATATGGCTCACCCCGGGACTTAATATCCATAGAAGCCCGCTTTGCGGCAGAAACTTCGAGTATTACTCCGAGGACCCCTTTGTTGCGGGTAAGATGGCGGCAGCGACCGTAAGAGGAATACAGTCGGTCGGTATCGTTGCAACTCCCAAGCATTTCGCTTGTAACAATAAGGAGACAAACAGAAAAGAGTCGGACTCCATAGCTTCCGAGCGCGCGATAAGAGAGATATACATTAAGGGCTTTGAGATATGCGTAAAAGAAGCATCTCCAAAGCTTATAATGACCGCTTATAACATCATAAACGGCGTAAGAGCATCGGAGAACGCAGAGCTTATTATGGGAATACTCAGAGGTGAATGGGGCTACGAGGGAGTGGTCACCACCGACTGGAGAAATCACGCGTCCTTCGCTACCGAGGTCAAGAGCGGAAACGACGTTCGTATGCCGTTAGACGCAACCGACGATATTATCGAGAAGCTCCACGAGGGCTATATTACCCGAGATGAGATAGCCGTCTGCGTAAAACGACTTCTTGAAATGATACTTTGGATGGAATAAAACAAAAGAGAAAAGCTCCGACCGAAAGGTTGGAGCTTTTTTAGTGATATTCTTCGCTTGTGCTCAGCATGATATATTCGCCTTCAAAACTCGCGAAGCGAATATCACTCGGCGTAAGCCGAATATCACTGCGAAGCAATAGAACTCGCCGCAGGCGAATATAACTGAAAAAAGCACATCTGCAAAGCAGACGTGCTTTTTTCTGGAGCTGGTAATCAGAATCGAACTGATGACCTCGTCATTACCAATGACGTGCTCTACCGACTGAGCCATACCAGCGACTTGTATATTATAACAAACAGTATGGCATTTGTCAAGACTTTTTTCGATTTTTCTCAAAATAATTTTTAGTCGCGGTAACCGAGCTCTCGAAGTATGCGTATTGCTTTTTCGGGGTCGTTGCAGGTGAACATAGTGATCCCGCGATCAATAGCCGCCTGCATTTTTTCGGGGGTATCGACCGCAAAGCAAACGCAAGTAGCGCAGTCAAGCTCATTCTTTACAAAGTCAAAATCTTCCTTCGGCAAAAGCGGCTCGGTAAGTCTTGTAGTCTTTCCTTCCGCGTTCTTGTATACGTTGAAAAGGCAAGCGTACGTGAGATAGGGATATACGTAATCCTGAGAGCCTCTCATAAGAAATTCGGGATAAAAACCGTGGAGAGGGTAGGAGGGATATTTTTCGTGCAGATACTTGAGCATAAGACGCGAGAAGCAGTTGAGCATAACTCTGTCGGAGATACCTCTCTCCTCGACCATAGCGATTATCTTGTCTGCGGTGGTGTAAGCAAAGTCACCGAGCTCCTCGGGATAATCCTTTATCTCAAGATTGAGAAGCAGGTCATCATAGGGTGCTACAAGGTCAAGAAATTCCTCGAAGGTAGGTACTTTTGTACCCTTGTATTCCTCACTGAATTTCACGCCTGCGTCGAGCTGTCTGAGCTCGTCAAGCGTCATATCGCAAACTCTGCCCGTACCGTCCGTCGTGCGGTCAACGAGAAGGTCGTGCATCATAATGATAACGCCGTCCTTTGTTTGATGAAGGTCGGTCTCAATACCGTCCGAGCCCACCTCTATCGCGTGACGGAATGCGGGCATCGTGTTTTCGGGACGGCAGTCCTTGTCACCTCTGTGCGCAGCCATCATTATCTTGCCCGAGCTTATAAATTCAACAAACTTGTTCATAGCATATACCTCAATAAAGTTTTTTATAACGTAATTATAGCACAACTTCGGGATATTTGCAATATTTGATCATTATTTTGATAAAAGCATAAAAACGCGCAAGAGTTTGCCCGTGTGTCCAAGTGGACACACGGGCGTTTTGCTCAGTCGTAGAAATATCGGTCTTGTATGCTCTCGCAAACGGCGGGAACACAACGTCCGATAGACGACATCGCATCGCAGTATCTGTCATAGAGCCTGTCCGACATCTCGGGGAAATCGTCGATTATCAGCATAGCCGCAAGATAAAGAGAAGCGGCACTTGAAAAGCGGTCGAGCAGAGGGAAGTCGTTTTCAAGCGGGATAAACACCGCGTTGAAGTCATCGGACTCACGCTCGTCAAGCGCGATACGCAACGAAGCGTCGGTGTCGCGAGCCTCGGTGCAGAAAGCTGCCAGAAGATAGGGAGCTCTCTCTTCGTAATCCTCGTTGTCGCCGTCCACGGAGCTCTCAGCGAGCATTGCTAATGCACTTATGTATATGTCTCTATTGGTCATATCAGTTTGCTACCGAGTGAGTTACTTCTATGCAGACCATCTCCTTAGGATATATCACCTTTGCTCCAAAGAGGTGAAGTCCCTTAACGGCATCGGCAAATCTCTTTTCGGGACGGTAAGCCTCTATCTCGGAAAGCTGCTCTGCGAAAGCGATGGAGCGCTTGGTACGTACGAGACAGTTGTGAAGGATATCGTCTGTTTCCTGGAAGGATTCAACGTTGTTTGATACAAACACCTTCGCGCCGAAGAGTGTGCCGAACTGACCGTTTTCAAGTACAGAATTGTTGCTGGATGTGAATTCGATCTTTGCTCTGAGAAGAATAGATGCTACGTAGGGGGTCAACTCGATAACCACGTCGGAGGGATCAGTGACGCCTGCCTCGTAAAGCTTCTGCATAGCGGTAATAAAGGTATCCAAAAGCACCTCGGGAGTGGGCTCATTGAGGCAGATCCTTGTTTCGGTGTCCTTGTGAAGTGAATAGATAAATCTATCAGCCTGATTTGCAAGAGCGGCTGCTGCTGTGCTCATAGCAGCTTCCATAAGCTTAGGCGAAGCCTGCGCGAGGTCTATGTCGTCTATCTGGAAGTTGAAGCATACAGCTTGGTCGATCGGAAATTCGATCACTGTGTCTGTGAGGACCTGAGGTGCACTAAGATCGGTGTCCTTGTGATAGTCATTGAGTCCTACGTTTTCGATTCCGCAGATCTTTACGACAGAGCCCATCTCCTTTATATCTCCTTCGAAGGAGCGGTTACAGTTTGATGCTGCGACGTACTTTTCGTTGAGTTTTGCATAGAGTGTCTCACTCCATACTGTAGGTATAAAATTTGTAATTGCCATAATTTTTTGATCCTTTCTTTTTTAAAAATTTTTGTGTTTATCTCAGTTCCATTTTTTCATGGAGCTTATGATCTTTTTGTAGTTTGCTCTTACCTCGTCCTGAGACATTGAGCGCACCTCATCGGGTGTGAAGAATTCGGAGGGGGTGTTTGTTCCTGCCTTGCCTGCCGAGAGAGAGGCGTTCTTTTGGTTGACTGCTTTTACGCGCTCTGCCTGGAGCTGAAGCTTGCGCTGATATATAGCGTAAGAGGCGGCAAGCGAGTTGCCTTTTTTTACGTCCTCCCAAACCTCATCGGGGAGTGTTTCCACCGCGGTCTCGGGGAAAAGGGAATAGAAGTCTCCGAGCTGTGCGGATATCCTTTCCGCCTCGGCTTGCTTTTGCGCGAGCAGAGCGGTCAGCTCGCTGACCTGCTCTCTGAGCGTTTCAAGCTCGTTTGCAACAGCGTCCTCGACGGTCTCTGCCTCAGTGTCGCATTGCTCTTCAGTGTCGCATTGCTCGTCATCGACTGCCGTGACTTTTGTATCGTTTTCCGTCTCTGCGAGCACCTCGCAGGGCTCATCCGCAATGGACGCGGCAATGATAGTATCGTTATTCATATGTATCCTCCGTTGTTAAGTTATTTTCTCTTTTTTCAAGTACCATGATAAGCGCGTTCCTGTCCATAAGAAGTCCTGCGGGAAGTCTGCGGACGTATTCGGACGGAGTTATGTATCCGCCGTCGAGCAGCTTGTCAAGCATATTTTGCGCGGCAGCCGCGCTGTATCTCGTGACCTCTGCGATATCAACTCTGGCGCATATAGCTGCCTTTCTGATAAGCTGAGTGTCAACGTATTTTGCGACCGTCTCCTTTCCGTTGGTGCAGGGAAGAAGCCTGTCGGAAGGATAGTAAGCGGCTGTCATATCCGCCCAAATATTCGCGAGCTCCTCAATGCACCCATAGTAGGCGCGGCGCACGTTGTCAAGCGAGATCCTTGATGTTTCCTGAAGCGCGAGTATCGCGCTGGTGTTTTTAGCTTCCATATTTCCGAGTGCCGATTCGGTAGCGCCCATAAGCTCCTTTGTAAGCGTGACCGACTTTTCGATGAGGTCCATAAATCCGCTCTGCATCTCGCCCGTTCCGACTACCGACACAGCATCCGAGATATTTCCGCCGCCCATTGCGGCAATAGCCTCTCCGACCTCGTTTGACCACTCGGGTATCTTGGATTTATCGTAAATGACCTTTGAAAAAGCGGTGTCGGTCATATGCTTCATCGCCATTGCGTAGGCTCTGTTGATGAACTTCTGATTGGGTATCATAGCGCCTACGGCGGACGTGCCGTGGAAGCTGTTTTTTGTGGGTGTCCAGTTAAAGAATGCTATGGGGTAGAGACTGCAATCCGTCTTTGCTCTGCGTATAACACAGCTCTTTACGGATTTTTCAAAGCATACCTTTCCTTTTTCCTTCCAGAATTTGATTATAAAGGTGGTCTTTGCCTCGTCGTCGCCCTCAAGCTCGTATTCTGCTTGCTTGCCCGACTGATAGCAGGCGTCATTGTCTGCGATTATCTTTTTTAAATCGTCATCCGAAACACCGCTCAGGTGTGCTTCCTCACGCAGAGAAGCGACAGATGCGCGCCCTGAGAGTATAACGTATTCCTGCGACTGTATATCGGGCTTGTTTACGTCGGCGGGGAATATATTGATAGAATCAATGATCTCTGTAACGATATCGCCCGCGTAGTCCTGAGGACTTTTCAGCTCGGTATTCCAATAGCAATAGACAGCGCCGTCACCGCTTATTGCGGCATCGGTGAGCAGGGAGAATACCTTTGTGTCCATATTTGACTGCTCCCAACGGTATGCCGCGTTTTCGGTAAGCGCGGAAAGAGTTGTGTTTATCTGCTTTTGAGCGTATTCGTCCGCAAAGGGAAGCTCCTCGTCGGTAAAGCGGATAGAGAGATCGGCTGACGCCACCGAGCATATCAGATAGTCGGCGACGCGCTTTACAATGTTGAATACGGGTCTTGGCAGATCCTTGCCCTCACCGTTTGCCCATTGCTCTCCACGATAGAATGCCTCGTTGCGTCTGCACGTCTCATAAAGACCTATTCTGCGCTTATACTCCTTGCCCGCCTCATACTGTTGCCAGGCCTTGTGTGTATATTCGTTCATTTTATTTCCTTTCTTTTATTTATTACCGCGTGTTGATACACAGCGAGTATATTCTTTGCGTTGATCGCCCTGTTGCACGAAGAGCAAAACGGGCGGTTTTAAATCTTTTTGCGGACACTCTCTTTTTGACGGTGCTGTACTTTGTAAGCTGCGTGAGCGAGGTCGTGCATTCGGGCGCGTCTTTTCCGTCAAAGTATAACTCAAGCGAGATGCCCGTGCCGAAGTATCCTGCCGATACAGAGCGCATATGCTTGAAGCTGTCCGTCCCGAAATCGAGAGTGTTGCTGTAAAACGCGGCGTTTATCTCTTTCTCTGCCACGCCCTTATCGACCGTGCAGCTCTTATCAAACACAAATATTTGAGTGCCTTTTATAAATCCGACGTCACTTCCGCAGTCGATAAATCTATCTGCCGAGATACCTTCGAATACCGTCCAGCACTTGGAGCTCGTGTTGTAGACGAGCACCTTGTTCTCAAGCTTTGGCGAGCCGAAAAGTATCTCTCCCTTTACCCCGTCGTGAAATACGAACGCGGTGGTGAAGAAGTCGGCTGGGAGCAGTCCGTTTATTCCGTCTGAGATACTGTACGCGTTGCATTCGTCAAGCTCGTCTGTGTTGCTTGTCCATCGGTATATCGAATTTAAACCGACAGAGCAGGGCTGATTGCCAACTGTCGTTGCGGCGTCCTCAGAGGCGACACCGATAGCTGAATTTATTCTCATAAGCGGAAACTCCTCGATACCGCAAGCGGAGCTGTCCGCCATCCAAGCACCGCCCTCGGTGAATATGAGCAGACGGTCGTAATGTCTGCTTACCGCGCTTATTGGATATCTTCCGTCACCCACCGTAAACTCGTGCCCGAAAGGAAAGTAGAGCTCGTCGCTCGAGCCAAAGGTCTTGCGTGAAGCGTAGAGATCGGCTATCGAAACGTACGCGGCGTTGTACATGACCGTCTTGTCGTTACCGCCCCAGAGGAACGGTCGGCTGTTTGTTATCGCGCCGAACACCATAGCTTTTTTGCAAGAAAGAAGCTCGGCGGTGAAGCTTGTGTCCTTTTGATAGCGATAGCATAGCTCTACGTGGTCGCCTGCCTTTAGCTCTGTAAGAAATACGGTTCTTGGCACGATCGAGAGAGAATATCTATCCTCATCTATCTTTACTCCGTTTACGAATATGCGGTCGATACTGACAATGTTTTCATCTGTTTTGAGATAAGCGCTTCCGTCCGTCTTTATAGCGTAGGTTATTCTCGCTCTGTCGTTGAGCAGATTTGGACTTTGATAGATCTCGCCAACGGTGTTTACGGGCCAATCCTTTCCAACCAGCGGAATATAGCCGTAGGGGGCCGTGATGCCGCCGCTACCGATGATATATATGCTCTTACCGTCGATGAGATACAGCTTTGAGCGATAATAAAAGAATGTGGCGTCGCCGCTGTCGGTGTCGATTTCGCCGACGCTTGCGGACAGCTCGGTCTGGAAGTTGAGCAGCATAACGGCTTTGCCGATAAGCGCGTAGCCCTTGAAAACACCGTCAAGCTTTCCCGTCCAAACGGCTCTTATGGGGGCATCGAAGGTGAAAACGGTACGGTATCCGTATCTCTTTTCCAATGAGCCGTCGGGAGCTATACGGAAATTTGATATGTAAGAGCAGCCGTGCTCACTCGTCTTGTCCATACGCGTGTCGATCCCCTCAAAGCTATCAAACGCCAGCTCGTATTTTTGTTTTGTTGATATTTTATTCACCTCATTTCTTGGCTTATTGTCACAGAAGCTCAGTCGAAAAATCCGACCTTTTTTCTTGGGAAGATAAAGTCGTTACGTATTGTGGGCACGGGCGGCTCACAACGACACATCACGGCGTATCTGAGTGCCTCGGGAGCGTGAGTTACGGAGTGCGGCTCGCAAGAGGCGTCCTCAGGACGGACCTCGTCGCAAAGCAGGGCGGGCAAGCACTTGATAAGCTCTGTGCAGCTCTTGCTGATGCGAAGCTTTGGTGTACCCTCGGATACGTTGAGATATTCGCGAAGAACTCTCCATCCGGGTATCCTTCTGTTGTCCGCCGCTATCATAGGCGGCATACCTCTGACCCCTTGCATTATCTCAAAGCCGCTACGTCCGCTGTCCTGACGTCTGTTCCATAGATCGGGGGAACAGACCGCAAACTCGGCATTCTCCCCCTCGCAAAGCGCGGCGACCTGCTGTGCGGCTTCCCTCAGCGTGAGATTGGGTATACACCTTTCTTTTGCGACGTACATATATCCGTCGACGTCGATGGCTATGAGCAGAGCGGCAAGCATATCGAAGCCGTAGTCAAGCGCAACAAACCGCTTTGTGAATTTTGGGATAACGTTTGGGTTACATACGTGAGCGGCGGCATCGAATTCGGGAAAAAACTGTCCCTCGAATACGTCCCATTTGCCGTACAGCCAGGCATCACGCAAACGCTCGGGAAGAGAGAAGAGAGAGCCGACGTATTCGGGATCGTTTGCGGTAAGCTCGGAATTGTCGAATACGAGCGCTTGAACAAATCCGTAATCGTCGGGATCCTCCCCGTCGCGGAACTGTCTGTCGATAAAAAGTCGCTTCACCCATGCGTGACCTATGCCACCGGGATTGCAGGTAAGATACATACGCCTCGGAAAGGGAGACGTTCCTCTGAGACACGCCTTGAATATCGAAAAGCGGTATTCGCTCAGCTGAGTTGCCTCGTCGATGGCTATTACGTCGTATTCCTGACCCTGATAGCGAAGCGCATCCTTGTCGGTCGCGCAAAAGCCGAGATAAATGCAGCTGCCGTTAAAGAACTTGAGAGCCTTTTCGGAGTCCGAGTAGGTGAGCAGACCCTTGTACTCACGGAGAAAGGGGATAACGTGATTGGACTTGAGCTCGGGAAGAGTGCGTCTGACCAAAAGACACCTCAGCCCCTCGTAGCGTAAGCACATAGCGGTCAGCTTTCGCCTGAGTGCCCAGGATTTTCCGCCTCCTCTCGCTCCGCCGTACGCAGTAAAGCGCGTACGCATATCAAAGAATTGCTGCTGCTTGGGATTGGGCTTTCCCTTGATCTTGAGCTGCGGCTCGGAGCGTGAGCTATTCTCCGTCCGCGAAAATGTCGTGCTCAAAGCAGTATCTCACCTCCTTTGCGCTGTCTGTGGGCTCTTTGTCAAGCGTGTAGTCTATCCGCTTTTTGAGATAGGCGGACAGCAGAGTGGGGGAGACCTCAGAATTTAGAGCCTCGTCCTCGAATACCGCTAAAAGCTTGTCGTATTCATCGGGGAAATCCTTACAAAGCGCGGCAAGGTCGGAAAGACCGGTGCCGACGTATCTGCACAGCCCCGCAAGATTGGCAAATCGGTTTTTTTGCTTTGCCCGTTGCTTTTGAGCCTCATCCGAAAGCCCCGAGGCAGACGAATGACAAAAGCTGATGTACTCGTCAACGACGTATTCAAGAAGCCCGTTCTTGCAAAGCTCGGACATCACACCGTGAGCGTTGCCGTTGGTGACGCTTGTTTTGCTTTTCTTTTTCCTTTGAAACAGTAGCATTTTTACCTCCTCTTGTTCTGTGACACCCATATTATACGGCAGAAGCGAGTGCCAAACAGTGGTTCAAAGTGACGCTTTGTGCCTGTTTTTTAAGTTTTTTTCAAAAAAATTTCTGGACAGTGGGGGAGAGTGGCAAAAAAACGGCTGAATGTTTGTATAAAGTGTTAAATGTTGAGGTAAGTTGAAAAAATATAAATAAATTTTCGTTAAACTCTTGACGAACGGAGATAAAAGTTATATAATATCTGTATTGTACTTTATTTAAATAAAGTAGTTTTATAATTTTTTACGGAGGTTCATTGTTATGAACAGAGTTTACAATTTTTCGGCGGGCCCTTCCATGCTTCCTTTAGAAGTACTCGAAAAAGCAGCATCGGAGCTGGTTTGCTACGGTGAGTCCGGTATGTCGGTAATGGAAATGTCCCATCGATCTCCGGATTATGAAGCTATTATAAACGATGCAGAGAAGATGCTTCGTGAGCTTATGAATATCCCTGAGAACTACAAGGTTCTTTTTCTTCAGGGTGGCGCGTCCACGCAGTTCGCAGCTGTTCCGCTCAACCTCATCAAGAGAACGGGCAAGGCTGACTACGTAGTTTCGGGTCAGTTCTCTGGCAAGGCTTTCAAGGAAGCTCAGAAGCTCGGATACGACGTTAAGTGCATAGCTACAACTAAGGACGACAACTTCGATCACGTTCCCGTTGTTACAAAGGATATGATCCGTCCCGACGCTGCATACGTTCACGTTTGCTTCAACAACACCATATACGGAACAAAGTACGGCTACATTCCCGAGACGGGAGACATCCCCCTCGTAGCTGATATGTCCTCTTGCATAATCTCCGAGCCTATCGACGTAACAAAGTTCGGCGTTATCTACGCTGGCGCTCAGAAGAATATGGCTCCCGCAGGTCTTACCCTCGTTATCGTAAGAGAGGACCTTCTTGACTATGCTGAGGAAAAGATGCCCACAATGCTTGAGTGGAAGACGATGGCAGAGAACGGCTCTATGTACAACACTCCTCCTTGCTACACCATCTATATGGCTAAGCTCGTTTACGAGTGGATACTCGGTATGGGCGGTCTTGAGGTCATGAAGCAGAGAAATGTTGAAAAGGCAGCAGTTCTTTACGACTATCTCGACAACCAGAGCTACTACATAGCTCCCGTTAAGAAGGATAGCCGTTCTATGATGAACGTCACCTTCGTAACAGGCGACGCTGACCTCGATAAGAAGTTCGCAAGCGAAGCTGCAAAGGCAGGTCTTAAGAACCTTAAGGGACACCGTTCCGTTGGCGGTATGAGAGCTTCCATCTATAACGCAATGCCCAAGGCTGGCGTTGAGAAGCTTGTTGAGTTCATGAAGGCGTTTGCAGAGGCAAATCCCAAGGCGTAAGTTCAGGCAATAAGGAAGGAAATAATTAAAATGAAAAATATTCTTTGTCTTAATAAGATAGCTAAGGTTGGCACTGATAAGCTTAACAAGGCTATATACAACGTAGGCACTGAGGTAGAGAACCCCGATGCAATAATGGTTCGTTCCGCTGCTATGCACGATATGACCTTCGGTGAGAATATGGTCGCTATCGCAAGAGCAGGCGCGGGCGTAAACAATATCCCCGTTGAGCGTTGCGCTACTGAGGGTATCGTAGTATTCAACACTCCCGGTGCTAACGCAAACGGCGTTAAGGAGCTTGCTCTTTGCGCTCTTATGCTCGCATCCCGTGACGTTGTCGGCGGTATCAAGTGGGCAGACAGCCTTGTGGGCACTGCTGACGTTGCAAAGCAGGTTGAGAAGGGCAAGAGCCAGTTTGCAGGTATCGAGATAAAGGGCAAGACCCTTGGTGTTATCGGTCTTGGCGCTATCGGCGGACTTGTTGCGAATGCGGCAGTTCAGCTCGGTATGGACGTTATCGGTTGCGACCCCTTCCTCAGCGTAGACGCTGCTTGGAACATCGACAGCCGCGTACATAAGGCAGCGACCTTTGAGGACGTATTCAAGGTAGCTGACTACGTAACGCTTCACGTTCCCGCAACAAAGGACACAAAGGGAATGATATGCGCTGACAGCCTCGCTCTTATGAAGGACGGCGTAAGAATTATCAATCTCGCACGTGCAGACCTCGTTAATGCCTCTGACGTTAAGGCAGCTCTTGCAAGCGGTAAGGTAGCGGCATACGTTACCGACTTCCCCACAGAGGAAACTGTTGGAGTGAAGGGAATAGTTGCTATTCCTCACCTTGGCGCATCCACAGAGGAGTCCGAGGACAACTGTGCTGTTATGGCTGCTATGGAGCTTGACGAGTACCTCAGACTTGGTAACATCAAGAACAGTGTAAACTTCCCGAACGTAAGCATGCCAATGAGCGGAGATAAGAGAGTTTGCGTACTTCACGCGAACGTTCCCAATATCATCACGCAGATCACCGCGGCACTTGGTGAGACGGGCGCTAACATTGAGAACATGACCAACAAGTCCAAGGGCGACAACGCATACACACTTGTTGACGTAACGGGCGACGTTTCCGATACACTTGTTGCAAAGCTCACAGCTATCGACGGTATTTACAGAGTAAGAGTTATCTAAAAAATACTTATCACCGAACACGGTGGTAAAAAGCAGACCGACATCGCTTATCGCGGTGTCGGTCTGGTTTTATGCGGGAATATACAGGAGCGTTTCATTGTACAAAAAAGGCGGGCGAACGCAGTTCGCCCCTGCGGTGGAATATTCAAAGCTTCGCGATTTTAAGGAGAATATTTATTTTGTGAAAAATCGGAAATAGTGTTGACTTTTTGCGGAAGAAGTTTTATAATAATATGAAATGCATATTAAAGCTAAAAAAGGAGTTTATAATGGACACGCAAGACGTTTTTCTGACAAAAGAATACAAGCGCTCACGAACGGCGTATTGCCTTGAAAGCGCGTTTGAGTATTTTGTCGCTTTGCTCGTGGCGGACGCTTTCCTCGCGAAGCTTCTCTCCGAGCTCGGACTTAGTGACGCAACTATCGGTATAATAGCTTCGTTTATTTCCTTCGCGTTTTTGTTCCAGCTCTGTTCTATCTTTATGGTACAGCGCATAACAAACACAAAGAGAACGGCGATACTGTTTCACACCGTCAGCCAGCTGCTGTTTATGTCGCTTTATCTGATACCGTTTTTGCCCTTCGCGCAAAGCTATAAGCAGATAATCGTTGTCGCTTGCATACTCTTTGCGTACTTCGGCAACTACTGTGTCACGTCAATTATATACAAGTGGGGCAATTCCTACGTTGACCCTCACAAGAGAGCTTCCTATTCGGCAGGCAAGGAGATGATATCTCTTGTCGCGGGAATGGTAGTTACCGTTGTAATAGGTGCTGTTATGGACCACTTTGATGCAACGAACAACACCGTAGGCGGATTTATCTTTGCGGCGATCGCAATATTTGTTTTCTGCGCGTGTGACTTCGTGTGCCTTATGCTGATAAAGAACCAGATAAAGACACGTGAAGAGCTTGCGATCGATAAAGTTCCCATGAAAGAGGTCATGAAGAACACCCTTGGAAACAGAAACTTCAGAAGCATCATTTATTTGCAGGTGCTCTGGAACTTCGCTCAGTATTTCACGGTTGGCTTCCTTGGTACATACAGACTTTCCGAGCTGTGCTTCACTCTCGGAGCGGTACAGCTTATAAACCTTGTCGGAACGGCAGGACGCTTCTTCCTCTCGAAGCCCTTCGGCAAATATTCGGATAAGCGTTCGTACGCGAAGGGAATCGAGCTTGCGCTGACTATCGCGGTCTGCGCGTTCGCAGTCGGTATGTTTACCTCTCCCACAACGAGATTTTTGATAATAGGCTATACCTTGCTTTATAACATCTGCCTTGCGGGAATACATCAGAATATGTACAATATCACGTACAGCTATGTCGACAGCAAATATTTTGTTCAGGCGTCCGCTATCAAGAACAGTATAGGCGGTCTGTGCGGATTTGTCGCAGCTCTTCTTGCGAGCCGTCTGCTCACATCTGTGCAGAACAACGGCAACACCGTGTTCGGCATGACTATCTACGGACAGCAGATACTCTTTGGAGTATCCTTGGTCTTGAGCGCGATCGCTTTGATATACACAAAGCTTGTAATAAGCCGCCAAAAGGTAATGATGCAGTAAAAAGCAAAAATAAAACAGAGGCTGAATTTCAGCCTCTGTTTTTGTTTTCTCTTTATTACTTCTTCTTGGAAGAGAGAGCGTTGATGATACCAAGAACGCCGTCGATAATAAAGAATACACCGGGGATGATTATTACCCAGTCGAGTACGTTACCCGAATTTGTGATGAGCAGGATAGAAGCAACGATGCAGATTACAGGCTGCAAAAGTCCGAGGACCTTCTGCCATGTCTTTTCGTTCTTACCCTTTTTGCTCATGATCCTCTTGACAAGCTCAACGATACCGTAAACGAGAAGAGCGATACCGATTATAAGCAGAGCGATGTCGAGAACCAACCAACCGATAACGAGAACGAGGATACCAAGGACAGCCTTGATGACCGCGCTTACAAAATTACGCTTAACGAGGTCGACAATAGCAACGACAATAAGCGCAACGCCGATAACGGTGATGGCAATTCCGATAACCTGTGCCTTAAGTATAACAAAGAGAATACCCAGAGCAAGTGTCATAAGAGCCGAGATAAGTGTTGATGTCATAATATTTTCTCCTTTTCTTAGATTGTTAAGTATATTTTAGCATATAAATATTGACATTTTGTAAACAGCGCAAAAAAAGTCGAGAAAAATCTAAAAAAACTCAAGAAAATTCAACTATAAGTAGACAGATCGCGCCTTGACAAGCATACTTTTGCGTGCTAAAATAAATACGTACCGAATCTTGCGTTCTGCGGGCGCAAGTCGGTAATATATCATATGAAAGGAGGCGAACAATATTGCGTACTATATCTAATGCCGTATTGCTCGCCACAATCACGCGAAAGTCGTGAGCGCGAGCAATAGCCGAGATGCGTCTACATACTCACCCGACGCATCTCGGTCACAGAATTCTTGTGTGCGGCAACCCAATAAACACACAGGAGGAAATGCTTTGGAAATTCCACTCGGAGAAAATATCCGACGTCTGCGCCTTGAGAGAAGTATGACGCAGAGAGAGCTTGCGTTTCATCTGCGGGTAAGTGTTCAAGCAGTCTCAAAATGGGAGCGCGGAAGCACTTATCCCGATCTCTCGCTCCTTTTGCCGATAGCCGAGCTTTTTGGAGTGACCATAGACGAGCTTTTCGGAAGAGCGGGTGCTGATGACGAACAAAATGACCGATAGAGAACACTCTATCGGTCATTTTGTTATATGCTTTGTTTTCCCAAAATATGATTGACGAACTGCTGTGCTGTTCTTCCCGAAATGCCGCCGTTTCTCATCTCCCAGCGATGAGCCTCAAGAAGTATCTCGTCGTCGGAGAGGGAAACTCCGCCGTGGCGGCGCACAAGCTCGAGCACCATTTCGTCAAACTCGGGTCTCGACGGCTTCATATAGCCTATCGAAAGACCGAAGCGGTTGACGAGCGAGAGCTTTTCTTCCACCGTTTCGGAGCGGTGTATATCGCCGATGTTCTCGGCGTCGTTCCTGTCCTTCCACGTTTCCTTGATAAGGTGGCGTCTGTTTGACGTCGCGTAGATAAGCACGTTGTCGGGTTTTGTCTCAACGCCGCCTTCAATGAGAGCCTTAAGATATTTGTATTCTATCTCCTGCTCCTCGAAGGAAAGGTCGTCCATATATATAATGAAACGGTAATTGCGGTTCTTTATCTCGGAGATTATACGGGAGAGATAACGGAACTGGTGCTTGTATATCTCGATCATACGAAGTCCGTCGTCGTAGTAGCGGTTGACTATCGCCTTGATGCTTGTCGACTTGCCCGTACCGCTGTCGCCGTAGAGAAGCACGTTGTTCGCGCTTCGTCCGTGGACGAACGCCTCGGTGTTGTCAACGAGAGCCTTTTTCTGGAGCTCGTAGCCGATAAGGTCGTCAAGGCTAACGGGCTGCATATTGGAAATGGGGCGCATGGACACGCCGCTCTCCTCGTCGCCTTCAAGTCTGAACGCCTTGTTAAGTCCGTACATACCCACGCCAAAATCGCGGTAGAAGTCGGTGACAGCGCAGAATACCGCCTCGCCGTCCGCCGCCTTTTCTATCTTTTCCGAGAGGGCGCGCACCTTTTCGCTGACGTTCTTGTTATATATCTGCTCGCGCTTGGATATCGCCTGATAATTTGAGAGCACCGAAAAGCAGTTGATGCCGAGAGCCTTCTCAATAGGGGAGAAGTCAAAATCAAAGAGCGACTTGAAGACCGAGAAATCATTAACGGCAAAGGTGTTCACCGTGCCCTCCTGCTTTCCCGCCTTTTCGTAGGTGAGACTGAAAGGGTTCTCGTCGGTGATAAGAAGATATGCGAGATAATTGTGCCAAAGGTTTTTGTCAAAGCCGTATTTGGTAGCGACCTCAAGCAGTCTGCGAACCTCGGCATATATATCCGAGCGAAGCTGCTCGGGAGTGGACGTGCCTTTGTCGAAGCGCTCGAAGATATCGCCGAGCGAGCAAAGGATACTGTCCTTGTTCTTGTCAGTATAAATAATTAGCTTAGAGATCTCTCTGTACATAAAGCACCTCCGTGTGGAATAAGGTAATTATACAACGGCGCTCGAAAAAAGTCAATGCTTTTTATTTATAAATTAGGATTTATAGATGTGTTTGCACAGCACCCATAAGCCTCCCTCCGAGAGGGAGGAGGACCACGAAGTGGTGGAAGGAGCCAGCGTGCATACGGAGGCAAGATATAACGCTATTGTACACGCGCTCTCCCTCAGTCTCGCATTCGCTCGACAGCTCCCTCCGCAGGGAGCCTTTTTTGCAATGCGATGCCATTTGTGCACTTTCAAATTAGGATTTATAGATGTGTTCGCACAGGCTTGCGAGTGTCCCCCTCTAAGAACTTTAACACAAAGAAATTATTATTTTTTTAATTGGGCTGAAAAACTTATTGTAGTGCAGAACATTCAAATACCCATAAAACTCGTCGGTACGTAGGGTCCGACGAGTTTTCACCTCAGAGAAAAACAATAAAGCTATATATTTCCTATGGCTGTAACAATAACTATTTTGTTTTAAAGTTCTTGAAGGGAGTTTGAGGGAAACTTCTTTCAAGAAGTTTCCCTCAAAAAAACGCGTCCCCGACAAATCCTAATTTGAATCCATATAAAAACCCGCGGTGCATCTTGCACCGCGGGTTGATCTTAATTGTTCTTTACCAATGCCTTTTTTCGGATATTGGGAAGCATCTCACATTTGAACACTCTCGCGCATTCAACTCCGAGCATTATTATGATGAGCAGGGAGTGAACGATAAAGTTCTTGGCGAGTATCGTGGGAGTGAGGAACAGGAACAAAAACGTTACCGTGTAAAGTATTCTGCGTCGCTTGTCCATATCTTCGTATCCGCGCAAGAACTCCATAAAGGGCAGAAGCGCGAATATGAGAATATAGAAGTAGGATATGGACGGTACCAGAATAACGATAGCGGAAGCTATTGCCGCTCTTGAAAAGCTGTTTCTCGTATATACCGCCGCTACGGTCGAGCAAAGGAACACGACCGAGAGCACGCAAATATTTACGATATTGAAAGCCGGAAAGTCTGGCGTTATGTTTACGAACAGCGAGAATATCTTGTAGATAAACGCCGATATCGAAAGGTTGTTGCCCTCAAGAAGTCGGTGCTCGGTCGACATAAATCCGCCGAGGTTGTTTATAAATCTCGGGAGCTCCTCAAGACCCTCGTAAAGGAAGAACGAAAGGAAGAAAAGCACCACCGTGTATATCGCGATCCTAACTGAAGCCCATATCTTCTTTTTGTGAAGCAGATAAACACCGAAGAAGAGCGGATATATCTTTATAAGCCCCGCAAGCACAAGACACAAATATCCGACCTCGCGCCAAAAAGCGTTTTTGTGCTCGTAAAGCAAAAGGAACAGCAAAAGGAATATCATGGCGAAGTATATCGTGTTACCTCGCATTATCGCGTAAACGAACGGCGCGCACAAAAGGATTATGATCGAGACCTTAAGAGATGGCATAGGCGGGAGCTTGTATACCTTGATGACCGTTATTATCACCGCAAGCGAGCAGAGCGTGAAGAACAGCACGAACGATATCCAGAATTCTGGGTGCTGAACTACCTTTGAGGTGAACTCGTCGATAGTGATACCGTCGGTGTTTATATACTGACCGTAAACGCCCTTACAGATAAGAGCAAAGGGGAAGAGCACGGCAATTGCGAGAGGGGGATAGGACGAGCCGTCGTCGATAAGGCTGAGATAGGGGCTGTCGATAAGAGAGACCTCGGTGATATATACGAAATCCGAGAATATGCCGAGAAGCCAATCAAATGCGTCGCTTCCGTTTGAGAGTGAGGCAAAAGCATAGACGTAATAAAGGATTATACCGAGCATGGAAACGAACGTTCCTATCAGCGTCGTGAAGAAAACTATGTTCAAGATCCTGTTTTGCTTTTCGGTAAGCGCAACTTGCTCCGAAAACAGCGCACGCTTGACGCGCATCACAATACTCATGTCGGTCTCCTTTCAAAGTTTTTGCCCAAATACGCATATCCGTACATTAAAATATATTATAACATCTTTTGACCGATATGTCAACTCTATTTTTAATGAAAAAGGTACTTGATAAAAGCGACGCTAAGTGGTATAATTATAAAAACTAATGAAATTGATACGGAGGAAGCTATGCCCCGATTTTTTATAAGACAGCAACAGATAGATAACGACACCGTCCGCCTTGTCGGAGACGACGCGCATCATATCGCACGGTCGTTGAGAATGGCGGTGGGAGATGAGCTGACCGTCTGCGATATGCAGGGCAATCAGTACGAGTGCGTTGTTGAGAGCTTTGAGGACGATAAGGCGGTCAACGCAAGAATAATCTCACGCTCGCACGCCGACACAGAGCCGAGATGCAAAATAACTCTTTTTCAGGCTCTCCCCAAGGGAGATAAGCTTGACACGGTCATACAAAAGGCGGTGGAATGCGGAGCTTGCGAGATAGTTCCTTTTGAGAGCGAGAGGTGCGTCGTGCGCGTAAAGGCGGAGGCGGAGGAGAGAAAGACCGAGCGTCGCTGCCGTATTGCCGCGGAGGCGGCAAAGCAGAGCGGCAGAGGAATACTGCCTACGGTCTATCCAACGGTAAGCTTTGACGAGATGCTGAGAATGGCGTCGTCCTCGACAGTAAAGCTCTTTTGCTATGAGGGAGACGGCACACAGCCGCTCGGCAAGGTGCTCTCCGAGCGTTTAGTCAAGGGAGAGCAAGGGGAGTATCCCGACGTTTGCGTCGTCATAGGAAGCGAGGGCGGATTTTCACTTGACGAGGTGAGAAGAGCCGTGGAGGCAGGCCTCGTTCCCGTCGGTCTCGGTAAGAGGATATTGCGCACGGAAACCGCGCCGCTATTCGCTCTTTCCTGTATCGTTTTTGTTACGGAGCTCAACTGAACATCAGCAAAATTGCCTTATTACCCAATTTAATTCAAAAAAATTGTTAATTTTTATAAAAAATATTTGAAATGCTATTGAAAAATCACAAAAAAGCGTGTATAATATAGGGTAATATATACAATCGTTAAAAAAATAGGCGAAAATCAATATTTTGTGAGGTTTAAATATGTCAAACAGACTGTTTCAGGGTGTAATTTATCAGATGAAGGACGCGTTCGATAGAATAATCGGTGTCGTTGATGAAAACGGTGTCGTTATCTCCTGCTCGGATCTCGGAAAGATGGGAGATATCCGTCAGGGCGTTCGCGAGGAGCTTTCATTCTCGGCTGAGGTCGTCGCTCTCGGCGGATATACTTACCGCTATATGGGCACGGGTCAGAAGAATGAATATATAGTTTTCGTTGAGGGAGAGGACAAGATGGCAGAGAAGATGTCAAAGCTCCTTGCCGTTTCTCTCGGAAACATTAAGGGTCTTTACGACGAAAAATACGACAAGGGCTCGTTCATCAAAAACATCATCCTTGACAACATTCTTCCCAGTGATATATACATAAAAGCGAAGGAGCTTCATTTCAACACCGAGGAGCCGAGAATAGTATTTCTCATAAAGTTTTACGGTAAGACGGATATGCTTCCGTTTGAGATGCTCCAGAATATGTTCCCCGACAAGTCGCGCGACTACGTTATCTGCGTGGGAGAGCACGATATAGTTCTTGTAAAGGAGCTTAAGGCGGGAACGGATATGAAGGAGATAGAGAAGATCGCTGTCAATATCGCGGACACTCTCTCCACCGAGTTCTATACAAAGGTAGCTATCGGTATTTCCACGATAGTTGACAACATAAAGGATCTTGCCAAGGCATACCAGGAGGCTCAGGTAGCTCTTGAGGTAGGAAAGGTATTTGAGACTGAGAAGAACATCATCAGCTATGAGAATCTCGGTATCGGAAGACTTATCTACCAGCTTCCCACAACTCTTTGCGAGATGTTTTTGCAGGAGGTGTTCAAGAAGGGCAATCTCGAGTCGCTTGACAGAGAAACGCTTATGACTATCCAGTGCTTCTTTGAGAACAACCTCAACGTTTCCGAGACGTCGAGAAAGCTTTACGTTCACAGAAACACGCTTGTTTACCGTCTTGAGAAGATACGCAAGCTTACGGGACTTGATCTGCGCGAGTTTGAGCACGCTATCACCTTTAAGGTCGCGCTCATGGTAAGAAAGTACCTTGATTCTAAGCCTGTAAAGTTCTAAAAAATTTGCGGAATGCTCCGCCTCTAACGGAGCGTTCCGCTTTTGAATGAACTTGGAAAATTTTTTGACACTTGATTTTTCGACTTTTCTATCACATATATTGAAGTATGAAAAATTGATGAAAGCGAGAATAGGGAAATGTCCGAAGAAAATAAGAATATACCCGAGGAAGAGATAAAGGACACCGAGGAAAAGGGCGTAGAAGGCGAGCGGACAGAAGCTGCTGCCGAGGAGCAGAAGACTTTTGAGAGCAGAGCTTTCTTTTCGTCCGAGAGTACCTCGGCAGTGACCGAACAGACAAAAAAGAAGCCCGAGAGAAAGGTATCTCTGGTGACCTTTATTTGTTCGTGTGTTGCCGTAGCGCTTGCGGCGGTCATGCTCTCTCTTTCGGCGAGTACGATATTTTATGAAATAAAGCTTGCGCAAGTCAAGGAGGAGGCGCCGACTGTCCAGACAGGCGACCCGAACGTCACCTCGGAGATAAGCGAGCTTGAGCTTTTGCGTCAGCTATTTGAGAAATTTTCGTTCTGCGATCTTGACGAGGAGCAGATGAAGCTTGCCGTGCTTCGCGCATACGTCGAGGCAACGGGCGACAAATACGCGCGCTACTATACCGATGAGGAATATGAGGAGCTTATCACGACGCTCGGCGGAGATACCGAGGGAATAGGCATCAATATAATAAATTCCGAGGTGGTAGTCGGCGGAGTGACGTATAAGGCGCTTAAGGTCGTCAACGTAATGAAGAACGCGCCCGCGGATACGGCGGGACTTAAGAGAGGCGACTATATAGTCGCGGTAGGAACACTTGCGGAGAATACAGCGATAAACGTCATCGGCTACGATGAGGCGCTCGCGGCTCTCAAGGGAGCATCGGGAACACAGGCGCAGTTCCTCGTGTACCGTCAGGAGGACACGGACTACGTGCTTAAGGAGTTTGCGATAACGAGAGCGCCCTTTGAGACCTCATACGTTATGCAGACCAGCGTAACTCACCCGACAACGTCCGAAAAGATAGGCGTCGTGCTGATAACGCAGTTCTATTACGAAACACCAAAGCAGGTCAGCGATGCGATCGAAGCTCTCAAGGCAGAGGGCTGCACCAAGTTTGTTTTTGACCTAAGAAATAACCCGGGCGGACTTATGACGTCCATCGTGGCAACGCTGTCGTACTTCCTTGAGGAGGGAGATACGGTCATAAGCGTGGTCGATAAGCCGGGCAACAGCGAGATCACAAAGGTCGCGCCGATAAACAGCTACACGGGTCAGGAGACGGCGTGTAACGTAAAGGCGGAGGACATAGGAAAGTATAAGGACCTCAATATGGTCGTGCTTTGCAACGAGGGAACGGCGAGCGCAGCGGAGCTTTTCGTAGCGAACTTCCGTGACCACGAGCTCGCGAAGATAGTTGGAACGACAACGTACGGAAAGGGAAGCGTGCAGACCTACGTTCCTCTCGCGTACTACGGTTTCAGCGGTTATATAAAGATGACAGTCAAGATGTATTATCCGCCCTGCGGCGTGGGATATGACGGCATAGGCATTCAGCCGCACGTAAACGTAGAGCTCAGCTCTTTGGCGGCGACAAAAAACGTGTATGACATTTTCGGTGACCTGAGTATTGACAATCAGCTTGCCGAAGCAATAAAGTATTTTAAATAATTAAGGAGATATAACAATGGCAGAGAAGCAGATGTATACAAAAGAGGGTTACGACAAGCTGGTCGAGGAATACGAGTACCTGACAAAGGTAAAGCGTGAAGAGGTAAAGAAGGCTATATCCGAGGCAAAGTCCTTCGGTGACCTTTCCGAGAACTCCGAGTACGACGAGGCAAGAAACGAGCAGGCAAAGGTAGAGGCAAGAATATTCGAGCTTGATAACCTCATTCAGAACGCAGAGATAACGAATGAGGAGGATTTTGACGAGGACGTTGTCGGTCTCGGATCTTACGTAAAGCTTGAGAAGAACGGCGTAGTTATAGAGTACAGCATCGTTGGCTCTAACGAGGCAAATCCCTTTGAGAACAAGATATCTGATATGTCCGTAATAGGAAAATCCATTATCGGTAAGAGAGCGGGAGACGCTGTTACGGCTGTCGCTAACTCGGGCGAGATAAAGATCAAAATACTTGAGGTTTCCAGAGCAAAGTAAAGCAAGACGTCGGGGGATTGACCTAATCCCCCGACTTTTGAGGTAATTAGGTAAAAGTGAAGAGGTAATAGGTATATGAAGGATAAGGAATATACAGAGGGTATTGCAGTGCGCGGACGTTTTATGTCGTGGCTGGATAACTATTGGTATCACTACAAATGGCCGACCATAATAGGCGCGTTCTTCCTTGCCGTCGTTATCATATGCACAGTGCAGTCGTGCACCAAGGACGACTATGACCTGACGGTAGTATATGCGGGCAGAGAGGCTCTCACGTCTACAGAGAGGGAGAATATAAGAGCGGCTATCGCAGCATCTGCTCCTGAGGATATGGGAAAGAAGGGAGAGCTGAGTGTCGGCTTTAACGCTTACAATATACTCTCAAAGGAGCAGATAACCGAGCTGAGAGCACAGACGGGGGCTGACGGACGCCCCGTGCACGTCGATAACAGCTTTCATACCGCCGAGTACGATACTTACAGCGACTACATAAACACGGGAGACTGTGCGATATTGCTGCTCGAGCCGTGGGAGTTCGAGGCGCTCGTGTCCGCTGAGCGGCTCATGCCGCTTACCGAGGTGCTCGGATATACCCCCGAGGGGGCGATATCTAATTGCGGCATAAAGCTCGGAGATACCAAGCTCTACGCCGAATACGACGTAATGAAGGCACTTCCCGAGGATACGGTGATATGCATTATGAAGCCGCTCGTATGGGGAAGAACAAAGAACGAGAAAAACTACGCTATGGATAAAAAGCTGTTTGAGGCTATGATAACACCCAAGGCTGAACAGACGGAGGGCGAGGGAGCGTGAAACAAAAAATAGGCTCACTTGCTATACTTTTGCTTACGGCGATGATATGGGGCTTTGCGTTCGTCGCGCAAGTCCAGGGAATGGAATACATCGGTCCATTTACTATGATAGGAGTGCGTTTTCTTATAGCGATAGTTGCGCTTTTGCCCGTAGTGCTTTTCTTCGAGAGAGGGAGAGTGGACAAGGCAGAAAGGAAGAGAACGGTAGTCGCGTCTGTCGCGGCGGGCACAGTGCTCTTTATCGCTTCGTCGCTCCAGCAGTTTGGCATAAAGCTGACGGCAAGCGCGGGTGTCTCGGGATTTATCACTGGACTTTATACGGTGCTCGTGCCGATAGGCTGCTACCTGCTTTTCAGACAAAAAACAGGACTTAACGTGTGGATTGGCGCAATAAGCGCAACGCTTGGACTTTTCCTGCTTTGCTATAAGGTTGGAGAGGGACTTCGTTTTGGGCTCGGAGAGCTGCTTTTGCTAATAGGCGCGCTGTTCTGGACGGCTCACGTTATAATAATAGATAAGCTCGGCAGAAGCATTCGCTCGCTCCATTTTTCTTGGGGTCAGTTTGCGGTTTGCGCAGTGCTCGGTCTTGTGGCGATGCTTATATTCGAGCAGCCGAGTATGGGCGCGATGCTCGACGCTAAATGGGCAATACTCTACTGCGGCATTATGTCGTCGGGAGTTGCGTATACCTTGCAGATAATAGGACAAAAGAGGGCAGACCCCACACTTGCGGTCATAATACTTTCGACCGAGTCTATGTTCAGCGCGCTTGGCGGCGTCATATTCGGCATAGACAAGCTCGGCGCGCTCGGATACGTCGGATGCGGCTTTATGTTCGTCGGTATAATCATCTCACAGATAACCTTTAAGAAAAAGGCGGACGTGGAGATAGTCGAGTAACGCGTGAATATATGAGAACGACTTCCGCGAATAATATTCGTGGGGGTGATGATATGAAAAAAAGCAATTTTGCTGTTGGTTTTTTTACGGCACTTGCGGTCGTGGGCGTGTTTGCGCTCGTGATGCTCGCGGTGCTGATACTGCTCTGAAGCGGAGGTGACGGTATGCGTCTTGATAAATTCTTGGTAGCTACGGGGTGCTGCACGCGCTCGGTGGCTAAAAAGCAGGTAAGGGCGGGAGCTGTGCTCGTCAACGGACAAGCGGTGCGAAGCTCGGACCAAAACATTGACGAAAACGCCGACACCGTGACCTATTGCGGAGCAAAGGTGGTTTATAGGAAATATACCTATATAATGCTCAATAAGCCCGAGGGGTACGTCAGCGCGACCGAGGACACAAGAGACCCTACGGTGCTTGAGCTAATACCCGCAGAGGCGAGAGCGAGGGGAATGTTCCCGTGCGGAAGACTTGATAAGAACACGCTCGGTCTTATGCTTCTGACAGACAACGGAGAGCTTGCTCATAAGCTGCTCGCGCCAAAGAGCCACGTCAGCAAGACCTACCGTTTCAAGTCGAAATTTCCCATAGACGAGGCGGACGCCAAGAGATTTGAGAACGGTCTTGTGTTGGAGGACGGCTATGAGACAAAGCCTGCAAAAATAGAGCTTGACAGTACGGCGATGGGCGGATATATCACGCTGGTCGAGGGAAAATACCACCAGATAAAGCGAATGCTGGAGGCTCTTGACAATAAGATAACCTATCTTGAGCGCGTCTCGTTCGGACCGCTCACGCTTGATGGGGAGCTTGCCCGCGGAGAGTGGAGATACCTTAGCGAGAGCGAGATCGAAGCACTTGAAGCGCACTGAGCTTGGTTTGTGACGTATGTGCGTTGAATTATGAGTTCGCACAGCACCCGGCATTAAAGTTTTGATAAAACTTTTTCAAAAGTTTTTGCGCTCAAGCCGCATAGGCTTGCCGACGCTCGCAAGCGTCGGAACTCCTTTATGGCAATGGGCGCCGCCCCTTGACCCCGCAAGTTTTTGAAAAAACTTGACTAAAACTTTTAAGAGTTGGTATCGTGCGAGCCCACCGATAGATCCTAAATTGAACTGTAATAAACAACTTAAATATATAAACGGAGAAAACTATGGACATTTTAAAAAAGCTTGCGGAAGAATTTAAGATAAGACAGGAGCAGGTCGAAAAGACAGTCGCTCTCATCGACGAGGGTAATACTATACCCTTTATCGCACGTTACCGTAAAGAGGAAACGGGCGGACTTGACGATGAGCTGCTGCGTGACCTCGATGACAGACTTACTTATCTGCGTAACATCGAAAAGCGTAAGGAGGAGGTCAAAAAGCTTATTACCGAAATGGGCAAGATGACCGACGAGCTCGCTACCGCGATAGATAACGCGGTAACTATTACCGAGGTGGACGACATCTACCGTCCCTACCGCCCTCATAGAAAAACTCGCGCTTCCGTGGCAAAGGAGAGAGGTCTTGAACCCCTCGCCGAGCTTTTGCTCTCTCAGCTCGATAAGTACGAGCCCACTATTGAGGAGCAGGCAGAGAGCTTTGTTGACCAAGAAAAGGGAGTTGCTAACGCGCAAGAGGCTCTTGCGGGAGCTTGCGATATAATCGCGGAGAGCATCTCCGATAACGCGGAGTATAGAAAGACCGTCCGTAAGGTCACCTTTGATACGGGCTTTATCTCGACTAAGGCGGCAAGGGAAGAGGATAGCGTTTATACGCAGTATTACGATTATTCCGACAAGATATGCAAGATACCTTCTCACCGTGTTCTCGCTATCAACAGAGGAGAGAAGGAAGAGTTTCTTAAGGTCAGTGTGTCGGTTGAAAAGGGTATCATCCTTAATTTCCTTTGCTCCGAGCTTATAACCAACCCTAAGAGCCCTGCCACGAAATACATCGAGGCGGCAGTTGTAGACAGCTATGACAGACTTATCGCCCCCTCTATCGAGCGTGAGATAAGAAACGACCTCTTTGACGTAGCGGGTGAGGGAGCTATCAAGCTCTTTGCCGATAACCTTAAGCACCTGCTCATGCAGACACCTCTTAAGGGAAAAACAGTACTTGGATTTGACCCCGGTTATATAAACGGCTGTAAGACGGCTGTCGTCGATAAGACGGGTAAGGTGCTTGATACCGCCGTCGTTTATCCTACGACCAAGAGTAAGTTCAAGACCGAGGAAGCCGCTAAGATAATAAAGAAGATGGTAGAGAAGTATAAGGTCGACGTTATTGCGATAGGTAACGGAACGGCGTCTCGAGAGAGCGAGCAGTTCGTTGCCGAAACGCTTAAGTCGGTCGCGTACGACTGCAAATATATCATCATAAACGAGGCGGGCGCGTCCGTATATTCGGCGTCCAAGCTCGCGGCTGAGGAATTTCCCGATTTTGACGTTATGCAGCGTTCCGCTGTATCCATAGCGCGCAGACTTCAGGACCCCCTCGCTGAGCTTGTAAAGATCGACCCCAAGTCCATAGGCGTCGGTCAGTATCAGCACGATATGAAGCCCGCAAGACTTGACGCGGCTCTCGGTGGCGTGGTAGAGGACTGCGTTAACGCGGTCGGAGTTGACGTTAATACAGCGTCCTATTCGCTTCTTTCCTACATCTCGGGTATAAACGCGACGAGCGCTAAGAATATAGTTAAATATCGCGAGGAGAACGGAGAGTTCACCTCGAGAAGCCAGATACTTAAAGTACCGAGAGTGGGAGCTAAGGCGTTCGAGCAGTGCGCAGGCTTCCTCAGAGTTCCGCAGTCCAAGGAGATACTTGACAACACGGGAGTTCACCCCGAGTCGTATGAAGCGGCTCATAAGCTTATAGCGATGTTCGGATATACCGACGACGATATAAGAGAGGGCAAGCTGACCGACATCAGAGCCAAGATAAAGGACAAGGGAGCGACAAAGGTAGCAGAGGAGTGCGGAGTGGGAACGCTCACGCTTATGGATATCGTCGGCGAGCTTGAAAAGCCGGGACGCGATATAAGAGATAATATGACACCCCCAACCTTGCGCGCGGACGTCCTCGCGATAGAGGACCTCAAGCCCGATATGGTGCTTGACGGCGTTGTGAGAAACGTTATAGACTTCGGTGCGTTCGTTGATATCGGAGTTCATCAGGACGGACTTGTGCATATCTCTCAGCTGTCCGACCGCTACGTAAAGCACCCGTCCGAGGTCGTAAGACTTGGAGATAACGTCAAGGTCAAGGTGCTTGAGGTCGACGTCAAAAAGAAGAGAATATCGCTCACGATGAAGAATATTAAGTGATATTTTTAATTTATTAAAATAACAAAACAAACACAAAAAGAGAACAATCACAGAACAAACGCATCATTTGTGCAAGTTATACAATATATAGGTTAAAATTTTAGGGAATTACCCTCTTTCATTTTGACAGAAAAAATGGTATAATGTTGTAGTACAAAAAGTATGTATTAAATCTATTTTTTGCTTAAGTTTTTAGGAGGAGTATTCTAAATGGCAAGTTTATCACTCAGACACATTTACAAAAAGTATCCCGGTGGCGTAACCGCGGTTTCCGACTTCAACCTTGAAGTAAAGGACAAGGAATTTATCGTATTCGTCGGCCCTTCAGGATGCGGAAAGTCAACAACTCTCCGTATGATCGCAGGACTTGAGGAGATCACCGAGGGTGAGCTTTTCATAGGCGACCAGCTCGTTAACGACGTAGCACCTAAGGATAGACAGATCGCGATGGTTTTCCAGAACTACGCACTTTATCCTCACATGTCCGTATTTGAGAATATGTCCTTCGGACTTAAGCTCAATAAGACACCCAAGGAAGAGATCAAGCGCCGCGTTGAAGAGGCAGCAAGAGTTCTCGATATCACCCACCTTCTTGACAGAAAGCCTAAGGCTTTGTCCGGTGGTCAGAAGCAGAGAGTTGCGCTCGGACGTGCTATCGTCCGTAACCCCAAGGTATTCCTTCTTGACGAGCCGCTTTCCAACCTCGACGCAAAGCTTCGTGCTGCCATGAGAACAGAGCTTACAAAGCTTCACGCAAGAGTTGGAACAACATTCGTATACGTAACGCACGACCAGGTCGAGGCTATGACCATGGCAACGAGAATCGTTGTTATGAAGGACGGTCTTATCCAGCAGGTCGATACTCCTCAGAATCTTTATGACGCTCCTTGCAATATGTTCGTTGCAGGCTTTATCGGCACACCTCAGATGAACTTCATCAACGGTAAGCTTGTAAAGCAGGGAACCGACGTATACTTCAACTTTGAGGACGTATCTGTTAAGCTTCCCGAGGAGAAGGCAACAGCTCCCGAGCTTGCTGAGTACATTGGACAGGAAGTAGTTGTAGGACTTCGTCCCGAGGCTATTTCTGATGAGGCTTCCACCGTAGAGGCTAATCCCGATACATCCTTCGACGTTGCAGTTGACGTAACCGAGCTTATGGGTGCTGAGATCTATCTCTACCTCAACATCGGTGAGACAAGACTTATCGCACGTGTATCCTCCCGTTCAAAGTCCAGAGCAGGTCAGAACATCAAGGTAAACTTTGATATTTCCAGACTTCACATCTTTGATAAGGATACAGAGCGTTGCATCCTTCACTAATTTGAAATAAGCAAAGCGGTCACTCTTGCAGCGACCGCTTTTGTTTAAAAAAGGTAAATAAGAATTATGAAAAACATTTTAAAGCTAATAGTTGCGCTGATGCTTGTGCTTTGTATGCTTGTAGCGCTCGTTGCTTGCGGAGGGGATAAGATATTTAAGGATCCGAATGCCGCAACGCCGCCAACGGAAGAACCCCAGGGTGAAGAAAATGCGGAAGAGCCGGGAACTACGAACAACGGTGGCACAACAAATGGTAATATATCAGGCGATAACGAAGAAGATGACGGAAATATACTTGACAGTACCGATTATTCTCCTGTTCGTCCCGGTTGATTTTTTTTGAAACTTTTGATAAAAAACTGTTGACAAGAACTCATTTTTATGGTAGAATATTACCATAAGATAATTATAATTATTTTTTGGAGGAATAAGACAATGAAAAACATTTTGAAGCTCATGATGGCTCTTGCACTTGTTCTTTGCATGGTTACAGCTCTCGTTGCTTGCGCAGGCGACGATGCTCCCGCTGCAGGTGACACTCCCGCAGCTGATGCAGGAACTCCCGATGCAACTCCCGAAGATCCTGGCAACGACACAACCGGTGAGGACGGTACTCTTCCCAACAAGGGTGCTAACACTGGCGCTGGTTACGGTGACCTTAGCTAATTACTACTTATAAAAGCTCTCCGCTTTTGCGGAGAGCTTTTTGTCTTATTACCTCTCATCGTGGGTTAAAATTTGCTTCGCGGTGTGAAAGCTCGGTCTGCTAAATTATGATTTGTCGGTGTATTGTGTTTGGGTTGTAAAACGGGTCGTCGAGGACGACGACCCCTACAATGGATAGAGCAAACATATTCGCATCAGATGTTGTTTGATGT
The DNA here is from genome assembly GCA_015063845.1 of Oscillospiraceae bacterium. Lineage (GTDB taxonomy): Bacteria > Bacillota > Clostridia > Oscillospirales > CAG-272 > HGM12713. The sequence continues at coordinate 34,144 of SVTJ01000012.1, forward strand.
AATTTGATGGGAAATATGTTTATATTTTATGGTGAATTGTATTAGGAGCGTGTAGGGGTCGACGTCCCCGACGACCCGTTCGTTGGTATACTCTAACACCCCGATAAATCCTAATTTGAAAGTGCACAAAGGCATCGCATTGCAACAAAGGCTCCCTGCGGAGGGAGCTGTCGAGCGAATGCGAGACTGAGGGAGAGCGCGTGTACAATAGCGTTATATCTTACCTCCGTATGCACGCCAGCTCCTTCCACCACTTCGTGGTCCCCCTCCCTCTCGGAGGGAGGCTTATGGGCGCTGTGCGAACACACCGACAAATCCTAATTTGAATAACTAAATCAAAGATTTTCTCGGACGAGGGAAAACGAGGATAAAAAATGGCAAAAAACATAAAAAACTTTCAAAAAAGTGTTGACAAATGAAATATAGATATGGTATAATATACTGCCGCATAATATTGGGGGCTTTCTAAGCGTGCGCCGAAAGGGCACCGCCCACATTAGCGAGTCTATAAGAAAGAGAGGTGCTTTTCGTGTACGCAATAATCGAAACAGGCGGAAAGCAGTACAAGGTTAACGAGGGCGATATCCTTTTCGTTGAGAAGCTCGACGTTAACGAGGGTGACACAGTTACTTTTGACCGTGTCAAGGCAGTATCCATGGGAGATGATTTTAAGGTTGGCACTCCCACAGTTGAAGGCGCAACCGTTACAGCAAACGTCGTTAAGAACGGCAAGAGCAAGAAGATTTATGTAATTAAGTACAAGTCCAAGAAGAACGAGAAGAAGAAGATCGGTCACAGACAGCCTTACACTAAGGTACAGATCGTATCTATCAACGCGTAATTTTCAACCAAAAGAAAATGACCAAGATCGTTTTTTTCAGAAGCGGCGGAAGCTTCTATGGATTTGAGGAGCAGGGACACGCTGATTACGACGAGGCAGGACAGGATATCCTTTGCGCGGCGCTTTCGGCGATGACAATGCTCATCATCAACACCGTTGAGGTAGCGTATGCGTCGGACGTTGATTATCAAATCGACGAGGGCGCGACCAACATAAGAGTTCGTTCAAAGGCAGCACTTGCTGAGTTTGAGGACGACGAGCGCAAGAGATATGCAGTTTCGGGACTCTTCATGTCCTACTACTATCAGATCTGCGATCTTCTTGAGGAGTATTACGAAAATCTCGACGTTGAGATCAAAGACATAGATTGGGTCTGAGCTTTTGAAGCCCACAACAAGTACAAATTTACACAAATTTACGGAGGAATGAAAAATGGTAAGAATCAGTTTACAGTTCTTTGCTCATAAAAAGGGAGTTGGTTCTACAAAGAACGGCCGTGACAGTGAGTCCAAGAGACTTGGTGTTAAGAAGGCTGACGGTCAGTCCGTGCTTGCAGGTAACATCATCGTAAGACAGAGAGGTACTGCTATCCATCCCGGCAACAACGTCGGAATCGGTAAGGACGACACACTCTTTGCTCTCATTGACGGAAAGGTCAAGTTCGAGCAGAAGACAAAGGACAAGAAGCAGGTTAGCGTATACGCTGACTAATCAAGCTTAAGAGATAGGACGGGTATCCCGTCCTTTTTCTTTTTGTTGACAAACGCTGTCGGTTGTGATATACTAAACTTATAAATAACTATTGAGAGGTTATCATTATGAAAAACAGTGTGGTACTTCGCGTTCTGGCAATACTTCTTTGTGCCTTTATGCTGTGCGCTTGCTTTGTTGCGTGCGACAAGGAGGATAAGGATCCTACGGGTGGCAACACGGGCACTCCTTCCGATAATACGGGAACTCCCCCCACGGGCGGCTCAGGCGGAGGCACTGGCGGAGATGGCCCCGAAAACGGCGGCGGAAGCCAAACTAACCAGCTTGCTTACGGCTTGTTTGTGATCGGCGATCGTATGGCGATCAGCAACTATGACGCGAGCGGCAAATTCCTCGGCACGGATACTGTCAATGCTTGTACAATGACATATGATTACGGTGACCGTATGTTTGTGCACACCTTTGCATATGGCGACGACGGAAAGCTTAAGACGGTCAACTTTGCGTTTGGTCTTAGTATGGAAGTCTTTGAGGAGCTCACAGTTGCTGAGGAAAAGGTAACCGCTAAGGGAGCGAACGTTGATATGGAGCTTACCTACGATCAAAGCGGAAAGCTTGTAAGCGAGAGATATACCAATGACGGCACTATCGTCTGCGGCTTTGATTACGATGAATACGGCAGAGTAGTCCGTGAGTATGACGGCAGCACTACTCCCATGTACTACCATATTTACGGAGATGGCTATGAAAAGGTCGTAACAGTCGACCCCGCAACTATGACATCCGAGCCCACAACGAGTGTTTATACACTTTCTTTTGACAAAAACGGCAACCCCACGAAGCTTGAAATGGTGGACGATAAGGGCGATAAGTTTGTGTACACGTGGACTTATAATACAAAAGGGCAGTGCATAAAGACCGAAACGACGGACGGCGATCTCTATGATATGACCTACGGAGAGGACGGCAGAATAAAGAGCGCGTCGGGCAAAACGGTATATAATGATAAGGAATTTATGCTGGAAGTCTTTGAGTACAGCTATACAAGTGACGGCAAGATAAAGACCTATTCAAGGCTGGTTGAGGATACGCAGCTTGATGAAAAGACAGGCGAGCCCGTAGTATATAAACACAAGCTCACACAGACCTATAACTACAAGGCAGGAGAGCCCGACGGATATACGGAAAAGCGCGAGCAATATGACGTAAGCACCGATACTGTCACAACTACCGATATATTCTATATAGATAACTTCGGCTATTCAACGGGTAGCGACAAGATATATACCGTAGTCAGCGGCGGTATTCTTTACAGAGTAGAGACGACCGAGCGTGGATACGAAAACGGTACGCGTTTCACGGAGAAGGCATACGTTGCCGAAACTGGCAAGCTCTACATCGCCTATGAGAGAGTGGTCACTTACACAGAGGACTACTATATAAGAAGCCGTGTGGATGTGAAAACATACTATCTTGAGGACGGAGAAACAGTTTCCAAGAAAGAGGAGATCACCTATCATTACAACAGTGAAGGAACGATGCCCACAAAGAGAGTGATCGTTACCACAACGTATAACGCAAACGGAACTGTTGCCGGAACGGATACCAAAGAAGAAACCTTCCCATTTAGCATTATGACGGTCTACAATACAGTAAAGCCCGATCCCACTACGGGTGGCGGAGAAGGTGATGCTGATCACGAAGACGGTGGCAACAAAGGTGACTCAGGTGACACAGGTGACTCAGGTGACACAGGTGACACAGGAAACGGCGACTCAGGCGGCACATCTACGGGTGGCGGCGCATCTACGGGTGGCGGTGCATCTACGGGTGGCGGCATAAAGGGCTAAAAATAAACCAAGTAAAACGTGGCTTTACCGCCCGACCTCTTTTGCGAGGTCGGGCGGCTTTTTGCATGCCGAAAATAAGTAAAAAAAGTGTTAAACAGACGTGTCAAATCTTGACAAAAACATTAAAATATATTATAATAATATAATTGGAATAACTATATCTATAAGGATAAATAAATGCGATCAGAAACACAGATACTTTCTCTTTGTGAGATAGAAAAACAAAACGGATATATGGCGTCAGTCAGAGAATATACGGACTGTCTTTTTGCTGAAAACGGCATAAGACCGCGTGTATTCGTGCTTACGCTCGGCTGCCAGCAGAACGTCTCGGACAGCGAGAAGTTGTCGGGAATGGCGAACGAGATGGGCTATGATATCACAGACACTCCCGAGGACGCTCATCTTATCGTTGTGAATACCTGCGCTATACGCGAGCACGCGGAGAAAAGAGCGCTGTCTCTTGTCGGTCAGTATAAGCATATAAAGCAAAAACGTCCCGAGCTTATCATAGCGGTGTGCGGCTGTATGGTGGCTCAGGAGCATAGAGTTGAGCAGATAAAGAAAAGCTATCCGTACGTCGACTTGCTGTTCGGTACGTCGTCGATACATCGCTTTCCCGAATTTCTCGCATCAAAAATAAAGACAAAGAAGCGCGCTCTCCACTTCCACGAGCCCGAGAGGGTGGTGGCAGAGGATATGCCCGTGCATAGAGACAGCAGCTACCGTGCTTGGGTGTCGGTGATGTACGGATGCAATAATTTTTGCTCGTACTGCATAGTGCCGTACGTTCGCGGACGCGAGAGAAGCAGGGAAAAGCAGCAGATAGTAAACGAGGTCAGAGAGCTTGTCGAGAGCGGATATAAGAGCATCACGCTTCTCGGTCAGAACGTAAATTCTTACGGAAAGGACCTCGATACCGAATACGATTTTGCCGACCTTGTTCAAGAGCTTGACAGTATAGAGGGCGATTGGTGGCTCGATTTTATGACCAGTCACCCGAAGGATGCAAGCCGTAAGCTTATCGACGTGATGGCGGCGGCAAAGCACGTAACGCACCACTTCCACCTGCCTATGCAGTCGGGAAGCGATAGCGTGCTGAGAGCGATGAACAGACGCTATGACTTTGAAAAATATATAGGTATCGTTGACTATATAAGAGAAAAGATGCCCGACGCGACGATAACCTCGGATATAATAGTCGGATTTCCGACCGAGAGCGAGCAGGACTTTGAGGATACGCTGAACGCACTCCGCAGAGCGCGTTTTGATATGATATTCTCATTCATATACTCGCCGAGAAAGGGAACGCCCGCCGCCGAGATGGAGCAGATATCCGACAAAATAAAGTCGGAGCGATTTGAGAGACTTCTCGCAACGCAGAACGAGATATCGCTGTGTCAGAATAAGCCGCTTGAGGGCAAAACGCTCAAGGTGCTTTGCGACGGCAGAAGCAAGACTGACGACGGCGTGATAAACGGACGCACCGAGGGCGGAAAGATAGTGCTTTTTGAGGGCGACGACAGTATGACGGGAAAATTCTTAAATATAAAGATAGAGCGCGGAGAGACCTTCGCACTTTACGGAAAAGTAGTTAAATAACGAACTCCTCATCCGTCACTCGCCTCTGTCTCGTGCCACCTTCTCCCGCAGGAGAAGGCTAAGAATAGAGAACGTTGAGCGATAGACAGCTTAACTTAACGTAACGCAAACAAATATGAGCCTTCCCCAGTGGGGGAAGGGGGACCGCTTGCGGTGGATGAGGTGTTTTATGATACCGTACAATAAAAAGCTTGTTTCAAATTCAAAGACATTACGAAAAAATATGACACCCGAGGAAAAACGTTTGTGGTACGACTTTTTAAAAGAATTGCCGTATAACGTTAGGCGTCAGCACGTGATCGGAAATTATATAGTTGATTTTTATATTGCCGAAAAAAGATCGTTATAGAGTTGGATGGAATTCAGCATTCAATGGTCGAGCATAGGCAGTCTGACGAAATGCGAGACAGTGCGTTATCCGCGTGGGGAATTACTGTATTGCGATATCCAAATGAAAGTATACGGACGTGCTTTAGTGACGTTGTTGAGGATATTTTATTAAAACTTGGATTAACTATTGAAGATTTAGATAAAAACAATTAAAGGAGAAAATAAAATGGAAATTTTTGAACTTGCGGCAGAGCTTGGTAAGGCTCTCAGAAAAGACGAAAGACTTGTAAGACTTGAGAACGCAAAGAAGGCGTATGAGGGAGACAAGGACCTTCAGAAGCTTATGATAGAGTATGAGGTGCAGCAAAAGGCACTCCAGCACGAGATAACAAAGGAAGAGCGCGACACTATGTTCATCGACGTTATCCAGAAGCGTATCGACGAGCTGTATAAGGCTATTATGGAGCACCCGATATTTGAAGAGCTCAACGAGGCTCAGGCAGAGGTCAATATCCTTATGAATGAAGTAAACGGTACTATAACCTATAATATCACAGGCGAGAAGCCCTCTGCTTGCACGGGAAGCTGCTCAACCTGCGGAGGCGGCTGCCACTGATCGGCACTCGCCCGAACTTTAAGTTACCATTTTCAACTTTTAAAACCTTCGGAGGAAAAGCTATGACCCCAATGATGGAGCAATACTTTGAAATAAAAAATCAATATAAGGATTATTTGCTCTTTTACCGTCTTGGCGACTTTTACGAGATGTTCTTTGACGACGCCGTACTCGCCTCGCGTGAGCTTGAGCTTACGCTGACGGGCAGAGACTGCGGTGAGGCAGAAAGAGCGCCCATGTGCGGCGTTCCTTTCCACAGCTCCGAGGGGTACATAGGCAAATTGATCGAGAAGGGCTATAAGGTCGCTATCTGCGAGCAGACTGAGGACCCCGCACTTGCTAAGGGTCTTGTGCGCCGTGAGGTCGTGCGCGTGGTAACACCGGGTACGCTTATCGAGACCAATCTCCTTTCCGAGAATAAGAACAACTACCTTTGCGCAGTTTATATGAGCGAGCTTGAATGCGGAGTTGCATTTGCTGACGTTTCCACAGCGCAGATATACGCCACGTCGTTTTGCGGAGATAATATCGAGGCAAGACTTAAGAACGAGCTCGGAACTTATGCTCCGAGTGAGGTGGTGTCCAACCTGTCGGCGAAAAAGCTCGGAGACGTCTCGGAGTTTGTAACCTCGCGTGTTGGCGCTATGCTTACCGACAATCGTCCCACTCAGTTTGAGTATGCCGCCTCTCTTAATGCCGTAAAGGCGCAGTTTGGCGATGCGCTGAGAGAGGGAGCAGAGGACGACAAGGCGCTCATATGCGCTCTCGGCGGACTGCTTTCGTATATCGCCGATATGCAAAAGAGCGACATATCCTATATCAAGGAGCTGAGCGTGTATTCGGACGGTCAGTATATGGAGCTCGATATCAATACAAGACGAAATCTGGAGCTTACGGAAACGCTTCGCTCAAAGGAGAAAAAGGGCTCTCTTTTGTGGGTGCTGGATAAGACCAAGAGTGCGGCAGGCGCAAGACTTCTGCGCCAGTGGGTGGAACACCCCCTGTTGTCAACGGGCGCTATCATCTCCAGACAAAACGCTATCGAGGAGCTTTGCTCAAACTATATACTCCGCGAGGAGATAGGCGCGCTGCTTGACGGCGTGCTCGACCTTGAAAGACTTGTCACAAAAATAGTCTACGGAACGGCGAACGCTAAGGACCTAAGAGCTGTCAGCTCAACCATCTCCGTGCTTCCCGAGCTTAAGGCGTTGCTTGCGACCTGCCGTTCGGACGAGCTGTGCCGTATAAACTCAGAGCTTGAGACGCTTGAGGACATCTATTCGAGCATCGACACGGCGATATGCGAGGAGCCACCCTTTTCGGTGAGAGAGGGAGGTATAATTGCCGACGGCTATAACGCAGACGTTGACAGCCTCAGAGACATAATGAAGGACGGCAGCTCCTGGAAGGAAAGAATTGCCGAGGAGGAGAGAGAAAAGACGGGCATAAAGACCCTTAAGGTAGCGTATAACAAGGTGTTTGGCTACTATATAGAGGTCACCAAATCGCTTATCTCCCAAGTGCCCGACAGATACATAAGAAAGCAAACGCTCGCAAACTGTGAGCGATACATAACCGAGGAGCTCAAGGAAATGGAAGCAACCGTGCTCGGCGCGTCCGATAAGGTATGCTCACTTGAATATGAGCTTTTCAGTCAGATAAGAGGCTTTGTTGCGGATAACAGCCGCAGAGTACAAAAGGCGGCGGCTCTTATGGCAAAGCTCGACGCTTATTACAGCCTTGCGACGGTAGCGGCAAAGAACAGCTATGTCCGCCCCGAGGTGGATACGAGCGATATTATTGATATAAAGGACGGCAGACACCCTGTCGTTGAGCAGTTCGTTAAGGACACGTATTTCGTGCCCAATGACGCGCATCTTGATACGTCCGCAAATCGCCTTATGCTCATCACAGGACCTAATATGGCGGGTAAATCTACGTATATGCGTCAGGTGGCGATAATCACACTTATGGCGCAGATAGGCTCATTCGTGCCCGCGAAAGAGGCAAGGATAGGTATTGTGGACAAGCTGTTTACACGTGTCGGCGCGTCCGACGACCTCGCTTCTGGTCAGTCCACGTTTATGCTGGAGATGAACGAGGTGGCGTATATTCTCAGAAACGCCACAAAAAAGAGCCTTATCATATACGACGAGGTGGGCAGAGGCACGTCCACGTTTGACGGAATGAGCATAGCGAGAGCTATCGTTGAATATACGGCGGGAAGAAAGATAGGAGCTAAAACGCTTTTCGCGACGCACTATCACGAGCTTACCGTGCTTGAGGACGAGATGGACGGTATCGTCAATTACAACATCGCGGCTAAGAAGAGGGGAGACAGCATCACGTTTCTCCGCAAGATAGTACGCGGCTCGACCGACGACAGCTACGGTATTGAGGTCGCAAAGCTTGCAGGACTTCCTAATGAGGTCATCAAGAGAGCAAAAGAGGTGCTCGCGTCGGTAGAAAAGACGGCGAAGGCACTCTCGACGACCGATAAAGAGGATAGTGCTGTTGACGACACGCTCATCACGCTTGACGACTTTGTAAACGACCAGGTCATCGAGGAGCTTAAGGCGGTAGACATAAATATGCTCTCACCGTACGAAGCAATGAGCTTTTTGTTTGACCTTAAGAAGAGATTGAAGTAAAAAATTCAGAAAGGAGAACGCAATATGGGAAAGATAAATGTGCTTTCATTTGCCGTGGCGAACCTTATTGCCGCAGGCGAGGTGGTCGACAGACCCTCGTCCGTTATCAAAGAGCTGCTTGAAAACGCAATAGATTCGGGAGCGGATAAGATAACCGTTGAGATACAAAACGGCGGTGTTACCTATATGCGTGTCTCCGATAACGGCTGCGGTATGACACCCGAGGACCTGCCCGTGTCCATTCGCCGCCACGCGACAAGTAAGATAAAAAACGCTGAGGACCTTGACGGAATAATCACGCTCGGCTTCCGCGGTGAGGCTCTCGCGGCTATCGCTTCGGTGTCGGATATAAGAATTATCACAAAGACGCGTGACGCATCTGTTGGCGCGATGCTCGAGGCGCACGGCGGCAATATCGTCGGTGTACAGGAAAGAGCTTGCACCGACGGAACGACCGTCATAGTTGAAAACCTATTTTCAAACGTTCCCGCAAGGCGAAAGTTCCTTAAAAAGGACGTTACCGAGGCTATGGCTGTAAGCGCGATAGTGGAAAAGGTCGCGCTGTCAAGACCCGATATTGCCTTCAAGCTCATAATAGACGGCAACGTAAAGCTTGAGACTATCGGAGATAAAACGCTTAAGAGCGCGGTATACTCAGTGTTCGGGCGCGAATTCGCCTCAAAGCTTCTCGAAGCTTCTATCGAGATAGAGGGCATCAAGGTTCACGGCTATATATCACGACCCGATAACGTACGCGCAAACAGAAATTATCAAAATTTCTTTATCAACGGAAGATACGTTCGCTCAAAGACGGCACTTGCCGCGATAGAGCAGGCGTATTCGTCCTACATAGCGTCGGAAAAATTCCCGTGCTGCGTGCTGTTTATCGAAATAAACCCAGCAACGGTAGACGTAAACGTTCACCCCGCCAAGCTTGAGGTCAAGTTCTCAAACGAAAAGCCTGTTTTTGAGGCGATATACTACGCGGTCAGAAACACGCTTGAGAGCAACACATCACGACCCGATATAATGCTCGGTACAAGAGCGGGCGGAGCGAGAGTTTCGGATAGGACTACACCTATCGAGGACACGAGAGCTGAGAGCCTTAAGAAGCGTCAGCTTTCGGCAGAGCTTTACGGAGCAGGCGCGCAGAGCGCACCGAGAACACAGCGTCCGCAAGGCGGATTTGCGCATATAACCGCGGAAGAGTACTTGAGGAATTATACGACCGCTCCCGCCACCAAGGAGGAGAGGGAGGCGTTGAAGCCCCGTCAGGAGCAGATAATAAAGCTCGCCGAGCAAAAGATACGCGAGCAGGAGCAAAGAGCCAAGCAAAAGGGTGCTGAGGAGCAAGCTAAGGCAGAGCCTCAAAAGGTTGAGTCACCGAAGGCGGAAGACGTCGTGGCAGAGCCCGACAAGAATAAAGCTCCCAACGTACAAATAACAAAGATAGACCTCGAACCGCCCAAAGAGAGCGCGGCGCAAGATAAGCATACGTCCTATCAAGCGCCGAGAAGCCTTGAATATAGGATAATAGGCGAGGCGTTCAACTCATACGTTATTGTAGAAAGAGGAGACAAGCTTCTTCTCATAGACAAGCACGCCGCTCACGAGCGCATACTTTTCGAGCAGCTGAAGGCGGCGCTCCATTCGCAGACCGAGCGCGCATCTCAGATACTCGCGTTGCCCGTTGAGTATATGATGACAACTATTGAGATGCAGATGTTAAGGGATTACAAGGAGGAGATAGAGGCAGTCGGATTTGAATACGTGACGGGAAAATATATCGTGTTTGTCACGGCGATACCCGAGGGAATAGACCTTGATAAGGCAAAGGATATGCTCACGGAGATAGCCGACCGACTTCATAAGAGCACGGGAGACGCGGAAAAGACGCGTGCCGACGTGTTTGAAAAGGCGCTTTACCAAGCATCCTGTAAGGCAGCGATAAAAGCTGGTAGGGAATATCCGCCCGAGTACGTGGAGTGGATAGTGGATAAGCTTATGCAGATACCCGATATCACCGTCTGCCCACACGGCCGCCCCGTAGCAATGGAGCTCTCCAAGAAAAATCTCGATTATCAATTTGAGAGAAGCTGACCTACTTTTCTTTTGGAAAAAAGAAAAGTAGGCAAAAGAAAACTTACACAATTGGTTTGTTCGATGATTTGGAATTCATCGCCTTCTTTTGGAAAAAAGAAAAGTAGGCAAAAGAAAACAACACTTTGGTTTGTTCTTTGCTTCAAAGGTTATCGCCTTCTTTTGGAAAAAAGAAAAGTAGGCAAAAGAAAACTTACAAAATTGGTTTGTTCGTTGATATAAAATATAAATCCAAGAAAGAGAAAATACTATGTTTGAAATTTTAGCAACAGACGGGCGCGCGAGACGTGGCGTGCTTCATACCGTACACGGTGACATTCAGACCCCCGTGTTTATGAACGTCGGTACTTGTGCCGCGATCAAGGGTGGCGTCTCATCAAGAGAGCTTATCGACCTTGACTGTCAGGTCGAGCTGTCAAATACCTATCACCTTCATATTCGTCCGGGTGACAAGCTCATATACGAAATGGGCGGACTTCACAAATTTATGAATTGGGAACGCCCCATTCTTACCGACAGCGGTGGATTTCAGGTATTTTCTTTGTCGTCTTTGCGTAAAATAACCGAAGAGGGTGTTCGCTTTGCCTCTCACGTTGACGGTAAGCGAATTTTTATGGGACCCGAGGAGAGTATGCAGATACAGTCAAATCTCGCGTCTACTATCGCTATGGCTTTTGACGAGTGCGTTGAAAATCCCGCGCCTTATAAGTACGTCAAGGATTCCTGCGAGAGAACGGCGCGCTGGTTGGTTCGCTGCAAGACCGAGATGGACAGACTTAACTCCTTGCCCGAGACCATAAACAAAAATCAGCTGCTTTTCGGTATAAATCAGGGTGGCACTTACGAGGATCTCCGTATAGGTCATATGCAGCAGATAGCTGAGCTCGACCTTGCAGGATACGCGATCGGCGGACTTGCTGTTGGCGAGGAGACCGAGGAGATGTACCGCATAATAGATGCTGTCGAGCCTCATATGCCCAAGAACAAGCCCAGATATCTTATGGGTGTCGGAACGCCTTGTAATATACTTGAGGCGGTTCATATGGGCGTTGACTTCTTCGACTGCGTAATGCCCAGCCGTAACGCACGTCACGGCAATCTTTTCACGTGGCACGGAAAGATGAACCTGCTTAACGAGAAATACGCCCGCGATCCCCGTCCGTTTGACGAGAACTGCGGTTGTCCCGCTTGCCGTAATTACAGCCGTTCCTACGTTCGTCATCTTATCAAGGCGAAGGAGTCGCTCGGAATGCGTCTTGCGGTAGCTCATAACCTCTATTTCTATAACAATCTCACAAGAAAGATACGCGAGGCGCTTGACGGCGGTTATTTTGAAAGCTTCTACCAGAAGTACAGAACTATCCTCGGTGAACGTAGCCAAGACTGACCTACTTTTCTTTTGAAAAAAGAAAAGTAGGCAAAAGAAAACAACACTTTGGTTTGTTCTTTGCTTCAAACTTATCGTTTTCTTTTGAAAAAAGAAAAGTAGGCAAAAGAAAACAACACTTTGATTTGTTCGATGATTTGGAATTCATCGCCTTCTTTTGGAAAAAAGAAAAGTAGGCAAAAGAAAACAACACTTTGATTTGTTCTTTGCTTCAAACTTATCGTTTGCTTTTGAAAAAAGAAAAGCAGGCAAATGAAAGATCAAGTAAAAGCTATTAAAGTTCTTTGAAGGGAGCTTGAGGGGAACTTTCTCGAAAGAAAGTTCCCCTCAAAAAAAATAAAACTATGATAGATCAGAAAATACTCGAAGAAGTGCTCGGCGTGGCTATGTCCACGGGCGGAGACTTTGCTGAAATATATGCCGAAAACACGAGAAACAATTCACTCTTTTTGGTTGACGGCAAAATAGATAAGATAGTTGACAACACCTATTCGGGTGTTGGCGTGCGTGTGTTCCTCGGCGAGAGAACCGTATACGCAACCACCACCGACCTCACTCGTGAGGGGCTTTTGGCGTGTGCCAAGAGTGCCGCCGAGATACTCGGTGAGCTGAAGACCAATATAAGCGTGTCTCTTACGAAAACGCGTGTGCCCGATATTCACCCCGTGCGTATTCACCCGATGAGCGCGGATATGAGAATAAGGACTGACATTCTCAAATGCGCGTGCTTTGCGGCAAAGGAGCACAGCGAAAAAATATCGCAGGTGCAGGGAACACTTCTCGGTGTTGACCACGGTATACTTGTAGCAAACAGCGAAGGGCTGTTCAAGGAAGACAGACACGTTCGCACCCGTCTCATAGTCAACTCGGTTGCAAGCGCAGGAGGGGAGAACCAATCGGGCTCTTGCACACCGGGACGCGGAATGGGTCTTGAAATGTTCGATCTTTTTGATCCTCGCGAGGTCGGTATCCACGCGTCGCGTCAAGCGCTTGTAAATCTTTCGGCTGGCTACTGCCCCGCAGGGCAGATGACCGTTGCTATTGAAAACGGCTTTGGCGGAGTTATATTCCACGAGGCGTGCGGACACTCTCTCGAGGCAACGCAGGTAGGGGTTGGAATGTCGGAGATGTGCGGAAAGCTCGGTCAACTCATAGCAAACCCCAAGGTCACAGCCATAGACGACGGAACTATTGCGGGCGCATGGGGCTCTGTGAATATTGACGACGAGGGAAATCCCACGCAGAGAAACGTGCTTATTGAGAACGGTGTTCTTAAAAACTATATGATAGACCGTCTCGGTTCGCGCAGACTTCATATGCCAATGACTGGTAACAGCCGCAGGCAGGGCTACGAATACGAGCCCACCTCGCGTATGACTAACACCTTTATTGACAACGGACCCGACAAAAACGAGGACATTATCGCTTCGATAGAGTACGGTCTTTACGCAAAGGAAATGGGCGGCGGCTCGGTAAATCCTCTTACGGGCGCGTTCAACTTTGCCGTAAGAGAGGGATATATAGTCCGCAACGGCAAGATATGTGAGCCTGTGCGCGGCGCCTCTCTCATAGGAACGGGCTCGCAGATACTTCGCGATATAGATATGGTCGGACAAAACCTTGATTGCGGTCAAGGAATGTGCGGCTCGTCGAGCGGAAACGTACCGACAGATGTCGGTCAGCCTCTTATTCGTGTCGGCAAGATAACGGTCGGCGGAAGATAAGGAGGGAAGAGATATGGATTTTAGTATTGTAAAGCAAACACTCATAAATGAAGCGCAAAGACGCGGACTTGACGAGTATGAGATATTCTTCACGCAGTCCGAGCAACTAAGCACGGAAACGCTTAAGGACGAGATATGCTCATTCTCAAGCGGAGTTGGCTCGGGCGTCAGCTTCAGATGCATTGTGGACGGAAGAATGGGCAACGCGGCAACCGAGCTTTTCACAGAAGAGGAGCTTGTATCTCTCGTTAAGAGAGCGATGGACAACGCTTCTGTTATCGAGAACGACGACCCCGTATTTATTTTCGAGGGCTCTGACAAATATGAGACCGTCGAAAAGCCTAACTTTGATATGCCATCGACGGCAAAAATAAGAGAGCTTGCGCTTGATATTCAGGCCAAGACCTACGCGCAGAGTGATGCCGTGACTGACGGAACTCAGTCGAACGTATTTGCCATGAGCACAAGACGCGAGCTTATAAACTCCAAAGGACTTGAGCTTTCCGACACCGTAAAGCTCGGTGGAGCATTCGCCCAGGCAGTTGTCAAGCAGTCGGATGAGGCGCAAGAGGCGTATGATTTTGTGATTGGGTATGACGGCGTTGATACGCTTCCGAAGAAAGCTGTTGACAAGGCGCTCTCAAAGATAGGCGCGACTGACGTAAAGTCGGGCAAATATAATATAATCATCGACGGCGCGCAGATGCGCTCACTGCTTGCGACCTATTCGTCGGCGTTTTCGGGAAAGCAGGCGCTTCTCGGACTTTCCTTGCTCGCGGGCAAGGTGGGAGAGAAGATAGCCGCCGATTGCGTGACCCTCGTTGACGATCCTCGTCTTGATGGCAGCTTCGCTCAGACCTCTTTTGACGGAGAGGGCGTTGCCACCTATAAGAAAAACGTTATAGAGAACGGTGTTCTTAAAACCTTGCTCTACGACCTTTCGACAGCCGCCAAGGCAGGGGTAAAAACAACTGCCAACGGTCAACGTTCGAGCTATGCAAATCAAGTCGGTATCGCGCCCTTTGCGTTCTATATAGAGGGCGGAGAGGTCAGCGAGGAAGAGCTTCTCGCGAAAATGGGCGACGGTATATATCTTGCAGAGCTCAAAGGACTTCACGCTGGAGCGAATGCCGTCACGGGCGACTTCTCGCTTGAAAGCGCGGGATATCTCGTCGAGAACGGAAAAAAGATAAAGGCAATCAAGGGCTTTACTGTCGCGGGTAACTTTTTTGAGCTTTTGAGTAGTATTAAACAGCTGTCCGATAACGTAAAATTCGGTATGCCCTCAGGGCTTACCACGTTCGGCTCTCCCGACGTCCTGCTCGAAAACGTAAGCGTAGCAGGCGTATAATACGAAAAGGACGAGATAAAAACGAATTATTATACCCACCCATTTTATTGGGTGGGTATTTTTATGCTTTTTTATGATGTAAGGGTCGACGCCCCGTTTTACAATACAAACTAAACATCCCGACAGATCCTAATTTATTTGATCCCCTAAAAAACCCGTACGGTTTTCGCCGTACGGGGGGGTAGTCCGTACGACAACGAATTCACACGAAAAAACTACTCATCTTAAAGCCTTTGTCCCGTGACGAGAAGATAGAGGACGTTTATAAAGAAGTCCAGCGACACGGGTATTGCCGCCCACACGGAAAGGGCAATGGAGGCATCATTTGGAAGCTTTGAGACGAGAAGGTAGATAGGTCCCCACAAAAAGCACATAAAAAGAGTGATAAGCGCGCCCCATAAGAGACTGTAACCAAGACAGATAATGCCGAGCAGATTAAAAGCTCTTTCCGAGTAATTCCAGAGAGGCGCGCCAAGCGACCTTGCCAGCAGTCCCGTCAGTAGCTCGACAGCGGTCGATACGAATGTGACAAAGGCAAAGTATGAGATAATGCGTGCGTACTTATTCTCAGCCATAAAACGCCACACCTTGCTCCTTGCCACGCGTCCTCCGATAAGCCCCGAAAGCCGAGACGGCACTCCCACAAGCAGATATATAAGCACTATGCTTATACCGTATATAGGGCAGAGGGGGAGCGACAAAAAGCCACGGTCAGCTATCTGACGGTAAACCAGCGCACGCCCCACCACCTCAAAGCACCAACCGCCGAAGGATATAAAGAGCGCTATGAGAAAAAGCCTTGCCGCTTTGCCGAGAGCGCTGTGAGCGCGGCGTTTTTTTATATGAGACATAATTCCTCCAAAAAGGTATTTGAGCATAGCTTTTA
This sequence comes from Oscillospiraceae bacterium, assembly GCA_015063845.1. Taxonomy (GTDB): domain Bacteria; phylum Bacillota; class Clostridia; order Oscillospirales; family CAG-272; genus HGM12713. Next base: position 50,193 of record SVTJ01000012.1, read on the forward strand.
TCATTACCCCCGTTTTTTATTCATATATTTTGATATACAAATATTTGGAGGAAAAGGAAAAAATGACAGATATGAAAGAAAAAGTGAGGCAGGCAAGGGGGCTCAGCTCCGCCGAGGTGGCGGCATCGCGTGAAAAGCACGGCGCGAACGTACTGCTCACACATGCCTCAAAGAGCTTTTTGCGTCGCTTTTTTGAAAACCTCGGAGACCCTATAATCCGCATACTTCTTGTGGCTCTTGCTGTAAATCTCGTTTTTGTGTTCAGAGGCGGCGATCTTGCGGAAACTATCGGCATAGGAGTGTCGGTGTTCTTGGCGGCGTTTATTTCCGCGCTGTCTGAGAGCGGGGGAGAGAACGCCTTTAAAAAGCTGAGCGCAGTGAGCGAGAGACAGGAGTACCGAGTGAGGAGAGACGGCGGAATAAGTCGCGTGTCCATTGAGGATATCGTTGTGGGTGACGTTGTGCTTGTCGGCGCGGGCGAGAGGATACCTGCCGACGGATATCTGCTTTCGGGTAGGCTGAGTGTCGACCAATCTGCGATAACGGGAGAGGACAGAGAGGTGGAGAAGTGCGACAGCGGAGAAAAAAAGCCGCTTCCCGAGGCTAAGGGCACGGTGCTCAGGGGCTGTCCCGTGCTCTCGGGAGAGGCACAAATAGAGATATTCGCCGTGGGCGAGGCAAGCTTTCTCGGAAAAATAAGTGCAGAGGTGCAGACCGATACAAGAGAAAGCCCACTCAAGCTCCGACTCTCAAGGCTCGCAAAGCAGATAAGCCGTCTCGGCTACGTGGCGGCGGCACTGGTCGCGCTTGCGTATCTCGTCAACTCCTTTGTTATAGACAGCGGATTTGAGTGGCAGCTTACGCTCTCAAAGCTGTGTGACGTGGAATATCTTCTTCACGAGCTTCTTCACGCCTTTATGCTTGGGCTGACGATACTCGTCGTCGCCGTTCCCGAGGGACTGCCGCTTATGATATCGGTGGTGCTTTCCTCAAACGTAAGACGAATGGTGAGAGACAATGTCCTTGTCCGTAAGCCGGTTGGCATAGAGGCGGCGGGGAGTATGAATATCCTATTTACCGACAAAACGGGTACGCTGACCGAGGGTAAAATGAGCGTCGATAGCATAATGACGTGCGAAGCGTCAAAATATAGCTATCCCGCTCTTTGCAGAAGGACAGCGAGAGTGTCACAGCTGTATACCTTGTGCTGTACGCATAACACAGCCGCCACGCTAACGCCCGACAAAGAGGCAGTCGGCGGCAATTTCACCGAAAGGGCGCTTTTGCGCTCGGTAAATGGGGCAAGTACGCACGCGAGCGTCACCGAACGCTTGCCGTTTAACAGCGCTATAAAGATGTCGGCGGTTCGGATAAACGCAGACGACGGGAGCTTTGTGCTTGTCAAGGGCGCACCCGAAAAGCTTTTGCCGTACGTTTGCGACTGCGTGAGCGAGAGCGGTGAGGTGACAGGCTTTTTACCGTATAAGGCAAAGCTTTCAAAGGCGGTGGCAGATACGTGCGCCGACGGAAAAAGAGTTCTTTTGATAGCCTTGGCGAGTGAGATGCCAAGCGATAAAAGAATTCCGCCCCTCACGCTCGTGTGCGCGGTCTCTCTTTGCGACCCATTGCGAAAAGAGGCGCGCGCATCGGTCGCAGAGCTTCGAGGAGCGGGTGTGGGAGTGGTTATGATAACGGGTGACTCAAAGACCACGGCAGAGCGTATCGCACGCGAGAGCGGTATTCTTGGGGGCGAGAGACGATATGTGATAGACAGCGCATCTCTTGCGCGAATGAGCGACACAGAACTATCTTTGCTTATCCCTCACCTTGCGGTAGTAGCGAGAGCATTGCCAAGTGATAAGAGCCGACTTGTAAGAGTTGCGCAGAGCAGGGGGCTTGTGGTCGGAATGACGGGTGACGGCATAAACGACGCCCCCGCCTTAAAGCTTGCGGACGTAGGCTTTTCCATGGGAAGCGGAACGGACGTTGCCAAGGACGCGAGCGACGTTCTGATACTTGATAACGACCTTGCCTCTATCGTAAAGGCGGTGCTGTACGGCAGAACGGTGTTCAAGAGCATACGCAAATTCATAACGCTCCAGCTGACTATGAACTTTTGCGCGGTGGCGGTATCTATGATAGGTCCGTTTATCGGAATAGACGCCCCGGTGACGGTCGTGCAGATGCTTTGGATAAATATAATCATGGACACACTCGGCGGTCTTGCATTTGCGGGCGAAGCGCCGTCGAAGCTTTATATGAAAGAGCCGCCCAAGAGGCGCGACGAGCCCATACTTAACCGTTATATGGTCAACCAGATAGTAGTGCTCGGCGGATTTACAGTTGCGCTGTGCCTATATTTTCTGCTCTCGCCGACGGTTGCCTCACACTTCAGGTATTCGCACGATAAGATATATCTGTTGACCGCCTTTTTCGCACTCTTTATATTCACCTCGGTGCTTAATTGCTTCAGCTCGAGGAGCGACCGCATAAGCTATCTTTCGGGAATAACCAAAAACCGAGCGTTCATTGCGATAATGCTTAGCGTGTGCGCCGTACAGACGGCGTTCATATATCTTGGCGGAAGCGTGCTTCGCACGATGCCGCTCACCCCGTCCGAGCTTGCTTATACACTCTTGCTCTCACTTCTTGTAATTCCCGCAGAGCTGTTGCGCCGCATACTCTGGCGCATCCGCGGTAAGAAAAACGGGTTTTAGCGTGGATTTTTAAAAATATCTTTTATAAATCGCTTTACAACGCTAAAGAGTTGTGGTATAATATATCATATAATTTTGTAGTGTTGTTGAATACCGTACCCGCGGTGTTCGGAAAGGACAGTAAAAATGAAAGCTAAAAGAATTATATCGGCACTTATTGCGGCAATAATGCTTGCAATGATGATACCCTTTGGAACAGTCATGGCTTCTGCCGCAAAAGATGACGTTTCTTCGCCTGCCGCTGAGCCCGAGACTACGGCTGTCTATGACGCAGACACCGTTGCGTTAGTTAATGGTGTTGAAGTAACGGTTGACAACATTCTCGACGTTCTTTTGGAATCTCCCATGGGCGGAACTGTCGAGATCGTTAAGGACTTTACGACGTTTTCGCTTATTTTTCAGAACAGTGAAGAAACAGGCATAACATCTAAGTGGGTAATTAACGGCAACGGACACACAATTAGCTCGCCTTTTTTAGTTCGTCTCAACACTAACTACCTTATAACAACTGATGCTGACTACGTTGAGATCAATGACCTTACCCTTGTAACTATGGGTAGCGGTATCGTTGTTAAGGACGGCTCTCAGGTTCATCTCAATAACGTAAACGTTTACACAGGTGGTACAAAGGCAGGAACCGATCCCGCAAACAAGGACTACTTTTGCGTAGAGCAGTCTTCCGCACAGCTTAACTCTATTGCGGTCAAAATATCAGCTAGTACACGTTCCACTGTTTATATCAACGGCGGCACGTACAAAGCATACGGTGTTAGCGGTCAAGTTCTCGCGGTTGACCGTGGAAATATGGTCGTATACGGCGGTACGTTCGTCGGTGAGGACTGTTCGTTTGTTGCGCGTGTTAAAAACTCTAACAAGGTTACTGATCTTACAAGCGCAACAGCTTCTCTTACTGTTTACGACGGTACATTTATTAAGCCTGTTATTGATAAGAAGGCTGCTTACCACGCTAATAACGATACAACTAAGACTCCTACACAAAACAGTGACGGTGCCGTTATTCGAGGTGACGCGGGTGGAATTATTAACATTTATGACGGCACTTTCGCTTGTTTTTCAGGAAAGGCTACTAAGGATGATGGAACCACTGCTTTTGGTGTACAACGTGACTTCGTAATTCTCAGTGGGATCTCCACGAATACTCGCAACTGCGTAGGGTTTATAAATATATTCGGTGGAAACTTTTATTCCTTTATGACCGAGGATTGCAACGAGTATTCAACACAGCTTATAGGTAATGTCTCCGGATCTTACACGGAGATGAACGAAGCGGAACTCACGAAGATAAATACGTCTATCTACGGCGGTAACTTCTATTCTAATATGCCCAGCCGTGAGGATAATATCAAGAGCGTTGTAAACAAAACGACCCCCACTATCCAGCACGTTCCATCCGACCAGTACGCAACGACTACCTCTATGAATAATACCGTAACACTTTACGGTAAGCAGTTCACAGGCGTTACAAAGTGGACGGTCAGCTATCTTGAGCCCACCACGGCACCGGCGAATGCCACTGTTAAGGTTAAGAACTCCAATGGCAGTAACTACTACATCAGTGATTACACGTATACCGCCCCAACTCTTAACGTAACCGTTACTATTCCCGCATTTGCACAGGCAGTTAACGGTGTTGCGGATAAGAATTCCACAGTAACACTTCTTAAGGATATCACCATTACTCCCACCGAGATCCTCAACAGAGGTCAGAAGATGACTATCGACGGAAACGGCAAGAAGCTCACGTCCGCATCAAACGGACTCACTGTTTCTTCGGGTGAGATCACGGTAAAGAACCTTACTATCAAAGCAGGTACGCTTGACGGCAACTACGCTTTCAAAATTGCTAAGTCGGCAATTGTTAAGGATGAAACCTCGGACTATTACAATGTAACTGTCGATGCGTTCAACCTAGTTCTCAAGCTTGAAAACTGTGCGTTTACCGCGAATATTCCCGTAATTGATAACCCCTTCTTGGAGGGAAGTGTAACGACAACGGGATGTACAGCCAATAACGGATCGGTATTGAATATAACGCATACCTATACGGCACCAAAACCCCCGGTTATAGAGTGGGAATTCGATACCACAACGGGAACGCTTACTATTTCCGGCGATACTTCTCTCAGTAAGAAACTTTGGATAGACAAGATCTCTATCGAAGATATAAAGTCTATAGTTATAGCGGACGGTGTTACGGCAATCGGCAATAACATATTCGCTCTTTGCACAAACCTTGAAAGCGTGAGCATAGCAAACAGCGTTAAGAGCATTGGCAACTTTGCTTTCCAAGATTGCTACAAGCTCAAGAGCTTTACCCTTGGCAACGGAATTCAAAGCATAGGTGAAGCTGTGTTCATGAATGATAGAAGCATTGAAAGCATAACGCTCCCCGAAGGCCTTGAGAGTATAGACGATAGTGCGTTCCTGGGTTGCACAAAGCTTAAAAGCATAATCCTGCCTGCATCACTTACAACACTCGGAAAGTCAGTCTTCCGTGGATGCGATAGCCTTAGCAGTATAAACGTAGCAACAGCTAACACAAAATATAAGTCTATCGACGGCATCCTTTATACCAAGGACGCAACAAAAATTCTTATGTATCCGCATGGAAAGACCGACAAGAGCTTTACTGTGCCAACGAACGTTAAAACCGTTGGAGCATACGCGTTTTCCGAGTGCCCGGGTCTCACAAGCGTTGTGCTTCCAGACAGTGTTACGACTATTGAAGAGTATGCTTTTTATGCTTGCGGCGATCTTGAGAGTGTAGATATATCCAAGAATGTTATTGATATAGACATTTATGCATTCTGTGACTGTCAATCCCTTAAATCCGTAAACCTGCCCGAGGGATTAAATGCTATCAATAAGGGAGTCTTTAAAGGCTGTGTGAGCATCGAGAGCATATTTGTTCCCGAATCAGTTCGTTCGATCAGTGACAGTGCGTTTTACGAATGTATGAGTCTTAAGAACGTGATCTTATCAAACACTGAAATAATAGGTACTTATGCTTTTTGGAAATGTGTAAGTCTTAAAAAGATAGTTATTACCGCCAACGTGGTAATGATTGGTAAATATGCGTTCAGCGACTGTACAGCTCTTGAGACCTTGGTGGTTTGTAGTGACAATATGTATATATCGAACGATACTATCAGAGATAGCGCTATAAATAAGATAATCATATGCGGATTTAAAGAGGTTAATATTGAGGTGATGTTTGATAACCCATTGTTAAGTAAGATCGAATCCGGAGATATAGATATCGAAGTACATGATCACAAGTGGGATAAGGGTGAGATAACCACTCCCGCGACCGAAACGAGTAAGGGTGTAAAGCTCTATACTTGCTTGGACTGCGGAAAAACAAAATTCGCTGAATACGCCAAGGGTAGCGAAGAAAGCACACCTGGCGGAAATGTGTCGGGTGGAGGACAGACTGATAACAACACCGACGATGACGATCAAGCAAACGTAGTAAAGAAAGGCTGTAGCTCGGCGGTAGTTGGCTCGTTTGGCGCACTGGCAACAGTTGCTTGTGTAGCTGCCGTTACGCTTCGCAAGAAAAAAGAGGACTAAACTAAAAAGCAAACAAAAATACCACCGCTCACGTTTTTCGTGAGCGGTGGCTTTTATTAATTTTATTTAGAACTTGATAATACTCTCGTCCCACATAGCGGGTGCTTCGTAGCCGAGAAGATTAACCATGGTAGCTGCAACGTTGGAAAGTCCGAACTGTCCCTCGTCAGCCTTAACGGTGTACTTGTCAGCGTTTACATTGTCATAGATTATGCAGGGAACGGGATTGAGCGTGTGGCTGGTCTTAGCCTTGTACTTGCCGTTCTTGTCAGTCTTGGGCATACCCGTCTTCTTGTCCATCTCATACATCTCGTCAGCGTTTCCGTGGTCAGCTGTGATGAGAGCAACGCCGCCTACCTTGTCGAGCACTGCGAGAATTCTCGCAAGCTGAAGGTCAAGAGCTTCCATGGAGCAGCGTGTTGCGAGGAGAGAGCCCGTGTGACCGACCATATCTCCGTTGGGGAAGTTTACGCGCAGATACTTGTACTCACCGCTCTCGATGCACTCGATAAGCTTGTCGGTGATCTCGGCGCACTTCATCCAAGGTCTCTGCTCAAAGGGAACTACGTCAGAGGGGATCTCGATATACGTCTCAAGCTCCTCGGAGAACTTGCCCGAACGGTTTCCGTTCCAGAAATAGGTTACGTGACCGTACTTCTGTGTCTCGGAGATAGCGAGCTGAGTAACGCCTGTGAGAGTGAGATACTCACTCATGGTGTTTGTTATCTCGGGGGGAGAAACGAGGTATCTGTTGGGGATGTGGAGGTCGCCGTCGTACTCGAGCATACCAGCGTAAACAACTGCGGGAACGCGAACTCTGTCGAACTTGTCGAACTCTCCTGCGGGAGCGTCGAACGCCTTGGATATCTCGATAGAGCGGTCACCTCTGAAGTTGTAGAATATTACGCTGTCGCCGTCTTCGACCGTACCTACGGGCTTGCCGTCCTTTGCGATAACGAAGGGAGGAAGATCCTGGTCGATGACCTTGTACTCGTCGCGGTAGGTGTTGATAGCCTCTTCAGCGGAGGCGAACTGTCTGCCCTCGCCGAGAACGTGTGTCTGCCAACCTCTCTCGACCATAGACCAGTCAGCCTCGTATCTGTCCATGGTTATCTTCATACGTCCGCCGCCCGAAGCGATCATGATATCAAAATCAGCGTCGCGAAGCTCAGAAATGAAGCTTTCGAAGGGAAGCACGTAGTCGAGCGCGCTTGTCTCGCCAACGTCACGACCGTCTATAAGCGTGTGAACTCTGACCTTCTTGACACCCTCAGCCTTAGCCTCTACGATCATAGCCTTGAGGTGGTCGATGTGAGAGTGAACGTTACCGTCGGAGAAAAGACCGAGGAAGTGGAGAGCACCGCCGCTTGTCTTTACGTTTTCAATAATTGCCTTCCAGGACTCGGATGCGAACATCTTGCCGCTCTCGATAGACTGGGATACCAGCTTTGCGCCCTGAGCGAATACCTGACCTGCGCCGAGAGCGTTATGACCTACCTCGGAGTTACCCATATCGTCGTCGGAGGGAAGACCTACCGCCGTACCGTGAGCCTTAAGAGAGACCATAGGATACTTCTCCATAAGCATATCGAGTGTGGGGGTATACGCGCTTGCTACGGCATTTGAGACTGTATCGGGAGCAAGACCGACACCGTCCATAACGATGGTGAGAACAGGACCCTGAACACCATCAAACTTAGTAAGCTTTTTTAAAGTTTCAGCCATTTTTGACCTCCAAAAAGTTAAATTTATATCAATCCTATATAGTATAACTCAAAAACCCTATTTTTTCAAGTGTTTTTGAAAATTTTATTTAAGTCGCAAAAAGCCATTTATCTATTTGCTTTTTATGTGCGGTGGTAAAACAAGCGCAGCGGAGAGCTGCTCATTATCATTATCAATATCAATATTATTCTCATTATTATTATCATTATCATTATAGGGTTTTTTCGGTTTCTTTCGCAACCGATCGGTTTTTGGCACTGTGTGTCATTAGTAAAAATGCCGAAAAGCGTGTTGCTTCTCGGCATTTTTGTATTTATTCATTGCTTTTAAGTATCTGTTTTGCGAATTCGATAAGCTTCTCTCTGAGCCAATCCGGGGAGACTATACGTATCTGCGCGCCCGTCGACATTATGATGCCGAGGAAGAGCTCTATGCTCGGAAACTCACAGCGATATCTGTGATGACGCTCCTCGCCCACGATAAAGCTACGCAGATTCATAACGGTTATCTTGTCGGTTATCTCGAGCACAGCGGTGTAGGGAAGCTGCATCTGCACGACCGACACCTCCGCCGAATTCTCCGTAAAATGGCGTAATCCCGCCAAAACCGTATTGTAATCGGATTGATTTTCATTGCTCAGCATTGACGGCAGATAAAAGCTTCTCTTGTAAAAATATCCCTTTTTGGAAGCCGAATACGTGAGCGGCGCGTTGAGAGAAACTCTCATATATTCTATGTCGCGCTGAGCCTGTCTTTGCGATATCCCGAATTTATCTGCTATGTTGGACGCGTTGGGGTAGCACTTTTCCGCCACCATTTTATGAAACCACTGAATTCTGTCGTTGGCGCTCATAATTGCCTCCTTTGATGTTTTTGTGCATTTTTTTGCGTGTCACAAGTGGCACCGAATGGCACCAAAGGGCACGGTTTTCAGAAATTTTTATTCGCTTTTTGCCTGTTCATCACTTTTTTGCGCAGCGTTTGAGAAGCAAAGCCCTATAAATCTCACAACAGCGAACACAAAAGCGCAAAGCAACACGATATCCATAAAAATAAGGTCGTATGCATAGGGAAGCTCATCGAAAAGATAGCTTATCACGTTAGGCACTGACGCAACTCCGAGCACGATGAGCGCGGTAGTCACCGAGAACATCTGAAGCTGACGTCTCTTTGTGTCAAAGGTCGCGCGTATCTCCGAAAGAACAAGCAGCATAAGAGCGAGACACGCGAGCTCGTTTATCAATTTTACGGGAGCATTCATTGGGAGATAGAGGTCGAAATAGGAAAGAGCAATGACGCATATCGCCCAGAAGATAACCGCAATACCGCAGATAAGATACAATGGAGTGTCAAGCTTTTTGCCAAACGCGAGAAACGCAAAGAACACCAAAGCAAAGACCGACGCCACAAATGAGAGCAGCTGGAGCGTGGAGAGCACGTGATAGAACATATAGAACTCAACGCACTTGAATGCGTAAAGCGCAAAGCCCGCCGCAGGTATCAATGCAGCCATTTTAACGGCTCTTGTGTTTTGCATAGGCTCCTGAGTGATGCCAAAGCGGGGCACAAAGCACATCACCGCCGCGACAGCTACGAATATCAGCGGAAGGTAAAGAGAAGCAAACGCCCCCAATCCCGTATAATATCCCGTGAAATTATCAAGCGTGAAAAGGTTGCAGAGAACCCTTGCTATTATCAAAATAAAAGTTATTGCTAAGGCGCAGATACCAAAGACGGCACGCGCGCGAACAGACGTATTTTTCATAACTGCTCCCGATGTTAATATCTTTATAGATAACATTATATACCGAAATTTTGAACGCGCTGTAAACAAATGACAAATCTATAAAAAATAGTTGACAAAAATATAAGTGATATGATAACATATTCATATGAATGAACTTTCATATGAAATGGAGATATATTATGTCGGCAGTAAAGGGAAGTAAATACGTATTGGGAGACGTACCGCTTGATAAAATGAGCGAATTTTTCAAGGTCATGTCGGACAAAACAAGACTAAAGATACTCGTTGAGCTTTTGGGGGGCAGTATGTGCGTTATGCACATATCCGAGAGGGTAGGAATGAGCCAATCGGCGACCTCGCATCAGCTCGCCATACTGCGAAAAGCGGACCTTGTGCGCGTTAAGAGAAACGGAAAAAGCATAGTTTATTCTATTTCCGATGAGCACGTTCGTCTTATGCTGGATATGGCGCTTCTGCACCTTGGAGAGGAGGGAAAGATATGAAAGACAAACATACGAATTGCGAAGAGCAAACGCCCTGCTCTTGTGAGCATAAGCACGAACACGAGCATCATCACGAGCACGACAGCTGTGGTTGCGGCTGTGGCTGCTCTCACGAACACAAGCACGAGCATCATCACGAGCACGACAGCTGTGGTTGCGGCTGTGGCTGCTCTCACGACCACGAGCACGAGGACGGCGAGAGCCGTTCAAGGACCGTTCTGAAATATACTCTCGGCGCTATCCCCGTGATAGTGGGATTTCTCTCGTTTATTCCTTTTTACATCCCGCTTTTGGCGGCGATAGTCGGATATATACTGTTCGGTTTTGAGGTCATAAAGGGAATGCTTTCGGGCTTCAAGAGAAAAAAGATATTTACAGAGTTTACGCTAATGTGCGTTGCTACGGTAGGCGCGTTTGCCATAGGTGAGTATGCCGACGCGGCGGCGGTGATGTATCTTTATTCCTTGGGCGAGACCATTTCATCACGTGCGTATTCACGCTCCAAAAAGAGCATTTCCGAGCTTGTCGAAGTCACTCCCGAGCACGCAAATCTTTGCGTTGACGGCAAGGTAGAGAGCGTTGAGCCCGATGACGTACACGTAGGCGACGTTATTCTCGTCCGCGCAGGCGAGAGAGTGCCGCTTGACGGCGTTGTGCTCAGTGGTGGCGGAAGTGCGGACACCTCGTCCGTCACGGGTGAGGCAAAGCCGTTGGAGCTTTACGAGGGAGTAGAATGCCCGTCGGGCGCTTTGCTTTTCGAGGGCTCGGTAGAGATGCGTGTTGCGAGCGAATATCACAATTCCGTGGTGTATAGACTTACCGAGGCTGTGCGAGATGCGAGCAAGAAAAAGTCGCACGCCGAAAAGAGGATAGCGCGCTTTGCGGCGGTGTTCACACCTATCGCGTTTTGCGTCTCCGCAGTTATTTTCGCGCTGGGCGCGCTTATCACAAAGAACGTAGCCGAGTGGCTCAGAGCAGCGATCATGGTGCTGGTCGTATCCTGTCCGTGCTCACTTGTCCTCTCAGTTCCGCTGACCTATTTTGCAGGTCTTGGAAATGCCGCTAAAAAGGGTATCATCTTCCGTGGCGGCGAGGTAATGGACAGTATGGCGAGCGTGAGCGCGGTCGCTTTCGATAAAACGGGAACTATAACCGAAGCAGGACTCTGCTATGACGGAGCGAGTGTCGAGGACGGAGTGGATAAGGAGAAGTTTACCGCGCTTTCATACGCCGTGCTCACACACAGTCCGCACGCCGCCGCGATATCCTTTTGCGGCAGTGTCGAGTGCGATAGCGATATAAGAATTGAGGACGTCAGCATAATCAGCGGCAGAGGCGTGGTATGCAAGGCTGACGGAAAGCGCGCGCTGTATGGAAATGCAAGACTTATGCGAGAAAACGGAATAGACGTTGCTGACAGCGAGACCACGGTCATATACGGAGCGCTTGATAATAAGCTTCTCGGAAAGCTTGAGTTTTCTTCTCGCCTTAAGAGCGGAGTTGAGGACACGGTAAAGCAGCTGAGAGCTCTTGGAGTAGAGAGGATAGCCGTTATAAGCGGAGATGCCGAGCACTCTGTAAGAGACACCTGTGTCGAAGCGGGGATAGATGAATACTATTCAAATCTCGCTCCCGACGAAAAGCTGTCGGTATTCGAAAGTATAGCGGCAGAAAAGGAGAGAGGAAAGAGCGTTGCCTTTTGCGGCGACGGACTTAACGACTCCGCTACAATAGCTGCGGCGGACGTAGGTATTGCAATGGGCGGCTGCGGCTCTGCACTGACGGTAGAGAGTGCGGACGTCGTTCTCATGGACGATAACCCCGAAAAGATATGCACGGCAATACGCATAGCAAGACACACCGCCCGTGTGGCGACCTCGAACATAGCGCTCTCTTTGGGTATAAAGGTGGGAGTGCTGCTTGTGGGCGTTATCCTTGCGTACCTCAAGGTAGACGTGCCGATAGAGCTTGCCATAGTCGCCGACGTCGGAGCGGCTGTGCTTGCAGTGCTCAACGCGTTGCGAGCGGCAAAAGGAGGAGACAGATGAAGAAAGAGAACAAGAGCAATAACAAAGCGCTTATTATCACGGCGTTAGTGTGCGTATGCGTTGTGGCGGTTTTGTTGTTCGTGCTGATATGCGGCGATATGATAGCGGGTAAGTCCGCTCTCTCAAAGACCCGAAAGGGAATTAAGGGGAGCGACGCGGTGGTGATATCCGACCCCGCATATAACGACAGCATATTGCCCACCACAGCCGAGGTGGTGCTCACGGGTGACGCTGCAAAGCAGATGGCAGATAAGATACTGTCGCTCACGGACGGCGCAAGCTTTCATAATACACTTACCTCAAGCGCGGGCTTTTGGGACACCTGTATGCGCTTCGAGGACGGGAAAGACACCTATGCGATATACCTTGGAGAGGATAGCTTTTACGTGGTCAAAAACGACGTGGGATATATTTTTAATGTTGACAAAAACGCAAAAGAAGAGTATAATGTATTTTGTGAAAGTGTAGACGCGCTCATCAAAGAAAAAGCTGATAGCGCGCAATAAAAACGTCGGGGGAAAAGATGAACCTGTATTTAAAGCAAAAGCATTTTTCGTGGGACGATAAGTTTTACGTGTACGACGCGAATGACAATAAAATGTACTACGTCGAGGGCGAGATACAAAGCTGGGGAAAGAAGCTCCATCTTTACGACCTGTTCGGCAACGAAAAGATATTTATATCTCAGAAAATGACGTCCGTTCTGCCGAGATACACGATAAATATGGGAAGCCATACGGTGGCTGAGGTCGAAAGACAGTTTCTTTTCAAGAACGAGTACAAGGTCACTGAGCTTGATTGGAGAGTTCGCGGAAACTTTGAGGACGAATACACGATAGAAAACGGAAGAAGAGTTATAGCGACCGTATCAAAGCAAGGAGAGGGTCAGGAGATAAGGATATCCTTTGACAGCGACGAGCTGATGGCGCTCTCAATAGTGCTGGTCATCGACGCCTGCATCGAAGCAAAGACAACGGTCTGGAATCACATATAAACCGACTTGTATTTTTACGAAAGGGGGAGAGGGCAAATGAATATGAAAAAGGCGTTGATCCTTTTATTGACAGTAGGAATACTTTTGTCGTTCGCGACTTTTTCGGGCGTTGCGGCAACTACCGTCAGCGGCACGTACGGCACTCTTTCCTGGACGCTTAACCAAAATACGGGCGAGCTTGTTATCTCGGGCTCGGGAGATATGGGAAGCCTTTCGGGCTCGTCAAGCCAGTGGAAAAGCTATTCAAGCTATATAAAAAAGGTCACGATAGGTGATAATGTCAAAAGCATAGGATCGTATGCTTTTGACAGCTGTACAAACATCGAAAGTGTCACTATCGGAAGCGGCGTCACCTCAATAAATACGTATGCTTTCAGATATTGCTATGCGCTTAAGAGTATAACTATACCCGATAACGTAACAAGCTTGTCGAGCAGTGTATTTAACCAATGTACGGCGCTTGAGAGCGTTAGTCTTGGAAGCGGGCTTACTTCGATCGGCACTAACGCCTTCTCTTATTGCTCAAGCCTTAAGAGCGTTACTATACCTGACAACGTAACGACCTTATCAAGCAATGCGTTTTATAGATGCACATCGCTCGAGAGTGTCAGCATTGGAAGCGGGATAAAGGTCATATACAACAATACCTTCAGATATTGCTCGAGCCTTAAGAGCATAGTAATACCCGACAGTGTAACAACTATAAACAACTATGCTTTTGATAGCTGTACCGCGCTTGAGAGCCTTACTCTCGGAGGCGGACTTCAAAGCATTTCTTCCTACGCGTTCAGATATTGCGATAATATAAAAACGGCCGTGATTTCCGATACTATGAAGATCCTGCCCGCATATACTTTTCAAGGACTTAAGTCTCTGGAGAGCGTGACCTTTGGAAAAAATCTTGAGGAAATAGGCGAGTATGCTTTCAATGGATGTACCGCTCTTAAGAGTATAACCATTCCCGATAGTGTTACCAAGATCAACCAGCAAGCGTTTGGTAGCTGCTATTTGATTGAGAGCGTAACGTTTGGTAAGGGACTTGTGGAGATGGGCGGATATGCGTTTGCGGGTTGCGCGGCGCTTAAAAGCATCACATTGCCCGACAGCTTGAAGGCCTTACCCCACTATGCGTTCCAAAACTGTTCGGCTCTTGAGAGCGTGACCTTTGGAAAGAATTTGGAAAGAATAGGCTCAAATTCCTTTGCGCGTTGCTCGCAACTTAAGAGTATAGTTATACCCGACAGTGTGGAGACTATCTCAAGTGACGCGTTTAATGCCTGTACCGCGCTTGAAAGCGTAACCTTTGGAAAAAACGTGAAGACAATAGACTCAAGGGCATTTTATGGCTGTAGTAGCCTTAAGAGCGTAGACCTGCCCGATCCTTTAACAACTGTATCGATTTATTTGTTTGGAGAGTGCACTTCACTTGAGAGCGTGACCTTCGGACCGAATATTCAATCAATAGACGATGATGCATTTTATTTCTGCAAAAGCCTTGAGACAGTCATTTTACCCGTGGGTCTTGAGAGCATAGGACTATATGCTTTTCAGCGATGCACCGCACTCAAAGAGGTGTGCCTGCCAAATACTCTGAAGAGCATAGGATACTGCGCTTTTAGCAATTGTACCGCTATTCAAACAGTGTATTTTTGCGGAACTCAGTCTGAGTGGAACGCAATAACCATTAACGGTCAGAACACGTATCTGACGAACGCTACGAGAAATATAGGTCATTATTGGGTAGAATGCGAGACCAACGGAGCGGAAACGCATACTGTGACCTGCTTCTGCGGCTTCAAGGACGAGAATGCGGAGCACACTTGGAATAACGGAGTAGAGACAAAAACTCCCACGCACTTTGAGAAGGGTGAAAAGCTTTTGACATGCGATGAGTGCGGGCAGACCAAAACAAAGGAGCTCAATAAGATAAGCGCGCATACTTACAGCATATATACCTCAAGCGATGCCGAAAGTCATACGGCGGCGTGCGAGTGCGGATACAGCGTTAAGGTAGCGCATAGATGGGATAAAGGCGTGCAGACAAAAGCCCCCACGCACTTTGAAATGGGCGAAAAGCTTTTTACCTGCGAGGACTGCGGACACACCAAGACCGAGGCTGTGGCAACTCTTGATACCCACGTTTGGTCTCACTATGAGAGACACGACGCGGATACGCATAACGGCATTTGCGACTGCGGAGCGAAGACGAGCTCGGCTCATAATTGGGATGACGGAGTAATGACCACTCCCGCGACGGACACGCAAGAGGGAATAAGAACTTATACGTGTATAGATTGCGGCGAGACCAAGACGCAAAAGGTAATGCCTAAGCAGCTGACCACCTGGGCGGTAGCGAATACCGAGGGTGAGGATGACGAAAAGGCGGATGACAAAGGCTGCGGCTCGAGCTTGTCGGGCGGCGCGCTGACCGTCATAGCGTTGACAGGTCTTTGCACTCTTGCGATAAGAAAAAAGAAAGATGAATAAATAAAACAGGGCAGAGAATGTTTTACTTTCTCTGTCCTGTTTTGCTTTTGTGAGGGGAGCCGCCCTACGGTATAAGGATTGTTAGAGTACAAATTTGTCCCACGACAGGCTGCTACATAAATTGTTAATACGGTATACCTCTTTCGAGATATACCGTATTTTAAATCGAATATTAAAGCGAGTCGATAATTCTCAACCACTCCGCGCTTGACGCGTCGCTGGGCATCGAGAGGTCTCCTCTTGGTGAAACTCCAATCGTTCCGACCTTCGGTCCGTCGGGCAGACAGGAACGCTTGAACTGCTGAGCGAAGAAACGCTTTGCAAAGTTCTTCAGCCACTTCTTAAGCTCATCGTCGCTGTATTTGTTGCCAAGCGCGTACTTTGCCATACGGTAAAGCTTGTCGGGGGAGAAGCCGTAGCGAAGGGTATAATAGATGTAAAAATCGTGTATCTCGTAAGGGCCGACAAGGTCCTCTGTCTTTTGAGCAATGTTGCCGTCTTCGTCGGCGGGCAAAAGCTCGGGGCTGACGGGAGTATCAAGAATATCTCTCAGAACACTTGCAAGCTCTCCGTCACTTGCGGTGTCGGCACAATACTTTACGATACCTCTGATAAGTGTCTTGGGAACACCGCCGTTTACGCTGTACATGGACATATGATCTCCGTTGTAGGTCGCCCATCCAAGGCAAAGCTCTGAGAGGTCGCCCGTACCGATAACAAGACCGTTTTCCTTGTTTGCTATATCCATAATGACCTGAGTGCGCTCACGTGCCTGGGCGTTCTCATAGACTACGTTGTGATCGTTCTCGTCGTGACCGATATCCGCAAAATGCTGCTTTACGGCATCACCTATGTCTACTGTCAAAAGAGTTGTGCCAAGCGCGGAGCAGAGAAGCTCAGCGTTTGATCTTGTGCGCGCCGTAGTGCCAAAGCAGGGCATGGTCACGCCTATAATATCCGTTCTCGGCTTGTCGAGCATATCACACGCCCTCGCGGCAACAAGTACAGCAAGTGTGCTGTCAAGTCCGCCGGATATACCTATAACGCAGGTCTTTGCGTGCGCTTTGACAATGCGCTGCGCAAGACCTCTCGCCTGTATCGAAAGTATCTTCTCTTCGCGTCCGTTGGAATGGTGGGGGTCTTTTTTTACGAAAATGAAGGGATCACACGAAAATTTGCGATCGAGCTTTGTTTCGGTGATATCAAGCTCAAAGTCTGTAACGGTATAGTTGCTTCCCACGCTTGCAAAATTGGTTGCCATACGGCGATCGTGCGATATTATACCGAGGTCTATCGTGGAGATGCAGATTCCGTTGTCCCATAAAGGATGAGAGCTGTTTTCAAGCAGCGTTCCATTCTCGTATATCAGCGAATTTCCACCGTATACACCGTCGGTCGTGCTCTCGCCAAAGCGTGTAGCGGCGTGAATATAAGCGCAAATGCACTTTGCGGAGAAAGCACCGAACAATTGCTCGCGGCGCTCGTCCGCGCCAACGATATCAAAGCCTGCAAACGGATTAACTATAACCGTAGCACCCGCCAATGCACAATAGGTAGCCGGGGATATGGGCGCGAATGCTTCATCACCGACCTCAATGCCTATCTTAAGAGCGGGAAGCGTGGAGCAGGCAAATATCTGCTTTACACCAAAGCACGTTTCGTGCTCACCGATCCTTAATTTAAGCACCTCGTTTGAGGGGACGGAGAAATAACGCGTATCATTGTTGTTCAAAACACTCTTCGGAACAACACCGAGAATACGTCCGTCTTGACAAATTGCGGCACAATTATAAAGTTTATCATTGACAACGAGGGGAAATCCTATTATAATAATAGTATCGGAGCCCTTTGTGCTTTCAACAAAGCTGCAAACAGCATTCTTAGCGGCATCAAGCAGCGTGTCCGAAAAGAACAGGTCGCCACAGGACGCACCCGTAACGCACAGCTCGGGAAATACGACGATGCGAACACCGCGAGCCTCTGCCTCTTTTGCAAGCTTGATGATCTGTGAAATATTACTGTTGCAATCGGCAACGCATATCTTTGGCGACGCGGTCGCGACATTAACAAATCCGTGTTTCATAATGCGGTTATCCTTTCAAATGAATAACATTATAAGGATATTATACATTTTTATTCGCTAAATTACAATACTTATTCAAAAACTTTTTTTAAAACTTCAAAACGGAGGCAAAAAAATGAAGGACTTTAAAAGAAATCTCACAATGCTCTGCGACTATTACGAGCTTACGATGAGCAACGGTTATTTTAACAGCGGAATGAAGGACAAGATAGTTTACTTTGACGTGTTCTACCGTGACAATCCCGACGGTGGCGGTTTTGCTATCGCGGCAGGTCTTGAGCAGATAGTTGAGTATATAAACGACCTTCGCTTTGACGATGAGGATATTGAATACCTCAGAGGCAAGAACTGCTTCTCCGAGGAGTTTTTGACGTATCTTAAGGACTTTAAGTTTACGGGTGACATATGGGCTATACCCGAGGGAACGGTCGTGTTCCCGAGCGAGCCGCTTATGACCGTCCGCGCTCCCGTTATCGAGGCACAGTTTATCGAGACCTATATTCTTATGATGATAAATCACCAGTCTCTCATAGCCACCAAGGCGGCGAGAATAACGAGAGCGGCAAAGGGAAGAGCTGTCAGCGAGTTCGGCTCACGCCGCGCGCAAGGAGCTGACGCTGCAATACTCGGAGCGAGAGCAGCGTATATAGGCGGAGTAAACTCCACGGCTTGCGCTATCGCAGACGAAGCGTACGGAGTTCCCGCAGGCGGTACTATGGCGCACTCCTGGGTGCAGATGTTTGACAGCGAGTATGAAGCATTCAAGACATACTGCGAGATATACCCCAACAACCCCACGCTACTTATTGATACGTTTAATGTTATCGACAGCGGAGTGCCCAACGCTATACGCGTATTCAAGGAAATGGGAATTACCAAGTGCGCGGTGCGTCTCGATTCGGGAGATATCACGTATCTTACCAAGAAGATACGCAAGATGCTTGACGAAGCGGGACTTACAGAGTGCCGTATAGTCGTTTCCAACTCTCTTGACGAATACATTATTCGTGAGCTTATCCGCCAGGGTGCTGAGGTGGACGCGTTCGGTGTTGGCGAGAGACTTATCACCGCAAAGAGCGACCCCGTTTTCGGTGGTGTTTATAAGGTATGCGCTATTGAGAATGCCGACGGAACAGTTAAGCCCAAGATAAAGATAAGCGAGAATGTAGGCAAGATAACAACTCCTCATTTCAAGAAGGTATATAGACTTCGCGGAAGAGACACGGGTAAGGCTGAGGCAGACCTGCTCTGCGTTTACGATGAGACCGTAGACGATACAAAGCCGCTCGAGATATTCGACCCCCAGCATACATGGAAGAGAAAGACGCTTGAGAACTTCACGGCGACCGAGCTGCTCGTTCCGATATTCAAGAACGGAGTTCAGGTATACGAGCTTCCCACGATAGAAGAGATACGCGCGCATTGCCGTGAGGAGATAGAGGGAATGTGGGACGAGGTACGCAGATTTACAAATCCCCATAACTACTACGTAGACCTTTCCGAGAAGCTTTGGCAGATAAAGCATGATATGATATCGGAGTTTAGAAACAAGAAAACCAAGAACGGTTGAATGTAATACGAATAGTGAAAACAAAGGGTCGCTTATCCAGCGGCCCTTACGTCATATTGAAGGATGCTGACAGATCCTAATTTGATAATTAAAATAAGAGCTGTTCACTTTGGTGAACAGCTCTTATAAGCTTTTTTCAATTAAAGTACTCTGTAAATACTTACAAGCTTATCGCCAAGCTCAGAGGTGAGCGCGTCAACGTCTGCCTCGCTCAAAGTATTGTCGGTGACGACAGCGCAAAGCTTGTCTGTTTTGCCAAACGTACCCTCGGGCGCACACTCGGGAAGAGAATTGCCGCTGAATATAAGCATTCTCTTGCAGGAATAAGCGGAGAAGTCGCAAACGTCTGCCGCTGTCGCCTGCTCCCAAACGATAGGCTTGGGCTCAGAATCGCGGTTGGCGATTATATCAATGATGTCGGCAACCACAGCGCTGGCGGTTGGGAGCTTGCCCGCGCCCGGACCGTAGAACATTACCTCACCCACCATATTTGCGTTGACCAGCACTCCGTTGAATACGTCGTCTATGCGGCAAAGGGGATTGGTGGAGGGAACCATTCTGGGAGAAACAAGAGCAACAAGTCCGTCCTCGGTGACCTCTGTGTGTCCAATGAGCTTTATCGTATATCCAAGCGTTGCGGCGAGAGCGACCTCGTCAAGAGTTATCTTGGTGATACCCTCGGTGTATATCGTTTTGGGGTCTACGAGCTTGCCGGACGCGAGAGCGGCGAGAATAACAGTCTTTCTTGCGGCATCTATACCGTCCACGTCAGCGGAGGGATTTGCCTCTGCATAGCCGAGCTTCTGCGCGGTAGCGAGAGCATCGGCAAAGGATACGCCCTTGTCGCGCATAGAAGTGAGGATATAGTTTGTAGTTCCGTTGAGGATACCGCTGATGCGGTTTACCTTGTTGGAGGAAAGGTCGTTGATAAGAGGACGGATTATCGGAATGCCGCCGCCAACACTTGCCTCAAATAAGTATCTCACACCGTTCTTACGTGCGAGAGCGCAAAGCTCAACACCGAAGGTGGAGACCACCTCTTTGTTTGAGGTGACCACGCTCTTGCCCGCCATAAGGCAAGCCTTTGTGAAGTCGTATGCAGGGTGAGAGCCGCCCATCATCTCGGCAACTATGCTGACTTCCTTGTCCTCAAGAATGGTATTTATATCGTGAACTATGCAGTCAGCGAACGGACTGTCGGGAAAATCACGGAGATCAAGAATGTACTTGATGTTGTACTCACAGCCAAGTCGCTTTTCAATAATAGATTTGTTTTCCGTCAACACCTCGGCAGTACCGCTACCAACGACACCGAAGCCGAGCAAAGCTATGTTTATCATAAGTTTTCAGCCTTTCAAAATAGAGATATATATATAATACCATATTTTTTCGCAAAATGCAAATAAATATTGAAAAAAAATAAAAAATATGATAAAATTATGTGGTAGCACATTTTTTCTGAAGTAGGAGGTCATATGAGCTCAGCCATAGGAAGCATGAATAACGTAAAGATATTTATCCTTTACCTTATGAAAAATATCAATTATCCCTTGGATTACGTCACAGTAAACGATATCGTTATGCAGACGGATTACGTGATGTTTCTTGATTTTGCGGAGGGCTTCAATCAACTTCTCGATGCCGACCTTATAAAGAAGGTCGAGGAGGACGGAGAAGAGAAGTACACCGTAACGCAAAAGGGAGAGATAGTCGCAAGCGAGCTTAAGAGCGATATCATATCGAGTATTCTCGATAAATCCCTTTGCGCGGCACTGCGTTATCTTGATTTTAAAAAGCGCGGAGTAAGTATCAAGTTTGACATTACAGAGATAGATGACAAAAATTACCGCATAGATACGACTTTTAGTGAAAACGGCAAATGCCTGTTCTCTCAGATGATCGTTGTGGACAGCTTGGAGAGAGCACAGCGTATGAAAGACAACTTTTATGAGCGTCCCGAGGCACTTTATAAGGGAGTTTTGGCGCTTTTGTCGGGAAATGTCAACTATTTGTTTACGTAAAAAATACCGAGTGTTAAATTGTTAACGATTTGTGTGTGAAATGTTGACAAAAAAGCAACGTGCGTTATGTTACATATCGCCAAATGCGCAATTTTTCGTCAATTTTTTACAAAAGTTTTTTTAAAAACGCCCTTGACATTATATATTTTTATGGTATAATGAAATAGTGGAATAATAATTTACGTTTTAGAGCGGAGGAAAAATGAACGAAAAATTTAAAGACCGCGGAGTACTTGATCTTATCGCTATGGTGAGAGACGGGAACGACGGAGCGTTCGAAGAGCTTTTACAGAGATATACTCCGCTTATAGAAGCGTCAGTCGCAAGGGTGCTTGGCGAAGAGCAATACAGTCTGTATAGAGACGATTTCAAGCAGGAAGCGACGCTCGTGTTCTATAATGCCATATTGTCGTACAATATGGAGCAGCACGAGGTTGAATTTGGATTATTTGCGAAGATATGCATATCAAACGCATTGATATCGCAGCTTAGAGTATTAAAGAAAAGACAATACGAAAGACTTTCAGGGACATCTGACGAGGAATTGTTTGTGCACGATTCTACGGACCCGTCATTGAAGGTGTTGGAGCAAGAGAATTTAAAAGCGCTTTATTCAAAAATAAAGAGTGTTTTATCCGACTATGAATACCGTATATGGCAACTATATATGTCGGGAAAAACGGCAAAAGATATAGGAAATATCGTCGGGCGCGACGAGCGTTCGGTAAATAACGCGATATACAGGATAAGAAAGAAGCTAAGAGAAGAGCTCCAATAATTAATTGAATGATGCGGGAAACCGAATCAGATAAATGCGCTCCGCAGAGCAGTCCATAGCTGACGGAGTGAAAAAACAATTCATAACTACAAAGCGAGGTAAAACCAAGATGAACGAAGAAGTAAAAGTCGGCGTTGACACCGAGGAGTTTGTTGACGAAACTCTTGTATGTAAGGAGTGCGGAAACGAATTCGTATTCACAGCAGGAGAGCAGAGATTCTATAAGGAAAAGGGCTTTATGAACAAGCCTAAGAGCTGCAAGGCTTGCCGCGACGCTAAGAAGAATGCCGGCAGAGCTCCCCGTGAGTACTTTACAACGGTATGCGCTAAGTGTGGTGGAGAGGCAAAGGTTATATTCCAGCCCTCTAACGACAGACCCGTATATTGCAGCGCGTGCTTCGAAGAGATGAAGAACGCTAATAACTAAAAAATAGAATTTTCAGAGCATGGAGCGGCGTAGCCGCTCCATGCGAGATAAGCTATAAAATACCGTGAGCTTGTGGACAGCTCACGGTATTTTGCTTTTTATAGCAACTTTGGGCAAAATCACCAAAAAATCAAAAACAATTTCTATATTCACCATTAAAAAAATACAATAAAGCCCTTGAAAAAAGTTGGTAAATATAGTATAATGAGATATAACGTTTTGGGCTGGTAAAGTGATAACATGTCCCGAATATATAATTTTTTGTTCCGTCTGAAAGACGGAGAAGGAGGAAACACCAATGGCTATTGTAGAAACCAAAAAGATCAGAAACGTTGCGTTGCTCGGACACGGAGGAAGCGGAAAGACTTCTCTTGTTGAGGCAATGCTCTATATAACGGGAACAACTGACCGTCTTGGAAAGGTAGCAGACGGAAATACAGTATCGGACTTTGACGCAGAAGAGACAAAGCGCGGATTTTCGCTTTCCGCTTCTCTTATGAATATGACTTGGAAGGATACCAAGATAAACGTTCTTGATACTCCAGGATATCTTGATTTCGTAGGCGAGGTACACCAGGCTCTCCGCGTTGCGGACAGTGCCGTTATCGTTGTTGACGGTAAGGCAGGTATAGAGGTCGGAACAGAGCTTGCGTGGGACTACGCAAACGCAGCAGGACTTCCCAGAGCATTCTTTATCAATAAGTTTGACGATAACGACGCGCGTTTTGCAAGAGTTCTTGACGATCTGCACGTAACCTTCGGTAAGCACATCTGTCCTATCACCATTCCTATGGTAAAGGACGGCGTTGTAAAGGGTTGTATCGACCTTATCGACGAGTCCGCACACGTATTTGACGATAACGGACGCCACAGCGTTGAGATAATTCCCGAGGAATCCAAGGAAGCAGTAGTGAAGTACCGCGATATGCTTATGGAAGCAGTTGCGAGCACCGACGAGGACCTTATGATGAAGTACTTCGACGGTGAGGAGATAACCCATATGGAAGCTATCAATGCTGTTCACGAGGGTATCATTCACGGTGATATAGTTCCCGTATTCTGCGGAGCCGCAACAAAGCTTTGGGGCGTATGGACGATGCTCGATAAGATAACAGAGTCCTTCCCGAGACATACCGCTAAGAAGAACGAGCTTCTCGCTGACGGCGCAGAGACAGAGATAACTCCCGAGGGAGAGCCCGCGCTCTTTATATTCAAGACAGTTGCCGATCCTTTCGTAGGAAAGATGTCCTTCTTCAAGGTAATGAACGGTACTGTAAAGCGCGATATCCTTATGAAGAATAACACAACGGGTGACAGCGAAAAGCTTGCTCATATCTACGTAATGAACGGCAAGAAGCAGACTGAAGTCGATGAGCTTGCGTGCGGTGATATCGGTATGGTAGCGAAGCTTACGGGCACGAATACAAACGATACGCTTACGTGGAATAAGGAGATGAAGTTCGCTCCTATCACATATCCCACTTCTTACTATACAAAGGCAATGATCCCCGAGACTGCAAAGGACGAGGGCAAGATCTCGCAGAGTATCGTTAAGATGATAGAGGAAGATCTCACACTTAAGTATGAGAACAACGCAGAGACCAAGCAGATGCTCGTAGCAGGACTTGGAGAGATGCACCTTGCAGTTCTTTCCGCTAAGCTCAAGAACAGATTTGGCGTAAGCGTTAAGTTTGAAGATCCCAAGATAGCTTACCGTGAAAAGATCACAAAGAGAGTAGACGTTGAAGGTAAGCATAAGAAGCAGAACGGCGGTTCGGGTCAGTACGGACACGTTAAGATCCGCTTTGCTCCCGCTGAGAGCGAGGGACTTGAATTCACGGTATCCGTAGTAGGCGGAACAGTTCCGAAGAACTTCTATCCCGCAGTTGAAAAGGGACTTCAGGATTCTATGGCAAAGGGTGTTGCAGGCTATCCTCTCGTAGGACTTGCTGCTGACCTCTACGACGGCTCTTATCACGACGTTGACTCCGATGAAATATCCTTCAAGACGGCGGCTAATATCGCGTATAAGAAGTGCCTTGAGCAGGCAGCTCCCGTAATTCTCGAGCCCGTTGGCGACCTTGACATCACAGTTCCCGACGGAATCGTGGGTGACGTAATGGGTGACCTCAATAAGAGACGTGGCGCGGTCATGGGAATGGATCCCGCTGAGAATAAGAAGGGCTACACAGTAGTACACGCTATCGTGCCTAAGGCTGAGATAGTTGACTATCCCATCTCCTTGCGTGCAATGACACAGGGAAGAGGAAGCTTTGAGTATGCGGTCAACGGTTACGATACAGTTCCCGGTAACATAGCTGAAAAGATCAAAAAGGCTAATGCATAAATAACAGCAAAACAAAAGGGCAGACCAAAAAGCGTGATGTTCTTATCGGAGAAATCACCATAACGTAAAATTCCCACAGACCAATCAAACGGTTTGTGGGAACTTTATTTTTATAGACAGGAGAGCGGATTACAATAAGCCTTCTCCAGTGGGAGAAGGGGGACCACGAAGTGGTGGATGAGGTGTTATCTCACAGGCTTAAGATCGCTATAATCCAAACCAAGATGCTTCAATATATCCGCTGTAATAGTGTTGAAATTGTTTCGTATACTATCGTTAGAATATCGTAAAACAGTTATCCCCCAAGAAGATAAGACCGCATCTCTTTGTTTGTCTGCTTCTTTGTGCTCGGGCAATAGGTGCTGTCTGCCATCTACCTCAATTACAATCTTCTTTTCCGCTATGTAAAAATCAACGATATAGTTTTCAATATTATGCTGGCGCCTGATGTTATAGGGCAATCTTTTTAAAAAATCATACCACAGATGCTTTTCTTCGGGTGTCATGTTTTTTC
>SVTJ01000021.1 GCA_015063845.1 Oscillospiraceae bacterium
GAGGTAAAAACTCGTCGGACCCTACGTACCGACGAGTTTTATGGGTATTTGAACGTTCTGCACTACAATGAGTTTTTCAGCCCAATTAAAAAAATAATAATTTCTTTGTGTTAAAGTTCTTAGAGTGGGGGACACTCGCAAGCCTGTGCGAACACATCTATAAATCCTAATTTGAAAGTGCACAAATGGCATCGCATTGTAACAAAGGCTCCCTGCGGAGGGAGCTGTCGAGCGAATGCGAGACTGAGGGAGAGCGCGTGTACAATAGCGTTATATCTTACCTCCGTATGCACGCCGGCTCCTTCCACCACTTCGTGGTCCCCCTCCCTCTCGGAGGGAGGCTTATGGGCGCTGTGCGAACTCCACGACAAATCCTAATTTGCAAGCAAAAAGAGCTGACGAACGTCAGCTCTTTAGGGTTATTTTTTTACGAGATATTTTCTCATATCTATTGCGCAAGCGACAAGGATTATAAGACCTTTGATAACGTACTGCATATTGGAGTCGATACCGAGAAAGGTAAGTCCGACAAAAATTATGCGAAGAAGCACAACGCCCATTATTACACCGCGTATCTTTCCAATACCGCCCACAAACGACACGCCGCCGATAACACACGCCGCTATGGCGTCAAGCTCATAATTCAGTCCCGTCGACGCACTGTTCGAGCCTATTCTTGCCGCCTCAATAAAGCCCGTTATGCCGTACATCACACCCGCAAGCACAAAAACGAGAACTATCGTTCTTGTGACGTTCACTCCCGAGACGTTTGCCGCCTCGGCATTTGAGCCGACCGCAAACATATTTTTACCGAACGCCGTCTTGTTCCACACAAACCACATTATCACCGTGATGATAACAGCATAAAGCACGTATTTCGGTATAGACACGTTACCTATCCTGAAAAGACTTCCCGTTATAAAATCTGTATATTTGCTATCAAGCCCCGATATAGACTGACCGTTATTTGTTCCCTGCATCAAATACATGAGCAGAACTCCGTAGGTTATAAGCTGTGTCGCAAGAGTTACGATAAACGGATGCAGATTGAATTTTGCCGTACAAAAGCCGTTTACAAAGCCAACAAGCGCACCTATGGCGATAACTGCCAAAAACACAACTATAAGCGGCAGCGGCTGAAGCGACGGAAACATTTTTCCCGCATATCCGCTCGCCTGCAAAAGTGAGGCGGCGATGCAGGCGGTAAGTCCGACTATACGTCCTGCCGAGAGGTCTGTTCCCGTCAGTATTATGCACCCCGCTATACCAAGCGCGATAGGCAGATTTGCCGCGGAAAGAGAGATTATATTGATTATTGAAGACAGTGACAAAAATCTCGGGTCATAAATAGCGATACCCACTATCGCCGCCACCAAAAGGATATAAAGAAGATTGTCTATAAAGAAGTTTTTGATTGCACTCTTTTTCTCCGTAGGAGATAGCTCCTTCATATCTATAAATCGTTTTTTGAGATTAAATCTTTCACTCATATCACAAGTCCTTTCAAAAGCCTAAACGTATTTTGCCGCAAGGCTCATAATTTTCTCTTGAACGTCGCCGTCAGTCTTGCTCGGTACTACCTCTCCCGCAAGTCTTCCTCCCGACATCACAAGTATCCTGTCGCAAACTCCGAGCAGCTCCGGCATCTCGCTCGACACCATCATAACAGCCTTTCCCTTGCTCGCGAGGTCTATTATAAGCTGGTATATCTCATATTTCGCACCAACGTCGATACCTCTTGTCGGCTCGTCGAGCAGCAGAACCTCGGGCTCGGTGAGCAGCCACCGCCCAAGTATGACCTTTTGCTGATTTCCGCCCGATAGCGTGCGTATCTTGGTCTTTTTGCCCGGCGTTTTTATCCTCATCGCTCTTATCGACCAGTCGGTATCCTTGCCCATTTTTTTGTCGCTCAGCAACACACCCGCAAAGCGGTAACGCGATAGATTTGATATAACTGTGTTTTCGGTTATGTCAAGTATGCCGAATATTCCCGTCGCGCGCCTTTCCTCCGTGAGAAGCGCGTAGCCGTTCGCCACAGCCTCTCGGGGCGTTTTGTTCGGGGTCGGCTTGCCGTTAAGAGTTATACTACCCGAACTTTTTGTCAGCAGTCCGAATATAGTTTCTAAAAGCTCCGTTCTGCCTGCACCGCCAAGTCCCGCAACACCTACTATCTCGCCCCGTCTGACCTCAAAGGATACGTCCCTCACGGGGCAGTATTTCGCGCTCAGTCCCTCGACCTTAAGAGCTACGTCGCCTATCTTATTGGTCTTTGGCGGAAAGCGTTCGGTCAGCTCTCTACCGACCATAAGCTTGATTATCTTATCCATACTCAGCTCGCTCGCGCGCTCTGTCACGATATGCTTGCCGTCACGCATTACGGTAACGTCGTCGGAAATGCGCAATATCTCCTCCATTTTGTGCGATATATATATAATTCCGCAGCCGTTGTCTCGAAGCTTATTTATGATACGGAACAAGTGCTCCACCTCTCGCTCGTTAAGAGACGATGTCGGCTCGTCAAGAACTATGACCTTAGCATCATACGACACTGCCTTTGCTATCTCCACCATCTGCCTCTCGGACACGGGCATTCTGCTCATTATCTCTCTCGGGTCGACCTTGATATCCAGCTCCTCAAATATGCGTACCGTATCGTCGTACATTTTCCCCTCAAGAGTAAATATGCCCAGAGATGTTGGATATCTGCCCAGCCAGATATTGTCCATAACGCTACGTTTGAGCGCTTGATTTAGCTCCTGATGCACCATCGCCACTCCGCTTGACAGCGCTTCGGCGGGATTTTTGAAGTGCACTCTCTTTCCGTCAAGAAATATTTCTCCGCTGTCTGCGCCGTATATGCCGAAAAGGCATTTCATAAGCGTGGACTTCCCCGCTCCGTTCTCGCCCATGAGCGCGTGCACCGTGCCTCGACGCACTTTAAGAGAGACGTTATCCAGCGCCTTGACGCTCGGAAACTCCTTGCATATGTTTTTCATTTCAAGTAAAATATCCTGCATACAAATAATTCCTTTGCTTTTTATGCTTTGGATAGACCCAAAAATGGGTCTATCCAAAAAAGTGCTTATTTTTCTTCTCCGAGATATACTGCGTATGCTATGCGGAGCTTTGCGACGCTGTCATCGATATGATAGTCGCTCATTCCGTCAAACAGCGCTCTGCCGCCAAGTCCGTTATCCACCGACATCTTTATTGCCTTTGCCATACCTTCCGCGTCCTGCTTGATAGTTCCCGCCATCTTGCCCGCGCTTATAAGAGACACGGCAGAGCTTGTCGCGTCAACACCGAATACGGGAACGTTTATAACGCCCTGTGCGCCCGTGTTATAGCCCGCAGCATTGAGAGCGGACACCGCTCCCTCTGCCATTCCGTCGTTATTGCATATTACAAGCTCGACCATATTCTTATTCTGCGGATTGTACGACGCAAGTATGGTATTCATATATTCGTTTGCCGCCTGAGCCGACCACTTTCCTTCTCTGTCAAGCAAATACTTATCGGTGTTCGCCTTGTCGTAAAACGTAAGCTCGGGCAAGCCTGCCGCGACCAGCTTTTTATTGGCGTTTTCAAGGGAATACTGTGTTCTGTAAATAGCCTCGTTATTTCCCTTTTCACCCATAAACATAACGTAGGATATCTTGCCGTCCTTATTGAGGTCTATCTTATCGTAGTTCTTTACAACGTAGTCGCCGACCATATCTCCCTGAAGATATCCCGCTTCCTTTGCATCCGTGCCTATAAACGCACACTTGTCATAGCTGTTTACCACCGTATCGGACACCTCTCTGTTAAAAAACAAAACGGGGATACCCGCATCTCTTGCGAGTGTAACGATACCGCTTGCGGCGTCGTCAGAGCCTGTCGTTACGATATTAACGACTATCATTTTTGCTCCCTTTGTTATAGCGGTCTGCACCTGCTCCGTTTGAGTTGTCTGGTTGTTGTTACTGTCATGATCCTGGTAGGATATACCCGCATCGGAGAGCTGCTTGTCAAGAGCCGCGCGAACGGTGGATATATACGTATCGCTGTACGTATAATAAAAAACGTGCACGTCCGCTTTGTCCTTGTTTCTGCCGCAACCGACAAAGCAAGTAAGACAAAGGCACAGTACACATATAAGGGTGATCATTCTTTTTGTCATATTTATTTGCTCCTTTTCATAAATTAAACGCTAAATTAATTGTTCCGCATTTTACCGAGTTATATACAAAAGCAAAAAAATAAAAGATAACCTCCGCAATTCGATTTTTTAATATAATGATTGAAAATTAGGATTTGTCGAATAGTTAGATATGTGTAACGAACGGGTCGTCGGGGACAACTTCGTATCGAGTTTTCTGCGAAAACATCGGTCGACCCCTACAGCGCCCAATATAAATCATTGTAAAACGGGTCGTCGAGGACGTCGACCCCTACAGCTCCCAATATAAATTATCGCAAATTAA
Organism: Oscillospiraceae bacterium; assembly: GCA_015063845.1. GTDB lineage: Bacteria > Bacillota > Clostridia > Oscillospirales > CAG-272 > HGM12713. The sequence continues at coordinate 4,467 of SVTJ01000021.1, forward strand.
AATGCGCATTTTCCACCGCACAACGGCGCAAAACGAATAATATTAATGCTATATATCTTCCCTTATATTGTAGGGGTCGACGTCCTCGACGACCCGTAACAAAACACACCGATAAATCCCAATTTGAAGGTCTTTCGTATCAAGCAAAAAGGCTAAGCCTGATAAAGCTTAGCCTTTTTATTATTCAACATCAATTATAACCACCTCGGGGGGATTGAAAAATCTCGGTATTACTCCCGACGGCTTCAGACCTCGTGAGACTACCAGCTTTCCGTCGTGAACACCTTCGGTATATTTCGGGAACAACCCCTGCCCGGGTGCAAACACGCCCCTTCCAAACACTCTCCACTGTCCGCCGTGCGCGTGACCGCTGACAATTAGGTCGATATCTCTGCCCTTAAGATATTCGGGATAATACTCGGGATGGTGACACAAAAGCACCTTGGGCATATCGAGCGCGCAAAATCCGTCTATCCAATCAAGCAGAGGGCCTCTTGAAATATTGATAAGTCCCGACGCAACGCCGCCAAACGCTATACCGTCGATGACAACGTATCCGTCGTCAACTATCACCGCACCGCTACCCTCTATTTTTTCAACGTCTGCGGGCGCGTAATACTTTGGAATACATTTTATCTTATTCCATTTCAGCTTATCCCAAGAGCGTATACCGCCGTTTTCGTGATTTCCTATCGAATAGATCACGGGGGCTATCTCGCGCGAGCGGCGGATAAGCTCATAGCCGCTCTCCTTATCACTCTGCAACGTGCCGTCAAGTCTCTCAAATATATCCCCCGGCATAAGTATATAATCCGGGCGCGCTTCAGCCACGAGCTTGATAATACCGTCTATCTTTCTTCCCTCTTTACTGTGCAGATCGGAAAGAAGGGCAAATCTCACACTCCTGCCAAAGCTACCCGTATGTATTTTATAACTGCTTTTGACAAGTCTCATAGATCTACCCCCCAAGTAAATTTTATTTTGTTGTTATATCAACTATGACAGGCTTATGGTCGGATGCGAGAGGCGCATATTTGTTAGGCTCGATATGCGTTTTGTTGACCGTCGCCGTCTTACTCACGAACACCTGATCTATACTTGCAAACGTATGACTCTTTACGGGATTTTTAAGGCTTGTGAGCGTGCTCTCAAGCGCCGCGTAAGCACGGTTGTCGGTCTTATATTCTGCCGTATTGAAGTCGCCCATAAGCACGACCGTCGCACCGCTATGTCTCGCTGTTACAGCATCCATTGCCGCCTTGAGCTTAGGCACCTGCGCAAGTCTGTCGGTCTCGTTTGTGGATTCAAAATGAGTGCCGAATACAACGAGCTTTTCATTGCTCTGCTTATCCTGAAGCACAGCAAAGGTCACTACTCTGTAATTTTCGCTCTGCACTACGGCAATATCAGTATATCCGCTCTCAAGCAGATCAAATCTCTCGGTCTTGTAAAGAATAGGAGTTCTGTTGGATACAGTAGCCGAGCGAGACCATTGAACGCAGGTGTATTCGTCGTCCACAAGTGCTGGAAGCTGACGGCTCCAATTCTCAAACATCTCGCAAAGCACGACAACGTCGGGCGAGAAGCCGAGTATCATAGAGGCAACAACCTCTTTTCGTACCTCTACCTCAGGATTTCTCACCTTCTCAACTCCCCAGCCGGGGTATTCGACAAGAACATTATATTCCATAAAGCGGTATTCGCCCTTGCTCGCTGTAAAGCCCGAGTGCAGATTCTTCTCTACTGCCGCCATACCGTCTATCTTGGCGTTTTCCTTTGCGTATTTTTCAACCAAAAGAATTGCTTCCTCGGTGGAGAAAAGCATTGCGCCTGTTACGACCACCTTACTGCCTACCGTACCAATAACGCATTCCATAAGTTCAAGAGCCGTCTCTCCCTCAAAGAAAATCTTGCTCTCCTGTCTTGAGGTCTTTCCAACGAGTATCTCCTTATCTGTGGGAACTGTGTTATCCATCACGATGCTGAGCGTTACTCCGCAGTTTGTCTTGATAACGTCACGAAGCTTCTCCGCAAGTCCCTTGTTAAGATCGGCAGTTTCGTTGTTGCCGTACACGATAACGTAATCGCTGAGAGCTCCGTCTATCTTAACGTCCTCCAGCTTTAATTCCTCTGTTTCGGGCGTATTATCAGTGCTTGTGCCGTCAGCAGTACCGCCGTCAGCAGCACCCCCGTTATCATTACAAGCCGCAAAGCACGGCAAAAAGCAGCAAAGAACAAGTAAAACAGCTAATAATCTTTTCATAATTTTTTCTCCTAAGCCTAACCCCATAGTCAGTACGATTATATCATATTCGCGTATATTTGTCAATCATTCCTTAACTCTTATATCACATATAACAGGCTTGTGGTCTGACGCAAACGGCACCCAACGCGAGGTGTCGATAAGCGAGCTTACTATCTCGGCATTTTTCCCTATAAACATCTGGTCAAGGCTAACTATTGGATCCTTGCCAACCGAATTCTCGTAGTCACAAAGCGTTGCGAGCAGCGTGTCGTATGCTCTGTGGTCGGGCTTTCTCGGGCCCGTATTGAAGTCACCCGTGATGGCAACTGCTCCCTCGTGACGGGAGAGCACACCGTCAACAACAGCCTTCAAAAGCGCCACCTGCGCCATTCTCGCCTCCTCGTTCTCTGCGGGAGTGTGATCCTTAAGTATGGACTCAAAGTGCGTTCCGAACACAATAAGCTTCTCGCCCGTCTGCCTCTCGCGAAGCACGGCATACGTCACCACTCTTCGGTTTTTCGTCTTGAGAATGGCAATATTTTCATACCCACCCTCTAAAAGCTCAAACCGCTCGGTATTGTACATAATAGGTGTGCGGTTGCTGTATTCGTCCTCTGTTCTCTTCCACGCAACACATCCGTATTTAGGTGAAAGAAGAGACGGCAGCTGCTCGCTCCAGTTTTCAAACATCTCACAAAGCACGATAGCATCAGGAGCGGCGGCACGGATCATGGCTGCAATTATCTCCTTGCGCACCTCGACCTCGGGATTGTGCACCTTTTCGCAGCCCCAACCCGGATACTCAACGAGTACGTTGTATTCCATTATGCGGTAGTCGCCATCGCACTCCGCAAACGTCGGGCGAACGTCCCTCTTTCCAAGAGGTAGTGTGGCAAGATTACCGTTTTCGGCAAAAAAGCTTATAGCCTCGTCAACCGCAAGCTCGGTCGAAAAAAGTCCCGCACCCGCAACGATAAGCTTTCCATTTGCGATCTCAAGGGTATATTCCATAAGGTCAAGCGCAGATATCGCATCCTTGCTTTCCTTTCGGCAAGTAGCACCAATAAGTATCTCGCACCGTGCCTCGGCAGAGGCATCGGACAAGCAGACAAGTCCGAGCGCATCGGCAAATCTCTGTGCAAGAACGGCATTCAACTCGGCATTTTCCGCCTCTCCGTAAACTATAACGTACTCATTTATATTTTCAAGCATAGGTATCCGTCTCCCATCAAAATCTTTAAATTGATTATACCACGAAGCTGTGTGCTTGTCAATAAAAAAGGACAGCGCCTTAAGCTCTGCCCTTTTGGTCGTTTTTTATGCGTTTGATTTATTTGTTCTCACGCCTCGGTATGTCGTCCGAGGAAGCCTGCGGCTGCCTGAATAAGCTTGGCTTCAGCGTCCTGAACACCGTTATCTCTCGAATACGGCGCGGTCGCTGAGCTGTCGCCAACAGACGCTACACAACCGATAACGTCGCCCTCGCTTATGATAGGCATAGCGCATTTGATAAAATGGCTTGTAGACTCAGATATCACGGGAAGCTTGTCAGCTCCCTCTCTCCAAGAATAAAATCCCCTTCCCTCGATGATCTTTTCAGCTTCCTCGGAAAGGTTTTTGTCCGAATACTCTTTTTTGGACACACCCGCGCTTGCAATGACCGCGTCTCGGTCACTGATGATGACCGACAGATTGCAGGTCTTGTAAAGTGTTTCGGCATACTGCGAGGCAAACGAGGATAACTCTCCGATAGGAGAATATTTTTTGAAAATGACCTCTCCCTCTCTGTCGGTATATATCTCCAGCGGGTCGCCCTCGCGAATACGCATGGTTCTTCTTATTTCCTTTGGTATTACAACTCTGCCAAGATCATCTATTCTTCTTACTATTCCTGTGGCTTTCATTTATATAAAATCTCCTTGTTTGCAAATAGTTGGTGATAATATTATTTGCAAAACAAAGTGATTTATACCGAAGTATTAATTATTGCTTATTTTTACGGAACAAAACAAAGTATTGAGCAGAAATGTTATTACGAATTTTAAATCAGAAGCAAAAAATAAAGCAACTCTCCATATTTCTCATTTTGAAAAATCAAACGAACGCACCGCAAAGTTTTGCGGTGCGCTATGCCGTCAACCCATATTGACGGTTATACTTATATTCTTTTTGCCTTCAAAGAGCGATCTTGGGAGAACGTTGTGCGTGTACGTAGCTCCGTCCACCTCAATGCTCTTAACTCCGTGGCTCATGTGCTCGGAATTAAGGAAGCGTATATTTACGCGGCAGCCGAGATAATCTCTCGTTACTGTGTAGCTTTCCCAATCCGAGGGGATACAGGGATCAAGCTTAAGTCCCTCAAGCGTCGTGCGGACACCGAGCAGATACTGCGTTGCCGCAATGTTCATCCACGCGGTCGTTCCCGTAAACCGAATAACGTTGCCCCAACCGTGCTTTTTGTTTTCAGGACCGACTATATTACTTACCCAGCCGTACGGATCGGACTGATATACCTCTGTGCCAAGTCTTTCGTTAAGCACGAAAGGCAAAAGATCCGTGTAGTACTTCCACGCTCTCTCCGCCCGTCCAAGCTTTGCCTCTGCGATTATCGACCACGTATGCGCGTGGCAGAATATCGCGCCGTTCTCTCCCGTTCCCGGGTTATACGGACTGAAAGGATCCATATCGTCGGGATACGTTGCAAATCCGGGTGAGAGCAATTGAAGTCCACAGCCCGTGTCAAGTCTTGCGGAAACAGCATCGTATGCCGCAACGTGCCTTTCCTTGCTTCCGGTCTCCGATATTATCGCCCACGTCTGTGGATTGAGCCATATTTTACCAAATGGATCGTCATCACTTCCGATAGGCTTACCCTTGTGATCAAAGCAACGGTAATACCACTTGCCGTTCCACGCGTATTTTTCTATGTTTTCTCTTTGAGCGCAAAGGTAGCTCTGCATACGCTCTGCGTCCGTCTCTCTGCCCGTATGCTTTGCAAGCTCTATCATCTTAACGAGCACCGCCACATACTGCTCTGCGGCAAATACCGACTCGCCCTGCCCTTTTTCCGAAAAGCGACAGATTATGTCGTTCCAATCTCCGTCAAGCATAAGAGGAAGTCCGTGCATACCGAGGTTGTTTTGCGTGTACTCAACCGCTCTCATAAGATGCTCCCAAACACTTGCCGTGTAAGAGGTGGTATTTCCCTCAAGATCCTTAAAGGGTATCTGTTCGTCAAGAAAATCGGTATTACTCTCCGCCGCGATAGCATACGCAAGGAAGTGTCCCCAAAGGTGATCGTCGCTCTTGGTTATCTCTCTGCGGTATTTACCGGGCTTTGAGAATTCGTGCATATATCCGTTTATATCGTGTCTTATACAGCCGTTCTCGTACTGCACCGTCAGCATAAATAGAAGTCCGCTCTTCGCCGCCTCAACGTTGCGATAGGATATTGGCATAAGCGCTTGGAATTTATCTCTCGCGCCTATCGCTCTGATACCTGGTGCTGACGGCTGAGGTGTCTGGTGGAAGAGAGAGAATTGGAACGCATTGAGCGGTCCCCATATGTTTATCTGTCTTTGAATATCCTTATTGGGAATATCGCATACGTAGTGGGAGAAGTGCGCGTCGTACCTTGCTCTCATTATTGCTCTCTGCTCTGCAACAAAGCCGTCGCGGCGCAGATCCTTGACGGTCGAAAGAGCCTCTTCTCTTGCCTTATTATAGTCAACGAGCGCACCCTCGGATGTACCGAGATAGAAGTGTGCCGTTTGGGTCTCACCGCTCTGGCAGCTTATCTCTGTTTGGAGCACAGCGCAGGGGTTGCCCGACCATATCTCCTCATTTCCGAGCATATCCGCTTCAAGTGCCACAGGCTCTGCCTCGCTGCGATAGCTTCCGAGAAATGCGTCTCTGTCTCCGCAATAGCTCTTTACAGGCAGATCAGATGCAAAATATACAAGCGGAGCGTGCTCGTGATAGAAGGGGTCTTTGACAAAATTGAACATATAGAATAGCACCTGTTCGTCCTTATCGTAGGTGGTACGAAGCATATGCTGCCAATAGTAGCCGAGGCTTTGTTCAAGGCTCCAATCGAACTGAGCAAGCTCGGTGTAGGCATAGACCTCATAGTGCTTCTCCGCTCCGCTCGCATTGGTGAGCGACAGCTCCCAGATAAGAGTGTCTATATCGGGTGGGATAAAGAAAGAAAGACGTGCCTCTGTGTCGCCGTGCTTTGCATAAAAGAGAGTTTCACCGGGGCGGTGAGTTGCGTGTCTCTGCGTGCCCTTATCGCGGAACGGCTGAAAGGTGGGGCACCAGATACTGCCGTCCTCCTCCTTGATGTATATGAAAAAGCCCGGGGCATCCGCGGGTGCTGTGTGATATCTGTATCTTGTTATACGCAGCTTTACGGGAGACTTATACCACAAAAATCCGCCGCCCGCCTGTGATATCATAGCGGAGAGATTGGTGTTTGTGAGATAGTTCACCCAAGGATACGGAAGATCCATACGCTCTATCTCGATATCCATTCCTTCATTTTTAAATCGATACTCGTTCATATTTTTCCCCTTTTGTAAAACAATGCTTACAAGACAATTTTACCACATAAATACACTTTTGTAAAGCAAATTTGTTCTTGAAAATATAAATTCCGACTTGTATTGGCAGAATAATAAATATCCCCCCGTATAACGGGGGGTATTTCAGTTTCGGGCATAGCCCTAATAATACTGGCTGTGCACAAGTGCGTTTTAGATTTGCCTGCCAGCATGCTATTATTACTCGCTACCCTAAACGGATTCGTTTTTATTTTTTGTAGGGGGCGACGTCCTCGACAAGCATATTTTCTGCTCATCGGCATAGCCTTATACAAAAAGAATCGCCACTCCGAAAAGTAGCGATTCTTGGGTCATTCGTCGTATGATTTCCCAAAAAGAATTTGCATAAAGTTCCGTCTTCCGTAGAGTACACGGATGATGTGAACCTCGTCCCCATCGACCTTGTAAAATGCGGTGTAGTTACCGCAGACAAGGAAGCGGTACGGTACTTCAAGAT